>JABAQN010000005.1 GCA_019187495.1 Steroidobacteraceae bacterium
CCGAGGCACCGGCAGCGGCCGCCCCGCCGGCGCTGCGGGCGCTGCGCAGCATCGATTTCCGCCGCGGTGCCGACGGCACCGGCCGGGTCATCGTCAAGCTCACCGATCCGCACACGCCGGTGAACGTGCGCCAGCAGGGCGACCAGATCGTCGCCGACTTCACCGGCGCGGACGTGCCGAAGAACCTCCTGCGCCGCTACGACGCCACCGACTTCGCGACCCCGGTCAGCGGATTCGACGTCGCGAAGGCGGGCAACGACGCGCGCATCGTCGTCAACGGCAGCGGCAATTTCGAGTATCTCGCGTACCAGTCGGACGACCAGTACGTCATCGAACTGTCGCCGGCGCGCAAGGCCGCGGCGGATGCCGACACGAAGCCCGTCTACACCGGCGAGCGCCTGACCCTCAATTTCCAGGACATCGAGACGCGCGCGGTGCTGCAGTTGCTCGCCGATGCGAGCGGCCAGAACATCGTGGTCAGCGATTCCGTCTCCGGCAGCGTCACGCTGCGCCTGCAGAACGTGCCCTGGGACCAGGCGCTCGACATCGTGCTGCGCACCAAGGGACTCGACAAGCGCAAGCAGGACAACGTGATCATCGTCGCCCCGGCCGACGAACTCGCCGCGCGCGAGAAGGCCGACCTCGCCGCGAAGAAGGACATCCAGGAACTCGCGCCGCTGCGCTCCGAGTACCTGCAGGTGAACTATGCGAAGGCCGGCGATCTCGCCGAGCTGATCAAGTCGCAGGGTGGGTCGCTCCTTTCCGAGCGCGGCAGCGTCGCGGTCGATGAACGCACGAACACGCTGCTGCTGCAGGATACGGCGGACAAGCTCGCCGACATCCGCCGCCTCGTCGGCACGCTCGACATCCCGGTGCGCCAGGTGCTGATCGAGGCGCGCATCGTGGTCGTGAACGACGACTTCACGCGCGAGCTCGGCGTGCGCGCGGGGTTCACGGGCATCGATGTCAGCAACGGTGGCACGCAGCTCGGCATGGTGAGCGGCAGCGCCGCGGCAACCGACACGGGGCTCGCCTCCGCACTCGACAATCTCGCGAACAGCGGCACTGTCACGCCCGTGGAGATTCCCACGGGCGCCGGCGCCGCCAACCGCTACAACGTCAACCTGCCGGTTGCGAACCCGGCCGGCCGTCTCGCGTTCATGCTGCTCGGCGCCGACTACGTCGTCGACCTCGAGCTGTCCGCGGCGCAGGCGGAAGGCCGCGGCGAAATCATCTCCTCGCCGCGTGTCATCACCGCGAACCAGCGCGAGGCGAGCATCGAGCAGGGCGTCGAGATTCCCTACCAGGAATCGGCCTCGAGCGGCGCGACCACCATCCAGTTCAAGAAGGCGGTGCTGTCGCTCAAGGTCACGCCGCAGATCACGCCCGACAACCGCATCATCCTCGACTTGAACGTCAAGAAGGACAGCGTCGGCGCCGTGATCGTCGGCTCGGGCGGCGTCAACGTGCCCTCGATCGATACGCGCGAGATCACGACCCAGGTGCTCGTCAACGACGGGCAGACGGTCGTGCTCGGCGGCATCCTCGAGACCGAGCGCCGCGAAACCGAGAAGAAGGTGCCCTACCTCGGCGACATCCCGGGGCTCGGCATCCTCTTCAAGCAGAAGAGCAAGACCAACAACAAGGACGAACTCCTGATCTTCGTGACGCCGAAGATCCTGCGCGAGGGCGTCAACGTCTATTGAGGAGCCACCGCCGGGCGATCCGGCGACCGCGCCTCCTGCTAGACTCGCTGGCCGCCTTCGGGCGGCCAGCTTCATTTCGGGCGCCGGAATCCGTCATTTGCTCGGCAAGCGCAACATCTTCCTGATCGGCCCGATGGGTTCGGGCAAATCCGCCGTCGGCAAGCTGCTCGCGCGACGTGTGCGGGCACCCTTCTATGACAGCGACACCGAGATCGAGGCCCGCACCGGCGTCGATATCCCCTACATCTTCGAGAAGGAAGGCGAGGCGGGCTTTCGCGAGCGTGAGCGCGAAGTGATCGAACTGCTGACCGCGATGGAGCCGGTGGTCATCTCGACGGGTGGCGGGGCAATCCTGCTGGCAGAGAATCGCGCGCATCTCGCCGGGCGCGGCGTCGTCGTGTATCTCGAAACATCGGTGGACCAGCAGGCGGGGCGCGTGCAGCACGGACGCCATCGGCCGTTGCTGCGCGATGTCGATCCGGCGCAGAAGCTCGCGGAGCTGATGGTGGTCCGGGAGCCGCTTTATCGCGGCATCGCCGACGTGACGGTGGCGACCGATGGTCGCAAGGTGCAGCAGGTCGTCGACCACATCCTGCAGGAGATCCGGGGCACCGACCCGGGCTGATTCGCAGGCGCAACGCCGGGGCGGGGCCACTATACTCTACGGCGCGTGGACACCCTCAGCGTCGAACTCGGCCCGCGGTCCTATCCGATCGTCATCGGGGCGCAACTGCTCGCGCGCGGCGACGAGATCGCGGCGCGAATCCCCGCGCGCGACGTGCTGGTCGTGACCAATACCACGATCGCTGCCCTGTACTCGCCCGCACTGCAATCCGCGCTCGCGGGGCGGCGGGTCGTCGAGGTCGTGCTGCCGGACGGCGAGGTGCACAAGACGCTCGCCAATGTCGCGCGCATCCTCGACGTGCTCGTCGCGAACCGCTTCGGACGCGACGCCTGTGTCGTCGCGCTCGGCGGCGGGGTGGTCGGGGACATGGCCGGGTTCGCGGCGGCCTGCTACCAGCGCGGCATCGCGTTCGTGCAGGTACCGACCACGCTGCTCGCGCAGGTCGATTCGTCGGTCGGAGGCAAGACCGGCGTCAATCACGCCGCCGGCAAGAATCTCATCGGGGCGTTTCACCAACCGACGGCAGTGATTGCCGACACCGCGACCCTCGACACGCTGCCGGATCGCGAGTTGCGCGCAGGCCTTGCCGAGGTCGTGAAATACGGGCTCATCTGCGACCACGCCTTTTTCGAATGGCTCGAGCGGGAGAGCGATGCGCTGCTGGCACGAGATCCGGCCGCGCTCGCGCACGCGATACGCCGGTCCTGCGAACTGAAGGCCGCGATCGTCGCGCGCGACGAACGCGAACAGGGCGAGCGCGCCTGGCTCAACTTCGGCCACACCTTCGGGCATGCGATCGAGGCCGCGACGCACTATTCCGCGTGGCTCCACGGCGAGGCCGTGGCCGCGGGCATGCGGATCGCTGCGGACATGTCGCGCGCCTGTGGCTGGCTTCGCGCTGCCGACGTGCAACGGATCGAGCGCCTCCTGTCGCGCCTGCAATTGCCGCTCGACGTGCGTGCAATACCTGCGGCGGACGCCCTGGAACTGATGCGCATGGACAAGAAGGTCGCAGCGGGGCGGATACGCCTCGTGCTGCTCGAGCGGATCGGCGCGGCCCGTGTCACGGCCGACTACCCGGACGAGGCGCTGCGGGCCACGCTCGCGGCCCATTTCGGATGAGCGACGGCATCGCAACGGCCGGCGTGCGCGCGGTCGCCCCGTATGCGGCGCGGCGCGAGACGTCGCGCGGCCGCCGTTACCCGGAGCCCGTGTCGGAGCACCGGTCCGAGTACCAGCGCGATCGTGACCGGGTGATCCACTCGAATGCCTTCCGGCGGCTCGTGTACAAGACGCAGGTCTTCGTCAACCACGAGGGCGATCTGTATCGCACGCGGGTCACGCATTCGATGGAAGTGGCGCAGATCGCGCGCTCGATCGCGCGAGCGCTGCGTCTCGACGAGGACCTGACCGAGGCGATCAGCCTCGCGCACGACCTGGGGCATACGCCTTTCGGGCATGCCGGGCAGGATGCGCTCAACGAGTGCATGCGCGAGTACGGCGGCTTCGAGCACAACCTGCAGTCGCTGCGGGTGGTCGACGAGATCGAAGAGCGCTATGCCGACTTCCCGGGGCTCAATCTCACCTTCGAGGCGCGCGAGGGCATCCTGAAGCACTGCTCGGTGAACAACGCGCGCTCGCTCGGCGAACTCGGGTTGCGCTTCATCGAACGTCGCCAGCCCGGGCTCGAAGCGCAACTCGCGAACCTCGCCGACGAGATCGCCTACAACAATCACGATGTCGACGACGGCCTGCGGGCGGGATTGATCGAGATCGAAGAGTTGCGCGAGGTGCGGCTCTTTGCGCGCCATCACGACGCGGTCCGCGCGGCCTATCCGGAACTCGCCGCGCGGCGCATGGTGTACGAGGTGATCCGCCGCATGATCAACGAGGTCGTGCTCGACGTGATCGACACGAGCGAGGAACGCATCGCGCGCGCCGGTGTCGCGAGCATCGACGACGTGCGCGCGGCGGAAGGCCCGCTGATCGCGCAGAGCGCGGCGGTCCACGCGGACCACCTCGCGCTCAAGCGCTTTCTCGGCGAGCGCCTCTATCGCCACTACCGCGTCCTGCGCATGACAGCCAAGGCGCGACGCGTGTTGAAGGAGTTGTTCGAGGCATTGTTCGATGATCCGCGGCTGCTGCCGGAGGAATACGCGGACAACGCGCGTGCGGCCGAAGCGGAGCTCGGCAAGGCCGGGCGCGCGCGAGCGGTGGCTGATTACGTGGCCGGCATGACCGACCGATTCGCGATGCTCGAGCATCGCAGGCTGTTCGATCCGGGCGAGCGCACATGAAGACGATCCCGCCGCGCGAGCGGCTGATATTCGCAATGGACGTGGCCGATCCCGCCGCCGCGCGGGGGCTGGTCGAAGTCCTGGGCGAAAGCGTCGAGTTCTACAAGATCGGCCTCGAGCTCTTCATGAGCGGAGGCTACTTCGAACTGCTCGACTGGCTCGCCGCGCGCGGCAAGAAGATATTCGTCGACCTCAAGTTCTTCGACGTGCCCGCGACCGTGGCCGCGGCGGTACGCCAGCTGCGCGGTCGCGGCGTGACATTTGCGACAGTGCACGGCAACCAGTCGATCATGGAGGCGGCGGGCGCGGCGAAGGGCGACGTCAAGGTGCTCGCCGTCACGGTACTCACGAGTCTCGATCGCGGTGACCTCGACGATCTCGGATTTGCCTGTGACGTGGAACAGCTCGTGCTGTCGCGCGCGCGCCGGGCACTCGAAGCGGGCTGCGACGGCGTCGTCTCGTCCGGGCTCGAGGCGAAGATGTTGCGACAGTTCGTCGACGACCGGTTGATCGTGGTGACCCCGGGGATACGCCCGGTCGAGAACCGGCCGACCGACGATCAGAAGCGCGTGGTGACGGTCGAGCAGGCGTTCGGGTGGGGCGCGGATTACATCGTCGTCGGCCGGCCCATTCGCGATGCCGCGGATCCGCGCGCGATGGCGGAGAGCATCCAGGCGGGCATTCTCGCCGCGGTCGGCGGGAGGTAGCGATGGCTGACGAGAAGAAACCGGCGACTGACCCGGCGAGCGAACCGACGATAGAAAAGTTGACGGGCGAAGCGCGCGCGCACCTGCTGCAAGCCTTCCGCCGCGTGCTCCGCCCGCTGGTGAAGCTGCTGATTCGCGCCGGCGTCCGCTTCGACGAGTTCTGCGAGACGGTGAAAGGCGTGTACGTCGAAAGCGCCGTGCGTGACGGCCTGGGGCCGCTCGGCAAGGGCACGCGAGCGCGGATCGCATTCGTCACAGGCATCGCGCGGCGCGACGTCGATCGCTACATCGACGATCCGAGTTTGCTGGAGGGGCCGCGGCCGACGTTTGCGCGAACGTTGACCGAGATAATTCACTTGTGGCACACGGACCCGCAGTACCAAGGGCCTTATGGACTGCCCTTGGAATTGGATTTTCATCGATCCTCTAATCGATCATTCACTGCGCTCGCACACAAAGTAAACGCTGACACGGACCCAATGCTCCTTGTTGACGAACTTCTGCGCGCCGGAGTGGTTGTCGGTTCTACGGACAAGTTCCTGAAGATTGTATCTAGAACCTATGTTGTACCCGTGGCAATGAGCGCTCCCATGCTTGAGCACCTTGGAAATGCATTGACGGATTTGGCGAGTACGATCGCTCACAACAATGAGGCAGAGCCATCAAAGAAGCGCTTGGAACGATCCGTTTTTCCAGATCGCGGCCTTCCCATATCCATGGCGCCGGAGTTTGAGGGTCTCGTCAGATCGCTTATTCAGCAATTCATTACGGACATTGATAATTGGGTAGCGGACAACCTGAAACATTACAAGCCGAGTCATACCGAGAAACGGCTGAACACAGGTATAACCTTCTTTCAATATCTCAGAAGCGATGAGGTTCCGCCGCCGCTCCGCGCACTTGCACCCCCGGAACCCTAGGCTCGGCAGAAGCGAGGAAAACTTCGTAAAACTTTGACGGCCGTCACAATTCCTTGGTAAGTTACATAACGACAAGACATAACTAGGCAAAGCCACCCGAAATGTGGCTTGACAGCGGACGGGGACGCCTAACCCGTTGATTTAGCAGGGGTGTGACATGTGCCATCGAATTGCAGCGCGAGGAGTCTTCCTCACCGTTGGGCTCTTGATCGTCGGCGTTGTCGCTGCGCAGGACCTCTACGTGGCTGGTCCGATCGACGCGGTAGACGCGGCTCGTGCCAAGCTCTCGGTGCTGGGGCAGGACGTTGCAGTGACTCGTGCGCAACTCAGGCGCGTGCTTTCGACCAGAGCCGCTGCGGCGGCGTCGCAGTTGCAGGTGGTCGCGACGGGACCGAGCAGTGATGGCGGGCTCATTGCGAGAAAGCTGGTTGTGCTCAGTGAGCCCTACGTTGCTGGGGCTTCGAACGTCGCAATTCTTGGCGTCGTAAGTAAGGTGAACACGTCGATCGGCCGTGTTTTCATCGGAAAACTGAGCATCGACTCGAGTTCGTTGGCCGGGGATGTTCGAGTTGGCGACATGGTGGAGTTCGCGGGCACCCAGCCCATGCCTGGCGGAATTCTTGTTGCCACCGAGTTTCGGTCGAATCTCAACGGCAGCATTGGCTCCGGCAAGGACGGCAGCATCGGTTCCGGCACGGCCGGCAGCATCGGTTCTGGCACTGCGGGCAGCATTGGCTCCGGCAAGGACGGAAGCATCGGTTCTGGCACGGCCGGTAGCATCGGTTCTGGCACTGCGGGGAGCATTGGCTCCGGCACGGCCGGTAGCATCGGTTCTGGCACGGCGGGCAGCATCGGCTCCGGCAAGGACGGCAGCATCGGTTCCGGCACTGCGGGGAGCATTGGCTCCGGCACGGCCGGTAGCATCGGTTCTGGCACTGCGGGGAGCATTGGCTCCGGCACGGCCGGTAGCATCGGTTCTGGCACTGCGGGCAGCATTGGCTCCGGCAAGGACGGCAGCATCGGTTCTGGCACGGCGGGCAGCATCGGCTCCGGCAAGGACGGCAGCATCGGTTCCGGCACTGCGGGGAGCATTGGCTCCGGCACGGCCGGCAGCATCGGTTCTGGCACTGCTGCGGGCAGCATCGGCTCCGGCAAGGACGGCAGCATCGGTTCTGGCACTGCGGGGAGCATTGGCTCCGGCACGGCCGGTAGCATCGGTTCTGGCACTGCGGGCAGCATCGGCTCCGGCAAGGACGGCAGCATCGGTTCCGGCACCGCGGGCAGCATTGGTTCTGGCAGTCACTGATTCCCGACTTCCAGGATTGCAGTAGGCCCCGGCGGCGCTTTCGTAAGCGCTCGCTCCTCTCGGCGCGTCATTCTTTGGCATCGCATCGGTCCAGGTTCCTTCAGGTGCGCCGATAGCCTGGATCTCCAGTCGACGCGTGTTAACTCACTGACGTGGCATCCTTCCGGTCAGGCGGTCGCGATGAACACTCGATTTGCGAGTTGACGATGCCGTGGGCCGCATGGCAAAGAGTCATGCCGGCGGTTGGCGGAAATTAGAGGCTGGCAGCACTCGATCACGACAGCCGACGTTCAACTTCCTCGAACTGGAAGCTGGCGCGTTGTCACGAGCTCGCGAAAGGCACTTTTCGATCGAAACTACTACAGCTCGCCGAGGCGAGCATGTGGCATTTCGCTTGATGGAGACGCTGGTTCCGCTACTTCTTCGATCCGGCGTGACCCCTGCTCAACTTGCGGCAGCTATGCGTGGATTACTCGTCCGACATGTGGCCAGGATTGCGAGATTGCGCAATGGTCGTGTGAACCAATCGCAAATAGCTGCTGCCACTGACCTGAGCAGAGCGGAAGTTCGCAAGCTTCTGGTTTGCCCCACACCGGCCCTGTTCCGTCACCATCAGCCGCTATCTAAAACCTTGCGGATCGCGAGCGCGTGGCGAAGTGACAGACGATATAGCGAACGATCCGGCAGGCCCCGCTTACTCCCGTTTGCGGGACGGGTCAGGAGCTTTACAACGCTAGTGCGCGAATACGGTGGGGATGTTCCGCCGCGCGCGATGGCAGCTGAAATGGAGCGGCAAGGACTGGTAGGGATACGACAGAAGTCGATCGTACTACTTGAGCCGAGGCGCAAGCGCGCATTCAAAGTGGGAAATCAAATGAACGGTGTGCTCGAAACGATCGATGCATTCGTCACCGCATTGGTCGATGAAGAGAACAAGGCGTTCTTTCCTATGGCCCGGTTCATCACCATTCCCGCCGAAGACCAGATCGAGAGAAGTGCCATTCGACGTCGCGTGGAAGAACTTCTCAACTCCACCCACGCCACCCTAGCAGCGATGCAGCAGTATCGGATTACGGGATTCAGCGGGAAGCGTCGCAGATCGAAATGCAGTATTCGCGTCGCGCTCGCGATGTCCGAGGTTGAGCCGAAGCGACGTCCCAAGGGAACGACAACGCGCAAATAGAGCCAGTGATTCTAGGAGATACCCGTATGCCCTCCACAAGTTCTCATGCGAACGCCTACTTTCACGATATCCTGTATGCGGTTTTCACGGTTCTGCTGCGAGCAGGGGTGTCTGCGAAAAGGATTGCCAACATTTCTGGCGAAGCACTTGAAGCTGCCCACGCACGAGAATACTCAAAAGCACCCGAGGACCCCCACCTATCCGAAGTGGTCGCCAGCGCATTGCATGCTTGGCATCACAATCGTGATTTCACGGACAAATATGGTGAGCCGAAGGCCCTGCACTTTAAGAGCAAAGCACCGTCGCTTGCCAGTCTGATAATGCGAGAGGACAGACGAGCGCGGCCGCTCGACGTCGTCAACGCAATGAAGCGCCTTCGCCTAATTCGCCGCACTCGTGATCGCCGATACCGGCCGTCCGGGCGTGTTGCAGCTATTCACGCACTAGACCCTGTTCTCGCGGAGCACGTGTGCCATTCCTTGGGGCGAATGTTGACGACGGTTAGTGCGAATACGGGTTCTTCCCGGACCAACGCACGATTTATTGAGAGGTCTGCTCAAGTGCAGGATTTGCCTCGCGAGAAATTGCGTGAGTTTCGCGATTTTGCGAACTCGCAAGGTGAGATCTTCATAAGCAGCATTAATGATTGGCTGGAAGCCAGACGCTCTCGAAACGGTAAGGTGGCGAAGTCTCGAACCACGCGCGCCGGTGTCCACGTTTTTGCGTTCGCAGAGCCGGTGAACGCGTCGCGGAAGGCGTCTGCTGGCGCTACTTCTTCAACTCATCGCGCAACTCCCGCCGGATGATCTTGCCGACATTCGATTTCGGGAGCGACTCGCGGAAGTAGACGTGTTTCGGAACCTTGTATCCGGTCAATGAGGCGCGCATGAACGAGATCAGCGCCGCCTCCGTGAGTGCCGGGTCTTTGCGCACGACAAAGAGTGCAACCACTTCGCTCGCGCGCTCGTCCGGCTGCGCAACCGCCGCGGCTTCGAGGACACCCGGGTGCGTCACCGCGACTCCCTCGACTTCATTCGGGTAAACGTTGAAACCGGATACGAGGATCATGTCCTTCTTGCGGTCCTCGATGTAGGTGAAACCGGCCTCATCCATGCGCCCCACATCGCCGGTGCGCAGCCAGCCGTCGGGCAGCATGACTTCCGCGGTCTCCTCCGGCCGATTCCAGTAGCCCCGCATCACCTGCGGGCCGCGCACGCAGATCTCGCCAATCGTTCCGACCGGTAGCGCGGCGCCCGCATCGTCGCGTATCGATATCTCGGTCGATGGCACGGGCAGACCGATCGAGCCGTTGAACTTGCCCGCGCCGATGGGATTCATCGTGGCGATCGGCGAGGTTTCGGTGAGGCCCCATCCCTGGCTCAGCACGCACCCGGTCGCGGCCTGCCACTTCTCGGCCACGGCTGCCTGCACCGCCATGCCGCCGCCGACCGTACCGAAGAGGTTGCGATGATCCAGCTTCTCGAAGCCGGGTGTGTGCAGCAACGCGTTGAACAAGGTGTTCACGCCCATGAACAGGTTCGGCGGGTACTTGGCCAGGGTGGCAACGAATCCCTTGAAGTCGCGCGGGTCCATGATCAGGATCCCGCGCGCACCGAGCTCCATGAACATCAGCGCGTTCGCGGTCAACGAAAAGATATGGTACAGCGGCAGCGCAATCACATACGTGGCGTGATCCGGCATCTTCGATCCGAACCAGGCCTTGCCCTGCAGCACGTTCGCGACCATGTTCCGGTGGGTCAGCGTCGCGCCCTTGGATACGCCGGTCGTGCCGCCGGTATACTGCAGGAAGGCGACGTCTTCCGGTCCGACCGTGACTGGTTGCAGGGCGAGCCGGCGACCCTCGGCGAGCAAGCGGCCGAAGCCGAGCGCGCCGGGAATTCGCCACCGCGGCACCTTCCTGCGGACGTGCCTCACGACGAGGTCGACGATCATCCCCTTCACGCCGTCGAGCATCTCGCCCACGGATGTGACGATCACACTTTCGAGTTGCATCCTGGGCAAGGCCTGCGCCACGACATGCGCGAAGTTCTCGAGCACCACGATGATCGTCGCGCCGGAATCGTTGATCTGGTGCTCGAGTTCGTGCGGCGTGTAGAGCGGGTTGACGTTGACGACGGTGAGGCCCGCGCGCAGCGCACCGAACATCGCGACGGGGTATTGCAGCACATTCGGCAGCATGATCGCGATGCGCGTGCCGGGGCGGGCTCCGGCCTTCTGCTGCAGCCACGCCGCGAACGCGGCCGATTGCCGGTCGAGCTCGCCGTAGCTCATCGCGCGATCCATCATCACGTACGCATCGCGCCCGGCGTACCGCGCACAATTCTTCTCGACGAACTCCTTCAGCGAGCGGTACTGCGTGGGATCGATTTCCGCCGGGACATCTGCCGGATAGGACTTCAACCAGTACTTGTCCAACATTTCCTCCCCGTCTTTCCCGCCCTACAACAGCGGGCGCAGCGCCGGCCAGGCGGTGTCGAGCAGCAGCGGCTGTGCCTCGGCGTTCGGGTGCAGGCCGTCGGCCTGCATCAGGCTCGTGTCGAGCGCGACCTTCGCCATGAAAAAAGGCACCAGCGGCACCCGGTACTGCGCCGCGAGTTCAGCATACATGCGCGCGAAGGCCTGCGTGTAGCGAGGCCCGTAATTGGGCGGGATCCTCATGCCGAGCAGCAGCACCTTCGCGCCCGCGTTCTTTCCCGCCTCGATCATGTCGCCGAGGCTCTTGCGCGATACCTCGAGCGACAGGCCGCGCAGGCCATCGTTGGCGCCGAGTTCGAGCACCAGCACCGACGGGCGATGCAGCTCGAGCGCACGCGGCAGGCGCGCGCTGCCGCCACTGGTCGTCTCGCCGCTCACGCTGGCATTCACCACGCGGTACCCGTACCCTTTGGCGTCGAGCCGCTTCTGCAGGAGGGCCGTCCAGCCCTCCTCGGCCTTGAGTCCATAGCCCGCACTGATACTGTCGCCGAACACGAGAATCGTGCGGTCGGCGGCGTGCGTCGCGAGCGGCGCTGCGAGCAGAAAGAGGACAATGAGCGTTCTTGAGGCCGAAAACATCACGAAAGAGGTTACCAGTCCCGAAGGCCCACTGACCATCGTGCGCGACGTGTCGCTCGCGATCGCAGCCGGGGAATCGGTGGCGATCGTCGGGCCTTCGGGGGCGGGCAAGTCGACACTGCTCGCGTTGCTCGCCGGACTCGACCTGCCGACCGCGGGTCGTGTGCGGCTCGGCGGCACGGATCTCACGTCGCTCGATGAAGACGGCCGCGCGCGCCTGCGCGCCGAGCGCGTCGGCTTCGTGTTCCAGGCGTTCCACCTGATCCCCGCGCTGACGGCGCTCGAGAACGTGATGCTGCCGCTCGAGCTCGCCGACCGGCGCGATGCGCACGCGCAGGCGCGGCAGGCACTCGAGCGCGTCGGCCTCGGCGCGCGCACCGGTCACTATCCGCGCCAGCTCTCGGGCGGCGAGCAGCAGCGGGTTGCCATGGCGCGGGCATTCGTGACGCGCCCGGCGGTGCTCTTCGCCGACGAGCCCACCGGCAACCTCGATGCGGCGACGGGCGCGCGCGTGTGCGACCTCCTGTTCGAGATGAATCGCGACCTGCAGACGACCGTCGTGCTCGTGACCCACGATCACGCGCTCGCCGGGCGATGCACGCGGGCGCTGCATATGGACGCGGGGCGCCTCACCTGAGGGCTGCCATGCGCGCACTCGCTCTCGCACTGCGTTCCCTGTCGCGCGAATGGCGCTCCGGCGAGCTCGGCGTGCTGCTGCTTGCGCTCGCGATCGCCGTGTCGGCGCTGACCGCGGTCGGCTTCGTCGTGAGTCGCGTGAGCGCGGCGGTCGACCTGCAGGCGAGCGAGGTGCTGGCCGCCGACTTGCGGCTCGAATCGCCATCGCCGCTCTCCACGGACTATCTCGTCGAGGCGCATCGCCGCGGTCTCCTCACCGCGACGAGCATCGGGACGCTGTCCGTGGTGTTCCATGGCGACGCGTCGCAGTTGACAGTGATCCGCGCGGTGAGCGAAGGGTATCCGCTGCGCGGCACCGTGCAGGTTGCGACGAGCGCCTTCGGCGTGGCCACCGCCGCCCAGGGTATTCCGCCACCGGGCGAGGTGTGGGCCGAGAGCCGGCTGCTCGCGATGATCGATGCGAAGGTCGGCGATGCGGTGTCGATCGGCGCGGCGGACTTGCGCGTGAGCCGCGCACTCATTTCCCGGCCCGACCAGGGATCCTCGTTCACGGAGCTCGCGCCGGCACTCCTGATGAACGTCGCCGATCTCGGCTCGACGCAGCTGATCCAGCCGGGCAGCCGCGCCCGCCATGCGCAGCTCTTTGCCGGCGGGCGTGATGCCATCGCGGCCTTCAAGGCCTGGCTCGGCGCGCACAAGCAGCGTGGCGAGCGCATCCTCGACATCACCGAATCGAGCCCGCAGGTGAAGAGCGCGATCGACCGCGCGGGGCGCTTCCTCGGTCTCGCGAGCCTCGTGGCCGTGCTCCTGTGCGCGATCGCCGTCGCGATGGCGGCGCGCCGCTACGTGCAGCGCCATCTCGATTCGGTCGCGCTGTTGAAGACGCTCGGTGCGACGCGGGCCTTCACGCTCACCGTGAGCCTCGCACAATTGGGCCTGATCGCGGTCGCCGCCGCGGCAGTCGGTGCGGCCCTGGGCTATCTCGCGCAAGCCTGGCTCGTGATCGCCCTGCGCGATCTGCTCGCGGTCGGGAATCTGCCAGCGCCGAACCTCGCGCCGATCGTGCTCGCGGTCATCACCGCCGTCGCCATCCTGGCGGGCTTTGCGCTGCCGCCGCTGCTGCAGCTCGCGCAAGTCCCCGCAATCCGGGTGCTGCGCCGGGACGTCGGCCCGCCGCGGCTCGCCGCCTGGCTCGCGTTCTGGCCGGCGGCGATCGCTGTCGTCGGGCTCATCTACTGGGTCGTGCGCGATCTTGCGCTGCTGTCGGGCTTCGTGGCGGGTCTCGCCGTGTTCCTCGCCGTGCTCGCGCTCGGCGGCTGGCTGCTCGTGCGCCTCGCCGGCGCGCTCCGCGGTCGCGTCGGCGTTGCGTGGCGCTACGGCATCGCCAATCTCGCGCGGCGGCGCGCCGAGAGCATCGTGCAGGTCGTCGCCTTCGGGCTCGGCATCATGGTGTTGCTGCTGCTCGCGCTCGTCCGGCGCGATCTCCTCGAAGACTGGCGCGCGAGCCTGCCGGCCGACGTGCCGAACTTTTTCTTCATCAACATCCCGCCCGCGGAGCGCACGGCGTTCTTCGATGCGCTGAAAGACGCGGGCGGGGAGGCCACGCGCGCGTTGCCGATGATCCGCGGCAGGATGACCGCGATCAACGGCCGTGCGCTCGATGACATCGTCTTCCCGCGCGAGGATGGCGAAGGCTTTGCGAACCGTGAGCAGAACCTCACCTGGTCGACCGAGCCCGGTGCGGACAACAAGATCGTCGCGGGCCACTGGTGGCGACCCGGGGATGAAGGGCAGCCGCTCGTTTCGATCGCCACCGAGTATCGCGATTCCGTGGGTCTCGAGCTCGGCGATCGAATCACGTTCGACGTCGCGGGCGAGGCATTCACGGCAACGGTCGCAAGCATCCGTGAGGTGAAGTGGGACAGCTTCCAGCCGAACTTCTTCCTGATGTTTCCGCCCGGCCTGCTCGATGCGACGGCCGGCACCTGGATGACGAGCGCCTATTTCGCGCCGGGAGCGCCGCGGCCGATCGCGCAACTCGTGAAGCGTTTCCCGAGCGTATCGGTGTTCGATCTCGACAATATCCTGGCGCAGGTGCGCGGCGTGATCGACAAGGCGGCGATCGCCGTGCAGAGCGTGTTCATCTTCACGTTGTTCGCCGGGCTCACGGTGTTGCTCGCCGCCGTGCAGGCGAGCCGCGACGAACGCCGATTCGAGAGCGCGATGCTGCGCACGCTCGGCGCGAGCGGCGGTACCGTGCGCGCCGGTGTACTGGCGGAGTTCGTCACGCTCGGGCTGCTGGCCGGGCTCCTCGCCGCGGCGGGTGCGAGCGTCGCGGGGTTCCTCGTCGCGAGGCACGTGCTCGATGTGCACTACAGTTTCGACGCCCGCGTGTGGGCCTGGGGGCTCGCGGCCGGCGCCGTGCTCGTTGCGGGTGGCGGCTGGCTCGCGACACGCTCGGTCGTGCGGCAATCGCCGTTGCTCACCCTGCGGGGTGGCGCATGAGGCCGCCGCGCAGGCACGCGAAAATGGTCGGCTGGTTCGATCCGCGCGTGCTCGTGCAGACCGCGATCCACATGGCTGCCGCCAATGTCTTCGGGCGCCATTCGGATTCGCGGCTCATCGAGGCGCTGGCGAGCCAGCCACAGGAGGCCTTCGATTACTCGGGCGGCGAACTGTGGCTCGACTATGTGGCGGACCTTGGCGATGGCTGGAATTCCACGCACGCCATCGCCGAAGCGCTCGCGCGACCGGATCTCGAAGTGCGCGCAAAGGCGGGCGGGCCCCTGGAGGCGACGCGCAGCGGGCGGGTGCTCATCTTTGGCGGTGACGAGGTCTATCCCTGGCCGTCGCGCGATGCCTACGCCTGGCGCACCGAATGGCCCTACCAGACCGCGTTCGACGCGCACGGGACCCGCCCTGACCTGTTCGCCGTGCCGGGCAATCACGACTGGTTCGACAGTCTCGTCGCGTTCTCCCGCAGCTTCTGCCGGCCGGAGCGCGGCTTCGCGGGCTGCCGCACGCAACAGACGCGCAGCTACTTCGCGCTGCGGTTGCCGGCGCCCTGGTGGCTCGTCGCGATCGACCTGCAACTCGGCGCCGAGCTCGATGAACCGCAGGTGCAGTACTTTCGGCGGGTGGCGGCGCAGATGGACCCCGCCGCGCAGGTGGTGCTCTGCGTGCCTGAACCACAGTGGCTGCTCGCCGAGTCCTATCCGCTGCACGAAACCTACGGCGGCGGCGTGCTGCATGCGCTCGAGCACGAGATCCTGCAGCGGCCCGTGCGCGCCTTCGTGTCGGGCGACTGGCATCACTACCGGCGCCACGAGAATGCCGAGGGTGTGCAGAAGATCGTCTCGGGCGGCGGCGGCGCATTCCTGCACCCGACCCACGCGCCGCGCACCCGCGACCTGTCGGGCGGCTTCAGGGAGCGGGCCGTGTATCCCGACCGTGCGATCTCGCGACGCCTCGCATGGCGCAACCTCGCCTTTCCGAAACTGAATCCACGCAGTCTCGTGCTGCCCGCCGTGCTCTATGCGCTCTCGGCCTGGTTTGCCTCCGCCAGCCTCGGCCCGAGGGATCTCGCGAGCTTCGGCGCCACCGCCGCCGCGAGCCTGGCCGCGGCATTGCGCGACCCGGTCAACGGGCTGTGGTTGCTCGGCGTGATCGGCGGCTTTGTTTTCTTCACGGACACGCACAAGCGCTGGTATCGCATCATCGGTGGGGTGACCCACGCGGTCGCGCACCTCTTCGCCGCGCTCGTGCTCGCGTGGATTGCCGCGCGTTTCACGACGGAATGGCTCGCGCTGCCCTTCGGCAGCGTCCTGCAGCTCCTGCTCGCAGGTGCACTGACTTTCGTGCTGGGCGGGGTGGTCGGCGGCGTGCTGCTCGGCATCTACCTGCTCGTTTCCGTGCAGGTTTTCGGCCGCCATTCGAACGAGGCGTTCTCGTCGCTGCGGATCGAGGACTACAAGCAGTGGCTCAGGATGCACTTCGCCGCCGACGGCACGCTCACGCTGTACGCGATCGGCATCGATCGCGTGGCGCGGCGTTCACCCCGCGATGCGCGGGCGACGGCGCCGCATCTCATCGAGAAAGTCGTGCTTCAGCGCTGAATCGCGATGGTCGCCCAGGCCTGCGCGACGGGCTCGCCGCGCCAGGTGAGACCCTGGATCGTGAAATCGTAGTTGCCGGGGCCGAGTGCCGACGAGTTGAAGGCGATGCGCACGTGGCCGTTCGAATCCTTCTCGATGTTGTGCAGCACCGCGACCCGCCCCTGGTCTTCGCGGTCGATGATGATGCGGAAGTTCGAGAACTTCGACCACGCGAGATCGATCTTCAGGTCTGCGAACTGCACGGGGCCGCCACCGACCAGCACGGCTGGCGTTTTCGTCGGGCCGCCACGCGCCGGGACGAGCTTGATGGTGCGTGTGGTCGTCGCCGGCGAGAGCGGTTGCTCGGCGATCCGCTGTTCGAGGGCCGCGATTTTCCGGCCACGATCGCCGATTTGCATCGCGAGCACGGCCGCGACGACGAGGAGGATGACCACGAGCAGCGCAAAGCCGATCAGCACCGGCGGCTTCTCCCACGCGGGGCGCTTCTTCTGTTCCCATGGTGCCGGCTTGCCGCCCGACTCGAGCAGGCGCAAACCCGCGTGCACGCGCGCGGGCAGGCCGAGCGCATCGAGGAGATCGGGGTGCGTGGCGCAGAAGCGCTCGAACTCGAGCGCGCCGCGTGGCGGCAGGCGCCCGGAGAGGTAACGCTCGACGATCTGGTTGCGCTCGATGAACTCGCGGTCCATCGCGGGGGCCGGCGCGGCCGCCGCGGCGCTGGCCGCCGTGGCTGGGCCGCCGGCAGCGCCCGTGGATGGAGGGGCATTGGGTGGCACCGGGCGCCGGGCCTCGGTGAGCGGGACCTCCGGCAGGAGCTGGGATGCGGCGTCCATGACCCCATCCTGCCCGCGCCGCCGTTCATACGCCGGGTACCGCTCACAGTTCTGTCAAACCGGGATCGAAAGCGCGACTTGCGTCGCATTTTCGGGAACCATATCCGCCCCCATCCAAGGAGCCCTGCATGCACCGCCTCGTCCTCTCCCGCACCCTGCTCGCCGCCGGCCTCACGCTCGGGGCGGGCGCGCAGGCCGCCGATCCGGCCGACACCTCGATCACGATCTACAGCTCGGCACAGCCGGGCGCCGTGCCGGCGGAGTTCTATCGGCCGGTGCCGGGCGGCGGCGCGCCGAACGGCATGGCGGTCCCCGGTTATGCGATGGTGCGTGATACCCGCAGGATGTCGCTCGCGGCGGGGCGCTCGACCGTGCGCTTCACGGATGTCGCGGCGCTGATCGACCCGACGACCGTGGGCTTCGAGTCGCTGACCGACCCGGCGACGCGCGTGCTCGAGCAGAACTACCAGTTCGACCTGATCGGCATGGACAAGCTCCTGCAGCGCTACATCGACCGGCCGGTGACCGTGGACCGTCCCGGTCGCGATGCGGGACCGCCGACGAGCGGCACCCTGCTGTCCGCCGGCGACGGCCTCGTGCTGCGTGGCGCGGATGGCTCGATCCACGCGCTGCGCGAGTACGGCGCCGTGCATTTCGCCGAACTGCCGGGCGGACTGATCACGCGTCCGACGCTCGTCTGGGGCATCGATGCGGCGCGGGGCGGCGAGCACCGCACGCGCGTGACCTACCAGACCGCCGGCATCACCTGGTGGGCGGACTACAACCTGATTTTCAACGAAGGCAAGGACGCCAACAGCGGCACGGTTGATCTCGGCGCGTGGGTCAGCATCGTCAACCAGTCGGGTGCGAGCTACACCGACGCGCGCCTCAAGCTGATCGCGGGCGACGTGCAGCGCGTGGCGCCGCCGCAGCGCGTGTACCTGCAAAAGCGCGCGATGGAGATGGCCGCGGCCGATGCCGGCGGGGGCTTCGAGGAAAAGGCGTTCTTCGAGTTCCATCTCTACACGCTGGGGCGCCGCACGACGCTGGCGGACAATTCGACGAAGCAGATCGAACTGTTCGACGAGACGAAGGCGATTCCGGCGAAGAAAGTACTCGTCTACTACGGCGCGCCCGCCTTCAGCGCCTTCGGTGGCCCGTACACCGAGCGCGACTACGGCACGGCGGCGAACAGGAAGGTCGACGTATACCTCGAATTTCGCAACGACAAGGCGCGCGGCCTCGGGATTCCGTTGCCCGCGGGCCGCGTGCGCGTCTCGAAGCTCGACCACGCCGACGACAGCCTCGAGTTCATCGGCGAGGACGTGATCGACCACACGCCGAAGGACGAGCAGGTGCGCATCAGGCTCGGCTCGGCGTTCGATGTCGTCGGCGAGCGCCGCCAGGTCGATTTCTCGATCGACACCAGGGCGCGCACGATGGAGGAGGAATTCGAGGTCAAGGTGCGCAACCACAAGACCGAGCCGGTCGACGTACTGGTGCGCGAGACGCTGTTTCGCTGGAGTGGCTGGACGATCGTCTCGAAGTCGCAGGACTACGTGAAGGAGGATGCGCGCACGATCCACTTCCCGGTGCGGGTCGCGAAGGACGGGGAGGCGACAGTTCGCTATCGCGTGCGCTACCACTGGTAGCGCATTCCCGCCCGTAGCGACGGGACGGGGGCCCGAAGCGACGGGGCGTTGAACGGGAGGGCCGGGGCGCGCGTCCAACGGTGCACCATTGCGTCGGGGAGGACGCATGCACCTGACCAGGATCGCGCTACATAACCCCGCGGGCGTCGCGGTGGCGGTGCTGCTCGCGTGCCTGCTCGGCGTGCTGGCATTCTTCCGCCTGCCGGTGCAGCTGTTCCCGGATATCGACGAACCGGTGATCAGCATTTTCACCGGCTGGCGCGCCGCCGCGCCGAGCGAGGTGGAGTCCGAGATCATCGAGCCCGAGGAGCGCGCGCTCGAGGGCCTGCCGGGGCTCAAGGAGCTGAACAGCTTCGCGGGCCCGGGCGGCGCGTTCGTGAACCTGCGCCTCGCGATCGGCACCGACATGCAGGCGACGCTGATCGAGGTGATCAGTCGCATGAACCAGCTGCCGCCGCTGCCGCGGGACGCCGACGCGCCCCGCATCGCGCTCGGCGACGACGGCGGAGGCGGGCCGAACCAGACGCTCTCGTGGTTCTTCGTGCAGCTGCTGCCCGGGACACCGGGGCCGGTCGAGAACTACCGGCGCCAGATCGAAGAACTCGTGCGCGCGCGCATCGAGACGATTCCCGGTGTCGCCACCGTCAATATCAACGCGGGCGCCCCGGAGGAACTGCAGATCGTGTTCGATCCGCAGCGCGCCGCGGACCTCGCCATCCAGTTGCCGCGGGTTGCCGCGCTGGCGGGCAATGCGACCGACCTGTCGGGCGGTTTCGTCGACATCGGACGCCGCCAGTACACCATGCGCTTCGCCGGCCGCTACACGCCCGCGCAACTCGCCGAGCTCGTGCTCGAGTGGCGAGATGGCCGCCCCGTGCGCCTCGGCGACATCGCGACGGTCGAGGTACGGCGCGGCGATCGCGCCAATTTCGCGATCCAGAACGGCAATCCCGCGATCGGCCTGCAGATCCTGAAGGAAAACCACGCCAACGTCCTCGATACGCTGAACGCGGTCAAGGCTGAGATCTCCGCGATGCGGGACGGCCCGCTGAAGGCGATGGGGCTGACCGTCGCACAGTCGTTCGATCCCTCGGTGTTCATCAACCAGGCGATCGGCATGGTCAGCGGCAACCTGGTGGCCGGCGTGATCCTCGCGGTGCTGGTGCTGTGGTTCTTCCTGCGCGACCTGCGTACGACGCTGCTCGTCGGCATCGTGATTCCGGTGTGCCTGCTCGTCGCGCTCGCCGTGCTGATGCTGACCGGGCGCACGCTCAACGTGATCTCGATCGCCGGGCTCGCATTCGGCGTCGGCATGACGACGGATGCGGCCGTCGTCGTCCTCGAAAGCATCGTGCAGCGGCGCGAGAAGGGCGCGCCGCTGTTGCAGGCGGCACTCGAAGGTACCAGCCGGGTGTGGCCGGCGCTCTTCGCCTCGACGGCGGCCACGATCGTCGTGTTCATGCCGGTCGTTTTCATGGAGGATGCCGCCGGGCAGCTGTTCGCGGACCTGTCGCTCACGGTGGTGATCGCGGTCGCCACCTCGCTGCTCGTCGCCGTGACGCTGTTGCCGCTCGTCGCGTCGCGCTGGCTCGCGCCGGCGAACGGTGGCGCGGCTTCCGACGCGCGCTGGCGCCGCATGGCCGATACGGTGGTGGGCTGGACCGATACGCCGCGCCGCCGCTACGCGATCATCGCATCGCTCCTCGTCGCGCCGGCCGCGCTCACCTGGCTGCTGCTGCCGCCGCTCGATTACCTGCCGCCCGTGAAGCGCGATGCGATCGACGGGTTCTTCCAGTTTCCTCCGGGCGCGAGCATCGACACGATCGACAGCGAGATCGTGCAGGAAGTCGCGCGGCGCATGGATCCCTACATGCGAGGCGAGAAGCAGCCGGCGCTCAAGAACTATTACGTGCTCGTGTTCCCGGGCGGGGGCTCGATCGGCGCGCGGCCGCTCGATCCGGCGAAGATCGACCAGCTCGACCGGGTGATCAACGAGGAGATCGTCAACGGGTTTCCGGATACCGAGGTGTTCGCGTCGCAGGGCAATCTCTTCGGCGGTTTTGGCGACGGGCGCAACATCGACTTCCAGCTGCAGTCCTCGAATCTCGAGGCGCTCTTTCCGATCGCGCGCCGCGCGCAGCAACTGATCCAGGAAAAGCTGCCTGGCGCACAGGTGCAGGCGTTCCAGGGGCTGGAGCTCGCCGAGCCGGAGCTGCGCATCACCCCGCACGACCGGCGGGTGAACGAAGTCGGCTGGACGCGCAGCGAGGTGGGCACCGTGGTGCGCGCGCTCGGGGACGGCGCCTGGGTCGGCGAGTATTTCGACGGCGAGCGACGCCTCGACATGTTCCTGCGCGCAAAGCGCTGGGACACGCCGGACGCACTCGCGGATGTGCAGGTCGCGACGCCGAGTGGCGCGGTGGTGCCGCTCGGCGAGCTCGCGCAGATCGAACCGACGGTCGGGCCGAGCGGCCGGCGCCGGGTCGACGGGCGGCGAACGGTGGGCCTCAACATCAACCCGCCGAAGCGCATGTCGCTGCAACAGGCGATCGACGTGGTGAAGCGCGACGTCGAGCCGCAGATCGCGAAGCTGATGCCCGCCGATGGCGTGATCCGCTATGCCGGCAATGCCGGTAACCTGCGCACGGCGCTCGACAACATGCGCTTCAACATCGGCGTCGCGATGCTGGTGCTGTTCCTGCTGGTCGCGGCGCTGGTGCGCTCGGCGAAGGACAGCGCGATCATGATGCTGACGATTCCGCTCGCAAGTTTTGGCGGCGTACTCGCGATCTGGCTGCTGCGTGCGTTCACGAACCAGACGCTCGATCTGCTGACGATGATCGGCTTCATCATCCTGATGGGCATGGTGGTCAACAACGCGATCCTGCTCACCGACGAGACCCGCAGCGGGGAACGCCACGGCCTCCCGCGGCGCGATGCGATCGCCGCGGCGCTGCGGACCCGCACACGGCCGATCTTCGCGACGACGCTCTCTGGGCTCTTCGGCATGCTGCCGCTCGCGATCGTCCCCGGCCCCGGCAGCGCGCTCTACCGGGGCCTCGGCGCCGTCATCGTCGGCGGCATGGTCGTGAATACCGCCTTCACCCTCGTGTTGCTGCCGGCGCTGTTGCGCCTCGGTGAAAAGGAGCCCGTATGGTCGCTGCGCTTCGAGTCCCGCTGATTTTCGCGCTGCTGCTGAAGTGGCTCCTTTGCTGGGATATCGCAAAGGCCGCCGAGCCGGGGCAGACGCCTTCGGTTCCCGTCGTCGTCGCGACTGCCAGGGCGGCAGAGGAGACGCCGCGCATGTTTGCGACGGGTTCGATCGTGAGCCGCGCCGATGCGCGGTTGGCGGCCGAGGTTGCCGCGCCGATCCTCTGGATCGCCGAACCGGGGGCGGAGGTCGCGAAGGGCGACGCCGTCGCGCGACTCGACGCGTCGCGGATCGCGCTCTCGGTGCGTGACAACGAGGCGGCCGTCAGGCGCCTCGAGGCCAATACGACCCTGCTGCGCACGCAGCGCGATCGACTGCGGACACTCGCCGCGCAGAACATCGCTTCGCGCAACCAGATCGACGAGGCCGAATCGCGCCTCGCGATGGCCGAACAGGAACTC
Source organism: Steroidobacteraceae bacterium (assembly GCA_019187495.1). Taxonomy (GTDB): domain Bacteria; phylum Pseudomonadota; class Gammaproteobacteria; order Steroidobacterales; family Steroidobacteraceae; genus CADEFQ01. Next base: position 22,665 of record JABAQN010000005.1, read on the forward strand.
GAACAGGCGCGCGTCGCGCGCGATCGGGCGCGCCTCGAGCTCGCGCGCTCGACCGTGCGCGCGCCGTTCGCGGGTCAGGTCGCCGAACGCCTGCGCGCGGCCGGAGAATTCGTGGCGGTCGGTGATCCGCTCGTGCGCCTCGTCGATACGCGCAGCGTCGAGGCCGTCGCCCGCGCTCCCCTCGCGTCGGCGGCCTCGCTCGCGCGCGGCCAGGACGTACGGGTGCTCGACGACGTGCACGAAGTGCGCAGCCGGATCCGCTCGGTCGTGCCGGTCGGCGACGAGCGCTCACGCCTGCTCGAGGTGCGGGTGGCGCTGTTGCCCGAGGCCTGGCCGATCGGCGCCGCGGTGCGTGTCGAACTGCCGAACGGGCCGGCGCGTCGGGCGGTGACCGTGCCGCGCGACGCGATCGTGCTGCGCCAGGGCGAGGCGTACGTCTTTCGCATCGGCGCCGGCGACAAGGCCGAGCGTATCAGTGTGCAGCCGGGGCCCGGGCGCACCGATCGCGTCGAAGTCGCGGGCGATCTCGCGGCGGGCGACCGGATCGTCGTGCGTGGCGCCGAGCGGCTGCAGCCCGGTCAGCGCGTGACGATCCAGCGCGGTGACAGCGAGGTCCTCGCCGAGCGCAAGGGGCCCGCCTCGCGCACGAGCTGAAAGGCGCCGTCACGGCTTGTGACGCCAGGAGAGCCGCTGGCGGGTGATGCTAAACCGGAGTATACTCCCGATTAGGTGAACTATTAGGGAGTGTACTCCGTATGTCGACATTCACCCGACGCCTCGGGTTCAGGTTGCCGCCGGGGCAATCCGCGTTTCTCTGGGGTGCGCGCAAGACGGGTAAATCGACGTGGTTGCACGAGCGATTTCCGGGGAGCATCTACTACGACCTCCTTGAAACCGACGTGATGCTGGAGTTGACGCGGCATCCGGCAACCCTGCGGCAGCAGTTGCTGGCCAGGAGGCCGGTGGATCTCGAGGAGCCGATCATCCTGGATGAAGTCCAGAAGGTTCCGCAGCTGCTCGATGAGGTGCAGGGCCTGATCGAAAGCCACGGGCTGCGGTTTGTATTGTGCGGATCGAGCGCTCGCAAACTCAGGCGAGGCCAGGCGAACCTGCTCGGCGGCCGGGCGTGGCGCTTCGAGATGCACCCGCTCGTTTCCGTAGAGATTCCCGAACTCGATCTGCTGCAGGCGCTGAATCGCGGTCTTATACCTGCACACTACGTGCAGACCCACTACCGCCGGTCTTTGCGTGCCTATCTGCAGGACTACCTGAAGGAAGAGGTGTTCGCCGAAGGCCTGACGCGCAACGTCGGCGCCTTTTCGCGGTTCTTCGATGCTGTCGGTTACTCGCACGGCGAGCTGATCAACTACGCCAACATCGCACGCGACTGCGGCGTCGATGCCAAGACCGTCAAGGAGTATTACCAGATCCTCGTCGATACCCTGCTCGGCTCATTCGTGGAGCCGTTCAAGCGCCGGCAATCGCGGCAGGTAATCAGCAAAGCCGCGAAATTCTATCTCTTCGACGTCGGCGTGGCCGGCGCACTGACGCATCGGGAAATTGCAGAGCCGAAAGGCGAGCTGTTCGGCAGGGCCTTCGAGCACTTCATCTACATGGAGATACTGGCTTACCGTTCCTACAACGAACTGGAGTACCCCATCAATTTCTGGCGCACGAAGTCGGGTCTGGAAGTGGACTTCATACTCGCAGGCGGCGCAGTCGCGATTGAAGTCAAGGGCGCCAACCGGGTTGCCGAAGCGGACCTGCGCGCGCTGCGCAGCTTCGCGGAAGAGTTCAATCCGAAGCACGCCCTGCTGATCTCAACCGAGCGGGAAGAGCGCGTCGTCGGGACCTTGAGAATTGTTCCCTGGAAGACCTTTCTGACAAGATTGTGGGGCGGGGAGTATCTCTGACGGCGACTTCCGACCACGACGTCGGGTACCCGGGAAAGCAACCGGTTGCCCGGCTGCCTTCCCGGCCCCTGCTTCCCCCGTTTCTAGAATCGTTGCGAGAACTTCAGCCCCCAGGTGCGCGGCTGGTTCGTGATGATGAACGGATGAGTGCAGATCTGCTCGTCGCATTGCGCGAAGCGGGTGATGTCCGCGCGCTTGTCGAACGCGTTGTCGATGAACAGATCGAACGAGAAGCGATCCTTGCCGAGCCCGAAGCTGAAATCAGCGAGGCCATACGCCCGGTTGGGCCCGCCCAGCTCGAACTCGTCAGCGGGCAACAGCGCAGATCGACGCCTGCTTTCATACGAGAACGCGCCCTGCAGGCTCGCTTCGAACGATGCCAGCGGGAACGTGTAGCGCGCAATCACGTTGCCCTTGAACTTCGGCGCGATCGGCAGCTCGGTGCCCTTTGGCGCAAAGCTCGTCGGGGCGCACTGATCCGGTGGCAGCGGCAGGCCCGTGTCGTCGAGGCTCTCGCAGAAATCCTTGGTGAGTTCGCTGTTGAGGAAAGTCACGCTGGCGCCGAGCATCAGGCGCTCGGTGGCGGCCCAGCTGAGATCGCCCTCCACGCCCTTGATCCTCGCGCCGCCGGCGTTGACGATGTTCGTGAGCCCGTTCGAGCCGAGGAACGAGAACTGGAAGTCGTCCCAGTCTTCGTGGAAAAGGGCACCGTTGAACCGCAGGCGATTGCCGAGCCACGACGATTTCCAGCCGATCTCGTAGTTGAAGAGCGTATCCGACTTGTACGGCGCGAAGGTGCCGCGGCGATTCGCGCCTCCGGGACGAAAGCCTTCCGAGTAGGTGGCGTAGACCAGGCGATCGCTGTCGAACTTGTAGGTCAGCGTGACTTTCGGGCTCACGCCGTCTTCCTTTACGCCCTTGTTGAGGTTCCTGCAGGGCGCGCCGCCGAAGGGAATCCAGCCCGAGCGGTCGAAGCGGGCATCGCCGGCCTGGAAGCTGCAAAGGGTCTCGCCGCTGTTGCCGCTGCCACTATAGGCCTCCGAGTAGCCGTAATAGCCCTGCAGCGTGTTGTCCGAGTCGTACCAGCGAAAGCCGCCGAGCAGTGACAGCTTGTCGGTGAAGTCCCAGGTCAGTTCGCCGAAGACCGCGACGTCGCGATCGACGCGCACCTGCTGCGTGAGCCAGATGGTGCCGGGATAGCCCGTGACCGCGAGGGTGGGATCGAGTGCGTCGACCCTGTAATTCTGCTCTATGCGGTGTTGCTGGCGCTGCGCGAAGACGCCACCAACCGCCCGCAATCGTCGGCTCGGATCGGTCGATACGCGCAGTTCCTGGCTCCAGCGCTGGTACCGGTCGTCGCTCAGGAAGTACTGCGACGGATTCACCACGTCGGTGTCGGAGTTCAGGTAGGAGCCGTAGACGACGTCGTAGAAGTAGCTGTAGTCCGAGTAGTCCGTGTCGCCCGTGGTCTCCCGCTTGAGATAGGAAGCCGCGTAGACGAGATCGAGGTTCGCGATTTTGCCTTCGACCGTGAGCGACGCCTGGCCCCACTTGTCGTCGAATTTCTCGGAGCGATAACGGCTGATCCGGAGATCGCCCAGCGAGGGGTCGTAGGCAAAGCCGCCGCCATTCTTCTGCTTCTGCGCCATCACCTGCGGGGTGATCGTCCAGCTGTCGTTCAGATCGATGCGCAGTGCGGCACGCGCGCCGTAGGTCTCGGTATCGTTCCAGTTATTCTTGACGTAGGCCGCGTTGTTGGTCGTGATCGGGCGGCCGGCGACGGCGCTGGCCGTGGGATACGTGATCGTACCCGGGACATTGTCGATATAGCCCGGTGTCTTCGTCGCCCAGCCGACGAGGCGTACCGCGGCGCGCTCCGAAACGGGGATGTTGACGAAGCCCTCGGCGACATAGCCGCCGCCGCCCTCGAGCACGCTGCCTTCGAGGTCATAGCCCGCCGCGAAACCGGACGCGTCCGGCTTGTTGGTGATGATGCGCACGGTGCCGGCCTGCGAGCTCGCGCCATAGAGCGTGCCCTGCGGTCCGGCGAGACCTTCGACGCGCGCGATGTCGTACATGTGCAGGTCGAGGGAGCCCTGGATCGTCGTGATGGGCTGCTCGTCGAGGTAAATGCCGACGCTCGGCTGCGATCCCGAGTGGTTGCCGTTGTCACCGGCCGCGACGCCGCGGAAATAGACGCGCGCGAATCCCGGGCCACCGGTCGTGTAGGAAAGGCTCGGCAGGAACTTGGCATAGTCGTCGAAGTCGGAGACGTGCAATTCTTCGAGCTTCTGGGTACCGAGCGCCTGGATGCTGATCGGCACATCCTGCAGGCTCTCCGAGCGCTTCGTGGCCGTGACGATCACCTCTTCGAGGCCGCCGGTCGTCGGCGGCGACGGGCTCTGCGCCTGCGCGGTTGAAATCGCGGCCAGCACCGCGGTCGAAATGAGCGGCGCACTTCCCGTCACCGCCCGCCTGCGCGGGGCCTGCTCGCGCAGGAGCTTCCGTTTCTTGCTTCGTGTCATTGGACTACCCCCATTCGTTTTGAATCAGACAGTCGGCGGCTCCGGATAGCGCCCGGCGATCGGGCCGAGCACCTCCTTCAACGGGTCGAGCCACGGCTCGTAATGGCGCCAATGGTCGACGCCGTCGCGATAGATCGGGCGGCGCACCTGCTCGGAACTCGCGGTTCGCACGGCGCGGTCGTTGGCGTAGAACTGCAGGCAGGCGGATTCGAACGGCAGCCCGCAATACTCGAGCAACCGCCGCACCTCGCCTTCGGTGTCGTCGACCATGCGCTCGTAGAACACGCGATGCACGCGGCCCGGCAGTGCCGCGTCGTAGTGCGCCATCAGGTCGACATAATCGCGGTAGTAGCGGCCGAGGTCCTCGAGGCTGTAGCTGAAAGCCTGGCCGCGCGCGAAATGCTGCTTGTAGGCCGAAAAGCAGCAGCCGAGCGGATGGCGGCGTGCATCGATGATTTTCGCGTTTGGCAGCACGAGATGAATCAGCCCGACGTGCGCGAAGTTGTTCGGCATCTTGTCGATGAAGTACGGTGCCGCGCTGCGGCGCTGGATGCGCGTCTGCGCGAGATAGCGCTCGCCGAACCGTGCGCAGTCCTCCGGGCCGAGCCGCGCGAGGGCTTCGAAGTAGCGCGTTTCTGGCCCGCGCGCCGTGGCACCGCCGAGCTCGCGCGCGAGCTGGATGATGTCGGGCAGCTCCATCGTGCCCTCGACTTGCGAATGGCTCGAGAGAATCTGCTCGATCAGCGTGGAACCCGCGCGCGGCAGGCCGACGATGAAGATCGGGTCGGCCGCCGGTGCGCCCCAGCCGGCACGGGCGGCGAAGAACCCGGCTGTCAGGTCGGTCCGGGACCGGGCCACGTGCGTGGTGTAGTCGGCGGCGGACCAGAAGATGCTCTTGCGGCGCAGGCGGTTGCCGGCCTCGTAATGCCTGAACGAGGCGGCGTAATCGCCCGAGTCCTCGAGCGCCTTGCCCAGCGCGAAATCGAAGTGGAAGCGATCCTCGTCGGCGAGGTCCCTGCGCTCGAGCTGCCGACGCATCGCGGCGATATCTGCCGCCGAAAACCGGAACGTCTTGAGATTCGCGAGACTCCACCAGGCCTCGCCGAAATGCGGCGCCAGCTCGAGGCAGCGGCGGTAGGCGCCGATCGCCTCGTCGAGGCGCCCGGCCGTCTTCAACGTATGTCCGAAGCTCATCCAGAGCTTCGGCTGGCGCGGATATTCGCGCAGCACGTCGGTGTAGATGCCGATTGCGCGCGGCATGTCGCCGAGGCGCGCGGCAAGTGCCGCCGCGAGATTGCGATAGCCCGGATTGCCCGGGTCGGCCGTCAGCAGGAGTTCAATCTCGGCGATCGCCGGCGCGAGCTTCGCCTGCTTCTGCAGCACGACAGCGAGATTGTGGCGCGCGGCAAGAAAGCCGGGGGCGAGCTCGAGGCAGCGCGAGAGCAGCTTCTCGGCGTCGCCGTAACGGCCGATGCGCGCCGCGACTTCCGCGAGCATTCGGATCGCCGCGACATCGGTCGGATGCTCCTTCAGGTGATTGCGCAGCTGATGCTCGGCCTCGGGAATCCGGCCTTCGCAGAGCGCCGCGGCCGGTTCGAGCAGGCGCGGGTCGCGCGTGGAATGGCGGATATGCCGGGCGTAGGCCGCATCGGCGGCCTCGGTCTCCCCGAGGAGCGTCAGGTGATCCCCGAGGATGCGCCATGCGTCGGGGAGGTCCGGCTTCAGTTCGACCGCACGTCGCAGCGCGACGATCGCTTCGTCGCCGCGATGCGCATTTGCGAGTGCGAGCCCGAGTTCCAGTTGCGCGACACCCCAGTTGGGCTGCGCCCGGGCGAGCGGCTCGAGCACATCGAGCGCGCGTGCCGCCTCGCCTTGTCGCCGATAGGCGGATCCGAGCGTCAGTTGGGCCACGGGGTGTCCGGGCGCAACGTTCAGGATCTCGTCCGCCTGTTGCGCCGCGAGCCGGGGGTCGGACTGCAGCAGCCGCGAGGCGTGCGCGAGCGCAACATCGAGCGTGCCGACGGAGTCGGCCCCACTATCCATGTGCGCGGCTGAAGCGAGGTGGCGTCACGCGACAGCTATGAGAAACCGCGCCGCGCACATTGTCAAACGTGTTGTGTGCACGCTACGCCATAATGGCCGGCAACGGAGGGTACCCATGAGTCGCCGAATCACGAACGTTCGAGCGCCGGGCGTCGTCACCGCGATCGCAGCGCTGCTCGTCACCGCCTGCGTGCCTCGTCCGTCTCCCCTGCGGCAGCCCATCGATCGACCCTACCGGGCCGACTCCGGGTCGATCGCCCTGCAGTGCGGCCGCCTGATCGACGGCGTCACCGATGTGCCGCGACGGGATGTCACGGTCGTGATCCGGGACGGTCGCATCGCGGGCATCGAGCCGGGACGCCGATCGCCGGCCGGCATGCCGGTGCTCGACCTCGCAGGCCACACCTGCCTGCCGGGCCTCATCGACATGCATACGCATATCACCGAGCGACCCGAGGACACCTCCGACCTGACCGTCTATTTCCGGCGCACCCGCGACGAACAACTTGCGTTGTCACGCGAGTTCGCCGCGGCGACGCTGCTCGCCGGCTTCACGACCGTGCGCAACCTCGGCGCGTATATCGCCTGGACCGACCGGGCACTGCGCGACGCGATCGATCGCGGTGAGGTCGCGGGGCCACGCATGCAGGTGGTCGGCTACTACCTGACGATCCCGGGCGGGGGTGGCGACCTCCTCGTCCCGGGTGTTCCCGAAGCAGACATCCCGGCGATCGTGCGGCAGGGAGTCGCACGCAATCCCGCCGGGTTTCGCGCCAGGGCGCAGGCCGCCATCGATGGCGGCGCAGACCTCCTCAAGGTGATCGCCTCGGGCGCGGTGCTGGCCTTCGGCGCCGAACCCGGCGAGCCCGAGATGTCGCCGGAGGACATCGCGGCGGTCACGGCGGTCGCGCATGCCGCGGACCGGAAGGTGGCGGCCCACGCGCATGGCGCGCGCTCGATCCGCGAGGCGATCCTCGCGGGTGCGGACACGATCGAGCACGCCTCGCTGATCGATGACGAGGGGATCGCGCTCGCGAAGGCGCGCGGCGTTGCCCTGTCGATGGATATCTACAATGGCGATTACATCGACACGGAAGGTCGCCGGCAGGGCTGGCCCGCGGAATTCCTGCGCAAGAACATTGAAACCACCGAGGCCCAGCGGCAGGGGTTCACGCGCGCGCACGCCGCGGGTGTCGCGATCGTCTATGGCACGGATGCGGGGGTGTATCCGCACGGTCTCAATGCCCGACAGTTCCCGGTCATGGTCGAGCGCGGCATGACGCCGATGGAGGCGATCAAGGCCGCGACCTCGGTCGCGGCGAAGTACATGGGTTGGTCGGACCGCGTCGGCCAGGTGACACCCGGGCGATTCGGCGACGTCATCGCGGTCGAGGGCGATCCGCTCACGGATGTGCGACGGCTGCAGCAGGTCGCGGTGGTCGTGAAGGGCGGATTGCTCTTCAAGGATTGACGGGCGCGCTACAATCCTCGCGTCCGACGGGGGTGGATATGGCTGTCGAAGTCGCGCAGCGACTGCCGCAGATTGCGGATCTCGAGCGTACGCGCGCGCCGTTCGCGAGGGCGCGCACGCTGCCGGGCGATGTGTACGGCTCGGAGGAGATCCTGCGCATCGAGCAGCAGGGTCTATTCGCGCGCGAATGGCTCTGCGTCGGGCGCGAGGCGGACATTCCCGCGCCCGGCGACTGGTTCCAGAAGGAAATCGCAGGCGACCCGGTGATCGTGATGCGCGGCCGCGATGGCGCCATCCACGCGTACTTCAATGTCTGCCGCCATCGCGGCTCGAGACTCCTCGATGAACCACGGGGGCAGGGGCTCGCGCGCATCGTCTGCCCCTATCACGCCTGGAGCTATCAGCTCGACGGCAGTCTGCAGAATGCGCCGCGCATGGGGCCCGATTTCTGCAAGGCCGATCACGGGCTCGTGCCCGTGCGCAGCGGCTTTCACGAGGGATTCATTTTCCTGAATCTCGATCCGGGTGCACCGCCGCTCGAGCGCTATCTCGCCGACCTGCCGGACTTCGCGCGCTTTCGCCTGCCGGAGCTGCGCCGCGGCCGGCGGATCGAGTACGACGTGCGCGCGAACTGGAAGCTCATCTGCGAGAACTACAGCGAGTGCTACCACTGCTCGCTCGCGCATCCGCAGCTCGCGCGGATCAGCGAGCAGATCAGCCGCGAGGAGCGTGGCCAGGAAATCGGCGAGTGCTTCAACGGCGGGCCGATGCGCCTGCGTGACGGCATCGAGACGATGTCGATGAGCGGGCGCAGCACGCTGCCGACGATCCCGGGCCTGTCGCTCGAGGATTGCCGCTACGTGCACTACTACGTGATCTACCCGAACATGCTGCTGTCGCCGCATCCGGACTATGTCCTCGTGCACACGGCCTGGCCGATCGCACCCGATCGGACCCATGTGGTCTGCGAATGGCTGTTCACCGAAGCCGCGGTGGCCGCGCAAGGCTTCGATCCGTCGGATGTCGTCGAGTTCTGGGACACGACGAACCGCCAGGACTGGGCCCTGTGCGAGCGCGCGCAGGCGGGCGTGACCTCGCGCGGCTACCGGCCGGGGCCCTACCAGTCGTCCGAGGACTGCGTGCACATCTTCGATCGCTGGTATGCCGATCGGCTCGCGAGGCTGCTTTGACGCGCGTGCGTGCATGACGCGTTACGACGTCATCGTGGTCGGTGCCGGCCACAACGGCCTCACGACCGCCGCCTTCCTCGCGAAGGCGGGGCTCAAGGTGCTGGTGCTCGAGCGCAATCCGTGGATCGGCGGCGCCGCGGTGAGCCGCGAGCTGCACCCGGGGTGGATTTATTCGAACTGCTCCTACGTGTGCAGCCTGCTGCGTCCGGAGATCTATCGCGGGCTCGACCTCGCGCGCCACGGCCTGCAGATCGCGCCCTACGGTGGCGGCCTCACGTTCACGCGCGACGGCGATTTCATCGGCGGCTACGTCGACAAGGACGTTCGCCGCCGCGAGTACGCGCGCCACCACGAGCGCGACGCGGATGCGTACCTGCGCTATTCGCGCGACACGATGCGCCAGTGCCGCTTCATCCGCTCGCTGCTGATGCGCACGCCGCCCGATCCGGTGTCGTTTCGCCCGCGTGACCTGCGGGAAATGCTGTACCTCGGCCGCGAGTTCGCGAAGCTCGGCGAGTCGACGATGGCCGACACGCTGCGCTTCTACTCGATGAGCATCGCGGACTATCTCGCGGAGTATTTCGAGTCGGACATCGTCAAGGCGCATCACGCCGGCAGCGGTATCATCGGCACGGCGCTCGGCGTGCAGTCGCCGGGCACCGCGTACGTGCTGCTGCATCACTACATGGGCGACGTCGACGGCCAGGTGGGTTCGTGGGGCTTCGCGCGCGGTGGCATGGGGGCCGTATCGAAGGCGATCGCGGGCGCGCTCGTGGCGAATGGCGGCGAAGTGAGGGCCGATGCACCGGTGGCGCGCATCCTCGTGCGTGACGGCGCGGCCTGCGGCGTCGCGCTCGGCAATGGCGACGAGTACTACGCCGACCGGATCGTCTCGAGCGTCGATCCGAAGCGCACCTTCCTCGGTCTGCTCGATCCGCACGACCTGCCGGCGGACATCGTGCGCAAGGCGCGCGAATTCAAGAGCCGCGGCTCCTCGGGCAAGCTCAACATCGCGCTCGACGGCCTGCCGAGCTTCCCGGCGCTCGGCCGCGGGCATCCGCTGGTGGCCGGCGACATGCATTTCCTCGACACGCTCGAGCGCTTCGAGCGCGCGTACGACGACTGGAAAGCGGGCACGTGGTCGAAGGATCCGTACCTCGACCTGCTGATTCCCTCGCTGACCGATCCGACGATGGCGCCGCCGGGCAAGCACTTCATGTCGGTGTTCGTGCAGTACGTGCCGCACCAGATCGAGGGACGCGCGTGGACCGACGCGGATCGCGCGGCGTTTCGCGAAACGGTGTTCGACCAGATAGCACGCTACAGCCCCGATTTCAGGCGGCTCGTGCTGCACGCCGAGGTGCGCACGCCGCAGGAACTCGACAGCGAGGTCGGGCTCACGGAGGGCAACATCTTCCAGGGCGAACTGACGTTCGACCAGCTCTTCTTCAATCGCCCGTTCCCCGGCTATGCGCAGTACCGCGGCCCGCTGCGCGGCCTGTGGATGTGCGGTTCGGCCACTCATCCGGGCGGTGGCGTGATGGCGGCGCCGGGCGCGAATGCGGCGCGCGAAATCCTGCGCGACCTGCGCCGCCCGGGCACGGTTCCCGAAGGATGGAGCGATGACTGACACCGCGCCTGTCGTCATCGTCGGCGGGGGCCACAACGGGCTCGTCTGCGCGGCGTATCTCGCGCGCGCCGGTCGCAGGGTGATCGTGCTGGAGGCGGCGGACCAGGTGGGCGGCGCCGCCGTGACGCGCGAGTTCGCGCCGGGATTTCGCGTCTCGTCGGGGGCGCATCTTCTCTATGCGCTCGACCCTGTCGTCGTGCGGGACCTGAAGCTCGCGAGCCACGGCCTTGGCTTTGCGCGTTCGGGACTCTGCACCGTCTCGCTCGGTGCGGGAGAGCCGCTCGTCCTGAACGGGACCGAGGTGCTCGCGGGCGAAGTTTCCGCCGCCGACCGCGCGGCGTTCGGCGAATACGTCGCCCGCCAGCGCCGCTTCGGCGCATTGCTCGCACGCCAGCGCGGCCGAATACCGGCGAGACTTGGTGCCGGGTTTTCGGTTGTTCGGTTATTCGCGCTTCGGGCGAATAACCGAACAACCGAAAACCCGGCACCAATGCTGCTCGACCTGCTGCGCCTCGGCCGCGCCGACGTGCGCGAGTTGCTGCGCACCGGCACGATGCCGATCTTCGATCTCCTCGACGATCGCCTCGCGAATCCGCAGCTGAAGGGCGCGCTCGCGCTCGACGGCGTGCTCGGCGCGAAGCTCGGTCCCCGCTCCGGCCAGAGCTTTTTCACGAGCCTGCAGCGCGCCGGTGCCTATGCGTTGCCGCGCGGTGGCATGGGGACCGTGACCGGCGCACTCGCGGTCGCCGCCCGCGCCGCGGGCGCCGATATCCGCGTGTCGAGCCCGGTGGCGCGCTTCGCCGTCAGGGGCGATCGTGTCGCGGGAGTCGTGCTCGAGAGCGGCGAGGAGATCGCCGCGAGCGCCGTCGTCTCGAATGCCGATCCCAAGACCACGTTCCTGCAGCTGCTCGGCGCGCGCCACCTCGACGCCGAGTTCGCGCGACGCCTGCTCAACTTCCGCTCGCTCGGCTGCGCGGCGAAGCTGCATCTCGCGCTCGACGCCCTGCCCGATTTCCGCGGCGTGCCGGCCGACCGGGTCGGTGAGCGGCTGATCGTCGCGCCGGATCTCGCGTATGTCGAAAGCGCGTTCAATCCCGCGAAGTACCGCGAGTTCTCGCCCGCCCCCGTTCTCGAGATCACCATACCGTCACTGCACGACCCCGGCCTCGCGCCACGCGGCAAGCACGTGCTCTCCGCGGTCGTGCAGTACGCGCCCTACGATCTCGCGGCCGGCTGGGAATCGGGGCGCCACGCCCTCGAGAAGGCGACGCTCGACGTGCTGGCGCGCTACGCGCCGGCCATCCGCGAGCGGGTCATCGCTGCGCAGCTGCTGACGCCGGTCGATCTCGAGCGCGAGTTCCGCATCACCGGCGGCCACTGGCACCACGGCGAACTCGCGCTCGACCAGTACATGATGCTGCGCCCGGTGCCGGGCGCCGCCCGGTACGCTGCGCCGATCGGCGGGCTTTTCCTCTGCGGCGCCGGCTCGCATCCGGGCGGCGGCGTGATGGGCAGCGCGGGGCGCAACGCCGCGCGTGTGGTGCTCGGCGAGGTGCGCGGATGAGCATTCCCCGCGAGCATTACCTGCAGGCGGTGTTCCCGACGCCGTTCCATGCGCGCACCGCGGCGGCCAACACGCTCAATGTGTGGCATCGCTGGCGCGATTACACGGTCGCCGATGCCTATTTCGATGTCGCGCTCGAGTACACCGCGCTGCGCAACGCCTGCACGGTGTTCGATCTCTCGCCGATGACCAAGCACCGCATCACGGGCCCCGACGCGCTCGCCTTCATGAACCGGCTCGTCACGCGCGACGTCGCGAAGCTGAAGCCGGGCCGCGTGGGTTATGCCGTGTGGTGCGACGATGCAGGCCAGGTCGTCGATGACGGGACGATCTTCCATTTGCGCGACCACGTGTATCGCCTCTGCTCGCAGGAGCGCCAGCTCGACTGGCTCCTCGGCTCGGCGCTCGGCTTCGATGTGTCGATCGTCGAGGAGACACACGATGTCGCCGCGCTCGCGCTGCAGGGCCCGACGAGTTGCGCGGTGCTGAAGCGCCTCGGCCTCGCGGAAATCGAGACGCTCGCGCCCTTCGGCATGCGCAGCTACGGCTTCGAGGCCTGCGAACTCCTCGTGTCGCGCACGGGCTTCACCGGCGACCTCGGCTACGAGCTCTGGATCGACCCGGAGCAGGCGACCCGGCTGTGGGACCGGCTGTTCGACGTGGGCCAGGTGGTGGGACTGAAGCCCATGGGGACGCTCGCGCTCGAGATGAGCCGCATCGAGGCGGGCTTCATCCAGGCCGGCGTCGATTTCCTGCCGGCCGATCGCGCGATCCGCGCCGAGCGCACGCGCTCGCCTTTCGAACTCGATCTCGAGTGGCTCGTCGACTTCGGGAAGGGCCCGTTCACGGGGCGTCGCGCGTTGCTCGAGGAGAAGGCGCGTGGTTCGCGCCACCGGCTCGTGAAGCTGGATGTCGAAGGCAACAAGCCCGCGAAGGACGCCTTCATCTACGACCGCCGGCGCCGCAATGTGGGCGTCGTCACGTCGGCGATGTGGTCGCCGGCGGCGAAGGCGAACATCGCGCTCGCCTCCGTGCAGATGCCGTTCGGTGCGCCGGGCGACGAGCTCTGGGCCGAGATCTATTACCAGAAAGAGCTCAAATGGAGCCGGTTCATGGCCCGCTGCACGGTGGTCGAGGGCGCGTTCTTCAATCCCGCGCGCCGGCGTGCGCAGCCGGCCGCGGATTTTTGACCCTCGCGCCGTCAGTTCAGCCGCGGGCCCTTGAGGAAGTACTCGACCTTGTCACGGTAGGTGCGTGACAGCTTCAGCTCGTGCCCTCCATCGAGCGTGAGGAAGTACTCGCCGTTCATGTGCGAGCGCAGCGTCTTCACGCGGGCGAGATTCACGATGGTGGAGCGGTGCACGCGCTGGAAGACCTTCGGATCCAGCGCATCCTCGAGTTCCTTCATCGTGCCGCGCAGGATGTGGGTGCGGCTGCCGGCGTGGATGCACATGTAGTCGCCGGCGGCGTCGATCCAGTCGATGGTCGCGGTGTCGAGGCGGATCGTCTCGCGTCCTTCGCGGATCGGCAGCACGTGGCTGCGCGCCGGCGGCAGGGCCGCGCTGCCGCGGGCGAGGAGGTCGTCGGCGTCGATTTCGCCACTGCCCGAGACATCGGCGAGCAGCTCGACGAGGCGGTTGCGCTGCAGGGCGGCGCTGCGCTGCTGGCGCAGCTCGCGGATGTGCTCGACGGCGGCGGCGAAGCGCGATTCGTCGACCGGCTTCAGCAGGTAGTCGACGGCGCGCGCCTCGAAGGCGCGAATCGCGTAGGTGTCGTACGCGGTCACGAACACGACCATCGGCAGCGAATCGGCCGGCAGTTGCGCCAGCACGTCGAAGCCCGACAGGCCGGGCATCTGGATGTCGAGGAAAACGAGATCGGGCTGCCGCTCGCGTACGGCCTCGATCGCCTCGCGGCCGTTGGCGCATTCGCCGACGATCTCGAAATCGCCGGCCGTGCGCAGGCGGATCTCGAGGCCGCGGCGCGACAGGGCCTCGTCGTCGACGATCAGGGTCCGGATGGGGTTTGTTGCAGTCATGGTGCGGGTGCCTTCTCGAAGGGCAGGGCGATCTCGATGCGCACGCCGGGGTGCGCGTTCAGTGCCGCGAACCGGTGGCGGTCGCCGTACAGCACGTGCAGTCGCTCGCGCGTGTTGCGCAGCCCGACGCCACGGCCTTCGAGCAGCGCGCCGGCCGTGCGCGCTCCGGGCCCGTCGTCGGCGACGACGAGTTCGAGCATGGCGCCGCGCACGCGGCCTTCGACCCGGATCGCGCCGCCGCTCTCCCGCGGCGACACGGCGTACTTGACCGCGTTCTCGATCAGCGGCTGCAGCAGCAGGCTCGGCACGAGCGCCGCGAGCGCGGTTTCCTCGATGGCGAACTCGATCCGCAACCGCTCGTTGAAGCGCAGCTGCTCGGTCGAGAGGTACATGTTCAGCGCGTCGAGCTCCTGGCGCATGGTGACTTTCTTCATCGGGTCCTGGTCGAGCGTGTAACGCAGGAAATCGGACAGGCGCGTGACCGCCTGGTTCGCGATGCGGTTCTGGTTGTCGAGGATCAGCGTCGAGATCGCGTTCAACGTGTTGAAGAGGAAGTGCGGATTCAGCTGGTAGCGCAGCATGCGCAGCTGTGCCTCCTGGGCGAGGGTGGCCGATCGCAGCGTCGCCACACGCTGCTGCTGCAGCGATTCGTAGTAGCGGATCCCGAAATAGAGCCCCGACCAGCAAAGCATCAGGTAGGTGCCCTGGATCGCCCCGGCCAGGTACTCGTACCAGTGGACCATTTTCCAGTCCATCTGCGGCATGAAGCGGTCATAGGCGAGGTTTACGCAGACCCGCCAGATCAGCGCGGTGACGTAGGAGGTGAACGCGATGCCGATCAGGATCGTGCGCGGTCGCTGCCGCCACAGCAGGCGATAGATGTAGCGCAGCGGCATCGTCACGACGAAACCGGAGATCGCCGCCGAGAGGATCACCTGCGGGTACCCGGGTTCCTTGTCGTAGATGAACGCCCCGAGGAACTGCACGCACCCGTAACCCACCCAGCCCGCGGCATGCAGGCTCCAGAACAGGGTGTCGCGCGGGATCTTCAGGCGCTCGATGATCGGCGCGGCTGCACTCATGGACGCGACTGTATGCGAGTGGTCGCCTCCGACGCATCGGTGCGTCGCAGCAGGCGCTCGCTTCGTCGCAGTTCAGGCTTCCTGGGCGACCGGACCGGCCTTCAGGGTGAGGCTCTCGAGTGGCTGGGGCTTTTCGAGCAGGAAGCCCTGCGCGAAGTCGATGCCGATGGCCGAGAGCCACTGGCGGCCCACCTGGGTGTCGACTCGCTTGGCGACACAATGGACACCGAGCACCTTCGCCGCCTGGGAGATCGCGATCACGACCGCCTGCGGCAGCTTTTCCTTGAGTGCCGCCGAGGTCAGCTTCGCGTCGATCTTGACGAGCCGCACCGCCGACGAGGCGAGGAAGGGCAGTGCGTCGGAGTGCAGCGTGAAGTCATCGAGCACGAGGAAGCAGCCGAGCTCCTCGCAGCGCTTGACGAACCGCTCGGCGAACGCCCGGTGCTCGATGAAGGCCCGCTCCGGCACTTCGAAGCCGATGATCTCGGGCGACACGCGCGATTCCGTGAGGCTGTTCGAGACGAACCGCAGGAACTGGTCATCGGTGAGGGTCGTGAGCGCGACATTGACCGAGAAGCTCGCCGGCTCGCGCTCCCATACATCCGTGTGGCTCGCGAGCCAGCTGATCAGCTCGCCGGTGATGTAACGGTCCATCGTGCTGGTGGTGCCCTGCGAGGCGAGCATCTGCGCGACGGTGTCGCCCATCGCGTCGGCGTCCGGGTGGCTGCGGGCGCGCAGCAGTACCTCGTAGCGGCGCGTGCGCCCCCCCGAACGCAGCTTGTGCAACTGCTGCACATGCAGCGCCACCTCGCGCACGGTGGCCTGCGGCACGTAGAGCGTCGCCTCGGCGCTGTGATCGAGCTGGGCCGGTGCCGGTGCCTGCATGGTCGAGGGCGTGGTCGCGGGCGCAGGCGCGGAGGAGGCCTTCGGATTCAGCAGCGCGTCGAACGAGAACTCGAGGACCGGCATCGCTCCCTCCGTGGAGGCCGGTGCAGGCGGGGGTGCGGACACCGCCGCCGGCCCGGCCTCTTCGGCCTTGGGCGCGGCGACGGAGCCCGCGGGAGTCGTGACGACGACATCCGTCGCGAAGCTCTGCGGGCGGACGATCGGCTGGGTCTGGGTGATCGACGTCGGGCGCAACACGACCGAGAGTCGCTGCAGGATCGCGCGCACGTCGGCGCTGCCGAGTCGCTCGACGCCGCTGTTCCCGATCGATTTCGTGTCAGCGATCACCATCGCGAGACCGAGCACCTCGCTGTAGGGCGAGCGCGCGGGGAAACACACGGCACTGCGGCCGTCGCCGAGATCGGTTTCCGAGAACTGCCGCTGCGCTTCGAGGCTGAAGGCGCCCATCGCTTCGAGCGCCGCGGAATGTTCGTCCGGCCCGAGCACGCCCTCGCTCAGCCACAGCGCATCGCATTCGCCGTCGTGGATCGATATCGAGTGCACGCGCACCTGGCGCAGCGCTTCGCGCAGTTCGCGACCGAGCAACTCCGGGGTGACGCGTTCACGTTCGGCCGTCGTCGGCCGCTCGGTCTTCGCCCGCTCGACGGGCTTCGCGCGTCTCAGATTGAACATGCTCGTTGTCGTCCCCGGGAACCCGTTGCAGCCAGTGCGGCAGTCAGCCGCCGGGGAAGCGTCTCAGGAATGCGTCAGGCGCGCCGTGACCGTGCTCGCGTTCTGTCATGCGCGCGCAGTCGGCGATTTGTCATATTCAGCGCTCGATCGCCTCCATGCCGCGCGGGGTGTAGCGCTCCCCGGCGGTGGGTTGCAGCGCGGCGAGCGCCGCGAGGTCGGGGGTCTCGAGCACGAGCGTCGCGGCCGCGACGTTCGCCTCGAGCCAGCGGCGGCGTTTGGTGCCGGGAATCGGCACGATGTCCGGGCCCTGGTGCAGCAGCCACGCGAGTGCGAGCTGCGCGGGGGTCGCGTCGTAGCGCGCCGCGATGCGCTCGACGGTCCTGACGATCGAGAGGTTGCGCTCGTAGTTGCCGTCGGTGAAGCGCGGATCGAGCCGCCGGTAATCGCCCGCTCCGAGCGTTTCGGGCTTCGGCACCGTGCCGGTGAGGAAGCCGCGGCCGAGCGGGCTGTACGGCACGATGCCGACGCCGAGCGTGCGGCACGCGGCGAGCACATCGTGCTCGATGTCGCGCTCCCAGAGCGAGTACTCGCTCTGCAGCGCGCTGATCGGATGCACGGCATGCGCGCGTGCGAGCGTCGCGGCGCCGATTTCGGAGAGACCGAGGAAGCGCACCTTGCCGGCGCGCACCTGTTCGGCCATCGCGCCAACCGTGTCCTCGATCGGCACGCTGCGATCGAGCCGGTGCTGGTACCAGAGGTCGATGTGATCGACGCCGAGTCGCGTGAGCGAGCCGTCGATCGCACGGCGCACGTTCTCCGGGCTTCCATCGACCCCGGCGATCCGCCCGCCCTCGATCCGGAATCCGAACTTGGTCGCGACGATCGCCTGGTGCCGGCGCCCCGCGAGCGCGCGCCCGAGGAGCGCTTCGTTCACATGGGGCCCGTACACCTCGGCGGTGTCGAAGAAATTCACCCCGAGGTCGAGTGCGCGGTGAATCGTGGCGATCGATTCGGTGTCGTCCGCGGGGCCGTACATGTCGCCCATGCCGGCGACGCCCGCCATACCCATGGTGCCGAGGCCAATGGCGGAGACTTCGAGCCCCTGTGTCCCGAGCTTGCGCGAGTGCATACTACTGGTGAAACAATAACACGCCTCGAGCCGAGGGAGGGTGCAGCCATGAGTACAATCTGGATGCCGGCGCAGATGGCCCTGTTCGCGAAGATCGTCGATCTGAATGGTTTTTCCGCCGCGGCCCGCGCGCTCGGCGTGCCGAAGGCGGCGGCGAGCCGTTCGATCGCGGAACTCGAGTCGGCGCTCGGTGTGCGCCTGCTCGAACGTACGACACGCCGCATTCACCTGACGCCCGTCGGGCGCCTGCTGTATCCACATTGCCGGCGCATCGTCGACGAGGCCGACGCCGCGCGCGCGCGCGCGGCCGAGGCGATCGCGACGCACGGCGGGCCATTGCGGGTACGCGCCGATCCGACCTACGGACGCGTGCTGCTCGCGCCGCTCGTGCCGCGTTTCCTCGAGCGCTTCCCCGACGTGCCGCTCGATGTCGTGCTGCAGTCCGCCGACTTCGAGGACGGCGCGCAGTGGGACGTCGCGGTGCATCTCGGCGCGATCGACGACCCGCGCTTCGTGTGCCGCGAGCTCGGTGCGCCGCCCGCCGTGCTGTGTGCGACGCCTGCGTACCTCAAGGAGCACGGCACGCCGGCGAAACCGGCGGACCTGCGCAAGCACGCATTGCTGACGCCGGTGGCAGCGGGCCCGGAGTTTCGCGTGCAACTGCACCGCGGGGCTGCGCAGCGCGAGGAAGTCGCGGTGCATCCGAAGCTCGCGGTCAATGATCCGGCGGTGCTGCATGCCTCGACCGCCGCCGGCCTCGGCATCGGGCTCCTGCCGGGGTTCCTGTGCCGCCAGGGGCTCGCGACCGGCAAGCTCGTGCGCGTGCTGCCGGACTGGTTGCTGCCGGCGACCCTGCCCGTCTGCGCGATCTACCCGGCAACGCTCGCGATCGACAAGCGCGTGCAGGTTTACGTCGAGTTCCTCGGCGCGAACGTGATTCCCGCGCTCGCGGCGCCGTAGACTAGGCGGCGGGAGGCAATGCATGTATCGAGCACCGGTCAGGGATCTCACATTCGTGGTAAACGAGCTGATCGGCGCTCGCTCGCTCGAGGGCTGCCCGAAGTACGCCGACTATTCTGCGGACGTTGCCGTCGCGATCATCGAAGAGGCCGGCAAATTCGCCGAAGAAGTGCTCGCGCCGCTATACCGCACGGGTGATACGCAGGGCGCGCGCTGGACGCCGGAGGGCGTCGTCACGACGCCGGGCTTCAAGGCGGCGTATCGGGCGTTTGCGGATGCGGGCTGGAACCAGCTGACCGGCGATCCCGGCTTCGGCGGGCAGGGCATGCCCCGCATGCTGGCCACGGCCGTGCAGGAGCTGTGGGCCGGATCGAACCTCGCGTTCAAGTTGTGCCCGATGCTGACGCAAGGGGCGATCGAGGCGCTCGAGCTGAACGGCAGCGAGGCGCAGAAGCAGATGTTCCTGCCGAAGATGGTGAGCGGCGAGTGGACGGGCACGATGGTGCTCACCGAGCCGCAGGCCGGTTCCGATCTCGGGCAGATCCGCACGCGCGCGGTGCCGGCCGGCGATCACTACCGGCTCTTCGGCCAGAAGATCTTCATCACCTGGGGCGAGCACGATTTCACGTCGAACATCGTGCACATGGTGCTCGCCCGCATCGACGGTGCGCCGCCCGGCACGCGGGGCATTTCACTGTTCATCGTGCCGAAGTTCCTGGTGAATGCCGACGGCTCGATCGGTGCGCGCAACGAAGTGCAGTGCCTGTCGATCGAACACAAGCTCGGCATCCACGCGAGCCCGACCTGCGTGATGCAGTACGGCGCGAAGGAAGGCGCCATCGGCTATCTCGTCGGCGAGGAGAACCGCGGCCTGGAATACATGTTCATCATGATGAACGCGGCGCGATTGTCGGTCGGGCTCGAGGGCTATTCCGTCGCGGGGCGCGCCTACCAGCAGGCGCTCGAGTGGGCACGCACGCGCGTGCAGGGGCGCCCGCCGGTTGCAGCGCCCGAAGGTCCCGCGCCGATCGTGCATTATCCCGACATCAAGCGGATGCTGCTGACGATGCGCGCGAACACCGAAGCCGCGCGTTCGCTCGCGATCTACGCGGCGTCCCAACTCGACATCGCGGCGACACACGGCGACGAAAAGCTGCGCGCCGCGGCGCAGGCACGCGGCGATCTGCTGATTCCCGTCGTCAAGGCGTGGAGCACGGAAACGGGCATCGAGTCCGCGTCGCTCGGCCTGCAGGTGCACGGCGGCATGGGATTCATCGAAGAAACGGGTGCGGCGCAGCTGTATCGCGACGTGCGCATCACCACCATCTATGAAGGAACGACCGGCATCCAGGCGAACGACCTGCTCGGGCGCAAGCTCGCGCGCGATCGCGGCGCCGCGATGGCCGCGCTGCTCGCCGATGTCGCGCACGACCTCGAGGCGATCACGTCGGAGGATCCTTCCGTGCAGGCCGCGCGGCACGGTGCGCTCGAGGGTGTCGCGGAACTCGCGCAGGTGACGAAGTCGCTGCTCGGCGCACTCGGCGGCGCGCACGAACGCGCGCTGGCGGTCGCGGTGCCCTATCTCAAGCTCACCGGCATCGTGCTCGGCGGATGGCTGCACGCGAAGGCCGCCGCGATCGCCGCCGCCCGGCTCGCCGCCGGCGGCGACAGCGATCCCGACTTCTATCGCGCGAAACTTGCGACAGCGCGCTTCTACGCCGAGCACCTGCTGCCGAATGCCGAGGCGCTCGCGCGGGTGGTGCAGGGCGGAGGGGCGGCGGTGGCGGAAGTGGATGCGGCGTTGTTGTAAGAAGAGGCGGGCGGCCAGAAGTGCGCATGAATCGCAGGGAACTGCTGGGCGGAGCGGTTGGTGTCGCGGCAGCGGGCACGGCGATGGCGGCGGGCGCGGCGAGTGCCACGGATGCCGCCGGTGCGGAACGCGCCGCGAACGACGGTGCCCGCCTGATCGAGCGCCGGATCCCCTCGAGCGGCGAGTCGATTCCGGTGATCGGGCTCGGCACTTCGGGTCCCTTCGAGGTCGGTGCGGAGAAATCCGTCCGCGCGCCGCTGCGCGCGGTGCTCGATGCGTTCTTCGCGGGCGGCGGGCGCCTCATCGACACGTCGCCGATGTATTCGACGGCCGAGCGCGTGCTCGGCGAACTGTTGTCGCCGGCGGAGCAGCAGCGCTGTTTCATGGCGACCAAGGTCTGGACCGAGGGCGCGCAGGCGGGGGCCCTGCAGATGCGCGAATCCGCGCGCCTGCTCCGGCACGCGCCGCTCGACCTGGTCCAGGTGCACAACCTGCGCGATCTCGATGCGCATCTCGCGACGCTGCGCGCGTGGAAGGCGCAAGGCAGAGTGCGTCATGTCGGCGTCACGCACTACACGGTCGCGGCGCACGCGGAGCTCGAGCGCGTGATCGCGAAGCACCCGCTCGATTTCGTGCAGTTCAACTACTCCGCGGCGACCCGCGATGCCGAGCGAAGGCTGCTGCCGCTCGCCGCCGAGCGCGGCGTCGCCGTCATCGTCAATCGCGCCTTCGAGGACGGCAGGCTGTTCGCGCGGTTGCAGAACATGCCGCTGCCGGCGTGGGCCGCCGATTTCGATGCGACGAGCTGGGCGCAGGTGCTGCTGAAGTTCGTCATCGCGCACCCGGCCGTCACCTGCGTGATCCCGGCGACCGGCAAGGTGAAGAACCAGCTCGACAATCTGGGAGGCGGCCGCGGGCGGCTGCCCGATGCCGCTGCCCTCAAGAGGATCGTCGCCGCAATCAGCGCGTAGTCGCCTCGGTCGCCTTCAGGATGAAGAACGGATCGCCGTAGTGCACGTAGTTCGCCCAGTCGGGTGACGGCAATGCCCGCACCGCGTGGCGCGCGGCGAGCAGCGCCGCGCCGATCGAGGCGCCGGTGACGAGCGCCGAGTAGAACTTCTCGGCGCAGGCCAGCGCGCTGGCATCGCCGACCGGCCAGTAGGTGCCGAGGAAGTTCGCGATGCCGGCGCGCAGCCAGGCTTCGGCGACACTCGTGCCGGCTTCGAGCGCCGTCGCGCGCGATGTCGGGGCGCGCCGCCCGCCACGCCCGCCCTGCGCACCGCCGCGCACCCGACCCGATTCACAGGCGTTGAAGAACACGAGCGCCGGCAACTGCGCGAGCGAGACGAGATCGGCGCCCGTGACGACTCCGTCGCTGACGATGAGTCCGCTCGAGCGCGGTGTGCCGGGATCGAACGCCGCGTGACCGGCGTAGTGCACGACGTCGTAGTCGCCCGATTCGAACTCGGCGAGCACGCGCGCGCGCGTCGCGCTCCTTCCCTCGACGAGCGTGAGGCGCGTGCTTTCGATGCCGCGGAACAGGTCGCGCACGCGCGCGCCCTCGCGGGCGGCCCCCGGCAGGTCCTCCGTCGGATTCACGACGAGGAGCACGGCGAGCGTGCGCTCCGTGCGCCGCAGCTCGCTGAAGCGCGCGATGCTCAAGTTGGGCGCCGCGTAGCGTCGCGACAGCCCGGCACGCAGCGCGGCGGTCCAGTCGCCGCGTGTCAGCATCTCCCACGGCATCCGGCTCGTCGGCGCGTCATTGACGACACTCAGCGGCGCCGCCTTCGCGGCCGCGAGGGCGGCCAGCACATTCGGATGCAGGACGAGTCCCGCGAGGCTCGCGCCGAGACGCGTGACGCCCGCCGCGGTGAGGCGCTCGCCGTCGAGCTGCCGCAGCAGGGCGTCGAGGTCGGCGCGCGCAAACCGCTGCGCTTCGGTGATCACCGCGGCGTGCTCGCCGGGAGTGAGCGCGGCCGCGCGCCATGTCTCGGTCGCGCCATCGATGGCGAGCCGCTCGACGAGGAGATGCGCGATGCGCGGCACGGCGGTGGCGAGCGCCGCCGCGGGACGTCGCGCGGCGGCACGCGCCGCGGGTGCCGCGCGCAGCCGCAGGCGCAGGCCATCCGGATCGGCCTCGCGCACGAGCGAAGCGGCGAGACGCGCGATCGCGCGATGCCCGGCGACGTCGCGCACGACGAATACCACGCGCCGGAGCCGGTGGGCGGCCGCGCCCCGCTGGCGCAGGTAACCGCGCAGCTGCGCCGCGAACGACAGTGTCGCGGGCAGTCCGGAACCCGCGCCCCAGGGGACCGTGGCGAGCGATTCGATGCCGCCCCGCTCGCAGAAGCGCGCGACGCTGTCGGCGGCGAGTTCGATCGTTCCGGCATCGAGATCGGCGAAGCGGCCGAGACCCACGATCACGACGTGTGTCGCATGCGCCAGCCTGCCGGCGGCCGGTAGCGCGGTGACCTGGCCCGCGTGGCCGGGCAGCATGCGCCGCGCCGAGAATTCGGCGATCGTTCCGCCGAGGTGCGCGTCGATCGCCGCCGCGGCGCCCGCCGGCGCCACGCCGTGGTGCACGCCCACCGCGAGCGCGTCGGCATCCGCGGTGGCGATGTCACCCCGCACGATCTCGATGTCGAGTACGCCGCTCGTCGTGCCGCGGGGCAGCGCCGGCTTGCGCTTCGGGACTGCGCGCGTGCCCGCGGCCCGCAAGGCAGGTTTCGGCGGATCGTTCAGTGTCTCGAGGAACTCGCGCCGCTCGTCGGTGCTGAGCGCATGCCAGTCGATCTTGCGCGTATGCGTGCGCCGCAGTTCCCGGTCGGTGATGCGCGCCGCCGCGCGCGTCGCCGCGGGCCGCGCGGTCGGCAGCAGGCGCGTCGTCCCGGTGCGCAGCAGCTCGATGATCGCGGCGGCGACCGTGCCGTTCGTCGTGAGCTCGCTGTGTCCCTCACGGATGTAATGCGTGCGCACACCCGGCAACTCCGCGAGCGCGAGCGGCACCGTGCCGTCGCCGTCGCGCGTCACCGCATAGGCGAACTCCGCACCCGCGCGCTCGACGCCCGTCACCGTGGGCCGGCCAATGCCTGCGATCAACGTCATGCGCGCGTCGGCGTGCGCGAGGCCGCGCAGGGCGCTGCGCGCACCGGCGAGCAGCTCGGGATCCGGGCGCGGCCCTGTCGCCGGCCACACCGCCGGATCGAACAGATCGATGCGCGTCGTGCCCTCCGCCGGCAACAACTCGTACAGGCCCGGGAAGGTCGAATAGACCTCGCTCGCGAGCGTCTCGGCAGTGTGGAACTGGTCGAGCATCGCGAGCTTGCGCACGACCGAGTAGGTGCCGCGCAGCGCCTGTACCGGCGCGAAAGATCCCGAGTTCGGCGTGCCGAGCATCACGAGGCGTTCGATCCGCTCGTTGCCGGGCAATGCGAGTGCGGCGCGCGCGACGAGTCCTCCCATGCTGTGCGCGACGACCTGCACGCGCGGCGACGGATCGCGCGCGAGGGCATCCGCAAACTCGCGTCCGAGGCCGGCGACACTGCGTCGCCAGTCGTAGGCGAAGAACCGCGGCGAGAAGCCCGCGACCATGAGCCGCAGCTCGAGCGCGAGGAAACTGAAGATGAGCGGGCCCATCGCGTGCACGGCCGAATGCGGGCGCAGCGCGAGTTCGCGCAGCCGGCCGATCGCGATGTCGATCGGGTCGAGCCACAGGATGTCGCGCGGCAATCCGGGCCCGCGCGCCTTGCCGAGCTGCGAGCCCATGATGCCCGGCAGGATGTACACGCGCGGTCCGCCGCGATCGCGCCTCGCGGCGGCGCGGCGCGCGAGCACCGCGAGTTCGGCGCAGGCGGCGGCGCCGAAATAGTCGACCAGTTCGGCGCGCCGCGCCCCGCTCGCGAGCAGGCGCACGAGGCCCGCATCGTCGAGATCGAGCCGATCGTAAGGGGTGACGTGCGTCGCGGCAGGATGCGGGGCGTCGCTCACCGGCGCATTATGCCCCGCCGTTCAACCCATCGCGTGCGCCGCGATGATTTTCGCGATGGCCTCGATCGCCTCGCGTCGTGCGCTCGTCCTGCGCCAGACGAGGCCCACCCCGCGCGTCGGCGCGGGCTTTGCGAAGGGCCGCACGACGACGCCGCGCGCCGCACCGTAGACGCCGCGTGTCGCGAGCTCGGGCAGCAGCGTGACGCCGACTCCCGAGGCAACCATCTGCCGCAGCGTCTCGAGGCTCGTCGCGCGAAAGTCCTGCTTTTCGTGCATGCCGACGCGGCTGCAGACATCGAGCGCCTGGTCGCGCAGGCAGTGTCCATCCTCGAGCAGCAGCACGGTCTCGCCGGCGAGATCCGCCGTGCGCACGGTACCGCCCTTGCCCAACCGGTGCTCCGCCGGCACGGCGAGCACGAACGGCTCGTCGTAGAGCCGCAAGGCCTCGAGTCCGTCGAGATCCACGGGCAGTGCCAGCACCCCCGCGTCGATGTCGCCGGCCCGCAGCCGCTCGAGCATCGGCGCGGTCTGGTACTCGTAGAGCATCAGCTCGAGGCGCGGCAGCGCCTTGTGCAGGCGGGGCGTGACCCGCGGCAGCAGATACGGCCCGATGGTCGGCAGCAGCGCGAGGCGCAACCGGCCGGCGAGCGGATCGCTGCAGGCCCTCGCGATCTGCGCGATATCGTCGCTCGCCTCGAGCATCGCGCGTGCGCGCGCGACGATGCGCTGGCCCGCGGTGGTCAACGAGGCGTGCCGTGTGCCGCGTTCGACCAGTTGCACGCCGAGGTACGCCTCGAGCTTCTTCAACTGCGCGGACAGGGTCGGCTGGCTGACATGGCACGCGGCGGCGGCGCGGCCGAAGTGCCCCGCGTCGGCCACGGCAACCAGGTAACGAAGGTCGCGGAGCTTGATGTCAGCCATAGAAGAATTCTATCAGAATCATAAACTCAATCCATTGGATAAATGACGTGCGCCAACCCAGAATGCCCGCGTCGAATGCAGTCACCTGGAGAGAAGATCATGTTGGGTATCGGGCAGAAGTTTCCGCAGTACGCGCTGACCGGCGTCGTCTCGAACGACCTGAAGGACGCGTTCAAGCCGTTCACGAACGACAGTTTCAGGGGCAAGTGGCAGGTGGTGTTCTTCTGGCCGAAGGACTTCACGTTCGTGTGCCCGACCGAGATCGCCGCTTTCGGCAAGCTCGAGAAGGAATTCCGCGCGCGTGACGCGCAGCTCCTCGGCGCCTCCATCGACAGCGAGTTCGTGCACCTCGCATGGCGCCGCGAGAAGGAGGAGCTGAAGGCGCTGCCGTTCCCGATGCTCGCCGACATCAAGCGGGAGCTGGCGGGCGCGCTCGGCATCCTCGACCCGGTCGCGGGTGTCGCGCAGCGTGCGACTTACATCGTCGACCCCGAAGGCGTGATCCGCTTCGTCTACGTCACCGACCTCGAGGTCGGCCGCAGCCCCGACGAAGTGCTGCGCGTGCTCGATGCGCTGCAGACGGATGAACTGTGCCCCTGCAACTGGCAGAAGGGCGACGAAACGCTGAAGGCGGCCTGACGATGAGCCTCGATGTCATGCGTGATGCGATCCCGGACCACGCGAGGGACCTGAAGCTGAATCTCGGCTCCGTGCTGACGCCGCAGGGCGCGCCCGGCCTCGACGGGAAGCAGATCTGGTCGATCGCGCTCGCGACCGCGATTGCCGCGCGCAACGCGGTGTTCGCGCGTGACATCGAGGCGCTCGCGCGCGGGCATCTCGGCGAGGCCGATATCACCGGCGCGCGTGCCGCCGCCGCGATCATGGGCATGAACAACATCTACTACCGGTTCCTGCACCTCGTGGATGACCCGGAGTACCAGTCGATGCCCGCTCGCCTGCGCATGAACGTGATCGGCAACCCCGGCATCGACAAGCTCGATTTCGAACTGCTCGCGCTCGCGGTGTCGGCGGTCAACGGCTGCGGCCTGTGCATCACTTCCCACGAGAGGAAGCTGCGTGCGCACGGCGTCACGCGCGAGGCGATCCAGAGCGCGGTACGCATCGCCGCGGTGATCCACGCCGTCGCCGGAGTGCTCGAAGCCGCGTAGGACTGCTATCCTTCGCGCATATGGGTACGAGGCGGCCGCCGCGCCTGTCGGCGGGTGTCGTCGTCGTCAGGCGTGACGGCGACGGCTGGCTTTATCTGCTGCTGCGCGCATTTCGCAGCTGGGACTTTCCGAAAGGCATGGTCGAGCCCGGCGAAGAGCCGTTTGCCGCGGCGCGCCGGGAAGTGCGCGAGGAATCCTCGATCGAGGATCTCGTGTTCACCTGGGGCGATGTGTGCCACGACACGGGGCCCTACACCCGCAACAAGATCGCGCGCTACTACGTGGCGCAGACCCGCACCGAGCGGGTGACGCTGCCCGTCAACGCGGAACTGGGCGTGCCCGAACACCACGAGTGGCGCTGGGTCGATTTCGATGACGCCCTGTCGCTCGTATCGCCGCGCGTCGCGCCGGTGGTCGAATGGGCGCGGGGTGTGCTGCTCGGCACGGCGCCGCAGGCCTGACGCCCGCCTGCAAGTTCACACGACGCGCCCGCGACGCCCACCGGCGAGAAAGTCCGCGACGTTCGCCGCGATTTCGTCGAGCGAGCGCTGGCGCGATTCGCGCGCGGCCCAGGCGACGTGCGGCGTGACGATCAGGTTCGGCAGGTCGGCCGCGAACAGCGGGCTGCCCTCGACGGGGGGCTCCTGCGCCAGCACGTCGATCGCGGCGCCGCCGAGGCGTCCTTCGCGCAACGCCTGCGCGAGCGCAGCGACATCGATCAATGCGCCGCGGGCGGTATTGATGACGATCGCGTCGGGCTTCATCAGCGCAAGCTGCGCGGGGCCGATCAGGCCGCGCGTCGCGGGTGTCAGCGGGCAATGCAGCGTCAATACGTCGGCCTCGCGCAGCAGCGCATCGAGCGGCAATCGCGCGACGCCGATGGCCGGCGGGCCGGGCGGGTGCGCCGGGTCCGTGCCGCCCGCGCGCTGCGCGACCCGCACTTTCATGCCGAGCGCGGTTTCGCAGGCCGTCGCCACGGCGCGCCCGAGCGTGCCGTAACCCACGACGCCGAGGGTCCGCCCCGCAAGTTCGCGGATCGGATAGTCGAGCATCGTGAACTGCGCCCTCGCGCCCCAGTCGCCCGCCTTCACGCGCCGCGAATAGTCGGCAAAGCGATGAGTGAGTGCGAGGATCGCGCCGAGCACGTGCTGCACGACCGAGGGCGTGCAGTAATCACGGATATTGCACACGGCCACATTGCGCTCGCGCGCGGCGTCGAGATCGACGTTGTCGGTGCCGGTCGCGGCGAGCGCGATCAGCCGCAAAGACGGCGCCCCCTCCATCAGCTCGCGCGTGATGCGTGCCTTGTTGACGAGCAGCAGGCCCACGTCCGCGATGCGTGCTGCGATCCGCTCCGGCGGGGTTTCGTCGTAGAGCGTGAGCGCGGGGCATGCGCGCTCGAGCGCGGTGGAATCGAGGTCGCCGGCGCTGACGGTGGCGTAGTCGAGGAACGCGGATTTCACGGCGTGATGTTACACCGCGGCGGCGGTGATCGAAGGCGGCGCGAGCTTGTACATCACCGGAGTCACGAGGCGTGCGAGCAGCGTCGAGGTGACGAGACCACCGATGATCACCCACGCCATCGGCGAATAGAGCCCGATGTTCTGCACGGCGAGCGGCAGCAGGCCGCCGATCGCGGTCGCCGTCGTCAGCAGGATCGGCAGGAAACGGATCTCGCCGGCCTTCTCGATCGCCTCGTCGAGCGGCACGCCGGTCTCGCGCAGCTGGTTCGTGAAGTCGACGAGCAGGATCGAGTTCTTGATCTCGATGCCGATCAACGCAATGAAGCCGATGCTCGCCGTGAACGAGATCGTGTTGCCGGTGACGAGCAGCATCAGCAGGCCGCCGAACACGCCGAGCGGCACGACCGTGAGGACGATCAGCGTCGACTTGAAGTTGCCGAACTCGAGCACGAGGATCGCGAAAATGCCGAAGATCGCGATGATGATCGCGATGCCGATGCCGCCGAAGGCTTCCTGGCTCGACTCGGCCTCGCCGCCGAGCCGGTAGTGGTAGCCACGCGGCCAGGCCATCGCGTCGAGCTGCTTCTTCACATCGGTGGTGAGTCGCGCGGTGTTGTAGCCCGGGCGCACATCCGCATCCACCGTGACGGCGCGCTCGCGGTCATAGCGCTGGATCACGACCGGCGCCTTCGCGAACTGCAGCGTCGCCAGTTGCGAGAGCGGCAGCAGCGCACCACTCGTCGATGGCACGCGGACTTCGCCGAGCGTCGCGAGGTCGGCACGCGTGCCGACGGCGGTGCGCACGATGATGTCGTACTGCTCGCCGTCCTGGTCCTTGAACGTGCCGACCGGCAATCCCGCGACCGACAGCCGTACCGCGCGATCGAACTCGGCGGTCGGCACGCCGAGGAGGCTCGCCTTGCCGCTGTCGACGGCGAGGCGCAGGTTGGTGCGCGCGATCTCGAGCGGGTTCTGCACGTCGCGCGTGCCGGGAAGCCGTTCGAGCAGCCGCTGCACCTGGCCCGCCAGCGCCTCGATCGTCGCGAGGTCGCGGCCCACGACCCGGACCGCGATCGGCGCGCTGATCGGCGGGCCGTTGACGAACTCCTTCACGTAGATGCGCGCCGCCGGGTAGCCCGCGAGCGAGCGGCGCAGGCGGTCGAGCTCGCGCGGCGTCGCATGCGTGTCATAGCGATGCAGCTGCACGAAGATCTCGCCGTAATTCGCGGCATCGCGCCGGGTGATGTGGTTGTAATAGATCTGCGGGTTGCCGTGGCCGAGGTTCGTGAACCAGCCCTTCACCGCCGGCATCGCGGCGAGCTTCGTCTCGACGAAGCGCAAGGCCGCATCGGTCGCCCCGAGGCTCGTGCCGGCGGGCGCCTCGACCTGGATCAGGAACTGGGGCGTGTCGGCCTTCGGAAAGAGGCTCGAACCGATCAGCGGCACGAGCGCCGCGGACAAGAGCAGCGAGCCGCCGATCGCGACCGCGACGGTCGCGCGCGGGCGCGCGAGGCAATAGTGCAGCGCCGGCCGGTAGTAGCGATGGATGGCACCCATCACCCGCTGCAGCACGGGATTGCCGGATTCATCGCTGTGGCGCGGCAGCAGCCGGCTCGCGAGGAACGGAATGATGAACAGCGCAACGATCAGCGAGCCGACGATCGTCGCGACGACGGTCACCGGCAGGACCCGTATGAACTTGCCCGCGGTGCCGGGCAGCATCAGCAGCGGCAGGAACGCGAATATCAGCGTGGCGGTGCAGCCGAGGATCGCGACCGTGATCTGCCGCGTGCCGGCGAGTGCCGCGGCCGTGCGCCTGAGGCCGGTGCGCAGGTGGCGCGCGATGTTCTCGACGACCACGATGGAGTCATCGACGAGCAGGCCGAGCGCAACCACGCAGCCCGCGATCGAAATCTGGTTGAGTGAATAACCGATGAAATAGAGCAACGTGATGCCAAACGCGAGCGACAGCGGGATCGCGACCATCACGATGCCGGCGGCGCGCCAGCCGAGCGGCACCAGCGTCAGCAGCACGAGCGCGATGGCGATCCCGAAGTCCTTGTAGAGCCGCCCGAGCCGGTGCTCGACGTTCTTCGACTGCTCGAACCCGCGGGCCAGCTCGATGCGCTTCGGCAGGCCCTTCTCGAAGCGGTCGAGCGTCGCATCGAGGCGCCGCTGCACGTCGAGGATGTTGTAGCCCTCTTTCTGGTTCGCGGTGACGAACACGGCGCGCCGGCCGTTGTAGCGCCCCACGTAGCTCCACGGCGAAGTCGTCCACTCGACCGTGGCAAGGTCGCGGATCCGCACGCTGCGATCCGCGGCCACGGCCACCACCGTGTCGCGCACCTGGTCCGGCGTCTGGTAGGCACCGGAGGTCTTCAGGTTGAAACCGCGTGGCCCGAGGTCGATGACACCGGCCGGAATGTTCGCGTTCTCGCTCGCGATCGCCTGCGCCACCTGGGCCGGTGCCAGGTGCAGTTCCGCCATGCGCTTCAGGTCGAGCTGCACGCGCAGTTCGCGTCGCGGGATGGCCCAGCTCTCGGCGGTGCGTATGCCGACGACCGTTTTCAGCGTGTCCTTCAGCTCACGTGCGTGGTCCTCGAGCTCACGCCATGTTGCATCCTCCGAGACGAGCGCGAGCTGGATCGTGTTGACGAGGCCGGGGCTCAGCTTGCGGATTTCGAGCTGCGCGATGTCGGTCGGCAGCGCCGGTCGCAGCGCGTTTACCTCGCGCGTGACCTCGTCGTATTTCCGGTCGGCATCGACCCAGGCCTGGAACTCGATCACGATGAATGCCACGCCATCGGTGATCGTGGTCTCGATCTTCTTCACGTCATCGAGTTCGGCGAGCTTGTCCTCGATCGGCTTTGCGACGAGTTGCTCGAGGTCGCGCGGGTCGGCGCCCGGCCAGATCGTCGTGATGAAGTAGCCGGGGATCTTGAAATGGGGGTCTTCTTCGCGCGGGATGTTCGCGAAGGCGAACCAGCCGAGGGCGACGAGGCACAGGAACGCGACCAGCGTGAACTGGTAGCGGCGGATCGGGAACTCGAGTGCGCTCACCGGATCACCCGCGGGTCGGAATCGGCGTACCGCCCGCCGCCTGCGCGGCTTCCTTCACGATCGTGACCGGATCCTTGTCGGCGAGGTAGAGCGCGCCGTCGGTGACGACCGTCTCGCCGGCCTCGAGGCCGCCCGCGAGCGCGACGCCGTCTATCGCGATGAACGCGACTTCGACCTCGCGGCGCAGCGCGCGACCGTCCCGCACCACGAACACGCTCGCGCGATCGCCATCGCCCTCGACGATCGCCGCGATCGGCACCCAGGTGAGGCTCGCGGTGCGCGCGGCGGCGGGCACGATCGAGAGCTTCGCGACGAGACCGCTCGCGAACCGCACGCCGTCGTCCTCGATGCGCACTTCGACGGGGAAGAGGCCGCTGCCGCCGTCGGCCGCGCGCGAGACTTCCGAGACCGTGCCGCGCAGGACGCGGCCGGGGAAGGCATCCATGCGGATCCCGGCCGGGTCACCGAGCTTCACCTGCACGATCTCGCGATCGGCGAGCGCGGCGCGCACCACGAACCCGCGATCCGCGCCGCTGACGACCAGCACTGTCTGTCCCGCCGGGACGAATTCGCGCTCCTCGACCAGCCGGCGCAGCACGACGCCGTCATCCGGTGCGACGATCATCGAGTGACTCCGGTTGAAACGCGCGCCCGCCGCCTGCGCGGCCGCGACCGTGGCCTGGGTGCGCAGGTCCTGCAACTGCTCGAGGCTGATCACCTGGTCGGCGTAGAGCCGCTCGCCCCGCTCGAGATCGCGCTGCGCCTTGGCGGCGAGCTGCGCGGCCTGCTCGACTTGCGCATCCACTTCCGTGAGCTCGATTTCGGCGAGGCGCTGGCCGCGCCGCACGCGCTCGCCTTCCTGCACGGCGATGCGCCGCACGATGCCGCCGAGCTTGAACGACAGGCGCATTTCGTCTTTCGCCGCGACGACGCCGTTCGTCGCGATGGCGGGCAGGGCGGGGCCGGTGTAGGCGGCGGCGACCCGCACCGGCGTCGCCTCGACCTCGGCCGCGGGTGGCGAGCCGTTGCAGGCGGCGAGGCCGGCGTGGATCACGGCGGCAGCAAGGAGGCGGGGCAAGGGGCCGGGAAGGCGCGTCATGGCGGAGAACCTGCGGTGACGGGATCGACCGGCAGCGCGCCGGCCGAGGTGACGTAGTCGAGATCGGCTTCGCGCGCGAGCAGCGCGAAGCGCGTGACGTTGAGGTTGAGCTCGGCACCGGTCAGCGTGCTGCGCGCATCGATGAATTCGACCTGGCTGATCACGCCCTCGTCGCGCTTGCGGCTCGCGATCCGGAAGCCCGCGCGCGCCGCGTCGGCGCGGGCCTCCGCGGTCGCGAGCGAATCGCCGGCGGTTTCGAACCGGTCGAGCGCCTGCTGGACCTCGAGGCGCACCTGTTGCGCGAGTTCGTCGCGCTCCAGGGCCGTGCGCCGCACGAGCGCCTGCGCGCCGCGCACGGCGGCACGGCTCGCGCCGCCGTCGAACAGCTTCCACGAGACGCGCAGCGTCGCCTGCGCATAGTTGTAGCCGTGGCCCGTGCCGTAGTCCTCGCCCTGGATGCCGCCGTCGAGACCGAAGCCGAGCGTCGGTTTGCGCGCCGCCCTGGCGATGTCGACCTGCGCCTCGGCCGCCCGCGCGGCGCTGCCGGCTTGCGCGAGTTCGGGACGACGTTCGAGCGCGCCGGCCTGCAGTGTGGCGAGGTCGGCCACGGGGCGAGCGGCGATGTCCTCGACGGTGGCCGCCTCGAGCGCGGCATCGAGCGGCCGGTTCAGCAGGAAGTTCAGGTAACTGCGCGCCTGGCGCGCGAGGTTCTCGCTCTCGCGCTGCTGCTGGACGACCTCGAGCAGTTCGGCGCGTGCGCGCAGCACCTGGTCCTGCGTGACCTTGCCGTTGCGGAAGAGCGATTCAATGACACGCAGGTTCTCGGTGAGCAGCACGCGGCTCGACTCGACGATCGCCACCGTCTTCATCGCGCGCAACCAGTCGAGATAGCCCACCGCGATGTCGCGCTTCAGGCGGCGCGCGAGCGCGATCTGCGCGTACTCGCTGGCGGCGAGTTGCGCGCGCTGCGCGCGCACGGTCGCGGGAATCGCCGGCGCGTACAGCGGCTGCGTGAGGCCGAGGCGCGAGTCCTGGTCACGGTCGCGCAGGAAGGCGATGGTCTCGTCTTCGAGTGCCGGATTGAGCTGCGAGAGCGGCAGCACGAACTCGCGCCCGCCTTCGTTGCGCGCCAGGCGCGCATCGAGCGTGACTTCAGGCAGATACTTCGCCCGCGCCGCGTCGAGCGCGGCCAGCGCGCGCTCGACGTCGAAGTGGCCACGCCGCAGCGCGAGGTTTGCGCCGAGGCCCTCGCGAACGTAGTCGTCGACGATCTCGGCGAGCGGCCGCGGCGAGGCGCTCGAGGCTGCCTGTACGCCCACCGCGGCCAGCACCGCCACGACGAGACCGCAACCGATGATTCGCGCGCGCACGGCTATGGCCGCCCGAGCGCGCGGCTCGCGAGCGCGAGCGCCTGCTCGACCAGGCGCTCGACATCGAAGCCGCGGTGCTCGAGTACCGCGGGCTTGGTCGTCGCGAGCTGGATGATGCCGTGCATGTAGCCCCACAGGGTGAGGCCGACCAGGGCAGGCGGGCCGGCGTCGGCGCGGATCGAGCCGTCGGCGATGCCGCGCTCGATGCACGCGACCAGGATGTCGTGCACGCGATCGCCGCAGAGGACGCAGCGGAATTCGTTCGTGCCGCTCTCGGGATTCATGGGCGAGTGCATCGCGAATTTCGACAGCGCGTCGTAGTAGACGGGCTGCTCGCGCGAGAACGTGACGAACGCGCGCCCGATTGCGCCGATCTGCTCGAGCCCGGTCGGCGGTCCGCTGGCGGCCGCCTCGAAACGCGCGCGCAGGTTCTCGAGGCCACGCTCGCAGATCGCGAACAGCAGATCGGAGCGATCCTCGAAGTACACGTAGAGCAGCGCACGGGACAGGCGCGCCTTGCGCGCGACCTCGTCCATCGTCATCGCCTCGATGCCTGCGGACGCTGCCACCGCTTCGGCCGCATCCAGCAGCTCGGCGCGACGTCGCTCCTTCTCCTCCTGGCGGCGATCGGTGAGGTCGTTCACGGCGGGAGATTAGGCGGGCATTGACAGAGTGTCAATAATTGAACGAATGACAGCGTACAAATCCCGCTGGACTCGCGAATGCGAATCATTCACATTCGCGCGCTGTCGCAAAGCAACAAACAGGTCCCATCGATGATTTCCCGCGCCGTTCCCGTGCTGCTCGCAGGTCTCGTGCCGCTGGCCGCCAGTTCCGCAGACGCTCCCGCCCAGCTCGAACTCGTGACGATCACCGCGACGCGCATCGCGACGCGGATCATGGACGTGCCCGCCACCGTCACGGTGAAGGACACCGCCGCGCTGGACCGCGAGCTCGTTTTCAACCTCGAGGACGTGCTGCGCTACGAGCCGGGCGTTTCGATGCGCAACGAGGGCGGCCGGTTCGGTGCCTCGGGCCCGAGCATCCGCGGCATCGGCGGCAATCGCGTGCTGATGGAGGTGGACGGCGTGCGCCTGCCGGATGCGTTCACGATCGGCAGCTACGCCAACGCCGGCCGCGACATGCTCGACACGGAGCTGCTGAAGCGCGTCGAGATCGTGCGCGGCTCCGCGTCGTCGCTCTATGGCTCGGACGCGATCGGCGGAGTGTTCGCGTTCACGACCAGGGACCCCGTGGACCTGCTCGACGGCGACCGCCGTTTCGGCCTGTCGACGAAAGGCGGCTACTCGGGCTGGAACGATGCGACGATGGCCGGCGCGACCGCCGCGGGTCGCGCGGGCGAATGGTCGGCGCTGCTGTCGTACACCCATCGCGACGGCCATGAGCTCGACAATGCCGGAACGCGCGGTGGTGTCGGCGCGCTGCGGACCCGGCCGGTGCCGCAGGATGTCTACAGCGACAGCGTTCTCGCGAAGATCGTGTTCGATGCCAGCGACTCGCAGCGCTTCCGGCTGACGTTCGAGGGGACGCGCGACGATACCGCGACCGATGTGCTCACGGCGGTGTCGACGACGGCGCCGCTGCCGGGGCGTACGCAGACGACCGGCCTCGTCGGCAGCGACGCCGCAGTGCGCAGCCGCGTGGCGTTCGACCACGAATTCACGCCCGCCGCGGTGCGCTGGTTCGAGCGCGGTGAATGGCGTGTCTATCGCCAGGTGAGCGAAACGACGCAGGAAACCTTCGAGCAGCGCCTCGTCGCATCGCTTGCCGGGGCCATCACTCCGCAGGCCCGCCAGCGCGAATTCGATTTCGACCAGGAAACGCGCGGCGCCGAGGCGACGCTCTTCAGCCGCTTCGCGGCCGGTGCCACCGACCACGTGCTCGCCTTCGGCCTGGAATTCGTCGAGACGGACACGGCGCAGCTGCGGCGTGGCATGCAGACGAACCTGCTGACCGCAAGCACGAGCACGACGATCCTGCCGGACGTGTTTCCGGTGCGCGATTTTCCGCTGACGACGACCCGGCAGGCTTCCGCTTACGTGCAGGACGAGATCCGCATCGGCGCCTTCACGATCACGCCGGGCGTGCGTTTCGACGACTATGCGCTGCGACCGCAGATCGACGCGATCTTCGCCGCCGACAATCCCGGCTTTGCCGCGACCGACATCGATGAGCGCAACGTGTCGCCGAAGCTCGGCGTGCTGTATCGCGCGACCGCCAACACGGCCCTGTACCTGAACTATGCGGCCGGCTTTCGCGCGCCGCCGTCGGACGACGTCAACATCGGTTTCGAGAATCTCGCGTTCGGTTACACCGCGATCGCCAACCCGGACCTGAAATCGGAGACGAGCAACGGGTTCGAGCTCGGCTGGCGCCTCACCGACCAGCGCGGCGGGTATGTCGCGCTCGCCGGCTACTACAATCTCTACGACGACTTCATCGAATCGCGCGTCGGCACCTTCGATCCGGTCTCGGGCCTCGTCGTGTTCCAGTCCCGGAACCTGAGCGAGGTGCGGATCTACGGCGCCGAAATCGCCGCAGGGTTGCCGCTCGAAGCATTGGCGCCCGCGCTGAGCGGGTTTTCCGTGCGGCTCGCGGCGGCCTGGTCGCGCGGCGAGAATCGCAGCGCCAACGGCGCGCCACTCAACTCGGTCGAACCGCCGCAGGGCGTCGTCGGCCTCGCGTATCGCGCGCCGTCGAGGCGCTGGGGAGCGGAACTCGTGTCGACGCTCACTGGCGCCGTCGAGCGCGCC
This sequence comes from Steroidobacteraceae bacterium, assembly GCA_019187495.1. Taxonomy (GTDB): domain Bacteria; phylum Pseudomonadota; class Gammaproteobacteria; order Steroidobacterales; family Steroidobacteraceae; genus CADEFQ01. The sequence continues at coordinate 59,441 of JABAQN010000005.1, forward strand.
GACCACAGCGCCGGTGCGCTGTTCACGCCGGGCGGCCATGCGACGTTCGATCTGCTGGCCGACGTGCAGCTCACGTCGCGAGTGCGCTTCAACGCCGGCGTCTTCAATCTCGTGGATCGCACCTGTTGGGAGTGGTCGGACGTCAGCGGTCGTTTCGCCGGCGATCCGGCGCTCGAGCGGTATACTCGACCCGGGAGAACCGCGGGTGCAACAATCCGCTACACATGGTAGTAATTTGTTGCTGAAACAGCGCTACCGGTTAGTAATTGCGAAGCATTCGCGTTAGCCGGATACTTGCTGCATGAGCGTTGCCGCCACCGCGTTGCCCGTTCCGCTGTCGACCCTGCGGCGTGGTGCGCGCGCGGTCGTGCAGACGGTGCTCGCCGAGACGCCGGTGATCGACGATGCGCTGCGTTCCACTGTCGGGCAGCGGCTGGTCGAACTCGGCTTCGTGTGCGGAGTCGAGATCGAAGTCGTCGAGTCGATGTGGCCGATCGGCGACCCTCTCGCGGTACGCGTGCGTGGCTCGACTTTCGCGTTGCGCCGGCGCGAGGCCGCCGCCGTGATGGTCGTACCCGCCGGCGTCGCTGCCTGAAGCAGGCCTCCATGGATACCGCCAATCGTCGGCTGGCGGAGCTTCGCATTGCGCTGGTCGGCGTGCCGAATTGCGGCAAGACGGCGCTGTTCAATCGCCTCACCGGCGGTCGCCAGAAAGTGGCGAACTACCCGGGCGTCACCGTCGAACGCAAGGAAGGGCATTTCCGCGATCGCGCGGGTCGACCGTACTGCGTCCTCGACCTGCCGGGCGCGTACAGCCTGTCGCCGACCACGCTCGATGAGGCGATCACGCGCGATCTCGTGCTCGGTCGCGTCGCGGGTGAGGCACCGCCCGACGTGATCGTCTGCGTCGCCGATGCGACGCACATGCCGTTGTCGCTGCGCCTCGTGCTCGAAGTGCAGCGCCTCGGGCATCCGATGGTCGTTGCGCTCAATCGCAGTGATCTCGCGCGCAGGCGCGGCTTTCGGCTCGATGCGGCGAAGCTGTCCGCGGTGCTCGGCGTGCCCGTGTTCGAAACGGTTGCGATCGCACCGGGCGGCGCCGATCCGCTGATCGAAGGGCTCGCGCCGTACCTGCCGCGGGACCCCGACGCCGGGATGCCGGCGGCGGGCAACGGCGCGGTCTGCGATCTCGCGCCGGATCGTGAATCGACCGAACGCACGCAGCAACTCGTGCCGCGCATCCTCGCCGAGGTGGGGTATCGCGAACCGCTGCGCACGCGCGCGGCGACGCGTGCCGACGCGATCCTGATGCATCCGGCCGCCGGCATGCTGGTGCTCGCGGCCGTGCTCTTCCTCGTGTTCCAGGCGGTGTTCAGCTGGGCCGAATGGCCGATGGACCGGATCGAGGCGGGCGTGGCGGCGCTCAGCGGATGGCTGTCGGGCGTGCTGCCCGCCGGCGCGCTGCGCAGTCTCCTCATCGACGGCGTGATCGCGGGCCTCGGCAGCGTGATCGTGTTCCTGCCGCAGATCCTGATCCTGTTCTTTTTCATCCTCGTGCTCGAGGACAGTGGTTACCTGCCGCGCGCCGCCTACCTGCTCGACCGCTTGATGGGCAATGTCGGCCTCTCGGGGCGCGCCTTCATTCCGCTGCTGTCGAGCTTCGCGTGCGCGATCCCGGGAATCATGGCCGCCCGCACGATCCCGAGCGTACGCGACCGCATCGCGACGATCATGATCGCGCCGCTGATGACCTGCTCGGCGCGGCTGCCCGTTTATGCGCTGCTGATCGCGGCGTTCATCCCGGTGCGGCGGGTCGGTCCGTTCAACCTGCAGGGGCTCGTCCTCTTCGCCCTGTATGCCGCCGGCGTGTTCGCCGCGCTCGCCGTCGCATGGGTGATGAAACGCTTCCTGACGAAGCGCACCTACCATCCGCTGATGCTCGAGCTGCCGGATTATCAATGGCCCGACCTGCGCAGCCTCGCCGTCGGGCTCATCGAGCGCGCGCGCATTTTCCTGCGCCGCGTCGGCGGCATCATTCTCTCGCTGATGATCGTGCTGTGGTTCCTCGCGAGCTACCCGGCGCCGCCGCCCGGCGCAGCAGGTCCCGCCATCGAGTACAGCTTCGCCGGCATGCTCGGGCGCGCGCTGCATGTGCTGTTCGCCCCGATCGGATTCAACTGGCAGATCGCGGTCGCGCTCGTGCCGGGCCTCGCCGCACGCGAGGTGGCGGTGAGCGCCCTCGGCACGGTCTATGCGATGTCCGCGACGGATACGGCGCTCGAAAGTGCGCTGCAGCCGGTCATCGCCTCGACGTGGAGTGTCGCGACGGGCTTGTCGCTGCTCGCCTGGTACATCTTCGCGCCGCAATGCCTCTCGACGCTCGCGGTCGTGAAGCGCGAGACGCAGTCGTGGCGCTATCCGCTCATCATGGCGGGGTATCTGTTCGCGCTCGCGTACCTCGCATCGTTCGTCACGTATCGCATGGCCCTGGCGTTCGCCCCATGAACGCGCTCGTCGTGGCCATTGTCTCGGTGGCGGCACTGTCAGTGATCTGGCAGCTGATGCCCGTGCGCCCGCGCTACCGGGCGGTCCGCGCGCTGCACGACGCCGTGCCGTTGCCAGGGTTTGCGGGACGCTGCTGGCGAGGCATCATGGGCCCGCTGCTGCGCCGGGCCGAGCGGGGTCTCGGGGGCGGCTGCGGCAGTTGCGCCGCCAATCCGCTCAACACCGGCGTGAAAGCGCGCGATGCACGCCCACCGCACTGAAGATCTCGAACACGACCACGTCTTTCTCGGCGAGCACCATGATCGCAACGCGCGCCGCACCTGGTGGGTCGTTGCGCTGACGCTCGTGATGATGGTCGGGGAGATCGGTGCCGGCACGCTGTTCGGCTCGATGGCCCTGCTCGCCGACGGCTGGCACATGGGCACCCACGCCGGCGCGCTCGCACTCGCCGGCTTCGCGTACTGGTTCGCGCGCCGCCATGCGCGCAACACGCGCTTCAGCTTCGGCACCGGCAAGGTTGGCGATCTCGCCGGTTTCGCGAGCGCGGTGATCCTCGGTATCGTCGCGCTGATCATCGCGGCGGAGTCGGGCGAGCGCCTGCTCGCGCCGGTGACGATCGCGTACGACGAGGCGATCCTGGTCGCGGTCCTCGGCCTCGTCGTGAACATCGTGAGCGCACTGCTGCTGCGCCATGACCATGACCACGATCACGACGACCACGACCACGACCACGACGACGGCCGGCCGCATTCGCATGCCGTGGACCAGAACCTGCGCGGCGCCTACCTGCACGTACTGGCCGATGCGCTGACCTCGATCGCCGCGATCACCGCCCTCGTGCTCGGCCGCTGGCTCGGCTGGACATGGCTCGACCCGGTGATCGGGCTGGCCGGCGCATTGCTGATCGCGCGCTGGTCCGTCGGGCTGATGCGCGACACGGGCGCCGTGCTGCTCGATGCGGTGAATGACCCGGCGCTCGCACGCGCTGTCCGCGCGGCGATCGAGATCGACGACGCGCGCGTCGGGGACCTGCATTTGTGGCACGTCGGGCCGGGCAGGTACGCCGCCATCGTGTCACTCATCGTCGCGGACCCGCAGGAGCCCGAGGTCTACAAGGCGCGGCTCGCGCACCTGCCGCAGGTCGTGCACGTGTCGATCGAGGCGCATCGCGGCTCCGAGCATCGACGCAAGGAGGCGGTATGAGTCTGCTCGTCGTCGCCTGCCTCGAGGCCGCCGTGTTTTTCAACGCGAACCTGCACACGGGCGCCGGGACGCCGCGCGGCGCCGACGCGATCGTCGTCGAAGACGGCCGCATCCGTTACATCGGCCCGACTTCGCGGGCGCTGCGACGGGCGCCGAAAGCGGCGCGCCACGTCGACCTGCACGGCGCAACGGTCGTGCCGGGATTCACCGATGCGCACGCGCACCTTTCCGGCATCGGCTTTCGCGAGCTCGAGTTCGATCTCACGGGCACTGCGAGCCTCGCGGAGCTGCAGCGCAAGCTCGCCGCGCGCGCCACGACCACGACGGCGCCCTGGATCACCGGCCGGGGCTGGCTCGAATCGCGCTGGCAGCCCGCGGCGTTTCCGACACGCGCGGCGCTCGATGCGGTGGTCGCGGATCGACCCGTGTTGCTCGAGCGCGCCGATGGCCATGCCGCCGTGGCGAACAGCCGCGCGCTCGCGCTGGCCGGTGTCGACGCAAAGACGCCGGATCCGGCCGGCGGGCAGATCCTGCGCGACGCGCATGGAGAGCCGACCGGCATGCTGGTCGATGCGGCGGTCGCGCTCGTCGGGCGGCTCGTCCCGCCGCCGTCCGCTGCCGAGGAGCTGCGCGCGCTCGAGCTCGGCGCGGCACGCAGCGTGCGCCTCGGCTGGACGCAACTGCAGATCGCGGGCAACACACGCGCCGAGGTCGGGCGGCTTTGCACGCTTTACCGGGACGGGCGCATCAAGCTGCGGCTGTATGACGCGATCGGCGGCCCCGGCGAGGACGCGGCGCAACTCCTCGCCGGCCGGATCGAACGCCAACCCTGTGGTGATCGCTACACCGTGCGTGCCATCAAGCTCTACATGGATGGTGCGCTCGGCTCGCGCGGCGCGGCGCTGCTCGCTCCCTACAGCGACGCACCCGGGAGTTCGGGACTGCTGCTCAACTCCGAAGCCGCGCTTTTTCCGGTGCTGACCGAGGCCCTGCGCCGCGGCATACAGATCGAGACCCACGCCATCGGCGATCGCGCGAACCGGATCGCGCTCGATCTCTACCAGCGCGCCTTCGCGGCCGTGCCGCGGGCCGAACGAGCGATCGCCGAGCCGCGCTGGCGCATCGAGCACGCGCAGGTGCTCGCGCCCGACGACCTGCCGCGATTCGCGGCCCTCGGTGTGATCGCCTCGATGCAGCCCTCGCACGCGATCGGCGATCTGTATTTCGCGCCAGCGCGCCTCGGTCCCGAGAGGCTGGAGGGCGCCTACGCATGGCGCAGCCTGCTCGATTCGGGCGCCGTCGTCGCTGCGGGCACCGACGCGCCGGTCGAGCGCGGCGATCCGGTCATGGAGTTTTATGCCGCGGCCGTGCGCCGCTCGCTCGACGGTTTCGCCGACGCGAACTGGCATCGCGAGGAGCGTGTCTCGCGCGCCGAAGCGCTCCGGATGCTGACCTGGGCGCCGGCGTACGCGGCGTTCGAGGAACACGATCGCGGAACGCTCGAAGTCGGCAAGCTCGCCGACTTCACCGTGCTGTCGCAGGACATCCTCACCGTTCCGGACGAGGAGATCCTCGCCACGCGCATCGAAATGACCGTGATCGGTGGCGAGATTGCGTTCTCGAAGTAGAAGGCGGCAGGCGGAACCATTCTCATTCGCGCCCCTCCCGGCATCGGGGCAGTATCATCCGGGGCCCCCCGATACTGCATCCCGTTGGAGGTTCCCTGATGAATTCGAACGACAAGCTGACCCGCCGCCAGATGCTGGGCGTCACCGTGAGCGCGGCTGCCGGACTCGCCGGCGTTGCGACCATCGCGTCGGCTCCGGCAGCGGCGCAGGCGTTTCCGCATCTCGACGAGAAGGATCCGACCGCCGTTGCGCTCCACTATGTGCACGATGCGAAGCTGGTCGATCCGAAGAAGAACCCGACCTACAAGCCCGGCCACCACTGCGCGAACTGCCTGCAACTCACCGGCAAGGCCGGCGACGCCTGGCGGCCGTGCAATCTGTTCCCGCGAAAGCTCGTCGCGGCAAACGGCTGGTGCAGCGCCTGGGTGCAGAAGCCCGGCGCCGCCTGATGCGCGGCGCGGCGCACGCCGCGCTCGCGTTCCTCGCAGTCTCCCTGACCACCGCCGGTGCGGCGTTCGCGGCACCGGCGGTGGCGGGTCTCCCGGTCACGGATGATATCGGCCACACGCTGCACCTGGCGCGGCCGGCGCAGCGCATCGTGGCACTCGCGCCGGGCGCGACAGCGCTGCTGTTCGCGGCCGGGGCGGGCGATCGGGTGGTCGCGACGATCGAGTACGCCGATGAACCCGCCGCCGCGAAGCGCATTCCGCGCCTCGGCGATCTGCAGGCGATCGATATCGAGCGGTTGCTTGCGCTGCGCCCCGATGTTGTCGTGGTCATGCAGGCGATCACTTCACCGCTGATGATCGATCGGGTTCGAGGGCTCGGGCTGCCCGTTTACACGACCCGGTTCACACGGCTGCGGGATATCGCGCCGAGCATCTCGAGACTCGGACGCCTCGCGGGCACCGGCGTCGTCGCAGACCGCGAGGCGCAGCGACTCGCCGCGCAACTCGCCGCGCTGCGCGCGACCTACGCACAGCGGACACCGCTCGACGTCATGTACCAGGTGTGGAACCCGCCGATCTATGCGATCGGCGGACCGCACATCGTGACTGATGCCCTCGCGGTCTGCGGGGCGCGCAACGTGTTCGCGGGCGAACACACCGCTGCGCCGGCGCTCGGCACGGAGGCCGTGCTGGCGCGCAATCCCGGCGTCATCGTCGTGTCGGCGCCGCGCGCCGAGGCGTCGAAATGGGTCGCGGAGTGGCGCCGCTTCCCGCATTTCGCGGCCACCGCCGCCGGGCATCTCTATGTGTTCGACGATCCGCGGCTCGATCGCATGGGGCCGGGAGCGATCGACGCCACCGCGGCGCTCTGCCGGCTCCTCGATGCGGCACGGGGCTGATCTCAAATGTTCAGAAAGCTGAGCAGCAAGCCGTAGTCACCGGCATCCGCCGCTCGAAGCGCAGCGATGTAGTGTGCCCGCAGCGCACTTGCTTGCAGCAGCGACCCGCGACCCCATTCGAAGCGCCGACCAACGAGCTGCGTGAGCAGCAGGTCGGCCGCGAGACGTGCGTGTCGGCCGTTTCCATTCGGGAACACATGAACCGCCACCAGGCGATGATGGAAACGGGCGGCGATTTCGGCGGGCGGATATGCGCCGTGCCCGATTTGCGCGCGTATGTCGCCGAGCGACTGACGCAGGCTCCCGGGTATTTCGAACCAGGGCACGCCAATGCTCTTGTCAGAGCGACGCTGCTGACCCGCCCACTTCCAGACGTGGCCGAACATGCGCCGGTGCACCTCGCGGATGAAGTTTTCGTCCAGCGGATCGCCGCGGCGGCGGGAGCACAGCCACTCGGTAGCCTCGAGAATGTTGGCTTCTTCGTACTCGTTGAGTTCGTGCTGCAGCGTGATGTGGGCAGGAATGAGCCCGGCGGCTTCATCGGGATCGATTGGAGTCGCGCCTGGCGCGTACTCGAATCTCACTGCCAAAGACGCGAGCGCCGGCCATCCAGGAGCTTGCGGCGCAGCGCTGCAATCTCGCGCTTGCGGTACTCCGGACTAGTCTGCTGACCCTCGAGCGCCATGGACTGACTTACGCGCGCGACTTGCAGGCGAGCGATCTGGTCCGCCTTTGCTTCGATCGTTCGCTGCAATGGCAATCTTGGTACGAGGGCGTACACGAGATCACATCCGAGCGCGGCGGCATAGCGCTGCAACGTGGCGAGCGTAATGTCGCCGCGCGCTTCGGTGCGCTCGATGTCGACCACGGCTCCCTGAGAGACGCCGACGGCCGTGGCTACTTGTCGAGTCGTCATGCCCAGGGCCTCGCGGACGGCGCGCAGCCAGCCCGCGGCCGGGCGCGACCGGGGTAGTTTTCGCCACGGAGCGAGCGAGCGATCGAGCTGGCGAAGAGGGAGGGTTTTCAGCATGACGATTCCGAATAGCTAAAGCTAATCGTGGAGATAGTAATAGAATAGCTATAGCTAGTCAAATCAAGCCACTTCAGATCTTGCGCGGTCAGTCGCGGAAATTCTCGAACTGCAGCGGCCGGTCGAACGGTGACTTCTTCAACAGGGTGATCGCCGCCTGCAGGTCGTCGCGCTGCTTGCCGGTGATGCGCACCTTGTCGCCCTGGATCGCGCTGTGCACCTTGAGCTTCGAGTCTTTCACCAGCTTCGAGATCTTCTTGCCGGTCTCGTGATCGATGCCGTGCCTCAGCAGCACCTGCTGGCGCGCGGCGGCGAGGTTCGTCTCGGCATCCTGCACCTCGAGGCACGCGACATCGATGCCGCGTTTGCCGAGCTTCACCTTCAGCACCTCGAGCATCTGGTTCAGCTGGAACTCGACCTGCGCGTGCAGCGTGACCGTATGCGCCTCGAGTTCGAACTTCGCGCCCGTGTCGCGGAAGTCGAAGCGTTGCGCGAGCTCGCGGTTCGCCTGGTCGACCGCGTTGGCGAGTTCGTGCAGGTTCACTTCGGAGGCGACGTCGAACGAGGGCATGGATACTCCTGCGGCGGATGGCCGGCCTCAGGCCGGGCCCCACGCGGGGGCGGGGAAGCCGTCGTCACCACGGCGCCAGGGCGCCCACACGAGCGCGATCTCGCCAATGGCGATGTCGCTCTTGCGCGGAGCGAGCGACTTGCGCTCGAGCGGCAGCGAGGCCGCGTCGAATGCGTCACCGGCCGCCTTCAGTTCGGCCTCGCATTGCGAGTCGAAATCCAGCAGCCGCTGCTTCAGCACCTCGACGCTGTCCTCGGCGCGCGTGACGTCCTCTTTCTCGCGTCCGACGCGTGATGCCGTGCGCATCGCGCTGGCCGCGCGTCCGACGCTGCTCGCGCTGACCGCCCGTCGGCCGAGAAAAGCGCCGAGCAATGCCGAGCCGATCGAGACGACGGTCTGCGTGCGTCTCTCGGTGAGCTGATCCTGCTCGCGCCCGACCCGCTCCTCTGCACGCCGCAACTGATCGGCAAGGGTGTTGCGTTTCGCCGCGAACTTTTCACGCACCCTGGCAACGGCGGCATCACGCTGTTCGCGCGCGGCATGCGCGAGGCGCGCGCGGAAATCGCCCTCGCTCTCGCCCGGATTCGACGCCATGTCGAGCGCCTTGCAGGTGAACACCTCGATGCGTGTCGACTCATAGAGCTGCGCGGCGAACGTCTTGCCCCACGACGCGTAGTTCTGGGCGCGCAGCAGCGCGGCCGGCGGTGCCGCGAACTTCGCGGCCGCTTCGGGACGATCCGTGAATGTCGGTCGGGCGTCGCTGTTCGTCGTGGCCGCCGGCCACGCGACGCTCTTCTCATCGTCGGCGAGCGGGGCGAGCAGCGAGACCGTGCGCCAGGCGTCGACGCTTGCGCCGCCATCGACGAAATGCAGTTTCGCGGTGCCGAAGAGCATGGGCCGATACTCGGTCGCCGTGCCCGGGCGGGCCGCGGCGAGGAAGTACTCGTGCACGCCCGCGGGCACGGCTGGTCGGCTCGTACTGCCGCCCGTTGCAGGGGCGCTTTCCACCGTGGAGGCTTGCGAAACCGGTGCGGATACCACCGGGCCCGCCGGCCGTGCCGACGTCTTGCGATCCGCCATCAACCGCGAAATCTCGGGTCCGGTGAGCGGCCCGCGCAGGTACGACAGCGCCCAGCGGGACTGCATCAGGAGCGGGGCATCGTCGTGGACGTTGCGCATCAGGAACACGCGCTGCGTGAGCCCGCTCATCAGCGAATCGAGCGTCGCACGACTGCCGGCCGTGCCCCCCGGCAGTGCGCTCTCGAGTCCGTCGAGCACGCGCTGCTTGTCGCGATCGGTCTGTAACCGCCCGATGAACCAGGTGCCCGTGTTGCCGAGGCCCTTGTAATCGAGGTCGACGGGATTCTGCGTCGCGAGCACGCAGCCGATACCGAACGCGCGCGCCTGCTTCAGCAGCGTCAGCATCGGCAGCTTCGACGGCGGCGTGGCGGTCGGCGGGAAGTAGCCGAAGATCTCGTCCATGTAGAGCAGCGCGCGCAGCGACGACGTGCCCGACTGGCGGCGCATCCAGCCGATCAACTCGTTCAGCACGAGTGTCACGACGAACATGCGCTCGGGATCGGAGAGATGCGCGATCGAGATGATGCTGATGCGCGGCTTGCCTTCGGGCGTGAACAGCAGGCGCTGCGCATCGAGCGGATCGCCCTCGAGCCAGGCGGCGAAACCGGGCGAGGCGAGCAGGTTGTTGAGCGCCATCGCGAGCGCGGTGCGTTCCTTCGCCGGGTAGAAGGTCTCGAGGTCGAGCGCGCCGACCTTGTCCATCGGCGGCTTCTGCACGGCGGCAATGAGCCCCGCGAGGTCGAGTCCCTGTCCCGCGCGCCACGCGCGTTCGACGATGTTCGACAGCAGGATGTGCTCGCGGCTCTGCAACGGATCGGCCTCGCGTCCGATCAGCGAGAGCAACCCGCCGACCATTCCGCCCACGCGCTCGCGCAACGCGGTCGAGTCCGCGACTGTCTCGGGCGGCGGCGGATCGAGCGATCGGAGCACCGAAAGCGGCAGGCCGGTGCCGGCGCCGGGCGTGTAGATCGCCATGTCGACCCGGGCGCGCAGGTTGGCGATGCGCGCCGGCGTCTGGTCCCAGTCCGCCAGGCCCTTGCGCCAGGTGCTCGCGACCGAGGCGGCGTAATCGGGCACGGAAAGGCCCTTGCGCTGCGCATCGGCCGGGTCCACCCAGGCCGCGAAGTCCGCCGGCGCGAGCTCCGGGAAGGTCAGCAGCAGATTGGCGAGATCGCCCTTCGGATCGATGCAGATCGCGGGCACGCCATCGATGCCGGCTTCCTCGAGCAGCGCGAGACAGAGCCCGGTCTTGCCGCTGCCTGTCATGCCGACGCACACCGCGTGCGTCGTGAGGTCGCGCGAGTCGTACAGCAGCGGCTCGTTCACCGCTGCCTTCTTCGCCGCCTCCCAGGGCCGGCCGAGATAGAAGACGCCGAGCTTCTCGTAGTCGGTGGCCATCGGGTCACTCCATCGCCGCGCGTGGCGAGGTGCCCGCGGCCTTGCCGGCATTCTACTTCCCATAGAGGCTGTCTATTGGAGCGTTTGAATCAATCGATTTCATTTCAAGCGCCGGAAACGTTCTACTGGCGGCAATCGCCAGACGGGCACACGAGGGGAGAACGAGGATGAGCCGGAAGAAACTGACGACCAACGCCGGTTGCCCGGTCGCGGACAACCAGAATGTCCTGACGGCGGGGCCCCGCGGCCCGCAGTTGCTGCAGGATGTCTGGTTCCTCGAGAAACTCGCCCACTTCGACCGCGAGGTGATCCCGGAGCGCCGCATGCACGCCAAGGGCTCGGGCGCCTACGGTACCTTCACGGTCACGCACGACATCACGAAATACACGCGGGCGAAGATCTTCTCGAAGATCGGCAGGAAGACCGATCTCTTTGCGCGTTTCACCACCGTGGCCGGTGAGCGCGGCGCGGCGGACGCCGAGCGCGACATCCGCGGCTTCGCCGTGAAGTTCTACACCGAGGAGGGCAACTGGGATCTCGTCGGCAACAACACCCCGGTGTTCTTCCTGCGCGATCCGCTCAAGTTCCCGGACCTGAACCACGCCGTGAAGCGCGATCCGCGCACGAACCTGCGCAGCGCGCGCAATAACTGGGACTTCTGGACCTCGCTGCCCGAGGCGCTGCACCAGGTGACCATCGTGATGAGCGATCGCGGCATTCCCGCGAGCTACCGCCACATGCACGGCTTCGGCAGCCACACCTTCAGCTTCATCAACGCACGGAACGAGCGGTACTGGGTGAAGTTCCACCTGAAGTGCCTGCAGGGCATCCGCAATCTGACCGACGCGGAGGCCGAGGCGCTGATCGGCCGCGATCGCGAGAGCCACCAGCGCGATCTCTACGAGAGCCTCGAGCGCGGCGACCGGCCGCGATGGGCGTTCAAGGTGCAGGTCATGCCGGAAGCCGATGCCTCGAAGGTACCGTACAACCCGTTCGACCTGACGAAGGTCTGGCCACACGGCGACTATCCGCTGATCGATGTCGGCATCATGGAGCTCGACCGCAACCCGGAAAACTTCTTCGCGGAAGTCGAGCAATCCGCGTTCAACCCCGCGAACATCGTGCCCGGCATCGGTTTCTCGCCGGACCGGATGCTGCAGGGGCGGCTGTTCTCGTACGGTGACGCGCAGCGCTACCGCCTCGGCGTGAATCACCACCTGATCCCCGTGAACGCGGCCCGCTGCCCCGTGCACAGCTACCACCGCGACGGCGCGATGCGCGTGGACGGCAATCACGGCGGTACGCCCGGCTACGAACCGAACAGCTACGGTGCGTGGCAGGAGCAGCCGGATTTCCGCGAGCCGCCGTTGTCGCTCGCAGGCGCCGTGGATCACTGGAACCACCGGCAAGACAGCGACTACTACTCGCAGCCCGGTGCGTTGTTCCGGCTCATGGCGCCGGCGCAGCAGCAGGCGCTGTTCGGCAACACGGCGCGCGCGATCGGAGATGCCCCGAGGGAAATCCAGCTGCGCCACATCGGCCATTGCCTGAAGGCCGACAAGGCCTACGGGGAAGGCATCGCGCACGCACTCGGGATCGCCGTGCCAGGCGACGCGTAACGGCGGGTGACGGGCGGACCGCGCCATCGTTGACGATGCGCGGTCCGCTCGCCATACTGCCCGGATGACTGCTCACGCACACACGGCGCACTGCTGGTGGTGGCGACACTCCTGACGGGGTGGGTGCTGGCGTGACCGGCTGATCTCCAGCCGACCAGAATCAAGGTTTCGATTCGGCAAGACCCATCTCCGTCCCTGGCGGTGATGGGTTTTTTGTCGTGCACGGGTGTGGGCAGCGGGTGGCGGGAATGCGGAAAACTTTCGACATAGCGGGTGATCTCGATACGCCGGTCTCGGCGTTCATGAAGCTCGGCGGCTTCCAGCCGCGCTTCCTGCTCGAGAGCGTCGAGGGCGGCGAGCGGCTCGGGCGTTACTCGTTCATCGGTTTCGGCGACAGTGTCGAGTACCGGCTCGACAGTGATGCGCTTTACCTCAATGGCGTGCGTGGGCCGGTGCCCGCGGACCAGGACGCGCTGCTCGCGAGCCTGCGCGGCGCGCTCGCGCGCGTGGCCCGGCCGCAGCCCGAGATCGCGCACGTGCCGCTCGCCGGCGGTCTCGTCGGTTACGCCGCCTACGACATCGTACGCTGGTTCGAGAAGCTGCCGGCACACGCCCGGCCGCTCGCCGGCACGCCGCTGATGCACTATGTCGCGCCGCGATCGATGCTCGTGTTCGACCACCTGACGCGCGGCATCGCGGTGCTGCATGCGGGCCCCGAAAGTGAACGCGAGTCGCTGCGGCGCGAAATCGTGCGTGCGCTGCGCGGCGGCTTGCCGAACGGCGCCGCGCGCGGCCGGCACAGCGAGCCCGAGCCCTCGCTGTCGCGGGCCGGATATGTCGAAGGGGTGCGTCGCGCCAAGGACGCGATCGCGGCCGGCGATGTCTACCAGCTCGTGCTGTCGGCGAAGTTCTCGGGCCGGCACGACCTCGATCCGTTCCAGGTGTATCGCGCGCTGCGACTGATCAATCCCTCGCCCTACCTCTACTACTGCCGGCTCGGCGAGCACACGGTGGTCGGCTCCTCGCCCGAGGCGCTCGTGAAGCTGCAGGAAGGCACGGCGCAACTGCGGCCGATCGCGGGCACGAGGCCGCGCGCCGACGACCCGGCCGTGGACGCCGGCCACGAAGCCGCGCTGCGCGCCGACCCGAAGGAGAACGCCGAGCACGTGATGCTGGTCGACCTCGCGCGCAACGACCTCGGCCGGGTCGCGCGGGCCGGCAGCATCCGCGTCGAGCCGTATCGCGCGATCGAGCGCTACAGCCACGTGATGCACATGGTGAGTGGCGTGCGCGGCACGCTCGCGCCGGGGCGCGATGCCTTCGATCTGTTCGCCGCGGCGTTTCCCGCGGGCACGCTGGTCGGTGCGCCAAAAGTGCGCGCGATGCAATTGATCGACGAACTCGAGCCGGTGCGACGCGGCCTCTACGGCGGCACGATCGGCTACTTCGGTGCGCAGGGCGACATGGACCAGGCGATCACGATCCGCACGCTCGTCTTCAACGGCGACGAATACAGCTTCCAGGCCGGGGCCGGCATCGTCGCGGACAGCGACCCGGATGCGGAGTACGACGAAGTGCGCGCCAAGAGCGCCGCGCTCGTGCGCGCGCTCGCACTCGCGGAGGAGGGGTTGTGAACGCGCGCCTGCTGCTGATCGACAACTACGATTCCTTCACCTACAACCTGGTGCAGGCTTTCATGGTGCTGGGGGCCGATGTCTCGGTGTATCGCAATGACGCGATCGACGTCGAGGCCGCACGCCGGCTCGCGCCGACCCACCTCTGCATATCACCGGGGCCCGGTACACCGCGCGACGCGGGTGTGTCGATGCAGATGATCGGCGCGTTCGCCGGCCGCGTGCCGGTGCTCGGCGTGTGCCTCGGCCACCAGTCGATCGTCGAGGTGTTTGGCGGCCAGGTGGTGCGCGCCGGCCGCCTGATGCACGGCAAGACTTCGGACATCGAACACGACGGACGCGGCGTCTTTGCGGGCCTGCCGCAACCCTGCACCGTCGGCCGCTATCATTCGCTGATCGCAGCTCCCGCATCGCTGCCCGCCGTGCTCGAGGTCAGCGCGCGCACGGCGCAGGGCGAGATCATGGGAGTTCGCCACCGCGAGCTCGATGTCGAGGGCGTGCAGTTCCATCCGGAAAGCGTGCTGACGCCCGATGGTCCGCGACTGCTCGCGAACTTCCTGCAGGCACGGCATGCGTGACCTGCTGCAGCAGTTGATCGATCGGCGCGATCTCGACGAGACCGGTGCCCGCGCCGTGCTCGCCGCGCTGACCGATACGGATGTATCGCCCGCCGCGGCGGGCGCGCTGCTCGCGGCCCTGCAGGCGAAGGGAGTGGTCGCGGAGGAACTGCGCGGCTTCGCGCTCGCGATGCGTGAGCGCGCCCGTCGCCCGGTCATCGCGCCCGGCAGTCCCGCCGTCGACATCGTCGGCACGGGCGGCGACCGCTCGGGCAGTGTCAACCTGTCGACCGGCAGCGCGCTGCTCGCGGCGGGGAGCGGGGTGCGGGTCGTCAAGCACGGCAATCGCTCGGTATCGAGCCGCACCGGCAGCGCCGATGTGCTCGAGGCCTTCGGGCTCTCGCTGCCGCTCGATGAACACGCCGCGGGCGCGCTGCTCGAAGCCGCGCGCTTCACGTTCCTGTTCGCGCCGTACTATCACCCCGCGATGAAGGCGATCGCGCCGGTGCGCGCGGCACTCGGCGTGCGCACGGTGTTCAATATCCTGGGGCCGCTGATGAATCCGGCCGAGCCGGCTTTTCACCTGATCGGGGCGTACAGCCCGCAGGTCGCGCGGCTCATGGCGCAGGCGCTCGCGGGCATGCCGATCGAACGTGCGTTCGTCGTGCATGGCGCCGAAGGCTGGGATGAGCCGACGCCGATCGGTCCGTTCCTGCTGCTCGATGTGCGCCCGGGCAAGGTCGTCGAGACGGTACGCGATCCGCTCGATGCGGGCCTTGCGCGCTGTGCGGCGGCGGCGCTCGAGGGCGCCGACGCGACCCACAATGCGGCCGCGCTCGCGCGCACCTTGCGCGGCGAGGATCGCGGTGCATTGCGCGATGCGCTGACGCTGGGCGCCGGGCTCGCGCTCGAACTGATGGGCGAGGAGGCGAACCTCGGCGCCGGTATCGCGCGCGCGGCCGCGGCCATCGATGCGGGCGCGGCGGCACGTGTCCTCGACTTGCTCGCGGCGCACGGCGGCGCCGCGGCCGGTGCGCGCGCATGAGCGGGGATTTCCTCGCGACGATGGCGGCGGCGAGCCGCGAGCGCGTGCGG
>JABAQN010000053.1 GCA_019187495.1 Steroidobacteraceae bacterium
CGCACGGCGCGGCGCGCCGCCATCGCCGCGGTACTCGCCGTGGCCGTCGCCGTGTTCGTGCTGCTGTCGAGCATGCAGCGCGTGCCGCTCGTTCTCGATCCGCCGCTCGCGCGCGTGCGGGCCACCGACACGCTGCTGTCCTGGCATTCCGGCGCGACACTGTTCGTGTTGCCGGGTACGCATCGACTGCAGGCCAGTGCGCCGGGCCATGTCACGCTCGAGCGATCGGTCAACGTCGCTCGCGGGGAAGTGAAGCCCGTGCTGCTGCACCTCGACAAGGAGCCGGGCGTGCTCGCAATCGACACCGGCGGTGTCGCCGCGACCGTCACCGTCGATGGGGCAGAGATCGGTCGCGCGCCGGGCGACGTACGCGTCGCCGCCGGCCGCCACACGCTCACTTTTCGTGCGGACCGCCATCTCGACGCGATCGTCGAAGTCGATGTCGAAGGGCTCGGCAAGCGTCAGGGCTTGAAGGTCGCCCTCGCGCCCTCCTGGGGCGCGCTCGTACTCAGCGTGCGCACGCCGGGGGCGCGTGTCTCGATCGACGGTGCCGAGCCCACGGCGATCCCGGCCAGGATCGACCTGCCCGCCGGTGCGCATCGCGTGGCGATCTCCGCTCCCGATGCCAGGCCATGGGACAGCGCGCTCGTGATCAAGGCCGGCGAAACCGCCACCGTGGGCCCGATCGATCTGGGCGCGCCGGATGCGCGGCTCGTCGTGCGCTCGGCACCTTCCGGCGCCGACGTCTCGGTCGATGGCGTGTATCGCGGCCACACGCCGCTCGACCTCGCATTGCCGCCGGGCGGACGCCACGATGTGCTGGTCGCGCGCACCGGTTATTCGCCGTGGTCGCGCTCGATCGGTGCGACCTCCGGCGAGCGCACGGTGCTCGATGCGCGACTCGAGCCCGTCTATGTCGCGCTCACGGTGGCCGGCGAGCCCGCGGACGCCGAAGTGTGGGTCGACGGAGTCTCGAAGGGGCGCGCGCCGCTGTCGCTCGAACTGCTCGCCGGCGAGCACGCCATCGAAGTGCGGCGTCCGCCGCTCGCGCCGTTCACGACGAAGATCGCGCTCGCGCCGGGGCTCGCGCGCAGCGTCAGCTACCAGCTCACGGAAGCGGGCCGGCCATCGACTGCGCTCGCCGCGGGCACGCGCATCGTGACGAAGATCGGTTATGCGTTGCGGCTCGTGAAGCCGGCGAGCTTCGACATGGGGAGTGAGCGACGCGAGCAGGGCCGCCGGCCGAATGAATCATTGCGGCGTGTCACGCTCACGCGCGCGTATTACCTCGGCGCGACCGAAGTGACGAACGGCCAGTTCCGCCGCTTCCAGCCGGATCACGCCTCGGGCTATGTCGACAGGAAGAGCGTCGATCTCGACGATCAACCGGTCGTGCAGGTCAGCTGGGACGATGCGGTCGCGTTCTGCAACTGGCTGTCGACGCAGGAGGGCCTGCCCGAGGCGTACGAGCGCAAGGACGGCAAGTGGGCGCTCAAGACCCCGCTCGCGAACGGTTACCGCCTGCCGAGCGAGGCCGAATGGGAATACGCCGCGCGCGCGGACGGCAAGGGTGGCCTGCGTCGCTATGCGTGGGGCAACGCGCTGCCTCTCGGGGCCGGCGGCGGCAATATCGCCGGCATCGAGGCGCAGGGTACGCTGCCCATGGTGCTCGAGTCATATCGCGACGACTATCCGAACGTGGCGCCGGTCGGCAAGTTCGGCGCGAGCCCGCTCGGGTTCTTCGACCTGTCGGGCAACGTGTCCGAATGGACGCACGACTACTACACGTCGCTGCCGGGTAGTGCGGCGGCAACCGATCCGTTCGGTCCGGCGCAGGGAACCCGGCACTCGATCCGCGGTTCGAACTGGCGTACGGCCACGGTCGCGGACCTGCGGCTCTCATGGCGTGACAGCGCCGAGGGCGCGGGCCAGACGATCGGTTTTCGCGTGGCGCGTTACGCGGACCAGTGAATGAGCAGCAGGTACTTCCCATGAAAAGCGTCTGGCGGCAGATCTGGATCCTGACCTTCGCATCGCTCGCGGTGTGGGCGGCCGCGCTCGTGATCGTGCGCACCGTGCCGCCCGCGGCGGCGCAATCGACCGCGGAGCCGGCGCCCGCGGCGCCTGCTCCCGCGCCGGCGGACGAGGGCGCGACCGACGACGAGCCACCGATCGGCGCGCCGGTCAAGCCGAAGGAAGAGTTGCCGCCCGACCTTCGCCAGTCGGCCGACAACAATGTCAGTTTTCCCGTGGACATCTGATTGCGAAAGGCGCACATGGCCGCTCCCCGACGCTATCCGAGTGAATTCGTCTTCAGCCTGTTCTCGCTGGCGGTGATCGTCGTGATCGTGCACGCGATCTACGTGCTCGACGTGCGCCCGAAGGCGCAGGCGATCCTCGCGGAGCAGCGCGCCGGCATGCTGCGCGACCCGAACTACATCGCCGACCGCTCGTTCTACGTGCTCGTCAAGGACTACGAGCAGGAAAGCGAGATCATCCTTTTCATCTGGGCGCTCACGATCATCGGTTACAAGGCGAAGCGGCAGTCACGCGAGCGCGGCACGCTCGATGGCGATCTGCTGAAGCTCGCCGACGGCATGAAAGTGCTGCCGGAGGATTCACGCGAATATATCCGCCAGCTCGAAGGGCTCGACGGCGAGCGGCGGGGCATGCTGCTGCCGCGCGCACTGCTCGCGGCGCTCGCGCGCTTCGGCGCGACCCGCAACGTCCAGGATGCCTCCACGGTCGCGCACGGCATGTGCCAGTCGGAGGCCGAACGGCTTGATTCGGAAATGTCGATGCTGCGCTACATCGCGTGGGCGATCCCGGCCATCGGCTTCATCGGCACCGTGCGCGGCATCGGTGACGCGCTGTCGCAGGCGCACAAGGCGGTCGGCGGCGACATCTCCGGCGTGACCGAGGGCCTCGGTGTCGCCTTCAACTCCACGTTGATCGCCCTGCTGCTGTCGATTTTCCTGATGTTCCTGCTGCATCAGCTGCAGCTCGCGCAGGAACGCCTCGTGCTCGACGCCGAGACGTATCTCGACACGCGCCTCATCCGCAACATGCAGACGCGGTGACGGCATGACGGCGCTGCTCGGCCTCTCGCTCGACGATCGCGCCCTGGCAGTCGCGGCGGAGGGCCGCGTGCTGGGTGTCGCCCCGTCGATCGTGCGACGGGCTGGCGGGGCGGAACCGGCCGGGACGCCGGCCGCCGACCTGCTGCGCAGTCGCCCGGCCGAGGTGTCGGCGCGGCACTGGAGCGATATCGCGGCCGAGACCGCGGCGAGTGCGGCGGGACGCTCGCTGGCGGTGCTGGAACTGCGCGCGCGCCTGCGCGAGGCCGGCTGCGGCGATGCGCGGCGCGGTGCGTGGATCGCGGTGAGCGCGGCATTCACGCCCCGCGCGTTATCCGATGTGCTCGCGGCGGCGCAGGCCGCGGCGCTCGATGTGCGCGGCTTCGTCGATGCGGCGGTGGCGACCGTCGCGCCGCTCGGCCTCGCGCGGCCCGCGATCGTGCTCGAGATGGGCTTGTTCCATGTCGCCGCAACGGCTGTCGAATGCGGCGCGGTGGTGCGACGCCGTCGCTCGATCGTCAGTCGCGGTGGCGGCCTGCTCGACATCTACCAGTCGTGGCTCGACGTCGTGAGCGCGGCGATGGTGCTGCGCACGCGCTTCGATCCGCTGCACGATGCGGCGGTCGAGCAGCGTCTCTTCGGGGACCTGCCGAGGCTGTCCGCACAGGCGATCGAACACGGCTCGGCAACGGTCGTGCTGGCGGGTGCGACCGGCGAGCGGCACGGGATCGCCATCGCGCGCGACCAGTTCGCGGCGGCGGCGGGAGCGCGCTATCGCGAGCTCGAGCGCTGCCTGCACGAGTTGCGGCGCGCCGGCGCGCCGGTCGCGGTGGTCGTGCCCGCCGCGCTGCTGGCGCTGGCGGGACTGCGCGAACGCCTGCAGACGCTGTCCGACTGCGAGTTGATCGCGGTGCCGGATGGCTGGGCAGCGGCGGTTGCCTCGCAGTTGCCGGACGAAGCCGTCGAGGGCGGACACGTGCGCCTGCTGCGGCGTCTCGCGGCAACCACGCGGCTTCCCGAAGGCGAAGCGCCGGCGCGCGAGCATCTCGGCGAGCGCCGCGGCGCAGGAATCGACCCGACCCACGTGCTGCACGCGGGGCGCGCGCTGCCGCTGACGCCGCGCGGGCTCTCGGTGGGCCGCGAAGGCAATCCCGTCGAGATCGCGGCCCCGGCGGGCGCGGCCGGCGTCTCACGCCGCCATTGCACGATCCTGCGGGGCAACGACGGCGTCGTGCTCGTCGATCACAGCCGCTACGGCACGTGGGTCAATGATGAACGTGTCGCGGGGCGCGCGTTGCTGCACGCCGGCGACACCGTGCGGATCGGCGAGCCCGGCATCGACCTCACGCTGATCAGCGTCGGAGGCGCCCATGCGCAAGCGGCGCCAGGCTGAGGTCTTCAGCCTCTCGTTCCTCGACTGCATCTGCTGCGGCTTCGGCGCGGTGATCCTCTTTTACATGATCATCAGCGCCCAGAGCGGCATCGAGCGCATCCGCAAGACCGACGACGTCGCCTCGCAGGTGCGGCTCCTCGAGGAGCAGGTGCTAGAGGGGACCAGGAACCTCGTGGTACTGCGCAATGCACTCGAGAAAACGACCAGTGAAACCGCGAGTGCCGCGTCGCGGGCGACGCGCCTGATCGAGGAGCTGAAGCGGGAGCGCGACCAGGGCTCGATCTACGACGACTCGACGCTCGCGCGGCGCGAGCACATCGAGAAGCTGAAGGCGGACATCCGCTCGCTCGAGGAGAGCACGCGGCGGCTCGAGGCCGCGAGCCGCGAGGCCGGGCCGCCCGGCGATGCGGTGAAGATCGCGAAGGGCGGCGCGGACCGGCGCTACATCACCGGGCTGCGCATGCGCGGCAAGCGTGTGCTGGTGCTGGTCGATGCCTCGGCGAGCATGCTCGACGACGATGTCGTCAACGTGATTCGCCTGCGCAACATGAGCGAGGAGGCGCGGCGCGCGGCCGCGAAGTGGCGGCGTGGTGTCAAGACCGTCGCCTGGCTCGCCGCGCAGGTGCCCGCGGCCGCGAAGTTCCAGGTTTACCGCTTCGATACCCGGCCCGCGCCGCTGCTCGCCGACACCGCGGGCAAGTGGCTGGAAGGGAACGACCAGGCGACGATCGATCGCGTCCTCGAGGCGATGGACGCGGTCGTGCCGCAGAATGGCACCAGCCTCGTCAACGCGTTCGGCGCGATCCGCCAGCTGTCGCCGGCCCCCGACCAGGTGATCCTGATCACCGACGGGCTGCCGACCCAGGGCGCGACGCCGCCGGTGATTCGCCGCTATGTCGACGCCGGCGCGCGCCTGCGCCTGTTCGACGAAGCGGTGAAGACGCTGCCGCCGCGCACGCCGATCGATGTCGTGCTGCTGCCGATGCGCGGCGACAACCCGGCGGCGCACGCTTTCTGGCGGCTCGCGCGCAATTCCGGCGGGTCGTACCTGATCCCGTCGAAGGACTGGCCGTGAGTGCGCCGCGATGAAGCTGCAGCGGCGCGACACCGAAGTCTTCAGCCTGTCGTTCCTCGACTGCATCTGCTGCGGCTTCGGGGCGATCATCCTGCTGCTCGTGCTGTCGGAGTACGGCCAGCCGGTCGTGATCGAGAAGAGCCGCCGGCAACTCGACGGGCAGGTGCTCGCGCTGCAGAAGGAACTGCACGAAATCCGCGGCGAGACCGATGTGCTCAATCGCGAGATGCAGGGGCGGGTCGACCGGCTGCGCAGGGAGAAGCTGAACCTCGCGCGCGTGAGCGGCGAGATTTCCGCGATCAAGGGGCAGTACGAGGCGAGCCGGCAGGATGCCGCGGTCGCGAATATCGTCGAGGGCGAACTGGTCGCCGCCTACGAGTCGTTGACGGAGGACCTGAAGAAGCTGCAGAAGCAGTCGCGGCGGCGGCCGCCGACCGAGGCGGTGGGCGGCATCCCGATCGACAGCGAATGGATCATCTTCGTGATCGACACCTCGGGCAGCATGCTGTCCGCGCACTGGGAGAGCGCGCAGCAGGTGCTGAAGGAGATCCTCGACATCTACCCGCGCGTGCGCGGCCTGCAGGTGCTCGACGACGAAGGCAAGCCGATGTTCGCCGGCACGCGCGGGCAATGGCTGCAGGACAATCCCGCGCAGCGCGCGCGCATCACGAGTGCGATGCGCAACTGGCGCGCGTTCAGCGATTCCGATCCGGTGCAGGGCATCGAGGAGGCGGTGTCGAAGTACTGGGCGCTCGACAAGCGCATCAGCGTCTATGTGATCGGCGACGAGTTCACCGGAGACTCGATCCAGCGCGCGCTCGATGACGTCGACAAGGCCAATCCGCCCGATGCCAACGGCCGGCGGCGGGTGCGCATCCACGCGATCGGCTTTCCCGAGGGGCCGGGGATGCCGCCGTTTACAAGCATCCGTTTTGCTGCCTTAATGCGTGCGATGTGCGACCGCAACGGGGGCACGTTCGTTCCCGTCACCACCGAGAAGGCCTGCACGGGTTACATCGAGGTGTTCGGAACGCGTCAATGCATCGGCGGAGGTTGAGCTCCATGTCGTCGATCCGGTTGGCAAGGCGCGCCGCAACCGCCCTGGGCCTCCTCGCCCTCGCCGCGTGCGGCAGTGTCGAGATCGCGCCCGAACCCATCCTGCCGAAGCCGGTCGTGCGTCCGCTGCCCGTGAAAGCCGCCGTGCTGCTGCCCGGCGATCAGCGCGCGTTCCGCCACACCGAGACCCGCGGCGGCGTCGACTGGCTCGTCGAACTCGGCGCGGGACACCAGCGTCTCGCGCGCGAAGTGTTCGGGGCGCTCTTTTCGGACGTCCGCTTCTTCGACGACGCCGAAGCGGCGCGTGCCGCGACCGATCTCGCGGTGATCTTCGAGCCGCGCATGGAGCAGTACTCATTCGCGACCGCCAATGAAACGGGCGGCGGCTATTACGCCGTGACGATCTCGTACCGGATCAATGTGTACGCACCAGGCCTCAGGCTCGTCGATTCGTACACGCTCACGGGCTATGGCAACAGCCGCAATCGGGCGATGTCGAGCAGCGAGCCGCTCGAGGCGGCCACCCGCGCCGCGATGCGCGATGCCGCCGCGAAATTCCTCGTGCAGTTCCCGCAGCAGCCGATCGGCCAGCAGCTCGCACGCGGCGAACCCTTGGTCGCGCCGGCCGTCGCCGCGACGACAGGTGATTCGAACAAGGCGAGCGCCGCGCGGCTGATCGAAGCGGTGCCGGTGCTGGAAACCGCCGGCGCGCCTCGGCCGGTCGCGCCGCCCGCCACGGCTCCGGCGGAGAATCCGCCGCCGCCCGCTCCGCAGGCACCGGCAGACCCGCCGCAGAAGTTCACGGCTGACGCCGCGACGCCCTAGGGTTTCCTGTCCGGTTTGCGAACGAGCAGGCGCTCGGTCAGTGTCACGCCGGTCGTTTCCACCGGTGCGCCGTGATCGAGCCGCGGGGCGTAGAGCGCCTTGCGGAGCGCCGCGGCGACCCCTTCCTGGTTTTCCTTCGGGGCGTTGTCCGACGAAGTGACGATGTCGCTCGCGCGTCCGTTCGCCTTGACCGTGAATTTCGCGAGCACGACGTACTCCTCGAAATCGTCGATGTCGCCGCCCGTGAAGCGCGTGATCGACGCCGACGGCGGCTTGTAGCGCAACAGGCGCGGTGCTTCGACCAGTTTCGTGTCGCCGGCCGTGGCGAGCGCATCCCAGGCCTTGCGATACGCGTCGAGTGCGCCGCGGTTGTCGCCCTCGGTCAGGTACCAGTCACCCGTATCCACGAGCGTGCCGCCGAGCAGCGCCGGCACGGGTGGCGTCGCCCGTTTTGCCGCCTCGAGCGCCAGCTGCAGCGCGCGTTCGCCCTCCGGATGCAGCCGGGTCGGTGTCTGGCCCGCGCCGGGATTGGTGCTGAACAATACGGGGTCGGTGGACGTCGATTCCTGCGTGACCTCGGGCCCGTACAGATATTCGAGGCGATACGCGCGCGCGATGCCGCGCAGCGGCTCGACCGTCGCCACGCTGCCGCGGCCCGACGTGGCCTCGGCGAGCCGCAATGCGCGCAGTTGTTCCGTGCGGGCGGTCGTGTAGCGGCCGACGTACTCGTACCAGCGCGCGAGGTAATCGTATGCCGCGAGCATCCGGCGATCGTTCCTGCCGTAGGCGGTCTCGGCGATGCGGAACGCGTACTGGTGCTCGCGCTCGGCATCCTCCAGCCGATTCTGCGCGACGTACACATCGATGAGCGCCTTGACGAAATCGAGCTGGTCGAAGTTGTAGAGACCCTCGACATTGCGCGACAGGTCGACGGCGCGCTTCAGGGTGTCGGCGGCGGGCCCGGGTTGATCCGTGCGCGCGTAGGTGATGCCGAGTCCCTGCAGCGGCCGCAGCCGCGCGCGGTCGGTGGCCGGGGCAACACCGTCGAGGATCGACAGTGCACGGCGATAGGCCTCTTCGGCGGCCTTGAAGTTGCCGAGCCGCAGTTGCGTGGTGCCGACGTTGGCGAGGGGATTGGCGAGCGCGCGGTCCTTCGCGCCGTATTGTTCTTCGGTGCTGGCGACGAGCCGTTCGGCCACCGGCAGCGCCGCCGCGTACTGCCCCGCGTCGAACAATCCCCGGAACTCCGTGTAGATCGCGACGCGCTCATCGTCGGTCACCGCCCGCAGCGGCAAGGCCGCGAGGGCGGCGAGCGCGGCCAGCACCCAGGGCACGGCGCCGCATCGTCGCGTGTTTCGCATGACCTTCGCGCTGCGCATCGCAGGCACGATATCATCCCTGCGGGGGAGCGGCTAATGAACGACAACGGGAAGGTCGCGCTGGTCGCGGGCGCCAGCGGACTCGTCGGCCAGGAACTCGTGGCGACATTGTGCGATGCGCCGGAGTACACGCGCGTGATTGCCGTGACGCGGCGTCCCTTCCTCAGGAGCCTTCCGAAGGTCGCGAACCGCATCGTGCGCTTCGACGCCCTCGAGGCGCAGCTGCGCGGCATGACGTGCGACGAGGCGTTCTGCTGCCTCGGCACGACGATCGCGGCGGCAGGTTCCGAGGCGGCCTTCCGCGCGGTCGACCACGATCTCGTGCTCGCGTTCGCGCGCGCCGCGCGCGCGGCCGGAGCGCGCCGCTTCACACTGGTCTCGTCGGTCGGCGCCGACGCGGGTGGCCGTACGTTCTACCTGCGCGTAAAGGGCGAGACCGAGGCCGCCGTGATGACGATCGGCTTTCCGGCGCTCGACATCATGCAGCCGGGCCTGCTGCTCGGTTCGCGGCGGGAGTGGCGGCCGGCCGAGTTCGTGCTGCAGTGGACACTGCCCGCCGTCGGCCCGCTGATGATCGGGCGTGCGCAGGCCTGGCGCCCCGTTCGCGCCGGGACGCTGGCCCGCGCGATGGTCGGCGCGGCGCGCTCGGGAAGGCGCGGTGTCATGCGCTTCACCTGGCCCGCGATCCGCCAGCTCGCGGGCGGCGTCGAGGCCGGCGGCTGATCAGCGATTGATCACGTGTGGTGCGGGCGAGTGGTGCAGCACGCGCCCCGCATGCACGAGAAACCCGGCGACGATCGCGAACAGGCCGACTGTGGGCCCGGCGAGCAGCGCGACGCCGACGGCGTAGGCAAACGTCGTCGCGAGCAGCGACACGCCGCCGACCGCCGCGAGCCACAGCGCGCCGACGATGACGAAGGCCCGTCCGAGGAAGGTCACCGCATCGGTCCAGGGCTGCGGCGGCGGAAACGCGAGTTGCAACGCGAACGCGAGCGTCACCATGGCGAGCGTGAGGCGAAAGGCGCGCGCACGCGTGATGCCACGCAACCAGGCGGCCGAGGGAATCGCGAGCGCGGCGGCGATGCACTCGTCGAGCGTGAGCCATTGGGCGACGAACACGACGCGCAGCAGGAGCGACAGTACGGCGATGGCGAGGAACACGCGCGCATAACTCGCCGGTACGACGAGCCGGCGGACCGCCGCGGCGACGATCAGGTAGCCGGCAAGGAACGCGAAGATCGCCACGCCGTTGTGGTCGAGGTTGCGCAGCGGCTGCATGCCGGACCAGGCATGGCCCTGGTTGAGCCGCGGCATGAAGGGCACCGCGTGCATCGCGAACCACAACGCGAGCAGCACGAGCGCGATCGGTTCGGGCCGCGCGTGGCGCAGTGCGAGCGCGCGCAGCGGCAGGGGCCGGCGACGCAGTGCCGCACCGACGAGCGCGCCCAGCGCGCCGCCGGTCGTATTCATCGCCACATCGACGAGATTGGGCACCCGGGTCCGCGTCATGTGCTGCAACACCTCGATCGTGCAGGACAGCGCGCCCGCCAGCGCGATCGCGCCGATCCAGGCGGCCACCCGACCCCAGCGCGGCGGCGCGAGCCACGCGAGCAGCGCGCCGAGCGGCAGGTAGGACAACAGGTTGCCGGCGCGATCGGCGCGCGCGGAATAGCCCCAGGGCAGCAACCCCTCGGGCCCCGAGCGCCAGGCGGCGGCGAAGCGCGCCAGGTCGAAGCGGAACGGAAAGAACGACGCGTAGACGATGAGCGCGATCGTCAGCGCGAGCAGCCACGCGGCGAGGCGTCGCGATTCGTCACGGTTGAACGCGTCGTGGGGCACGACGCAAGCATAGCGTGATGTATTTCACATCTGCCCGAATCGTGACCGGGGCCACGCCTGCGGGCCGGCGAATTTCGTTAAATTCGCCCGCATGGACGTTCTTCGCGCGAGTATCGGCACCCGCATGGGCAGGCGGATCGCCCGGACGATCGCGCTCGCCGTCCTCGCGCCGTCGTTGCTCGCGGCGCTGGTGCTCCTGCTGCAGTCGGGCCGCGACGTCGACGCCAGGGCCGCGCGCCAGCTGTCGGTGGAGGCGGAGCACTTCGCGACGGAGTTCGCCGCGCGTTTCGCGGGTCCCCGCGCCGGTGAAGGCGGCTCGGACGTTGTCGGACTCGCCGCCCGAAGCACCGAAGGATCGACCACCGAGCGCCGCCTCGCGCTGCTCGACGGGGCCGGTCGGCTGCTCTTCAGCACGGCGCCCTTGCCGGCGGACGTCGTCGACATGCTCGCGCGCTATGGCAGCGGGCTCGATGACCCGCAGGGCGCGCTGCCACTGGCGTGGCAGGCGGCCGGTATCGAGTGGCAGGGCGGCCTCGCGCGGTTTGCGAGCGGTACGTCGGCCCCTGCCTGGTCGGTCGTGGTCTTCAGCCCGCGCCCGGGATGGGCCGCGGCGGCCCGGCCGGTCTTCGCGGAACTCGTGGCACTGTTCGGGCTCGCGCTCATCGGCGCCATCCTCGGAACACTGTTCCTCGTGCGCCGCTACGTGCTGCTCGTCGGCCGCTTCGGCGCGGCGTTCGCGCAGCGCGGCGCCGATTACCCGGCGCTGCCGGTGCGCAGCGCCGACGCCGACGAACTCGGCGAGGGCATCGACGCCTACAACCTTGCGGCCGGCCGGCTCACCGAGCGCCTTGCGGCGCTCGAGACGCTGGCCGAGATCGACCGGCTGCTCCTCGGCTCCGCCGAACTCGAGCAGATGTTCGACACGATCCTCGACCGCGTGCAGGCCGTGACACGCTGCGACGGGGTCGCGATCACGCTGATCGATGCGGATTCGGCCGCATACGGCCGCGTCCACTTCACCGCGCCACGCCTGAGCGACCTGCCCGTCGTGCGCGTCGAACTCGATCCGGACATGCTCGCGACGCTGGCCGAGGCGCGCGACGGCCTGACGATCGCGCGCTGCGAGCCCGCGCGGCACAGCCTGTTGCGACCGCTCGCCGAACTCGGTGCGGAATACTTCTGGGTGTGGCCGGTGGTTTCGTGCGATCGGCTGGTCGCGGCGCTGTCGCTCGGCTACCGGAACGCGCCGGCAGCCGATCCACTGGTGGCGAAATACGGCGCCGATTTCGCCGCGCGCCTGTCGGTTGCGCTCTCGAACAACGCGCGCGACGAGCGTCTCTATCGGCAGGCCCATTTCGATGCGCTCACGAGCCTGCCGAACCGGCTGCTGCTGCGCGACCGCCTCGCGCAGGAGCTGGCCAGCACGACCGCCGGCGGTACCCGCGGCGCGCTGCTCTACATCGATCTCGACCACTTCAAGCGCGTCAACGACACCGTCGGCCACGCCGCGGGGGACCAGCTGCTGACCATCGTCGCACAGCGCCTGCGTGCCTGCGTGAAGGATGGCGATACCGTCGCGAGGCTCGGCGGCGACGAGTTCACGATCGTGCTGCGCCAGGTCAGCGACCCGGAGGCGGTGCGCACGGTCGCCGAGCGCATCATCGCCGCGCTCGAGGCGCCCGTGAACGTCGCGGGCCGCGATCACCTGGTGCGCGCGAGCATCGGCATCACCTTGTTCCCCGACGACGCGACCCACATCGATGAGCTGATGCGCAATGCCGATTCCGCGATGTACCGCGCCAAGGAGACCGGCCGCGGCCGGGCCCTGTTCTATGATCGCGCGCTCGCGGCCCGCCAGCTGTCGGCGAGCGGCAGCGGCCTGTACCGCGCGCTCCGGCACCGCGAGTTCTCGCTGTTCTACCAGCCGCAGTACCGCGTCAGCGACGGCCGCCTCGTCGGCCTCGAGGCGCTGCTGCGCTGGCACACGCCGCGCAGCGGCCTCAAGACCCCGGCCGAATTCGTGCCCGCCGCGGAGGAAACCGGCCTCATCGTCGACATCGGCGCGTGGGTGATCGATGCCGCCTGCGCCCAGCTCGCGCAGTGGCGCGCCGAAGGCGTGGCGCCGCCGCGCCTGTCCGTCAACGCGTCGGCGCAGCAGTTGCGTGCGGAGGGCTTCGTCGAGAACCTGCGTCGCGCACTGCGCCGCCATGCGCTCGACGCCGATCTCGTCGAGATCGAATTCACCGAGGCGGCGCTCGCCGATCCGGCGATCGAACCGGTGTTGCGCGCACTCGATGCCGAGGGCGTGCGCCTCGTCCTCGACGATTTCGGCGCCGGCGAGACTTCGCTCGCGCATCTGCGCAAGTTCCCGATCAGGGTCGTGAAGCTCGACCGCTCGCTCGTCGAGGCGCTGCACGATCCTGCCGTCGCGACCCTCGGCGCCACGGTGATCGCGATGGGGCACGCGCTCGGCAAGACCGTCGTCGCGGAGGGCGTCGAGACGATCGAACAGCTCGATTTCCTGCGCGAGCACGGCTGCGATGTCGCGCAGGGCTTCTATCTCGCGAAGCCGCTGCCGGCGGCAGGCGTCAGCGAGCTGCTCGCCGGTCGCGCCATCGCGGCGGCACCCGCCAGCGAGCGCCGGGTGGGGTGATGTTCCGGCGGCGCGCGCGCGCATTGCCCGCCCTGCTCGCCGTGCTGGGGCTCGCGGCGTGCGCGAGCGCGCCTCCCGTCCCCGCGCCCGCGACGCGCGAGCCGATTGCCGCGGTCCCGCCACGGCAGACATCCGCTCCACCCGCGATCCTGCGTGCGGCCGAAGCGGAAGTGGGAGCACCTTATCGCTACGGCGGAACGGGACCGCAGGGCTTCGATTGCAGCGGGCTCACGCAGTTCGCCTATCGATCGGCCGGCATCGCGATTCCGCGAACGGCCGCCGCGCAGCGTCGCGCCTCGCAGCCCGTGCCACGCGACGCGTTGCAGCCGGGCGATCTCGTGTTCTT
This sequence comes from Steroidobacteraceae bacterium, assembly GCA_019187495.1. Taxonomy (GTDB): domain Bacteria; phylum Pseudomonadota; class Gammaproteobacteria; order Steroidobacterales; family Steroidobacteraceae; genus CADEFQ01. Next base: position 13,644 of record JABAQN010000053.1, read on the forward strand.
TGCCTCGGGCCGCGACGGCGTCGACCATGTGGGCGTCTATGCGGGCGGCGGGCGATTCGTCCATGCCCCCGCAAGTGGGCGCGTCGTCTCATTCGGCTATCTCGACGATCCCTGGTATGCCGCTCGCTTCGTGGGCGCCGGGCGATTCTGGCCGGACGACCCGAAGCCGCAGACTCGCGCCGCCGCGCCGTGATACGTTCGGTGGCATGAGCCGCCTGTTGCCGTTGATTGCCGCCCTGGTACTCGTCCCGATGACTGCAATCCACGCCGCCGATGCGCCGACCGTGCTGATAACCGGCGCGAACCGGGGCATCGGGCTCGAGCTCGCGCGCCAGTACGCCGCGCGCGACTGGCACGTGATCGCGACCGCGCGCCGGCCGGCGCAGGCCGCCGCGCTCGCACAGCTCGCCGCCACCCACCCGCGGGTCGCGATCGAGACGCTCGACGTGACCGACCCCGAGGCGATCGCGGCGCTCGCCGAAAAGTACCAGGGCAGGCCGATCGATGTGCTGATCAACAACGCGGGCATCATCGGCAAGCGGAACCAGCCGCTCGGCAGGCTCGACTACGACGATTACCGGCGAGTGCTCGAGACGAACACGATCGCGCCGCTGCGCATCACCGAGGCATTGCTCCCGAATATCGCGGCGAGTACGCAGAAGAAGATCGTGACCCTCTCCTCGAGCGAGGGATCCATCACGGAGGTCGACTCGCCGCGCGCCTACTGGTACCGGTCGAGCAAGGCGGCCGTGAACATGTTGATGCGCAATCTCGCTTTCGATGTGCGGGCACGCGGCATCTCGGTCGCACTCGTGAATCCGGGGCCCGTGGATACCGACATGATGAAGGGCGTGCCGATGCCGCTTCAGAAGCCATCCGATGCAGTCGCGAAAGTGATCGCGATCATCGATCGCGTGACGCCCGAAACCACGGGGCGCTTCTGGGATCACCAGGGCGGCGAACTGCCCTGGTAGGCCGGGCGGCGCGCGTTATGTCGTAACCGCGCCGCCGCGGCGGTTCACTCCGGCGTCAGTCTGCGAACGAACGCACGGATTCGGCACGCCGGCGTCCGCCGCGCTTGACGGTGTGCGGCGACACTTCCAGACTTTATGTGTGATCAGGGCAAACCCGTCGCGAGGCGGGGACGCAAAGCCACCGGTCTTCGGCCACGCGCCGAAGACAGCGGGGTTGCCCCGGGACGGTGATCCAGCCGTCGCCGGGCTTCCCCAGGTGCCGCGTCTTCGTGCGCTACGGTCCGGGGAAACATGAATGCTGGGAACGGCCCAAACCACGACTGATCCGGGTGAATTGCCCGAGCAGTACGTGATCAACCTGTGCGCGTCGACGACACCGATGGCGCTCGTGCAGCCGAAAGCCGAGGCGCTGCGACGCTTCACTTTTTTCGTCAGCCGCCGGCGTGAGGACGGTCGCGAGCGGTTCCGGCTGCACATGGGCTATTTCGGCAGTCCCGAGGAAGCGGAAGAGTGGCTGCCGGTCGTGCGCGAGCTGTATCCCGCCGCGTGGGTCGGTGAAGCGCCCGGCAGGAAATTGCGCGCTGCCGCGCGTGCGGCGGCCGAAACTGCGGCGGCAGTGCCCGTGCCTGCGGCATCGCCGCCGCCGCGTGCGATCGAGCCTGCGCCGATCGTCGCGCCTGCGCCGATCGTCGCGCCCGCCCTTCCACGAACGATCGCACCGGTCGCGCCATCCGCACCGGCGCCGCCAGCGGTCGCCGCACTGTCGAACGTGCGCGAGGTCCTGGCGCAGCTCGACGCGGTCGACGCGCCGCCGGTGGCACCGGCACACACGCTCTATGTGCCGCCGCCGCCGGTCCTTCCAGAACACATTCCCACCGTGCAGGCGCTGACACCCGCGCCGATGGTCGCGCCGGAGCCGCCTCCCGCGCCGAAGCCGGCGCAGCCGAAAGCGGTTTCGCCGCCCGCAAAGGTGCCCGTCGCCCCGCAACCCTTGAGCGACACGCAAGTGCTCCGTGTCCTCGAAGAGCACCGGGCGAACGCTGCGGGCGAGGCCGCGGCGCCGACTTCCGACGAGCGCGCGGCGAACGCTGCCATCGAGATGCTGCGCCCGGAGGACACGCGCACGATGCGGGCACTCAGGGAGGAAGTGCAGCAGAACGCGCCGCTGCAGTTCGCCGTGCAGCTCAGCTGGTCGGTGACGGCAATCGACGTCGCGAATGTGCCGCCGCTCGCGATCTTCAGTGCCTACACCCTTTACACGGTCGAATCGACGCGCGACGGGCGCAAGTGGTACGGCCTCCGGCTCGGCTTTTTCAGCGATGCGCTGTCGGCGAAGCAGGTGGCTTATTACGTCCGCTCGGATTTCGCCTCGGTGGCCGTGGTGCCCGTCACGGCGATCGAGCGGGACAACGCGATGGCGGGCGCGCACGAGCAACCGAAGATCGCGCAGAAGCGGGAGCGCAGGAAGACGGGCGACGAGTTCAAGCTGTTCGATGTCGATCCCGTGCCCGCGAAACCGGCGCCGAGCGCAGAGGCCGTGCGGGCCCGACTCGCCGAAGCGGCGAAAGCAGGCAAGCGGCCGGCGGCCGGCGCACGCGCGAAACCGGCACCACGCAGGAAGGCACGCACACTCGAGGAATCGCTCGAGCAGACGCTCGAGATCCTTGGCGCGAGCGATCTCGAAATCGACAAGGGCCGCGGTGAACTGCTGAACGATTCCGGCGTGCGGCACCTGTCGGTCAAGGTCGACAAGCGCACCTCGACCTTCGCCAAGCTGCTCGACCGCCTCTCCGACCGGGTGGGCAAAACCTAGCCGCCGACCGTCAGCCCTTTTTGAACAGCTCCTCGAGCGCGGCCCTGGAGCGCTCCACTTCCGCCGTGTTCCGCGGCACGAAGGCTTTCTCCCGCGGCTTGAAGTGATCGCAGAAGTTCGCGTGCTCCTTGTCGCGCACTTCCTCCGCGGTCGGTTCACGGCAGTGCTTCGCGACGCGCGTGTCGTACTCCACGCACAGCCTGCAGACGTGCAGCTGCGCGCGGCACGCGGGGCATTCGTCGAGCCGCAGCAGTGGCAGCGACAGCGCCGCGAGCGACGCGCCGCATTTCCAGCACACGAGATCGTGGGCCATCGTGGCACTGTACCAAGGTCGCGGAGTGAGCGCTCGCGGGCTAACATCCCCGGATGACAAGGGGAGCACAGTCGGCGACAGCGATCGCAGTACGTGATGCCGTGCCTTTTGCGGGCCGCATCGTCATGGTGGGTTGCGGCAGCATCGGCCAGGCGATCCTGCCGCTCCTGCGCAGGCACATCGCGCTCGGGCCCGATGCGCTCATCGTGCTGGCCGCCGACGAGGTGGGCCGCGGTGTCGCCTACGAGAACGGCGCGCCGTTCTTCTATGCGCACCTGAAGCCGCGCAGCTTCCGTCGCCTGCTGGCGCGCCACGTGCGCGCCGGCGATCTGCTGCTGAATTTGTCGGTCGACGTCGCGAGCCTCGACCTCGTGCGCTTCGCCGCCGAGCGCGGCGCACTCTACGTCGACACCTCGATCGAACCCTGGCCTGGCGTGTTCGACAATCCGATGCTCGATCCGCGCCAGCGCACGAATTTCCTGACACGCTTCCGGGCGCTCGCGCTCGCGCGCGAACTCGGCCCGCAATCGCCGACCGCGGTCGTCGACCACGGTGCGAACCCGGGGCTCGTTTCGCACTTCGTCAAGCGCGCGCTGCTCGACCTGCGCCGCGCATTGCGCAGCGAAGGCGAGCCGCCGCGCACGCGCGAGGAATGGGCGACACTCGCGCGCGATCTCGGTGTCACGACGATCCAGATCTCCGAGCGCGACACGCAGGCGAGCGACCGGCCGAAGCGGCCGGGCGAATTCGTCAACACCTGGTCGATCGACGGCATCCTCGACGAATCGGTCCAGCCGTCCGAGATCTCGTTTGGCACCGCCGAGAAGCACCGGCCGCGCGGCTCGCAGTACCACCGGCGCGACTCGGGGACGCTGTTCCTCGACCGGCCGGGCGCGGCGACCTTCGCGCGCAGCTGGACTCCATCCGTCGGTGGCTTCCAGGGCCTGATGATGTCGCACGACGAGGTGTTCTCGATCGGTGATTTCCTGTCGCTGCGTGCGGGCGGCAAGTTCACGTACCGGCCGAGCGTGATGTTTGTCTACCATCCCTGCGACGACGCAATGCTGTCGGTACTCGAACTCGAAGGGCGCGGCTGGCAGCCGCAGGAGCAGCGGCGACGGCTCGGCACCGACATCGTGACGGGCATGGACGAGCTCGGTGTGCTGCTCGCGGGGCACGCGCGCAACGCGTACTGGTACGGCTCGCAGCTCACGATCGAGGAATCGCGACGCCATGTGGCGTACGTCAACGCGACGACGCTGCAAGTCGCCGCGGGCGCGCTGGCCGCCGTCGTCTGGGCGATCCGCAATCCGTGCCGCGGCGTCGTCGAACCCGAAGATCTCGATTTCGAGGATTGCCTCGCGACGGCCGTGCCCTACCTCGGACGGATGGCCGGCGAGTTCACGACCTGGACGCCGCTGCAGGGCCGCGGCGAGCTGTTCGAAGAGCGCCTCGACGCCGACATGCCGTGGCAGCTGCAGAATGTGCGCAGCCGGCAGTGGCGGGGCTAGGGGCGAGCCCCGGGTCGCGCACGTGTGCCGGGCCATCCGATCGCCGGCGCCCGCTGCGCCGGCGATCGGTGCCACACGCTCATTGGCTGCGGATTTCGATGCGCCGCGGCTTCGACTCCGCGCGTTTCGGGATGCGGACGGTCAGAACTCCATCCTTGAGCGACGCGTCGATGGCCTCCGCGTCCAACTCGTCGCTCAGCGCAAAGCGACGCTGATAGCGTGTCGAACGTATGTCCGCGTATACCGCCTGCATCTGCTCGGGCAACGCGATCTCGAGGCCGCCTTCGACTACCAAGGTATCGCGTTCGACCCTCACGTCGAGTCGCTCCTTCGAGACGCCAGGCAGGTCCGCGAGCAGCGTCAGGCCGTCGGCATCCTCGAACACGTCCACCGGCGGGCGCATCCCCGGTTCAGCCTCGGTCCGGCGCGAGGGCTGCGCCGCCGGATTCTGCGAAGTGCGTGAAGTCAACTCTCTCTCGACTGGCATGGTCGTGTCCTCCTCTCATTGCATCGCCTATCGGACCTGGATCTGACGAGGCCGGGCCTGCTCGCGCCGGGGAACGCTGATCTGCAGCACGCCGTCACGGTATCGGGCTTCTGCGCCGTCGGCCGTCACATCCTCGGGCAACGTGATTGCGCGATTGAACTCGCCGCTGAACCGTTCCTGGCGATAGTAGTTCGCCTTCTCGTCCGCCGTGAGCCGTCGCTCACCCGAAACGGTCAGCAGACTCTGCTGGATGGAAATGTTGAGCTGCCTGGGATCCACGCCGGGCAGGAAGAGATAGACGTCGAGCTTGTCCGGACTTGCGCCCACGTTCACCGGAGGAAAGCTTCCTCGCGGCAGCGAGCGGATGCCGGTGGGGGGCGCCCACTGGCCGAACAGCTCGTCCATCTCCTCCTGCAAGCGCCTGAATTGATCGAACACGGGGCCTTCGAGCCCGGGGAGACTGTTGAACATGCGACACCTCCTTTGACCAATGCAGATAGGGGTGGCCGGCGCGATTTCAAGAGCGGTACACGCCCGACCTTCGGCGCCCGCGGGTGAACGGTCGCGGCCAGCCCGCAGGCCCCGGCGTCCGATCCCGGTTGCCGCCGCGGCGTGATCGAAAGGAAGGGTGACCGCCCGGCTCTTTGCGGCGTCAATCGGCCCGCGCCGCAAGAAACGGCGCGAGTGCAGCCCCCGTATGCGAACGCGCGCGCGCCGAGGCGATGGTGCGTGGCACACCTTGGGCGACGATGCGCCCGCCGTTCGCGCCCGCCTCGGGCCCGAGATCGATGACCCAGTCGGCTTCGGCGATCACGTCGAGGTTATGCTCGACGACCACTACCGAATTGCCGGCCTCGACGAGGCGGTGCAGCGCCGAGATCAGCCGCTCGACGTCGGCCATGTGCAGGCCGACCGTCGGCTCATCGAGCACGTAGAGCGTGTGCACGGGTTTCGCCCGCAGCCTCGCACCGGTGCCCGTGTGCGCCTTTGCGAGTTCGGTGACGAGCTTGATGCGCTGCGCCTCGCCGCCCGAGAGCGTCGGACTCTGCTGGCCGAGCGTGAGGTAGCCGAGACCCACTTCCTGCAGCAGCGCGAGCGCGTGGTGGATGCGCGTGTGCGCGCCGAAGAACGGCACCGCGTCGTCGACACTCATCGCGAGCACGTCGCCGATGCTCTTGCCGCGCCACGTCACCGACAGCGTCTCGGGGTTGAAGCGCCGGCCGCGGCAGACATCGCAGGGCACCTTCACGTCGGGCAGGAAGCTCATTTCGATCGTCTGCATGCCCTGGCCCTCGCAGGCCTCGCAGCGGCCGCCCGCGGTGTTGAACGAGAAGCGGCTCGCGGTGTAGCCGCGCAGCTTCGCCTCGGGCGCGGCCGCATAGACTCGACGGACATCGTCCCAGAAGCCGACATAGGTCGCGGGACAGGAACGCGGCGTCTTGCCGATCGGCGTCTGGTCGACTTCGAGCACGCGATCGATCGGCTCGGCGCCGCGGATGGCGCCGCAACCCTCGGGCGCCGCAGTCCTGCGCTCGCGCGCCGTGCGCGCGGCGATGAGCCGCCGCAGATTCGCGTGCAACACATCGCGCGCCAGCGTCGACTTGCCGGACCCCGAAACGCCCGTCACCGCGACGAGCCGCGACGACGGCACGCGCACGGTGAGCCGGTCGAGGTTGTGCAGCGTCGCGCCCTCGATCACGAGCGCAGCGGAGCGGCTCGTGGTCTTGCGCCGGGGTCTTGCGGGATGGCGCAGCGGCCTTGCGAGATAGCGTCCGGTGACCGACTCCGGATTGCGCTCCAGGTCCCCCGAGCGGCCCTCGGCGACCACGCGTCCGCCGAGCCTTCCGGCGCCCGGCCCGAGATCGATCACGTGATCGGCGCGCAGGATCGTCTCCTCGTCGTGCTCGACGACGACCAGCGTGTTGCGATGGGCCACGAGCTCGTCGAGCGCCGCGAGCAGCACGGCGTTGTCACGCGGATGCAGCCCGATCGTCGGTTCATCGAGCACGTAGCAGACGCCCTGCAGGTTCGAGCCGAGCTGGGCGGCGAGGCGGATGCGCTGCGCTTCGCCGCCCGAGAGCGTGGGCGCCGCACGATCGAGTGCGAGATACCCGAGCCCGACGCGCCGCAGGAACGCGAGGCGATCGCGGATCTCGCCGAGCAGGTCGCGCGCGATCGCGGCGTCGCGGCCCGCGAGGCGCAGCTCGCCGAAAATGCGCGCCACGGAATCGACCGGTTCGGCCGTGAGCGCCGCGATCGAGCGGCCGCGGAAGCGCACGTGTCGCGCGACGCGATTCAGCCGCTCACCGCCACACTCGCCGCAGGCGGCCCGATCGTCGCGATCGTCCTCGTCATCGTCATCCTCGCCCGGTTCGAGTCCGCTGCCCTGGCAGTGCGGGCACCATCCGTGCGGTGAATTGAACGAGAAGAGACGCGGATCGAGTTCGGCGAAGCTCGTGCCGCAGCCCGGACAGGCGCGCCGGGTCGAGAACACGGCGACGGCGCCCGGTTTGCGGGCGTCGAGGTCCTGGAGGTGCGTGACGCCGTTGCCGTACTCGAGCGCCCGGGCGAGCGCCTCGCGCAGCGCCGCTTCGTGCGCCGGTTTCACCAGCACCTCGCCGAGCGGCAGTTCGATCGTGTGCTCGCGAAAGCGCGACAGGCGCGGCCAGCGCGCGGTCGGCGTGTCGACGCCGTCGACGCGCAGCTCGCGGTGGCCCTTCTTCGCCGCCCACTTCGCGAGATCGGTGTAGTAGCCCTTGCGCGCGACGACGAGCGGCGCGAGCACGCGCACCCGGTGCCCGCGATGCCGGCGCGCGATCGAGGCGGCGACCGCATCGGGGCTTTGCGGCTCGATCGCGATGTCGCAATCGGGGCAGTATTGCGTGCCGAGCTTGACCCACGCGAGGCGCAGGAAATGATAGATCTCGGTGAGCGTCGCCACGGTGCTCTTGCGTCCGCCCCGGCTCGTGCGCTGCTCGATCGCGACGGTCGGCGGGATGCCGTAGATCGCATCCACGTCGGGGCGCGCCGCGGGCTGCACGAACTGCCTCGCATAGGCGTTGAGTGATTCGAGGTAACGCCGCTGGCCTTCGCTGAAGAGGATGTCGAACGCGAGCGTCGACTTGCCCGAGCCCGAGACACCGGTGACCACGGTGAATGCGTCGCGCGGAATGCGCACGTGCACGTTCCTGAGATTGTGCTCGCGGGCATTGTGGACGACGATCGCGTTGTCGCGCGCCGGCCGCGGCGGGGCGTCGGCGACGCCTGCCGCGGGCGTGGGCCGGCCGAGCGCCGTTTCATGGTCGCGCAGTGCGCGGCCCGTATGCGACGCGGGATGTTCGCGCACCTGCCGCGGCGTGCCGGCGCACACGATCGTGCCTCCCTGCTCGCCGCCCTCCGGGCCGAGATCGATGATCCAGTCAGCGGCGCGGATGACGTCGAGGTTGTGCTCGATCACCAGCAGCGAGTGCCCCGCGGTCAGCAGGCCACGCAGCGCGCGCAGCAGCTTCGCGACATCGTCGAAATGCAAGCCTGTGGTCGGCTCATCGAAGAGGAAGAGCTTGCCGCGCGTCTGCACTTCGGCGGCGCGCTTCGGCGGCGGTGCGACGAGTTCGGCGAGGTGGCCGGCGAGCTTGAGGCGCTGCGCCTCGCCACCGGAGAGGGTGGGCACCGGCTGGCCGAGCTTCAGGTACTCGAGCCCCACTTCCTGCAGCGGCTTGACGAGCGCGCGCACGGCACTCGCGTTCGCGAAGAACCCGAGCGCCTCGGTCACGGTCATCTCGAGCACATCGGCGATGTTCGCGTGCCGCCCGCCGGCGCCCTCGAGGCGCACCTCGAGCACCTCGTCGCGAAAGCGCCGGCCGTCGCAGGTCGCGCAGCGCAGGTACACATCGGAAAGGAACTGCATCTCGATGTGTTCGAAGCCGTTGCCGCCGCAGGTCGGGCAGCGCCCGGTGCCCGAGTTGAAGCTGAAAGTGCCCGGGGTGTAGCGGCGGACGAGCGCTTCGGGCGCGGCGGCGAAGAGCTCGCGGATTACATCGAGTGCGCCGACATAGCTCGCCGGCGTCGAGCGCGTCGTGCGCCCGATGCGGCTCTGGTCGACGAGCACGACATCATCGAGATGGCCCGCGCCCTCGAGGCTGTCGAAGCTGCCGAGTGCGTCGGTGGCCTTGCCGAAGGTCTTGGCGAGTGCCGGATACAGCACATTGCCGACCAGCGTCGACTTGCCGGACCCGGACACGCCGGTGACGCATACGAGGCGGCGCAGCGGGATCGTGACGTCGATGCCCTTCAGGTTGTGTTCGCGCACCCCGCGCAACACGAGCGCGCTGCTCGCGCGCACCGCTCGCGCGATGCCCTCGGCCGCGTCACGCACGGCGCTGCCGGCGTCGCTGGCGGAGGCGCCAGGGTCGTCCCGGCCCGGCGCGGCGACCGTGTGCGCACCGGAAAGATACGCGCCGGTCAGTGAGCGCGGGGCGGTGCGGATGCCATCCGGCGCGCCGTAATAGACGATCTCGCCGCCGTGCTCGCCGGCCCCCGGGCCGAGATCGAGCAGGCGGTCGGCCTCGAGCATGATCTGGGGATCGTGCTCGACGACGATCAGCGAATTGCCGGCGTCGCGCAGGCGGTGCATCACTTCGATGACGCGTCCCATGTCGCGCGGGTGCAGTCCGATCGACGGCTCGTCGAGCACGAACAGGGTGTTGACGAGCGAAGTGCCGAGCGCCGTCGTCAGGTTGATGCGTTGAACTTCGCCGCCCGAGAGCGTGCGTGACTGCCGGTCGAGAGTCAGGTAACCGAGGCCCACATCGACGAGGAAGCGCAGGCGCGTGCGGATCTCGGCGAGCAGCTGTCCGGTCGCGACGTCCATCGGCTCCGGCAGGCGCAGCGCATCGACGAACTCGCGTGTTCGCGACAGCGGCAGCAGCACGAGATCGTGGATGCACAGTCCCGGCAGCGCGGCGAGCCGCTCCGGGGTCCACGCCACGCCGTGCGGCAGGAAACGGGGGCGCTCGCCGAGCGTGGCGGCCGCGAGCGCGTGGCTGCCGAGTCGTGGCAGCAGCGAGGACGTCTTGAGGCGCGCACCACCACAGGCGGTGCACGGCGTGTAGGCGCGATACTTCGAGAGCATCACGCGCACGTGCATCCGGTAGGCGCGGCCTTCGAGCCAGTCGAAGAAGCGCTTCGTGCCGTACCACACCTTCTTTCGCCACGATCCCTCGCCCTCGATCACCCACTTGCGCTGTGTGGCCGTCAGGCTGTGCCAGGGTGTGTCGAGCGGTATGCCGCGCTGCTTCGCGTACTTTTCGAGATCCTCCTGGCACTCGCGATTCGCCGCCGTCTGGAAGGGCTTGATCGCGCCCGCCCGAAGGGTCTTCGTCTCGTCCGGGATCACGAGGCCATAATCGATGCCGATGACGCGGCCGAAGCCACGGCAGGTCTCGCACGCGCCGATCGGCGAGTTGAACGAAAACGCGCTCGGCGCCGGTTCCCGGTAGGCAATGTCGCAGCGGGCGCAGGCGAGATCGCGCGAGTAATGCCATGGTTCCGCGCCGCCGCGCACCGTGACGCGGCCCGTGCCGTGGCGCAGCGCCGCCTCGAGGCTGTCGATCACGCGTGCCCGTTCCGCCTGGCCCATGCGGAAGCGGTCCTGGACGACTTCGAGCGGTGCGCCGGGGTTCGTGCGATCGAGGATGCGCGTGTAGCCCTGGCGCGCGAGCAGATCGCGCACCTCGGCTTCGGGGAAATTCTTCGGTACCGCCACCGGGAAAACGAGTTCGAGCCGCGGATCGCCGGCTGCGGCCGCCCGGCGCGCGAGATCGTCGAAAATGCTGTCGGGCGTGTCGCGCCGCACGGGCTCGGCGCAGCGCTCGCAAAAGAGTGTGGCGGCGCGCGCGTAGAGCAGCTTCAGGTGATCGTTCAGCTCGGTCATCGTGCCGACGGTCGAACGCGAGCTGCGCACCGGGTTCGTCTGGTCGATCGCGATCGCGGGCGGGATGCCCAGCACGCGATCGACCTGCGGCTTGTCCATGCGGTCGAGGAACTGCCGCGCGTACGGCGAGAAGGTCTCGACGTAGCGCCGCTGGCCCTCGGCGTACAGCGTGTCGAAGACCAGCGATGACTTGCCCGATCCGGAAACGCCGGTCACGACGACGAGTTCCCCGAGCGGGATTTCGAGGTCGAGGTTCTTCAGGTTGTTCTGGCGCGCGCCGTGGACGGCGATGGCGCCGGAGGGATGCTTCGCCATGAGTACACGAAAACGAACGAGTTTACACGCGCCGGTGGCGCTTCGCGCGCCGGCGCTATAATTCCGCTCTCGTCCGGCACTGGCAGTTCCGGGAGGTCGCCCATGGTCGCACGCTGGTACGTTGCCCTTGCAGGAGCATTTTCGATGACGTTGACGACGCTGGCCGCCGCCGCGGCCGATCCCGGTCCGCTGATCGCGCGCGCGGCGCTCTTCGGCAATCCGACCCGCACCCAGGCGCGCCTGTCGCCGGACGGCAGGCACATTTCCTACATCGCGCCGCGCGACGGCGTGCTGAACGTGTGGATCGCGCCCTACGGCAAGCTCGACGAGGCGCGGCCGATCACGCAGGACACGAAGCGCGGCATCCGCCAGCACTTCTGGTCGTACGACAACCAGCACGTGCTCTACCTGCAGGACCAGGGTGGCGACGAGAACTGGCGCCTGCACAGCGTCTCGATCGCGAGCGGCAAGGATCTCGACCTCACGCCGATCGCGGGCGTGCAGGCGCAGGTGGTCGGCGTGAGCCCGCGGCGGCCCGACGTGGTGCTGGTCGGCCTGAATGACCGCAAGCCCGAGTGGCACGATCTGTACGAGATCACGATCGGCAGCGGCGCGCGCAAGCTCGTCGAACAGAACGACGAGGAGTTCGCCGGTTACGTCGAAGACATGGATCTCGCGCCGCGGCTCGCCGTGAAATCGGGCGCGGACGGCGACGAAATGCTGGTGCGAAACGCGAGCGGCGGCTGGGACAGTCTCCTGAAGTACGGCCCCGAGGATACGCAGACGACCACGCCGCTCGGCATCGAGGGCGACGGGCGCACGGCGCTGATCAGCTCGTCGGTCGGGCGCAATACCGCGGCGCTGGTGCGCATCGACCTCGAAACCCACGCGCAGACCGTGCTCGGCGCGAGCGAGCGGGCCGATGTCGCCGGGGTGTGGGCCGAGCCGCGCACGCGGAGGCCGCAGGCCTACCTCGTGAACTACCTGACGAGTTCGATCACGCCCCTCGTGCCGGAGGTGAAGAAGGATATCGACACACTCACGAAGGCGCTCGGCCCGCAATTCGAACTCGCAAGCCGCACTCTCGATGACACGAAGTGGATCGTCGTCGTCGACGACCCGGTGACCGCGCTCGCGAGCTACGTGTACGACCGGACGAGCGGCGCCGTGACGAAACTCTTCGACCAGCGCCCGGCCCTCGTCGGCGCGCCGCTCGCGCCGATGCGGCCGCTCGAGATCCGGTCCCGCGACGGGCTGACGCTCGTCTCTTACCTCACGTTGCCGAAGGGCTCCGATTCGAACGGTGACGGCCGCCCGGACAGGCCGTTGCCGCTCGTGCTGAACGTGCACGGCGGGCCCTGGGCGCGCGATGCCTATGGATTCGACGCCGAGCACCAGTGGCTTGCGAACCGCGGCTACGCGGTGCTCTCGGTGAACTACCGCGGCTCGACGGGCTTCGGCAAAGCCTTCATCAATGCCGGCAATCTCGAGTGGGCGGCGAAGATGCACGACGACCTGATCGACGCGGTCGACCATGCGGTGCGCGAGAAGATCACGACCGCGGACAGCGTCGCAATCTACGGCGGCTCGTACGGCGGCTATGCAACGCTCGTCGGCCTCACCTTCACGCCCGATCGCTTCGCCTGCGGCGTCGATATCGTCGGCCCGTCGAACCTCGCGACATTGCTCGCCTCGATCCCGCCGTACTGGAAGGCGTTCTTCGAACAGCTGGCGCAGCGGGTCGGCGATCCGCGCACCGAGGCGGGCAGGAAGCTGCTCGCGGAGCGTTCGCCGCTGACACGCGTCGGGGCGATCGCAAAGCCGCTCCTCATCATGCAGGGCGCGAACGATCCGCGCGTCAAGCAGGCCGAATCGGACCAGATCGTCGCGGCGATGAAGGCGAAGAACCTGCCGGTGACTTACGTGCTGTACGCGGACGAGGGGCACGGCTTCGCGCGCCCGCAGAATCGCACCTCGGCGTATGCGATCTCCGAAGGGTTCCTCTCGAAGTGCCTCGGCGGGCGCTTCGAGCCCGTCGGCGACGACTTCGCGGGCTCGAGCGTGCAGGTGCCTGCCGGCGCCGCGTTCGTGCCGGGTCTCGAGGCCGCACTGCGCACCAGGGCCGCGGCGGACTGAGCGTGGAAGCGGCCCGCGACATCACGGGTTATCGCAAGTACTGGGCGTCGCGCTTCGGCACGGCACCGTTCCTGCCGATGTCGCGCGCGGAGATGGACGCGCTCGGCTGGGATTCGTGCGACATCATCCTGGTCACCGGCGATGCGTATGTCGATCATCCGAGCTTCGGCATGGCGATCGTCGGGCGCACGCTCGAGGCGCAGGGCTTTCGCGTCGGCATCATCGCGCAGCCGGATTGGCACAGCGCCGCGGCGTTCGGGGCACTCGGGCGGCCGAACCTCTTCTTCGGCATCACCGCCGGCAACATGGATTCCATGGTGAACCGGTACACCTCCGACCGGCGCGTGCGCAGCGACGACGCGTACACGCCGGGCGGCGAGGGCGGCCGCCGGCCCGATCGCTCGGTCATCGTCTACGCGCAGCGCGTGCGCGAAGCCTTCCGCGACGTGCCGATCGTGGTCGGCGGCATCGAGGCGTCGCTGCGACGAATCGCGCACTTCGATTACTGGTCCGAGAAGGTGCGCCGCTCGATCCTGCTCGATGCGAAGGCGGATCTCCTCGTCTTCGGCAACGCCGAGCGGCAGCTCTGCGAACTGGCGCATCGGCTCGGGGCCGGCGAGCGGATCGACTCGATCACGGATTTGCGCGGCACGGCGTTCCTGCGACGCGGCGTGCCGGATGGGTGGCTGGAAGTGGATTCGAGCCGCATCGACGACGATGCCGGCGAACAGCGGGGGGCGAGCGGCGGGCAGCCAGAGGCGGTGGCGGTGGATGTCGCGTCTCTGGCCGCCCGCCGCTCGCCGTCCGCTTCCCGCACGCCGCGTGCGCGCGGCGTCGTCCGCCTGCCGTCGTTCGAATCGGTCAGCGCCGATCCGACGCTCTACGCCCACGCCTCGCGGATCCTGCATACGGAGTCGAATCCCGGCAACGCGCGGGCACTCGTGCAGCGCCACGGCGACGTCGACGTGTGGCTCAATCCGCCACCGATTCCGCTCACTTCGAAGGAAATGGACTGGGTGTACGAGCGCGCCTACCAGCGCCGGCCGCATCCGTCCTACGGCAGCGCCGAGATCCCGGCATACAAGATGATACGGTTCTCGATCGCGATCCAGCGCGGCTGCTTCGGAGGCTGCACGTTCTGCTCGATCACCGAGCACGAGGGGCGGGTCATCCAGAACCGTTCGGAAGAGTCGGTGCTGCGCGAGATCGAGAAGGTCCGCGATACGGTGCCGGGCTTCACCGGCGTCATCTCGGATCTCGGTGGCCCGACCGCGAACATGTATCGCATCGCCTGCAAGAGCCGCGAGATCGAAAGCGCCTGCCGGCGTCCCTCGTGCGTCTATCCCGGCATCTGCCGGAACCTGCAGACGGACCACTCGGCGCTGATCGAGCTCTATCGCAAGGCGCGTGCGGTGCCGGGTGTCAAGAAGGTGCTGATCGCCTCGGGTGTCCGCTACGACCTCGCGAGCGAATCGCCGGAGTACGTCAGGGAACTCGCGCAGCATCATGTCGGCGGCTACCTGAAGATCGCCCCGGAGGCGATCAGCGAGGGCCCGCTGTCGAAAATGATGAAGCCGGGAATCGGCAGCTACGACCGCTTCAAGGCGCTGTTCGAGCGTTACTCGAAAGAGGCCGGCAAGGAGCAGTATCTCATCCCGTACTTCATCGCCGCGCACCCGGGCACGACCGACGGGGACATGCTCGAGCTCGCGCTGTGGCTCAAGAAGAACGGCTTTCGCGCCGACCAGGTGCAGGCGTTCCTGCCCTCGCCGATGGCGACAGCGACCGCGATGTACCACAGCGGCAGGAATCCGCTGCATCGCGTGACCCGCTCGTCGGAGAAGGTGGTGGTCCCGAAGGGCCTCAAGGTGCGACGCCTGCACAAGGCCTTCCTGCGCTATCACGATGCGAACAACTGGCCCGTGCTGCGCGAGGCGCTGCGGCGCATGGGTCGTGCCGACCTGATCGGCAACGGCAAGCACCAGCTCGTGCCGGCCTGGCAGCCGGCCGGTGCCGGTGGCGCGGGCGAAGGCCGGCGCAAGCCGTGTGCAACGCGTCCGTTCCGCACCCAGCATACACGGCCGAAATGAGCGCCGCGGCAGTCGTCACGCCGTTCAACACGCTCGGCCGGGCCTGACAGGAGAACACCGCATGACAAGGGATGCCCGCTGGATGATCGCGCTCGCCGCGCTCTCGCTCGCCCTCGCGACCGCACTCGGTGCGTTCGGGGCCCACGGCCTCAGGAAAATCCTCGAGCCGGACCGGATTGCGGTCTTCGAAACCGCCGTGCGCTACCAGTTCTATCACTCGCTCGGGCTGTTCGCGATCGGTCTCACGGTGGCGATGCGCGCGCGGCGCGGCGCGCGCATCGCCGCCTGCCTGATCGTGCTCGGCATGGTGTGCTTCGCGGGCAGCATTTACGCGCTCACCTTCGGTGCGCCGCGCGCGATCGGTATCGTGACCCCGTTCGGCGGGTTCTTCCTGATGGTCGGCTGGGCGCTCTTCGCCGTGACGGTCTACGCCGCACGCACTTCGCAGCCGGCTTCACCCGCCTGACGCGAACGTATCGCAGCTCGCGAGCTCACCCGACTCGTAGCCGCGCGTGAACCAGTGCATGCGCTGCTCGGCCGAGCCGTGCGTGAACGACTCGGGCACGACCTGTCCCTGCATGCGGCGCTGGATCGTGTCGTCACCGACGGCGGAGGCCGCGCGCAGCCCCTCGTCGATGTCGCCCGGCTCGAGGATGCCTCGGGTCTTGTCGGCGTCGTGCGCCCAGATGCCGGCGTAACAATCCGCCTGCAGCTCGACGCGCACCTGCAGCTGGTTGCGCTCCACCTCGTCCATGCGCTGAGCGGACGACTGCACCTTGTCGAGCGTGCCGAGGAGATTCTGGACATGGTGGCCGACTTCGTGCGCGAGCACATAGGCCTGCGCGAAATCGCCCGGTGCCTGGAACTCGCGGGCGAGCTCGTCGAAGAACGCGAGATCGATGTACACCTTGCGATCGGTGGGGCAGTAGAACGGACCGGATGCCGCGCTCGCCGAGCCGCAGGCGGAGGTGATCTGGCCGCGAAACAGCGCCAGGGTCGGCGGCGGGTACTGCGCACCACCGCGCCGGAAGATCGCGCCCCACGTGTCTTCGGTTTCACCGAGCACCGCGCGGATGAGATCGGAGTCCTGGTCGGTCGGCGCGCCGGCGGCGGGAGTCGAAGTCGGCGCCGCGCCCTGCATGGTGTTCATGACGCCGAGCATCGTGAGCGGGTTGATGCCGAGGAAATAGCCGATCACGAGCACGACGATCGTGCCGATTCCGAACTTGAGGCCGGGACCGCGGGAGGGACTGCTGCGGTAGTCCTCCACGTTCGTGCTGCGTCGACTGCCGCCGAGTTTCATGGGGTGGCTTTCCACGTTGCGGGGGCTGGAAGCATAGCGCCCTCCCGGGAGGGGCGAACAGCGGGCGGCGGGGAGACAGGGGGGTGGGTGGCGGTAGAATGCCGGCGAAATGATCGAATTCGCAGGCAGGACGGTCCTCGTCACGGGCGGGGGTGCGGGCATCGGACGCGGCATCGCGGTGGCCTTCGCGAGGGCGGGTGCGCGCGTCGTGGTGGCGGAGATCGACCGCACGCGTGCGGAGGCGGTGCGCGCTTCGCTCGGACCCGATGCGCTCGTGTCGGTGACCGACGTGCGCGACGCGACGCAGGTGAAGGCGTTGCTCGATGAGGTGGCGCGCAAATGCGGGCGGCTCGACGTGCTCGTCAACAACGTCGGCGACTTCCTCGGCATCGTCAAGCCTTTCGAGCAGCACACGGATGAGGACCTCGAGGCGCTCTATGACGTCAACCTGCGGCAGATGTTCCTCGTGACGCGCGCAGCGATCCCGCTGCTGAAGAAGACGGGTCCGGGTGGCAGCATCATCAACATTTCGACGATCGAGGCGTTCCGCGGTATCCCGATGAACGTCGTCTACTCGGCATTCAAGGCCGGCGTGTCGGGCTTCACGCGCAGTCTCGCGCTCGATCTCGGGCCCGCCGGCATTCGCGTGAACGAGATTGCGCCCGAGACCACCGAGTCCGAACAGGTGAAACCCGCCGAATGGATTCCGGCCCGCTATCGCGAGCACATCCCGCGCTGGATTCCGCTCGGGCGTTTCGGGCAGCCGGCGGATGCCGCCGGCTGCGCATTGTTCCTCGCGAGCGATCTCGCGGGCTGGGTGACGGGCACCACGCTGCACCTCGACGGTGGGGCGCTCGCCGCCGCCGGCTGGTATCGCACGCCGGATGGCGGCTGGACCAACACGCCGGTCGTCACCGATCGCGGCATCGGCGGCGTCTGACTCCGCCGCGGCCGCCGGCGTTCCATCGCCCATCATTGCACTACGAGGAGATCTCCCGACATGACGCGACCGGCCGACTACTCGCTCTCCCATCCCTGCCTGCTGTCACGCGTGCCGCGCTTCGATTTCGAGACCGACGTCGCGGTCGTCGGCTTCGGCGCCGCCGGCAGTTGCGCGGCGATCGAAGCGCGCGGCACGGGCGCCCGGGTGATGCTCTTCGAAGTGACATCGGGCAGCGGTGGTGCGGCGGCGCTCTCCGGCGGCGAGATCTATGTCGGTGGCGGCGGTGGCTCGCTGCAGCAACGCACGGCGGGCTTCGAGGATCGCACCGAGGATTTCCACAGCTATCTGATGATGGCCGGCGGGCCGAACGCCGACGCGGCCAAGGTGCGCCTCTATGCCGACAACGCGCTCGCGCATCTCGACTGGCTGATCGCCCAGGGCGTGGAATTCAAGAACTCCTACATCGCCGAGCGCGTGATGGAGCCGCTCACCGACGACTGCCTGGTGTGGACCGGAAGCGAGGAGGCCTGGCCTTTCTCGGCGCAGGCGCGACCGGCGCCGCGCGGCCACACGGTGCGGCGCGAGGGCTGGAGCGCGGGCAAATACCTGATGGACACGCTCGCCGCGCGCGTGCACGCGGTCGGCGTCGACGTGCGCTTCGATGCGCGCGCGATCGCGCTCGTCGTGGACGAACGGGGGGCGGTCCACGGGCTCGTCGTGCGCATCGACAACGAGCCGCGCTTCGTGCGCGCCCGGGGCGGCGTGGTCCTGTGCGCCGGCGGCTTCATCATGAATCGCGACATGGTGAAGCGCCACGCGCCGGCGCTGCTGCGCTCAGATCATCCCATCGGCACGGTCGATGACGGTTCCGGCATTCGCCTCGGGATGAGCGCGGGCGGCGCGTCGATCAACATGATGGAAGGATTCGTGACCGTGCCGTGGTATCCGCCCGGCTCGCTGGTGAAGGGTATTTTCGTCAACGAACTCGGCCAGCGCTTCATCAACGAGGACTGCTACCACGGGCGCGTTTCGCAATTCATCCTCGATCAGCCCGGCAACCGCATCTGGCTCCTGCAGGACCACGAGACCTACGCGCCGGGGCTCCTCCATGAAACCGCGCGCATCGGAATCGGCGCGGCCGGCGAGAGCTGGGAGGAGATCGAACGCGAGTTGCAACTGCCCGAAGACACCCTCAGCGCCACCGTCGCCTTCTACAACCGTCATGCCTCGCGCGGCGAGGATCCGCTCTTTCACAAGGCGAAGAAGTGGCTGAAGCCGCTCGACAAGCCGCCGTTCGTGGCGCTCGACTGCCGGGTGGATCACGCCCAGTACTCGAGTTTCACGCTCGGCGGGCTCGACACTCTGCCGACCGGCGAGGTGCTCACCGAGGGTCGTGAAGCGATTGCGGGACTCTACGCCGCGGGTCGCAATGCGTGCGGGTTGCCGCGCTGGGGCAAGGGCTACAGTTCGGGCCTCTCGATCGCGGACTGCACGTTCTCCGGCCGCCAGGCTGGTCGCCAGGCCGCGCGTGCGGCGCGCGAAGGCAGCGCGCGAACGAGTTGACGCTGCGGGCGGCGAACCGGCATCCGTCTCGCCATGGACAACGTGCTCGCCGCCGATATTGCAGCCTTCGCTCTTCTCTTCATCGCTTCCGCGATGTTGCGGCGGCGATTTCGCCATCATGGCTACGCGGCGACGGCGGCCGGCGGCATCGTGATGGCGACCGGCATCTTCGCCAGCTTCTCCCTTCCCCGGTTGCCCTTCCACTCACCGTGGCTCGGGCGGCTCGTCACGATCGAAATCATGGTGATCTGGCTGTTCCTCGCCGGATCGTACCTCGCGTCTGCGCTCCATCGCCGTTTCCGCATGCATGTCCGGCACCCGCTGCGCCGCTTTGCGATCGGTACCTGGGTCGCAGGCACCGCCGTGCTCGCCACCCTCTGTACTGAAGCGCTCCCCGAAGCTCCCCTGGTGGGCAGGGTGCTCGCGCTCATCGCCGTCGCGCTCTACCTGCCCTACGTGCTGCTGTTCGTGCACGGGTACGCCAACCTGCTGCGTCGCGCGCTCACGCAGGACGCCGACGGCGTCATCCTGCTGGCGACCGTCTCCACGCAGTCGGTCGTGATCGCGCTGCATACGGCGTTCGCGGGCGCATTCCCTTTGCGTCTCGCGCTCGGCATGATCGCCTTCGATCTCGTTTTCCTCTGCACGGGGCTCGTGCTCATCGCGCTGCACTACCGCGCGCGCCGCAGCTGGCTGCTCGCGGTCGAATGGAAGAACGCGAACTGCATCATCCACGGCGCCGTCTCGATCACCGGTCTCGCGCTCGTGCTCGTCGCTCCCTTCCAGCCGGCCGTACTGCTCGATCTGTGGTTCGTCGTGCTGGTGCTGTTCACGATCGTGGAAGCGATCGAAGTGATCCGCATGATCGAGCGCGAACGCGGGCGTGGCCTGCGGCACGCGATTTTCGTCTATGACACGACACAGTGGGCGCGCAACTTCACCTATGGCATGTTCTACGCCTTCAGCTTCGCACTGCAGCGGCAACTCGATGCGACGCAGGCGGTTCCCGACGTCTTCTGGCTCCCGGCGCTGCGGGGGGTGGCGTCGTGGGGCCAGTATGTCGTGCTCGCCTTCCTGCTCGTCGAGATGACCCTCTTCTTTCGCGCCCGCCTGCGGCGCGCAGGCCGCGTGACGCGGTCGCGTCGCAGTTCGTGCTCGAAAGGAATCAATTGAGCTACCCTGTTGCCTGTATCGGCGGGTCTCCGGAGCGCACACGGAGTCGAGCCGGATGCCAGGCTGAAAACCACTGAAAACCCGCAACCCCATGCGTTCACTGCGCGCGCCGATGTCGGTGCTGACGAAGCTGCGCCTGCTGTTGATCGGGCATGAAGATCTGCTGGGCGTGGTGTTCTGGGCTGCCTTGGTCGGGGTCTGCGGTGCGCTCGCAAGCGTCGGCTTCCGTGAAGGCATTCGCGGCCTGGAGACGCTGTTTACGGGACGGGCCGCGGGACTGGTCGAAGCGGCCGGGTTGCTCCCCTGGTGGCATCGAATGCTGGTGCCATTCGGCGGCGGCTTGCTGGCCGGTCTGGTGCTGCACCTCGCAGGGCGAGCCCTCGCCTCGTCGAAACCCGTCGATTACATGGAAGCGGTACTGCTCACCGACGGGCGGATCGGCTTTCGAGCCACCCTGATGAACAGCCTGTCATCACTGTTGTCGATCAGTTCCGGGGGATCGATCGGACGCGAGGGTCCGATGGTGCAGCTTTCGGCAATGCTGGGTTCGAAGCTCGGTGTGCTGGCCCGTGCACCGGTGCCGCGGTTGCGTTTGATGGTGGCCTGCGGTGGCGCCGCCGGCATCGCGGCGGCCTACAACGCGCCGATCTCGGGTGCGTTGTTCATGTCGGAAATCGTGCTCGGTTCGATCGCCATGGAGAGCTTCGGTCCACTGGTGGTCGCCTCGGTTACCGCCAATGCCACGATTCACCGCTTCCTCGGCTTCGGGCCTGTATACGATGTGCCACATGTCGTGTTTTCGTCCAATTGGGAACTTGCGTTCTTTGCTGTCCTGGGTGTGCTCCTCGGCCACCTGGCGCCACCATTTCTCGCATTGCTCGATTTCGCCAAGGCACGATTCGTCGGCCTGCGGCTGCCTCTCTATCTGCAGCTCGGCCTGGGAGGGCTCATGGTCGGGGTCATCTCGATCTGGGTGCCCGAGGTATGGGGCAACGGCTACAGCGTCGTCAACAGGATCCTGCACGGAGAAATCCTGGGCTTGTGGTTGCTCGCCGTGCTCGTCGCCAAGGTCGCCTCGACCTCGGCGACGGTCGGCTCGGGTGGTGTCGGCGGAGTATTCACGCCCACGCTGTTCATCGGGGCGGCAATTGGTGCGCTGTTCGGTGACGTGCTGCACAGCCTGATGCCCGGGCTGGTCGCTTCACCGACCGCGTATGCGCTCATCGGCATGGGTGGGTATCTGGCAGCCACGACGCATGCGCCGCTGACATCCATCCTGATGATCTTCGAGATGACGGCCGACTATGACATCGTGCTCCCGCTCATGCTGTCATGCGTGATGGCGCATTACACGGCGAAGGTCTACCGCCGCGGTGAGTCGATCTATCATGCCGCGCTGAATCGCACGATCAGTTCGGGTCAGCATGACGACTGGCGGCTGCGGACGGTCGACACGCTGGTGAAGCCTGCAGCGACGATCGCGCGCGGCACGACCCTGCAGCAGATGTTCAAGCAGCTGCCGCGGCGCGCGACCGAGTGTGTCTATGTGCTCGATGACGGCGAGATCGTCGGGTCGCTCGACCCCCGCAAGTTGCTCCGCCGGCTGAAGCAAGGACAGATGGACGGCCTGACGCGCGTCGAAGACGTGGCAGAGCCGGTCACTTCCACCTTGACCCCGGAGATGCCACTCTGCACCGCACTCGACGCATTCCTGCGCGAGCAGGCCATGGTGCTGCCCGTGACGCCGGGCCAGTGGCACAACACGTTGCTCGGCGAGGTGTCCCGACAGGACCTGCTGCTCGCCATCCAGGATCGACTCACGTATTCGAAGTGAGTATGCCGGCTGCGCATGCGATCTGCCGGTAGAATCCCGTGATGTCCCCGGGGGGCTCTCAACTTCCCGTCGAAGCGGCGCTGCCGGCGCTCAGGCGCGCGCTGCGCGACCGGGGCACGGCGGTGTTGCAGGCGCCGCCGGGAGCGGGCAAAAGCACGGTCGTGCCGCTCGCGCTGCTCGCGGAGCCGTGGGTCGCAGGCCGCAAGCTCCTGGTGCTCGAGCCGCGCCGGCTCGCCGCGCGCGCCGTCGCCGAGCGCATGGCCGCGAACCTCGGCGAGCGTGTGGGCGAGCGTGTCGGTTACCGCATGCGCCTCGAGACGAAGGTCTCGCGCGCGACGCGCATCGAAGTCATCACCGAGGGTGTGCTCACGCGGCTGCTGCAGGACGATCCGGCGCTCGAAGCCGCGGCCGCCGTGCTGTTCGATGAGTTCCACGAGCGCAGCCTGCACGCCGACCTCGGGCTCGCGCTCGCGCTCGAGTCGCGCGCGGCGTTGCGACCCGACCTGCGTCTCCTCGTGATGTCGGCAACGCTCGACGGCGAGGCGGTCGCCGCGCTCCTCGACGAGGCGCCGCTCGTCACGGCCGAAGGACGGATGCATGCGGTCGAGACCCGCTACCTCGGGCGGGGACTCCCGGTGCTGCCCGGCGAGGCGGACCCACCCGAGCGGCTTGCCGCCGTCGCGACCTTGCGCGCGCTGCGCGAGGTGCAGGGTGATGTGCTCGTGTTCCTGCCGGGCGCAGGCGAGATCCGGCGCGTGGCGCAGACACTCGCGGCGTCCGACCTGCCGCGGGATGTCGAGGTTCGCGCGCTCTACGGCGAACTCACGGGCGAGGCGCAGCTCGCCGCGCTCGCACCCGCGGCCGCCGGGCGACGCCGCGTCGTGCTCGCGACCAACATCGCCGAAACGAGCCTGACGATTCCGGGCGTGCGGATCGTCGTCGACAGCGGGCTCGTGCGCCGCGCGGTGTTCGATCCGGTGAGCGGCATGGGGCGACTCGAGACGCAGCGCATCTCGCGCGCCTCCGCCGACCAGCGCCAGGGCCGGGCCGGACGCACCGCGCCGGGGGTCTGCTACCGCCTGTGGGGCGAGGGCGCGCAGCGCAGCCTCGCGGCCTTCACGCCCGCCGAGATCGTCGCCGCCGATCTCGCGCCGCTCGCGCTCGAGCTCGCGCTGTGGGGCGCGACCGATGCACGCCGTCTCGCATGGCTCGATCCGCCACCCGAGGCGCAGCTCGCGAGCGCGCGCGACCTGCTGCGCACGCTCGGGGCGCTCGATCACGGTCACCGGATCACCTCGCACGGCCGCGCGATGGCGGCGCTGCCGACGCATCCGCGCCTCGCGCACATGCTGCTGCGTGCACGTGAACCCGCGACGAGCGCATTGGCGGCCGACATTGCGGCACTGCTGGGGGAACGTGACCTGCTGCGGGGTCCGGATCGCGATGCGGACCTGCGCACCCGGCTCGAGATCCTGCATGGAAGGGATGCCGGAAAAGACGATGTCGACCGCGGCGCGCTCGAACGCGTGCGCCGCTCGGCGCAGCAATTGCGCGGTCCGATGGGCGATGCGGCGCGTGCTGCTTCCCGGGTACACGAGTCCCGCGCACGGTCAATGGAGGCGGGCGAACTCCTCGCGCTCGCATACCCCGATCGCGTCGGGCGCCGGCGCCCGGACGGCGAATGGCGCTACACGTTGTCGAATGGCCGTGGTGCGCTCTTTGCACGCCCGGATACCGCGGCCGGCGAGTTCATCGCCGTCGCGGCCGTCGACGACAGCGCGCGCGAGGCACGCATCAGGCTTGCGGCGCCGCTGTCACTTGCGGCGATCGGGGAGCTGTTCGCCGGGGAGATCGAATCGCGAGACGAAATTGCATGGGATCCGCGCACGCAGGCCGTGGTCGCGCGGCGCGTGCGTCGTTTCGGGGCGCTGACACTCGAGGAACGCCCGCTGCGCGAATTGCCGGCCGGCGCGACCGAAGCGGCGATGCTCGAGGGCATTGCCGCGCTCGGACTCGGCGCGCTGCCATGGACCGACGGGGCGCGCGACCTGCAGCGTCGCGTCGCATTCGTGCGCGCACTCGACCAGGCGGCGGCGGAAGACTGGCCGGATCTGTCGGATGCGGCGCTCGGCGAGGCGCTCGATGAGTGGCTCGCGCCCTGGCTTCACGGCATCACGCGCCGCGCGCATCTCGCCCGCCTTTCGATGGGCGAGGTTCTCGGTTCGCGACTGTCGCACGCGCAGCGCCAGGCGCTCGCACGCCTCGCCCCGACGCAGCTCACGATGCCGACCGGGTCACAACTGCCGGTCGACTACTCCGATCCCGCCGCGCCCTCGGTCGCGGTGCGATTGCAGGAAGTGTTCGGGCTCGCGGCGACGCCCCGCATCGGCGGCGGCAGCGTGCCAGTCACTTTCACACTGTTGTCGCCCGCGCGGCGACCGGTCCAGGTCACGCGCGATCTCGCGAGCTTCTGGCGCGGCGCCTACGCGGACGTGCGCAAGGACCTGCGCGGCCGCTATCCGAAGCACTACTGGCCGGAGAATCCGCTCGAGGCCGAGCCGACGCGCGGCGTGAAGCGCCGGCCCCGCGAGGCTCGCTAGATGCGTCGATAGAAGCGTCCATGGCCGGCCTCCGGTCGTTGGGGCATGCTACGCGCATGGATACGCTCCGGCGCCTCGTCGACGCGCTCTCCCGCCGCTGGTGGGCGATCGCGCTGCTCGCCGCAGTGACGGTCTGGATGGCGCGGCGATTGTTCGCGCTGAGTGCGCAGATGAGACGGGTCACCGGGTTCGACGCGTTCGACATGCAGCAGCGCCTCGGCATCTCCGATATCGCCGGGCAACTCGCGCACTACACACCCGAGGCGGTGCGGCTCTACGGGGATTTCTCCTCGACCGATTTCCTTTTTCCGTTCGTCTCGTCGCTCCTGTGGGCCGCGCTTCTCGTGTGGGGATTGCGGCGTGCGCGACCCGCGCTCTACGAGGCCGGCGCCTGGTCGCGCCTGGTGCCGTGGCTGTTCCTCGGCTGTGTCTTCGACTGGATCGAGAACGTCGCGAATGCGTGGCTCGTCGGGCGTTATCCGCCGCTGCACACCGGCGTCGCGGCGCTGGCCGTGATCGCGAAGTACGGCAAGATGGTGGCGGGCAGCGCCACGATCGTGCTCGCGGTGGCGTTTGCGTTGTGGGGCGCGAGCGCGTCGATCACGCGCTACCTGCGAAGGAGAATGCAATGAGCTCGCCCCGGATCTTCCGCTGGTGCGTGGTTGGCGCGGCACTGATCGTCGCCGGCGTCGCCCTGTATTTCGGCGCCACCTACCTTGCCGCCTCCATCGCGATCGGCAGCAGCGGACTCGAGCCTTTCTACCAGCAATCCGTGCGCGCGATGTGGATCGGCTTCTGTTCGCAACTCGCGCTGCTCGCGGCGGTGCTGCTCTACGCGGCGGCGTATCCGCGTACCGTTTCGCGGCAGTTCGTGACCGTGCTCGCGCTGATGCCGATGCTGAGCACGGTGATGCTGTTCTGGTTCGCGGCGAGCCGGCTCGGCGGGCTCGCGCTCGGCATCGCCGCGGCGCTGATGCTGATCGCCGCGTTCACCTGGCCGGCGCGGGGCGCCGGCGAACTGCCCATCGGTGCACAGGCGGTCAGGCTCCCGGGAGGCCCTCGAGCACCATGACGGTGAAGGTGCCCTTGCCGGCACGCAGCGCCTTTGCGGCGGTGTATTCGGGCGAATGCCAGAACGCGAGCGCCGCTTCTTTCGAAGGGAACTTCGAGATCACGACGCTGCGGCCCTCGGCCGTGCCTTCGATCGTCTCGACTTTCGCGGCCGGTGTCAGACTGACATGCGCGCCGCCGTACTTCCTGTAGATCGGCGGCAATGCGGCGTTGTAGGCCTTGAAGCCTTCGGGATCGGTCACGACGCCCTGTACAAGCAGATAGGCGGGACGGGTCGCGCTCGCGTCTGTCATCGGCTCCTCCTCGAATGGCCGTGATGCTAGCCCCGGCATGCGGGACGACGACACCGTATTGATGCCTACTCGCGGCTACAATAGGCGGCCTCTCGGCGGGCCTGTAGCACAGCGGTTAGTGCAGGGGACTCATAATCCCTTGGTCCCTGGTTCGAATCCAGGCAGGCCCAATTCAGGTTGCTGTACCCGGGTCAGGGCGATGGGCGGAGAGTTCCGGATTGCCACGAATGGGGATGATTGGACTACCACTGGCACGGCCCGAATGTAAGATCCCGTGGCGCGATTCGCATCGACCTGGCGCGCGTCACGTGCCGGCGTACAGGCATCGACTTGAGGCGTTGGTCGATTCATCGGAGGCCGGGATGTCCACGCCGATTCCGCAAGAGCAGATCGCCGCGGCAAAGGCATACGAGGCCCTCTTCGTGCCGGGCCTTTTTGGCCAGTGGGCTCCGTTGCTCGCGAGATGTGCCGATGTGAGTCCGGGGGCGCGCCTGCTGGATGTTGCCTGTGGTACAGGAATACTCGCCCGGGAGCTGGCGCAAGTGATCGGCGCCAGCGAATCGGTGACTGGGCTGGACGTCGCGCCCGGAATGCTGGCAGTCGCCAGGGAGATCGCACCAGACATCAGGTGGATACAGGGCACGGCCGATCAACTGCCGTTTCCTGATCAATCCTTCGATGTTGTCGTTAGCCAGTTTGGACTCATGTTCTTTCGGGACCGCGTCAGGGCGCTACGCGAAATGCTTCGAGTCCTCTCTCCGGGAGGGCATCTGGCCGTGGCAGTTTGGGATTCCCTGGACCATATGCCTGCATTTGCGAGTGAAGTCGCGGTGCTCGAGCGCGAAGCAGGGCACGCTGCGGCGAACGCCCTTCGCTCGCCGTTCGTGCTGGGCAACCCGGTTGAATTGCAGGAGCTGGCGCGCGGCGCGTCGATATCGCAGCCGATTGTGAACACTTATCCCGGAACGGCGCGCTTTCCCTCGATCAGATCGATGGTCGAGGCCGATCTGCGTGGATGGCTTCCGGTCGTGGGCGTCTTGCTCGACGAGGAGACCATCCAACGCGTTCTCGAGGCAGCTGATCGCGCGCTGCTCGCGCATCTGGACGAACACGGTCGCGCCGAGTTCCGGATTTCAGCGCATGTGTTGAGCGCAGTCCGCTGACACGTCGTCACGCGCCAACACAGACGCGGTCCGTATTCCCGACCGCTCGCACGGGCCGCGCGCGACGATTATCCTTGACCGATGTGCTTCCCGCTCCGGAGTAACCGATGAATCGGGCCCTGCCTGCGATCCAGATCATCTCGCTCGTCGCCCTTGCGGCGTGCACCTCGGCGGGAGCGCCGACCGGTGCCACGCCTGCACCAGCCGCTGCGGATGTGCAGGCCGGGGCGAGGATCTACGCCGAATGCGCGGGTTGCCATGGGCCGGCCGCAGAGGGCACGGCGAACGGCCAGGTGCCGGCGCTCGCCGGCCAGCATTTCACCGTGATCGTCAAGCAACTGCGCGACTATCGCGAGGGCGAGCGCTGGGATGCGCGGATGGAGAGCATCATGGCGGAGCATCGCTTCGGCGACGATGCACAGATCAGGAAGGTCGCCGCTTACCTCGCAAGCCTGAAGCGACCGCCGGCGGGCGGCGGAAGCGGTGAGGGCGCCGAGCGAGGCGAGGCGGTGTATGCGAAAGCCTGCGCGTCCTGCCATGGCGCACGCGGGCAAGGCAGCGGTGCGCGCGTCGTGCCGCGTCTCGCGGGGCAGCAGTACATGTACCTGCGCCGCCAGATCCACGATGCGGTGGACGGGCGGCGGCCGAACTTCCCGGTCGATCACATTGCGCTGCTCGCACCGCTCGATGCTGACGAGATCGACGGACTCGCGGAGTTCCTGTCCGAACTCGAACCATGAAGCAGTGGGCGTTTCTCGCGGTCGCCATCGTCAGCGAGGTCGTCGCGACTTCGGCACTCAAGGCGTCCGACGGTTTCTCGCGCTTTGCCCCGTCGGCGATCGTCATCGCGGGCTACGCGGCCGCGTTCTACTTCCTGTCGCTCACGCTGCGGACGATCCCGGTGGGCGTGGCGTATGCCATCTGGTCCGGTGCGGGCGTTGCGCTGATTGCCGCAATCGCCTGGATACGTTTCGGGCAGCGTCTCGATCTCCCCGGAATCGCCGGCATCCTGCTCATCGTGGCCGGCGTGGTCGTGTTGAATCTGTTCTCGAAGCCCGTGCCGCACGGCTGAGCGTATGGCGCGGCCGTCCACGGGAGGCGCGGCAGCAGGGGCGTGCCTCAGGATCCGTGATCGAATTCCTGCGTGATCACGTTGCCGGCATCGTCCACGAGCAGCCGCAGTCGCCGCACACCGTACAGGAACGTCAGGCGGTGTTTGCCCGCATCCTCGCCCATGCCTCGTTCGCAGCGGCTCACGATCTTGCCACGGCGCATCAGGGAGCGAAGCAGTACCGGGGTCACGCCGAAGCCGCGCGCGACCAGGGCCGCGTCGACACTGAAGGATTCCCCGTCGAACTCGACTTTCGCGAGCTCGTTCCCGCCCATGACCGTACTCCGGCGCCCTTATCCGGTCCGCAGTGTCCGCGCCGGCGCGCCGGGCGTCATTGATCTGTGTCAGCCGGTGCGCACTGCGGGCGGGTTCGTGCGTAAGATCGGGAGGAGGAGAACTGCCTGCGCATGCGCAATGCCCGCCACATCATGGTGTCCTATCGGCGCTTCATCCTGGGCACCAAGCACAGATGGAATGCGCAGATCGTGAGCGCGGGCCGGCTGCCGGCGAAGCAGGCCGCACGCGGTCTCGTGCACTACCGTGGCTATGTCGAGGCGTATCTCGAGGCGAAGCGTGCCGTGCTCGCCGGCCGTGAGTCCGTCGACGCCTGAGGATCCAGGGGAAATGGGCAGGAACCGGCTCGAAGCATTCAGCGACGGCGTCATCGCGATCATCATCACGATCATGGTGCTCGAGATGAAGGTGCCGCACGATGCCGGCATCGAGGCGTTGCGCCCCCTCGTGCCGGTGTTCATGTGCTACGTGCTCAGCTTCCTGTACGTCGGCATCTACTGGAACAACCATCACCACATGCTGCACACGGTGAACTGGGTCACGGGGCGCATTCTCTGGGCGAACCTGCATCTGCTCTTCTGGTTGTCGCTTTTTCCGTTCGTCACCGGCTGGATGGGCGAGAACCATTTCGCGGCTGTGCCATCGGCGCTTTATGGCGGCGTGCTGCTGGCGGCGGCCATCGCCTACCGGATCCTGCAGCAGTCGATCATCGCCGCCCAGGGAGTGGACTCGTCGCTCGCGACCGCGATCGGCAGCGACTGGAAAGGCAAGGTCTCGCCGGTGATCTACGCTGTCGGGGTCGCAGCGTCGCTGCGCCGGAGCTGGATCGCGCAGGCGCTCTACGTGCTGGCGGCGCTGCTGTGGTTGATACCCGACCGGCGGATCGAAGGCGCGCTGCGCAAACACGACGGTTGACAGAGGATCGCTGCGGGGCTATTTGTCGGGACCTCGTACCGGACCGGAGTCGGGCGATGCACCTCCAGGACGTCATCTGGTCGATAACTCTTGCGGGGATCGGGCTGATCGCGCTGGCGTTCATCCTGGTGATCGCGCAATCGGGCAAGCGCGCGGACGATGAAGCGGGCGCGCGGGCCGCGCGTACGGCGCGCCGCATGCAGGCATGGCTGTTTGGCGCACTGCTCGTGGTCTTTGCGGCCGGCAGTTACGCCACGCTCAGGCCCTTTCCGATTTTTCCCCAGCACCGCGCGATCGATGTGCCGCAGGTCGTCGATGTGGTGGCGCGCATGTGGTCATGGCAGATCGAGCCGGCGACGATCCGGGCGGGCAGCGCGGTCGAGTTTCGCGTGACGAGTGGCGACGTCAACCACGGCTTCGCGATCTATGCGCCGGATGGACGCATCGTCGCGCAGACCCAGGCGATGCCCGGCTATACCAACAAGCTCGTGTACGACTTCACGGCACCCGGCACTTACACCATCCAGTGCCTCGAGTTCTGCGGGATCGGACACGCGCCGATGACGGGCCAGATCGAAGTCGTCGCGCCGGGAGGAGAATGACATGGCCGCGCTCACGCTCTTTCCGCCGGAAGAACGGCTCGCAGGCGGCGAACGGGCCACGTTCGACTGCTACCTCGTCACCGCGATGGCGCTCTTCGTGCTGATGATGGTGCTCGGCCTGACCATGCGCATGAGCCAGGCCACCTGGGTGAACGTCGATCCTGTCCTCTTCTACAAGCTGCTGTCGATGCATGGTGCCGGCATGGTGGGCACGGCCTCGCTCGCGACCACCGCGGTGATGTGGTTCTTCCTGCGCAAGTGCGTGGGGCTGCACCTGTGGGCATTCGTCGGCAATTACGTCCTGTTCATGCTCGGCGCGCTGTGCATCATCGCCTCGATCTTCCTCGGCGGGTATGGCGCGCTGTGGACCTTCCTGTATCCGCTGCCGATCCTCGGGTTCGGCCTGTGGAGCCCGCACGCGGCGGCGCTGTTCATGCTCGGTTACCTGCTGATCGGCGTCGGGAGCCTGCTGTTCTACTTCGACGCCGCCGCCGCGATCATCAAGGTGCACGGCAATCTCGGGCGTGCGCTCGGACTGCAATGGCTGTTTGGCGGCAACATCGACCCCGGGCATCCGAAGACCGTAGTCGCGAGCACGATGGTGATCATCGCCAATTCGCTCGGCATCCTCGCCGGCGCGGTCGTGCTCGTGATGAGCCTCATCAGTATCTTCTATCCGCAGATCACGCTCGATGCGCTGCTCGCCAAGAACCTGATCTACTGGTTCGGGCACATGTACATCAATGCGACGATCTACATGGGCGTCATCGCCGTGTACGAATTGTTGCCGCGCTACTCGGGCAAGCCCTACCCGATATCCCGGCCCTTCCTCTGGTCGTGGGCCGCGAGCACGCTTTTCGTGATCATCGTGTTCCCGCATCACCTGATGATCGATTTCGCGCAGCCGCGCTGGCTCACGATCACGGGCCAGGTGGTGTCATGGGGTGCCGGCTTCCCGGTGTTCGTCGTGACGATGTATGGCGCGCTCGCGAATATCTATCGATCGGGAATCCGCTGGACCATGCCCGCGCGCCTGATGGTGCTGTCGCTGTTCGGCTGGGCGGCGGGCATCCTGCCCGCGATCCTCGACGGCACGATCCGCAACAACCTCGTGCTGCACAACACCCAGTGGGTCCCTGGACATTTCCACTTCTACCTGCTGCTCGGCGTCGTCGCGATGGTGCTGGCGCTGATGTTCCACGTGATTGGCAGCCGCGCCGAGGCGGCGCCCAACTCCGGGTCCGACCGCGTGGGATTCGGCTTGTACGTCATCGGCGGGCTGGTGTTCGTGTTCGCGTTCCTCGACGCGGGCCACCTGAGCGTGGCGCGCCGCATGGCGACCCACCTGCCGGCGTGGACTTCCACGGACAAGGTCGGCTCGCTCGGCGCAGCCCTCGTGGTGCTCGGCATGCTGTACTTCGCGTTCCGAATCACCGGCGGACTGCTCAGATCGCCGCCCCCGCGCGCGGTGTCGCATGCCGGTCCTGCGGGCGCTGCTGGCTAGCCTGCTGATCCTGGCGGCAGGTATCGCGGTACTCGCGCGCGCGACCGACGGCTTCAGGGCGTTCACGAGCGAGACGGCGCGCCGGATCGACGTGCGGAAGCACCCGCGCGCGCTGCCCGACGTCGTGCTGCAGACTGCCGAGGGTCGCCGCGTGGGCCTCGGATCGTTGCGTGGCCGCTGGGTACTGATCGACTTCATCTACACGCGCTGCACGACCTATTGTTCCGTGCAGGGTGGCGTGTTCGCGCGGCTGCAGGCGGAACTGGCCGCGCCGATCGCGGCCGGCGATGTCGCGTTGCTCAGCATCAGCTTCGATCCGGAGCACGATGATCCCGCGCACCTCGCGGACTACCTGCGCCGATTCGGTGATCGCGGGGCGGGCTGGACGGCAGCACGGCCGGCGAGCACCGCCGGACTTGAGTCCCTGCTGCGGACGTTCGGTGTCACTGCGGTTCCGGACGGACTTGGTGGATTCGCGCACAATGCAGCCATCGCCGTCGTCGACCCGCGCGGGCGCCTCGTCGACATCGTCGACTGGAGTGAGCCACGCGCCGCCGCGCGCTACGTGACGGCCACGCACCGCGACTCACCGTAGCGCCGCGCGCACGGCGTGCGGCCGGACTGGAGGCAAAGATTCGTGAACACCCTGCATGCATTTCTATGGTCGGCCGGATGGGTCTGCGCCGCCGCGGCCATCGCACTCGTCGTCCACCATCTCCTCTTCGGTCTCCTCGAACGCGTCACGCGCCGTACGACCGTCACCTGGGACAATTCCGTGGTACGACATGCGCGACGACCCGCGGCGCTCGCAATGCCGCTCTTCGCCGTGCTGTTCGTGCTGCCGGACGCGCCGATGGACGCCGGCCTGCGGGCCACTTTTCAGCACCTGATCGCACTCGGGCTTGTCGCGAGCGTCGCATGGGGCGTAATCGCGCTCGTCGACGTGGTGGAGGACGTGGTGCGCTCGAAATACCGGACGGATGTGCCGGACAATCTCGAGGCGCGCCGGATCACGACGCAGATCCAGGTGCTTCGCCGCATCGTGGTCGTCGTCGTGAGCATCGTCGCGATCGCGATCGGACTGATGACTTTCTCCGAGATCCGCCACATCGGCGCGAGTCTCCTCGCATCGGCGGGCCTCGCGGGACTGGTCGTCGGCATGGCCATGCGACCCACGCTCTCGAACCTGCTGGCCGGCATGCAGATCGCGTTGACGCAACCGATCCGGTTGCAGGACGCGGTAATCGTCGAGGGCGAGTGGGGATGGATCGAGGAGATCACCACTACCTATGTGGTCGTGAAGATCTGGGACCTGCGCCGCCTGGTGCTGCCTCTCACCTATTTCGTCGACAAGCCGTTCCAGAACTGGACCCGTACGACCGCGACGCTGCTCGGCTCGGTCTATCTGTACGTCGACTATCGTGTCCCGGTGGAGGAGGTGCGTGCGGAGCTCAGGCGCATCCTCGAGGGCACGGATCTGTGGTCGGGCGAGGTGTGCGTCCTGCAGGTGTCCGATGCACGCGAGCACACGGTCGAACTGCGCGCGCTGGCAGACGCGAGAGACTCGGGAACAGCCTGGGACTTGCGCTGCCTCATACGCGAGAAGCTCATTGCGTATCTGCAGCAGCGCCATCCCTCGGCTCTGCCGTGTGCCCGCGTCGAGCTGGGGCCCGATGCCGCTGCCCTGTGGCAACGGCACGCGTGAGATCGCCCGATAGCCCCCGTGCCGAAGCCCGCATCCTGGCCGGTGCAGCGTGACATCATGAACCTGCGGCGGCCCGAAGTTCGCCCGAACCCGGCGCTCGCATCGAGCCTCGCTGGCGCAGTGCTCTGGGCCGTGCTGGCGGTGCCACCGATCCGCCGGATGCTCGAAGCCACGATGACTGCACAGATGCTGGTGCAGATCCCGCTGCTCGCGCTGGCGGGCTGGCTCGCCGCTGCCGCGATTCCGCGCGGCGTTGCGGCCCCGATGACCCGGTGGAACGCCGGCGGCATCGCCGGATTGCTGCTCGCCTCGCTGGCCAGCATGCCGTGGATGCTCCCGCGGATGATGGATGCATCGGTCGTCGACGGCTGGATCGCCGCGGCGAAGTACCTCTGCGTGCCGCTCCTGATCGGCGCACCGGTGGCGCTCAGCTGGCCGTTGGCGGGCTTCGTCGTGCGGGGCATGTTCCTGCTCGAACTCATCGCCACTGCCTTCCGGCTGGGCTGGCTCTATCTCGCGGCGCCCGGGCGGCTGTGCAGCAACTACCTCATCGGCGATCAGCTGCGCCTCGGCAGGTATCTCCTCGCCGTCGGTGTCATCCTGTGCCTCGCCGTCACGTGGCGTGTGATGTGGGGACGCGTGCGCGTCACCCGGCCGGGTTGCTGATCGTGCCCGAACAGTGCACGCTGCAACCCCGTTCCCGAATCGCAGGACCTGTGCCATGTCTGATGCCTGGCTCACGACTCTGATCACCGCAACGCCGCAGGAGGGCTTCGAGCTCGCGATCACGCTGAGTCGACGCGGCGTCAAGTACACCCAGCCGGACGTGGCGACCCTGAAGAGACTGCGCCCGGCCTACGCCGAATCCGCAGACGCGCTGACCGCCGCATCGCAGGTCGTCGCCATCAACTTCCAGACCGTGGCGGCGGCAAACAATTACTGGCGGCGCTGAGCCGAAGCGCACCAGCGGCATGATCGCCGGCGGCTGCTTCTGCGGTCTCGTTCGCTACCGGGTCTCGCAGCCGCTCGGGCCCGGGCGAAGTTGCCATTGTTCGCGCTGCCGCAAGGCGTTCAGCGGCGCAGGCTCCGCCTATGCCGAAGTGGCGCGAGGCTCGTTCACATGGACCGCCGGCGAAGACAACCTGGGCCGCTACGAGACGACCCCGGGCTGGGGGCTGTGTTTCTGCCGCACCTGCGGCAGTACGCTTTGCGGGACCGCCGGTGGCGAGGTGCACGGTGTGACGCTCGGAAGTGTGGATGGCGATCCCGGGGTCGAGATCGGCATGCACCTCTTCGTGGGCTCGAAGGCGCCGTGGGATCACATCGGCGGGCGCGCGCCGCAGTACGCCGGATTCCCGCCCAGCATGCAGGCTGGCGGGATGA
The DNA here is from genome assembly GCA_019187495.1 of Steroidobacteraceae bacterium. Taxonomy (GTDB): domain Bacteria; phylum Pseudomonadota; class Gammaproteobacteria; order Steroidobacterales; family Steroidobacteraceae; genus CADEFQ01. The sequence continues at coordinate 48,672 of JABAQN010000053.1, forward strand.
GCAGCGAAATACCACCGGAGCGGCCTGGCCGCGGGAGAGACGATCAGTGATCGACGCGGATGAAGCGCTCGCGAGACTTCGCAAGGGCAATGAACGGTTCGTATCGGACGTGCTGCAAAGCGAGGCGAGCGTCACGCCGACCCGCCGTCGCGAGCTGGTCGTGGCGCAGGCGCCGTTCGCGATCATCCTCGGCTGCTCCGATTCGCGCGTACCGGCCGAGATCATCTTCGACCAGGGTCTCGGCGACCTGTTCGTGATCCGCGTCGCGGGCAATATCATCGCGCCTTCCCAGGTCGACAGCGTCGAGTTCGCGGCGGAGCGCTATGGCACGCCGCTCGTCGTCGTGCTCGGTCATTCGACCTGTGGCGCGATCCTCGCGACACTCGAGGAGCTCGCCCGTCCGCCGGCGGAGCAGTCGCGGAACTTGCGCTCGATCGTCGACCGCGTGCGCCCGTCGATCGAACCGCTGCTCGCGACCGACATCGCGCGCGACCAGGCGGCGCTCGTGCGGCACGCGGTGCGCGCGAACATCCGCGCATCGGTGAACCAGCTGCGCCGCGGTTCGCAAGGGCTCGAGAAGCTGATCCGGCAGGGCGCCCTGCGCGTCGTCGGCGCCGAGTACTCGCTCGACAGCGGGGTCGTGGATTTCTTCGACATGTGAGTCATGCGCAGACATCACTTCGAGAAGCACTCCGTGGGTCGCGCCGGCTGGCTGCGCGCGGCGGTGCTGGGCGCCAACGACGGCATCCTTTCCACGGCGAGCCTCGTCGTCGGTGTGGCGTCGGCGGCCGCTTCGCGCGATGCCATACTCGTCTCCGGGATCGCGAGTCTCATCGCGGGTGCGATGTCGATGGCAGCCGGGGAGTACGTGTCGGTGAGCTCGCAGTCCGATGCGGAGAGCGCCGACATCGAACGTGAACGCCGCGAGCTCGAGAGTGACCCGGAAGCGGAGCTGCGGGAGCTCGTGCAGATCTACGTGAAACGTGGTCTCTCGCCAGCGCTCGCGCGACAGGTCGCCGAGGAACTCACCGCGCACGATGCCCTGAAGGCCCACGCACGCGACGAACTGGGACTGTTCGAGTCGAACCAGGCGCGGCCGGTGCAGGCAGCGTTCGCTTCGGCGACCACGTTTGCCCTCGGTGCGCTGTTGCCGGTCATCGCGGCGTGGGCCAGTCCGCTCGCCGTCACGTCAATTGTCGTCGGCGGCAGCTCGCTGATCGCGCTCGCGGTGCTCGGGGGGCTTGCAGCGCGCGTGGGCGGTGCGAACGTGTACAGCGGAGCCGCGCGCGTCACGTTCTGGGGTGCGCTCGGCATGGTCGTGACCGCCGCGATCGGCAAGTTGTCCGGTTTCGTCGTGTGACGCTGCCGGTCCGCGCATGACGTCGCCGGTCCGGCTGGATGTGAAAGTCGTTCCCGGCGCCTCGCGGGCCGGGCTCGCAGGCTGGCTCGGCGAGGCACTCAAGTTGCGTGTCACCGCGCCGCCGGAACGCGGTCGGGCCAATGCCGCCGTGTGCGCGCTGCTCGCCGAAGCGCTCGAGCTGCCTGCGGATTGCGTGCGCATCGTGGCTGGACACGGATCGGCACGCAAGGTCGTCGAGATCGACCGGCTGAGCCCAGCCGAAATCGGCGCGCTTCTCGGCAGGCCGCGGTAGTGCTATCCTCGTGTCTGCCCATGCCGAGCAATCGCGAAGAACGTTACGGCTCGATGTCGATCGCGCTGCACTGGCTGATGCTGCTGCTGATCGCGGCGGTGTACGCCTGCATCGAACTGCGTGTGAACTTCCCGAAGGGCAGCGAAACCCGCGAGGCGCTCAAGCACTGGCACTTCATGCTCGGGCTCGGCGTGTTGCTGCTCGTCGCCGTGCGCCTCGGCGTGAACCTGTACCGCAGGCCGAAGGCGCCCAACCTGCCGGCGCGACTCGGCCATGCCGCACTCTATCTCTTCATGATCGGCATGCCGATCGCGGGCTGGCTGGTGCTGAGCGCCGAGGGCAAGCCGGTGCCGTTCTTCGGGCTCGAATTGCCGCCGCTCATTGCGCCCGACGCGGCGCTCGGCAAGTCGATCGAGGAACTGCACGAGACCGTGGGCACCATCGGCTATTGGCTGATCGGCCTGCACGCGGCGGCGGCACTGCTGCACCACTACGTGCTGCGCGACGATACGCTGCGGCGCATGCTGCCTTTGCGCCGGACGTAGCGCTGCTATCCTTCCCGGCACGCCCGCGGGGAGAACCGATGCACTACCTGCTGATCTACGAGTTCGTGCCCGACTTCCTCGAGCGCCGCCGCCCGCTGCGCGGTGAGCATCTCGCGCTCGCCTGGGCCGCGCACGATCGCGGCGATCTCGTGCTCGCCGGCGCATTCACCGATGCGCCCGCCGGCTCGGCGATGCTGTTCAAGGGCGAAACGCCCACCGCCGCCGAGCGCTTTGCGGCGGCGGACCCTTACGTGAAGGCCGGACTCGTCACGCGCTGGCAGGTGCGGCCGTGGACGACCGTCGTCGGCCGCGATGCCGCCGCGCCCGCGCGGCCCGACACGTGATGCAGACACTGTCGATCGCGCCTGCCACGACGCGCGCCGACATCGAGCGCGGCTTCGAAGTCGTACGCGAGCTGCGCACGCACCTCACGCGCGATGCCTATGTCGCGCAGGTGGAGCGCCAGTGCGCGAACGAGGGTTACGTGCTGGCGCTGCTCTCGGATGGCGGCCTCGCGCGCGCGGCAGCCGGCTACCGGTTCCAGGAGACGCTCGCCTGGGGCCGCATCCTCTACGTCGACGACCTCGTGACGCGTGCCGCCGATCGCGGCGCGGGCTACGGCAGCGCGCTGCTCGACTGGGTGGCGGGGGAAGCGCGCGCGGCGGGTTGCGCGCAGCTGCACCTCGATTCCGGCGTGCAGCGCTTCGGCGCGCACCGCTTCTACCTGCACAAGGGGTTCGACATCACGAGCCACCATTTCGCGCTGGTGCTCGCCGGCAAGTGAGCCACGGCCCGCCGGGGCCGCGGCTCAGTCGTCCATCAGGAAGCTGCGCAGCTGCTCGGAGCGCGACGGATGACGGAGCTTGCGCAGCGCCTTCGCCTCGATCTGCCGGATGCGCTCGCGCGTGACGTCGAACTGCTTGCCGACTTCCTCGAGCGTATGGTCGGTGTTCATGTCGATGCCGAAGCGCATGCGCAGCACTTTCGCCTCGCGCGGCGTCAGCTGCGCGAGCACCGAATGCGTGGTCTCGCGCAGTGATTCCATCGTCGCCTGGTCGATCGGCGAGGCGACCGACTGGTCTTCGATGAAATCGCCGAGGTGCGAATCCTCGTCGTCGCCGATCGGCGTTTCCATCGAGATCGGCTCCTTGGCGATCTTCAGCACCTTGCGCACCTTGTCCTCGGGCATTTCCATGCGCACCGCGAGTTCGTCCGGCGTCGGCTCCCGGCCCATCTCCTGCAGCATCTGCCGCGAGATGCGGTTCAGCTTGTTGATGGTCTCGATCATGTGCACCGGGATGCGGATGGTGCGCGCCTGGTCGGCGATCGAGCGCGTGATCGCCTGGCGGATCCACCAGGTCGCGTAGGTCGAGAACTTGTAGCCGCGGCGGTACTCGAACTTGTCGACCGCCTTCATCAGGCCGATGTTGCCTTCCTGGATCAGGTCGAGGAACTGCAGGCCGCGGTTGGTGTACTTCTTCGCGATCGAGATCACGAGGCGCAGGTTCGCCTCGACCATCTCCTTCTTCGCGCGCCGCGCCTTCGCCTCGCCGATCGACACCTCGCGGTTGACTTCCTTGATGTCGTTGATCGACAGGTGCAGCGCGACCTCGAGCGTGATCAGCTTGCGCTGGCGCCGTTCGACATCTTCCTTCAGCCGCGCGAGGCCGGCCGAATACTTCTTGCCGGCCTTGATGTGCTTGGCGAGCCAGCGGGAGCTGGTCTCGTTCTTCGGGAAAGTGGTGATGAAATCCTTGCGCGGCATGCCGGCGTCGCGCACGGCGAGCACCATGATTTCCTTCTCCAGCTGGCGCACCTCGCCGACCTGGCCGCGCAGATTGCCGATCAGCGCCTCGAACATGCGCGGCGCGAGCTTCAGTTCCATGAACTCGCCCGACAGCTTCTTGCGCAGCTTCAGCGTCTTCGGATCCTTCGCGCCGTGCTTGGCGATCGCGTTGAGACACTGCGTGTGCAGTTTCGCGATCGAGGCGAAGCGGCGCGCGGCCTCCTCCGGGTCGGGGCCCGTGTCGACGGCTTCTTCCTCGGAGTCGTCGTCCTCGCCTTCCTCTTCGTCGTCCTTGTCCGCCGCGGCCGCCGGGTCGGGCCGCGTCGGGTTCTGCGGCTGCGCAATCACGTCGGGTGCGTTCGGATCGATGAAGCCGACGATCACGTCGACGAGCCGCGCCTGGCCGGCCTTCACCGGGTCATAGGCGCGCAGCAGGAAATCACAGGTGGCGGGATACATCGACAGCGCGAGGCGCACCGCATCGAGCCCTTCCTCGATGCGCTTGGCGATGCGGATCTCGCCCTCGCGGGTCAGCAGCTCGACGGTGCCCATTTCGCGCATGTACATGCGCACGGGATCGGTCGTGCGACCGAGTTCGGCGTCGAGTGCCGCGAGCGCGGCAGCCGCCTCTTCGATCGCCTCCTCGTCGGTCGGCGCCGAGGGTTCGGCGGCGAGCAGCGATTCGGAGTCCGGTGCCTTCTCGTACACCGGAATTCCCATATCGTTGATCGTGTTGACGATCTCTTCGATCTGCTCCGGATCGACGATCTCGGATGGCAGGTGGTCGTTCACCTGCGAGTAGGTCAGGTAGCCCTGTTCCTTGCCGCGCGCGATCAGCAGCTTCAGCTGCGACTGGCGCTCCTCGGGCATCACGGGTGCACGCCGCTCGGCGGGCAGCGCGACCGCGGGCGCGGCCTTGCGCGCATCCGCCTTGCGAGGCTCGGCCGCGCGCTCGGCGACCCTGGCTTTCGGTTTGGCCTCGACCTTCGGATCCGCCTTGCGCGCCGCCGGTGCCGCGGCCTTGCGGGGCGCGGCCTTGGCTGCGGTCTTGCGGTTCTCGGCGGGGCTCGGCTTCTTCGATGCGTTCGTCGGCTTTTGCTTGCGTGTCATATCCCGTGCCGGATCTGTGCTCGCGCCCCTGCAAGGGGGCGAGGAAAAGCTGCGTATTGTACTCAAGACCCGTCCCGCGCTGCCAAATTCCCGCGGCGGGTGCCTCAGTGCGGGCGCACCGACTGCGGCCGGGGGCCGGACGCCGCCATAAGCCCTTGAAGTTCCTGCTTTTCTTCGTTCGAAAGGCCGCCTTCGGCGCTTTTCGCGAGCAGGGCCTCGACCCGCCGCTTGTCGGCGCCGGCGGCGAGGCGGGCGAGCGCCGTTGCGACTTCGGCGCCCGCGGCTTTCGCATCGGTGACCAGCGCCTCGTCGGCGGCGAGCCGGGCGAGATGTGCACCCTCGGGACGCTCGCGCCAGCGCTCGAGGATCTGCGCCGTGCTGCGCGCGGGATCGCGCACCAGTTCATCGAGCAGTTCCCGCAGGATCGCGACACCAGGCTCCTCCACGCGCGACAACGAGGCGATGAGCGCCCCGTCGAGCGTCGCGGCCGCGGAAGGGAAGTGCAGCAGTGCCTGCACCGCCTGGCCGACGAGACTGCGGCGTCCCGCGGCGCCCGGGCGCCGGTGGCGCCGCAACGTATCGCTCGCGGACCTTGCGGAAGTGGGGAGCGCCGCGCGGGGCGCCCCGCCGCGAGCCGAGCCGCTGTCGCCGCCATCCCGCCACAGCGCCGCGAGCCGGTCGGCGGGCAGCCGGATCGCTTCGGCGACGCGCGCAACCAGGAGTTCACGGTAGACGCCAGGTCCGACTCGCGCGATCAGCGGCCGCGCCAGTTCGGCGAAGCGTGCGCGCCCGTCGGCGTGCGCCAGGTCGGCCTGTGTCGCGAGTTCGCGCACCAGGTATTCCGACAGCGGCAACGCGTCCCCGAGCCGCGCCTCGAAGGCATCGGCTCCTTCCGCCGCGACGAGCGTGTCGGGATCGTGGCCTTCGGGCAGGAACAGGAAGCGGATCTCGCGGCCCTCGCGCACCTCCGGCAGCGAATTTTGCAGTGCGCGCCACGCGGCGGCGCGCCCGGCGCGATCGCCGTCGAAGGCGAATACGACTTCGCGGACGAGCCGGAAAATGCGCTTCAGGTGTTCGGGTGTCGTTGCCGTGCCGAGCGTCGCAACGGCGTAGCGCACACCGGCCTGATGCAGGCGTACGACGTCGATGTAGCCCTCGACCACCAGCAGCCGCACCAGTTTCACGCGGCTCTGGCGCACTTCGTAAAGGCCGTACAGTTCACGTCCCTTGTGAAAGAGCGCCGTTTCCGGCGAGTTCAGGTATTTCGGTTCGCCGTCCCCGATCACGCGCCCGCCGAAGGCGATCGTGCGCCCGCGCGCATCACGGATCGGGAACATCAGGCGATCGCGAAAGCGATCGTAGTGGCGCTCGCCATCGCGCGCCTCGCCGCCCTCGCGCTCGATCACGAGTCCGAGCCCGGCGAGCGCTCGCACGGCGGTCGCGCTCGTGCCGAAGCGGCGCAGCACGTCGTTCCACGAGTTCGTCGCAAAGCCGATCTGGAAGCGCGCAACCGTCCCGGCATCGAGGCCGCGTCGCGCGACATACGCCTGCGCGCGCGCATCGGCGGCGAGCGTGGCCGCGAAATGTTTCGCGACGCGCGCGTTCAACTCATACAGCGCGTCGTGCGAATCGACCGCGCGCTCGTCGGCGCCGCCCTCGCGCGGCACCTCGACGCCGGCGCGCGAGGCGAGTTCCTCGACCGCTTCCGGGAAGGACAGCCGGTCGTAATTCATCAGGAAGCCGAGCGCCGTGCCGTGCGCGCCGCAGCCGAAGCAGTGATAGAACTGTTTGTCCGGGCTCACCCAGAACGACGGTGATTTCTCGTCGTGGAACGGGCAGCACGCCTTGAACTCGCGTCCCGCCTTCTTCAGCGGCACGCGGCTGCCGATCAGTTCGACGATATCGGTGCGCCCGATCAGATCGTCGATGAAGTGCTGCGGAATCCGGCCGGCCATGGCGAATAGTAAGCCACGCGGTGCGCCTTACCGCGCGAGGATGAAGGCCAGGAAGATCGCGGCGAGCAGGATCGCGGCCAGCGTACCCGTGAGCGCGAGGCGCACGCGGCGGCGTCGGTACGGCGCGAGCGCCGGCGCGACCAGATGGCAGCGATCGCGCGAGACGGCGACCACGCCCGCGGCGCGCAGGCTGTCGACCGCCTCGCGTTCGGCGTCGCCGAGCGCATCGAGCGCCAGCGCGTGCGCCGCATCGACCGCGCCGCGCGCCCGCAGTCGCGCGACGAGGCGCCGTTCCCGCTCGAGACGACGGGCGATGGCCGCGTACGAGAGTGCGATCAGCAAGAGGACTGCCGCCGTGGCAAAACCGCGTCCGGCGAGCATGCGGGATGTGGAGGCGCGGCGGGTCCGGCTCAGCCGGCGCCGAGCTTTGCCTTGATGCGGGCGCCGACCGCGCCCATGTCCGCCCGGCCGGCGGCCTGCGCCTTGACGATGCCCATCACCTTGCCCATGTCCTTCACGGACGCGGCGCCGGTCGTGGCGATCGCAGTCGCGATCAACGCATCGAGTTCCGCATCGGACAGGGGAGCGGGCAGATAGTCCTGGAGTTGCCGGAGTTCGGCAGTCTCCTTGGCGACGAGGTCGGCGCGCCCTCCAGCCTCGAACTGCACGATGGATTCCTTGCGCTGCTTGACCATCTTCTCGAGCACCGCGATGACCTGTGCATCATCCAGCGTGATGCGCTCGTCGACTTCGCGCTGCTTGATGCCCGCCTGCAGCATGCGGATCAGGCCGAGGCGCTCCTTCTCGCCGGCGCGCATCGCGGCCTTCATGTCTTCGGTGATGCGCTCCTTGAGCGTCATCGGCGCGGCGGCGATGTCGGGTCAGCGACGCGGCGAGGCGTCGCGGGAGTTGCGCTTCAGGTGCCGCTTCACGGCGGCCGCCTTCTTGCGTTTCCGTTCCTGGGTCGGCTTTTCGTAGAATTCCCGACGGCGCAGTTCCGTGAGGACGCCCGCTTTCTCGCACGCGCGCTTGAAACGGCGCAGCGCGGCGTCGAAGAACTCGTTCTCGCGTACACGAACGCTCGGCATCGAAACCTCAACTCATTGATTTTGCTGGAATTATGCCCCGTCCCTCAGGGCACAAGGGCGGGAATTCTAAGTGCCTCACGGTAAAAACGCAAAATGCGCGTGCTCGCGATCGAATCCTCCTGTGATGAAAGCGCCGTCGCCGTCCTCGACCAGGGTCGCGGACTGCTCGCGCATGTCCTGCATTCGCAGATCGACCTGCATCGCCTCTATGGCGGCGTCGTGCCGGAACTCGCCTCGCGCGATCATGTGCGCCGCCTCGTGCCGCTCGTGCGCGAGGCGCTCGCGGCGTCCGGTTCGGATCGCCGTGACATCGACGGCATCGCCTGCACGACGGGTCCCGGTCTCATCGGTGCGCTGCTGACCGGCGCCGCGCTCGCGCGCAGCCTCGCGTACGCGTGGGGCGTGCCTGCCGTCAACGTGCACCATCTCGAGGGGCATCTGCTCGCGCCGCTCCTCGAGCCCGATCCGCCGGGTTTCCCGCACGTCGCGCTGCTCGTCTCGGGCGGTCACACGATGCTCGTCGACGTGCGCGGCATCGGTGACTATCGCGTGCTCGGCGAGACGCGCGATGACGCGGCCGGCGAAGCCTTCGACAAGACCGCGAAGCTCCTCGGCCTGCCGTATCCCGGCGGACCCGAACTCGCGCGGCTCGCCGCGGACGGGCGCGCGGGCGCCTGCCATTTTCCCCGGCCGATGCTCGATCGCCCGGGGCTCGAATTCAGTTTCTCGGGCCTCAAGACCGCGGTGAGCCTCGCGGTCAAGGCGCCGGGATTCGATCCCGCGCGGCGCGCCGATGTCGCCCACGGCGTGCAGGCCGCGATCGTCGATACGCTCGTGACGAAGGCGCTGCGGGCGCTCGAGGCGACGGCGAGCGACACGCTGGTCGTCGCCGGCGGAGTGGGCGCGAATCGCGCGCTGCGGGAGGCGCTCGCGGCCGCGGCAGCGCGACG
>JABAQN010000002.1 GCA_019187495.1 Steroidobacteraceae bacterium
CCTGCCCGCCGCGCTGCTGCTGGCCGCCGCTGCCCTGGCACAGGCGCCGGCCGTCGCACCCGCGCGCGACGCCGCGCGCTCGCCCGCATTGCCCGCGAACCTGCCGATCAGCGTCGATGCGGCCTCGTCCGAAGTCGACTACCGCAGCAACCATGTGGTGTTTCGCGATGTCGTGATCACGCAGGGGACGGCGCGCATCTCGGCCGACAACGCCAGCGCGACCGGCCTCGACTTCAGGGATTCGACCTGGGTTTTCACCGGCCATGTGCGGATCGATCGCGACGGCGGCGCGCTCGAATCCGACGAGGCGCGCGTGCAGTTCCGCGACAACCTGCTGCGGGTCGCGACGATCAGCGGGCAACCGGCGAGGTTCGAACAGCAGCTGGCCCGCTCGCCGGAAAAGGCGCACGGTCGCGCGACGACGATCGTGTACGACCTCGCCACCGACCGCGTGACCTTCAGCGGCGACGCCTGGCTCACCGACGGCCGCAATGAAATCAGCGGTGCCGAACTCGTCTACAACGTGCGTGATCAGCGCGTGGTCGCCGAACAGCAACCCGGCAGCGACGGGCGCGTGCGCATCACGATCCGCCCGCAGACCACTCCCGGCCCGCGCACCGAGCCACCTCCATGACGCGCCTCGCGGCGCGCGGGCTCGCGAAAAGCTACGGCAGGCGCCGGATCATCACCGACCTCTCGCTCGAGGTCGCAAGCGGGGAAGTCGTGGGCCTGCTCGGCCCGAACGGCGCCGGCAAGACCACGGCGTTCTACATGATCGTCGGGCTCGTGCCACCCGACGCCGGGCGGATCTGGCTCGACGAGGTCGAACTCACCCATCTGCCGATGCACCGGCGCGCGCAGAACGGCATCGGCTACCTGCCACAGGAAGCATCGGTGTTCCGCAAGCTCTCCGTGCAGGACAATGTGCTCGCGATCCTCGAGACACGCGAGGATCTCGACCAGGCCGGGCGCGAGGGGCGGCTCGAGGAACTCCTCGATGAACTGCGCATCTCGCACGTGCGCGAGAGCCTCGGCCTGTCGCTGTCGGGCGGCGAGCGCCGGCGCGTCGAAATCGCCCGCGCACTCGCGGCCGAACCGCGCTTCATGCTGCTCGATGAGCCGTTCGCGGGTGTCGATCCGCTGTCCGTGCTCGACATCCAGCGCATCGTCCGCGAGCTCACCGCGAGGGGCATCGGCGTGCTGATCACCGACCATAATGTGCGCGAAACCCTGGGGGTCTGCGACCGCGCGTACATCGTGAATGCAGGCACCGCGATCGCGGCCGGAACTGCCGAAGAAATCCTTGCCAACCCCCAAGTCCGTGAGGTGTACTTGGGCGAAGCGTTCCGCATGTGACCGGTGTCCGAGCCCTGAATACCCCTGTCGAATCAACGCGTTGGGTGACCCCCTGTCCGCCGCCATGCTGAAGCCGTCCCTGCAGCTGAAGCTGGGCCAGTCGCTGACGATGACCCCGCAGTTGCAGCAGGCGATCCGGCTGCTGCAGCTGCCCGCGCTCGAGCTGCAGGCGCACGTGCGCGAATTGCTCGAATCGAACGTGATGCTGGAAGCGGTCGAGGAAACGGAGCAGACCGGCATCTTCGAGGCGATCCAGTCCCCTGCCGAGCGCGAAGCGCGGCTCGAGATGGCGCAGCACGAAGCCCCGCAGGTCGACGTCGAAATCGTCACCGAGCAATGGTCGAGCGAGCCTTCGGGCCCGTCGGAGGCGCCCTGGGCGCCCGACGACGACGACCGGGCGCAGGAGTATGCGGAACCCGCCGAGGCCTCGCTGCAGGACCATCTGCTGTCGCAGCTCGAAGTCGCCGACCTCGATGCCCGCCGGCTGGCGATCGCGCGCGCGATCGTCGATGCGATCAATGACGACGGGTACCTGATCGAGACCGCCGGGGAGATCGCCGCGACACTCAGGCCCGACGTGGTGTGCACGGAGGGGGAAGTGCTCGAGGTGCTTGCGACCGTACAGGCGCTCGACCCGGCCGGGATCGGCGCGCGCTCGGTCGCCGAATGCATCACGCTGCAGCTCCGCCAGCTCGATGGTGCGACACCCGGCATCGCCACCGCGCTCGCCATCGCCACCGATCACCTGGACGCGGTCGCCCGCGGCGAGCACGCGCTGCTGCGCCGCGAACTGCGCGTGTCGGACGAGGAACTCGCCGCGGCGCTCGCGCTCGTACGCACCTGCCGCCCGCGCCCGGGGACCGTGGTGAGCGGCGCATCGCCGGAATACGTGGTGCCCGATGTGCACGTGCGCCGCACGGACCGCGGCTGGAGCGTCGAGATCAACCCGGCCACGCTGCCGCGCGTGCGCCTGAACCAGGGCTACGCGAGCCTGCTCGGGCGCAGCAACTCGCACGCGACGCTGCGCGCACAGCTGCAGGAGGCGCGCTGGCTGCTGAAGAGCCTCGAGATCAGGAACGAGACGCTGCTCAAGGTCGCGCGCGCCATCGTCGAGCGCCAGAGCGCATTCCTCGAGCAGGGCGACGAGCACATGCGGCCGATGATCCTGAAGGACATCGCCGCGGCGATCGAGATGCACGAGTCGACGATATCGCGCATCACGTCCGGCAAGTTCATGCACACGCCGCGCGGCGTTTTCGAATTGCGGTATTTCTTTTCGAGCCACGTCGGCGGCGGCGAGGCGGCCGAGACTTCCTCGACCGCGATCCGCGCGAAGATCAGGAAGCTGGTCCGCGACGAGGATCCGGCGGCACCGCTGTCGGACAGCCGGATCGCGGAACTGCTGTCGGCCGAAGGGATCCCGGTCGCCCGCCGCACCGTCGCGAAATACCGGGAGGCGATGCGGATCGCGCCGTCGAACGAGCGGCGCCGCAGCGCCCCGAAGTGACGAGACCAGCAACGAGGAGAACACGATGCAACTTTCCGTGACGGGCCATCATGTCGAGGTCACCCCGCCGCTGCGGACCTACGTGGAGAAGAAGCTCGAGCGCATCGTGCGTCACTTCGACCACGTGATCGACGTGCACTGCGTGCTCACGGTCGAGAAGCTGCGGCAGAAGGCCGAGGCGACCCTGAAGGTGCGCGGCGGCTCGATCCACGCCGACGCGATCGAGGAGGACATGTACGCGGCGATCGACGCGCTCGCCGACAAGCTCGACCGCCTCGTCACCAAGCACAAGGAAAAATCCGGCGACCACCATGCCGCCGAGGGACGCCGCACCACGCGGCAATAGCCGCTGCGCGCCATGCGGGTCGTCGTCGTCAGCGGTCTTTCCGGATCGGGCAAGAGCGTCGCCCTGCACATGCTCGAGGACCTCGGCTATTACTGCATCGACAACATCCCCGCGGCGCTGCTGACGCCGCTCATATCGCATACCGCCCGCAGCACCGACTCGACTTACGAGCGCATCGCGGTCGGCCTCGATGCGCGCAACACCGCCGCGGAAATCGCGACGGTGCCGAAACTGGTCGCGGAGCTGAAGAAGAGCGGCATCGAATGCGAGGTGCTGTTCCTGACCGCGAACGACGAAGAACTGCTGCGGCGCTACGCCGAGACGCGCCGCAAGCATCCGATGAGCCGCCCCGACGTCGGCCTGCGCGAGGCGATCACGATGGAACGCGATCTCCTCGAGCCGGTCATGTACGCGGCCGACCAGGTGATCGACACCTCGCGCATGGGGGTGCACGCGCTGCGCGACGTCGTGCTGAAGTCGGCGGAATCGCGCCAGAGCCCGCGCCTGTCGATCACCTTCGAATCGTTCGGCTTCAAGCACGGGATCCCGGGTGACGCCGATTTCGTGTTCGACGCGCGCTCGCTGCCGAACCCCTACTGGGAGCCGCAGCTTCGAGCGCTCACCGGCCGCGACCCGGAAGTGATCCGGTTCCTCGAGGCCGAGCCCGCGGTCGCGCGGATGATCGACGACATCGCGGCTTTCATCGAGCGGCGGATTCCCGAGCACTCGGGGGCCAACCGCCGCTACCTGACGGTCGCGATCGGCTGCACCGGCGGGCAGCATCGTTCGGTCTACATCGCCAACCGGCTGGTCGAACGCTTCGCGGCGCGTCACCCGAATGTGGCCGCGCGCCACAACGAACTCACACGCCGCGCCCAGTGAATCCCGGGAGGACCCGCGCATGAAGAGACGATCGGCCCTGCTCCCCACGACCGCACGGGCGGTCGCGCTCGCGGCCCTTGCATCGCTGTACGCCTGCACCACCGCAACGCCAACGGCGAGCGTCAGCGGCACGGCGTTCTACCGCGAGCGCATCGCGCTGCCGCCCGATGCCGTGTTCGAAGCGCAGCTCGAGGACGCCGCGCGCGCCGACGCACCGGCCAGGGTGATCGCGAGCACGCGCATCGCATCGCCGGGCTCGCCACCGTTCGCGTTCACGATCACCTATGATCCGGCGCAGCTCGCGCCCGGGCACCGCCTCGTGCTGCGCGCGCGCGTGCTGAGAGGCGCCGAAGTGCTCTTCGCTTCCGGGGCGGGCACCCCCCTGCCCACGGACGCCGCGCCCGTCGAGATCCTGATGATGAGCGCAACGGCAACCCGATCGACGGCGTCCCCGGGAACGGGCAGCGCCGCCACCGCGCCCGAACGGCCAACGCTGATGCGCGGGCAGTACACCTATCTCGCCGACGCCGGCGTGTTCACCGATTGCGCGTCGGGCGAGCGCGTGCCGGTCGCCCAGGCGCTCGACAACGCCGCGCTCGAAGCGGCCTATGGTGAAGCGCGCGCGACGCCCGGCGCACCGATGCTCGCGACCCTGGTCGGACGCATCGCCATGCACGACGCGATGGAGGGTCCGCCGCGGCGGACCTTGCTGGTCGAGCAGTTCATCCGCGTGTCGACGGCGACCTGCGCGCAGCCGGACGCCCCCGCGCTCGAGGACACGTACTGGCGCCTCGTCGCGCTCGACGGCGTGCCGATCGGACTGGCGGCGGATCAGCGCGCACCCGACATCGTGCTGCAGTCGCGCGACCGGCGCGCTGCCGGCTTCGCGGGTTGCAACCGCTTAACCGGTGGCTACACGGTCGACGGGGCGAAGCTCGCGTTCACGGACATGGCGAGCACGATGATGGCCTGCCCGCAGGGGATGGACATCGAGCAGTCGCTGCACGAAGCGCTGGCGAAAGTCGCGGGCTGGACCCTCGACGGCCGGCGGCTCGACCTGCGCGATGGCGCGGGCAGGAGCGTCGCGATGTTCGAGACAGGGGAAAGCGGACAGCGGGCGGCGGGCGGCTGACAGCCAGAGGCGTCGGCGTGCTCATTCGCGCGGTGCGCATTCCGCCGCGCCGCGCGCGCCGCGCGCTGCTACACTCCGCGCGCCCGCGCGGCCAGCCACCGTTCCTGCCCATGAGCGACAGCGAAATCAATCCATTGAAAGCCGGCCGCCTGTCGGCGCTGCGCGACGCACTCGACCAGGGGACGCTGCGCACGGCGCATCGCATGCTCAACGCGATGCACCCGGCCGACATCGCGCTGCTGCTCGAGTCGATGCCCCCGGCGCGGCGCGAGGTCGTCTGGGAGATCATCGATCCCGAGCTCGACGGCGAAGTGCTGCGCGAACTGAGCGACAGCGTGCGCGCTGGGCTCATGCACGAGATGGGGCCCGACGAGCTCGTCGCCGCGACCGAAGGCATGGAAGTCGACGACCTCGCGGACCTGCTCGCCGACCTGCCCGAGGCCGTGACGCAGCAGTTGCTGCATTCGATGGACCAGCGCGACCGCGAACGGCTGCGCACGGTCCTGTCGTGGCCGGAGGACAGCGCCGGCGGCCTGATGAACACCGACACGGTGAGCGTGCGCGCCGACGTTTCGATCGAAGTCGTGATGCGCTACCTGCGGATGCGCGGCGAACTGCCGGAGCGCACGGACAGCCTGTTCGTCGCCGACCGGCGGGACAAGTACCTCGGCACGATTCCGCTGACCCGTCTCCTGACGGAAGACCCCGGGCGTCTCGTCGGAGACTGCCTCGACAGCGACGCGCCGCGCATCGATCCGGCCACGCCGGCGCACGAAGTATCGATCCTGTTCGAGGATCGCGACCTCGTCTCCGCCGCGGTCGTGGGCGCGGAAGGCCGCCTCCTCGGGCGCATCACCGTCGACGACATCGTGGACGTGATCCGCGAGGAAGCGGAGCACTCGGTGCTGTCGATGGCCGGGCTCGCCGACGAGGAGGATGTATTCGCGGCCGTCGTCCCGTCGGCACGCCGGCGACTCGTCTGGCTCGGCGTCAACATCATGACCGCATTCCTCGGTGCGTTCGTCGTCTCGAATTTCGAGGGCACGATCGAGCGTGTCGCCGTGCTCGCCGCGCTGCTGCCGGTCGTCTCGAGCATGGGAGGCATCGCCGGCACCCAGACCGTCACGCTGCTGATCCGCGGCATCGCGCTCGGCAAGGTCGAATGGGCGAATGCGCGCTGGCTGCTGTTCAAGGAGATCGCCGTCGGCGGCCTGAACGGCCTCATCGTCGCGCTCGTGGTCGGCGTGATCACGATCGTGCTGTTCGGCAGGTGGCAGATCGCGGCGATCGTCGCGGCGGCCATGCTGATGAACCTGCTCGCCGCGGCGACCGTCGGAGTCATCGTGCCGCTCGCGCTGCGCCGCCTGCGGATCGACCCGGCGCTGTCGGCGGGCGTGATCCTCACGACCTTCACCGATTGCATCGGCTTTGCGACGCTGCTCAGCCTCGGCGCGCTGTTCCTCGTCTGACGGAGCGGCGCTCAGGGCAGCAGGAACGCCCGCAGCCGGTCGCGCTGCAGGGCGGCGTCGCGATAGCCGAGTTCGATCAGTTCCGCGGTGTAGCCCGCCTCGAACATCAGGTAGCTCGCGAGCTGGTGCCCCGCGACGCCGCGCGCGCCGATCACGCGCAGGAACGCGCGCAGGCTGCGCGGCAGTTCGTGCAGGTGCTTCGCGGCGATATCCCGCGGATCGACGCTCGGTGTGATCGCCATCGCCTCGACGACCCGCACGCCCGGCGCGGACTCCGGTGCCGAGCGCACGAGCGTATTCAGCCGGATGAGCTGTTCGAGGTCGGCAAAGATGCCGTCCGTGAACAGCGTATCGAGCATGAAACCGAACAGCTGCCCGGGGGTCGGCGAACGCGGCAACTGCGAGATGGTTCCGAGGCCCGCGCCGTTCGAGGAACGCACTCCGATCACGAGCACGCGCTCGGCGCCGAGGTGCACCGCCGGGCTCATCGGCGCGAGCTGGCGCATCGCGCCGTCGCCGAAGAATTCGCTGCCGAGCTGCACCGGGGGGAACAGGAAAGGCACTGCGAGGCTGCCCATCAGGTGGGACAGCGTGAGGTCGGCGCGCCGTCCTTCGCGATGCGCGCGCGCCCACTCGGCGATGCCCGGCTGGCCGTCGAAGAACGCGACCGAATGCGCGCTCGTGTAGCCGGTCGAGCAGAGGGCGACCGCGTGCAGCATGCCCGAGGAGATGCTGTGGCGGATCGCGCCGAAATCGATGTTGCGTGCGAGCAGTTCGGACAGCGGGCTGTTGTCGAACATCGACCGGGGCGGGGTCGCCAGGGTGCCGCCGGAAAGCAGCGCGGCGAGCCAGCGGCATCCCGAGGCGAGCATGTGCCGCGAACTGACGCGAAACACCTGGTCGCAGTGGAAGTTCCCCCACACGTGTTCGAGCGAGGCCACGGCGCCGCGCCAGCGACGCGCCTCCGCGGCGAGCGCCGCGGTCGCGACGGCGCCGGCCGAGGTGCCGATCAGCACCGGGAACGGGATGCCGCGGCGCGGCAGCATTTCCGCGAGCGCCCGCAGCACGCCCACCTGGTAGGCTGAACGCGCCCCGCCGCCCGTCAGGATGAGCCCGTGTATCGGCCGGCCGGCGATGATCGTGTCCTCTTTCATCACCCGCGCATTCTGGCGCAACCGGCCCTGCTGGTAGAATCGACTGGTTCGCGCCCTCGCCCGCTCCGCGGGAGCCTCGGGAGACTCGCATGTACCGGATCCGTTCGCTGCTCCTCGCCGTCGCCCTCGCTCTCGCCTCCACCGGCGGACCTGCGCTCGCCGGCGAATCCCCCGCGGTCGGATCGCCCGCGCCGGCCTTCCGGCTGCAGGACCAGAACGGCAAGTGGCATACCCTCGACGAGCAGAAGGGCAAGTGGGTGGTGCTGTACTTCTATCCGAAGGACAACACGCCCGGATGCACGACCCAGGCCTGCGAGTTCCGCGACAACATCTTCGCGTTCCGCGACATGGGCGCGGTGATCCTCGGCGTCAGTGTCGACGACGTGGAGTCGCACGCGAAGTTCGCCGGGGAGCACAGCCTGCCGTTCACGATCCTCGCTGATTCGACCAGGGAGGTCGCGAAGCGTTACGGCGTGCTCTACAAGGCGATGGGTGTCATGGAAGTCGCGCGGCGCGACACCTTCATCATCGATCCGCAGGGCCGCATCGCGAAGCATTTCGAGAAAGTCGACCCGAAGGGTCATTCGCAGTTCGTGCTCGCGCAGCTCAAGGCGCTGAAGGCGGCGGCGAAGGGCTGATCGCCGCCCGCCGCCGCAGCTCCCGCGTGGCGCGATCGAGTCCCTCGAGCGTGAGCGGGTACATCCGCCCCTCGACGAGCTCGCGCGTGATCGTGATCGAGGGCGTGTGATCCCAGCGCTCCGGCGGCTCGGGATTCAGCCAGACGAAGCGGCGGAAGTGCGCCGTCAGGCGCCCGAGCCACACGGCGCCGGCCTCCGCGTTCCAGTGCTCGACGCTGCCGCCCGGCATCGTGATCTCGTAGGGACTCATCGTCGCGTCGCCGACGAAGATCACGCGATAGTCGGGCCCGTAGGTGCGGATCAGCTGGTCGGTGGGCATGCGCTCCGCGTGCCGGCGGCGGTTGTCCTTCCACAGTGACTCGTACGGGAAATTGTGGAAGTAGAAATGCTCGAAATGGCGGAATTCGCTGCGCGCGGCGGAGAACAGCTCGTCGCAGATCCGCACGTGGTCCTCCATCGACCCGCCGACATCCAGCAGCAGCAGCACCTTGATCGCGTTGCGCCGCTCCGGCACGAGCCTGAGGTCGAGCCAGCCCGCGTTCTTCGCGGTGGCGGCGATCGTGCCGTCGAGGTCGAGTTCGAAATCCGCCCCCTCGCGCGCGAAGCGCCGCAGGCGCCGCAGGCCCATCTTGAAGTTGCGGGTGCCGAGTTCCACGGCATCGTCGAGATTGGCGAACTCACGGCGGTCCCAGACCTTGACCGCACGCCGATGGCGCGAGCCCGCCTGGCCGATCCGCACGCCTTCCGGGTTGTAGCCGTAGGCGCCGAACGGCGAAGTGCCGGCCGTGCCGATCCACTTGTTGCCACCCTCGTGGCGGCCCTTCTGCTCCGCGAGCCGCTGCCGCAGCGTTTCCATCAGCTTGTCCCAGCCGCCGAGCGCCTCGACCTGCGCCTTTTCCTCCTCCGACAGCACGCGCTCGGCGAGCGCGCGCAGCCACTCGTCGGGCACTTGCGCGCCGAAGGCCTGGAACAGCTTCTCGGCGCCCCTGAAGTGCTCGGCGAACACGCGATCGAAGCGGTCATAGTGCCGCTCGTCCTTCACGAGGCATACGCGGGCGAGGTGGTAGAAATCGTCGGCGGACAGGGAGGCCACGCGCGCCGCGAGCGCTTCGAGCAGCGTCAGGAACTCGGGCAGCGTGACGGGCACACCGCCGGCGCGCAGCTCGAAGAAGAACCGGACGAGCACTGTTCCCCCGGGGTCGCGCGGCCGGCTAGCGCGCCCGCCGCGACAGGAACATCACCTGTTCGACGAGGTGCGTGTCCTGCTCGTTCTTCAGCAGCGCACCGTACAGCGGCGGCAGGGTCTTCTTCGCGTCGTCGCCGCGCAGCGCCTCGGGCGCAATGTCCTCCGCGACGAGCAGCTTCACCCAATCGAGCAGTTCCGAGGTCGACGGCTTTTTCCTGAGGCCCGGCACGTCGCGCAGCCGGAAGAACGCGCCGAGCGCCTCGGCGAGCAGTTCGCGCTTGAGCCCCGGGTAGTGCACGTCGACGATCCGGCGCATCGTCTCTTCGTCCGGGAAGCGGATGTAGTGGAAGAAGCAGCGCCGCAGGAACGCGTCCGGCAGCTCCTTCTCGTTGTTGCTGGTGATGACGATGATGGGCCGGTGCCTCGCGCGCACGAGCTGGCGCGTCTCGTAGACATAGAACTCCATGCGGTCGAGTTCGCGCAGCAGGTCGTTCGGGAACTCGATGTCGGCCTTGTCGATCTCGTCGATCAGCAGCACCGGCTGCGTCTCCGATTCGAACGCCTCCCACAGCTTGCCGCGCACGATGTAGTTGGCGATGTCGTGCACGCGCCCTTCGCCGAGCTGGGAGTCGCGCAGGCGGGACACCGCGTCGTATTCGTACAGGCCCTGCTGCGCCTTGCTGGTCGACTTGATGTGCCACTCGAAGAGCGGCCGGCCGAGCGTCGCGGCGACCTCTTCCGCGAGCTGCGTCTTGCCGGTGCCGGGCTCGCCCTTGATGAGGAGCGGCCGCGCGAGGGTCACGGCCGCATTCACGGCCATGGAGAGTTCGGGGGTGGCGATGTAATGCGCCGATCCGGAAAAGCGTGCGGTAGTCATTGCAGGGTCAGCTTATGCCGTGGCGGGCCCGGCAGGAAGGGTGTCGGCCGGCCGCGCGCCCAGTCATCGAAGCCGCTGCGGTAGAACGGCGACAGTGGATGGCCGCTCGCCCCGCCGGGCAGTTCGAGGTAGCCCTCCGCTTCGTGGCCGGGCGATACCGCGAAACGCTCCGACGCGCCGAACGCGAGGGCCTGCACGCGCGGCATGTCATGGTCGCCCGGCAACGGCGGCGCGCGCATGTCGAGCGCGCGCCCGAGGAGCGGCAGCGCCCGCGCGAGCGGGTGCGTGATGCGCACGGGTCGCGCGCGACCCCAGTCGCAGCGCTCGAGCGTCCCGCAGGTCTTTGCGAGTCCATCGATCGATCGATCGACCTGCGCGAGGAGCCATGCGCGCCAGTCCGTGAAGCCCGCGGGCAGCCAGTTCGCCGGCCGGGTCGCGACGAGTTGCCATGCCGTCGCCGCGAACTGCGGGGGCGGCGGGTAGGCGTCCGCGGCAAGGCCCGCGGCCACGAGCACCGACGACCAGAGCGCTTCGACCGCCGAACTCTCCGCCGCACGCACGAGCGCGTAGGCCACCGAACCGGCGTCGGCGCGGGCCATCGGCGGTTCGATCAGCTGCCGAAAGCGGGCGCGGCGCGGCTGTCCTTCGAGCGCGCCGGCATCGAGCAGGTCGAGCCACAGCTGCCGCCACGGCGCGAGGAAAACGGCGCGATCATCGAGCTGGATCCCGAGCATGTCGGCGGGTACCGCGGGCGCCGCGAGCGCCGCGAGGTCATCGCGGATCTGCGCCGCGCGCGCGGCGAGGTCGTAACCGACGCCGGTCGCGACTTCGTCATCGCCGATCAGCGTTCCCGCGACGCCGCCCACGACGCGCGCATTCGCGCTCCAGAGCCGGCCCGACGGCGGATCGACGATCTGCGGCTGCGCCGCCGGATCGATGAAAGGCCCGCCCGCGGCGCGCAGCGCACCGGTCGCAGCCGGAATGCGCCCGAGCAGTGTCCACGCGATATGCCCATCACGATCGCCGACGATCATGTTCTGTTGCGGGATGCCGACCGAGGGCGCCGCCGCGAGCGCCTGCTCGACGCTCCCGGCGGCCTCGAGCGCGAAAATGCCGAAAGTCGTCGCGCCCGGCGCTGTCGCGAGCCAGGTGGCGAGCTGGCACTCGGTCGCGCCGCCGTGCCGGCGTGTCGCGAACACGACCCCCTCGGCGCCGGAGCGGATCAGCAGCCGCTCGCCCGGCGCACCCTTGATGCGAATCCGGGTCCGGTCGAGATCGAACGGCACGTCGCGGCCCTGCAGGTCGCGAAAGGTATTCGCCTCGGGATCGCACGGCGTCCAGCGCAGATCGAGCCAGTCGCCGTAACTGTTCGTGAAGCCCCAGGCGATTCGCCCGTTCGAGCCCGCGACCAGTGCCGGCACCCCGGCGAGGGTGACGCCGTTCAGGTCGAGGCGGCCATCGCGGGTGCGCAGCCGCGCGCGATACCACACGGGAGGTACATCCAGACCCAGGTGCATGTCGTTCGCGACGAGCGCGCTCCCGCTCGCCGTGCGGGCGCCCGCGAGCGCCCAGTTGTTGCTGCCGATGCCGCGCCTCTCCATGGCAGTGCTGGCGCCGGAGGCGATTCGCGCCCCTTCGGCGCGCGCGTTCGCCGGACCCTGCGCGGAGAGGGTCCACACATCCGGCCCCGGCGCCGTCGCTGCGGCCGTGACCGGCGCGCCCGGTTCCGCCGGCGCATCCCATTCACTGCCCGCGGGCAGCAGGAATGCCAGCGCGGCCGCCGCACGTTCCGTCCCGAGCCGCTGCGACAGCGCATCCGTGAGCGCGAGGCGGCGATCCTCGGCGACGAAGTCGTGGTACTGCAGCTGCCACCACATCGAATGGACGACGAGCACGGAATCCAGGTCCCGCCACGGCGCAGGCACGGCGCGCAGCAGCCAGTATTCCCACGGCCGGCTGGGGAGGCTCGCGAGCCCCTCGTTCACGCCGCGCACGTATGCGTCGAGCACGCCACGCTCGGCTGGCGCGAGACCCGCGATGACGGCACGTGCAACCCTGCGGAACCGGAAGAGGCGCGCCTTGCGGTCCTGTTCGAGCGCGATCCGGCCGAACAGCTCCGACAGCTCGCCCGCCGCGAGGCGCCGCGCGAGATCCATCTGGAAGTAGCGATCCTGCGCGTGCGCGAAACCGAGGCCGTAGGCGAGCGCGGCGCGATCATCGCCGGTCACGGTCACGGTCCCCCGCGCGTCGCGCTCGAGCGTGACGGGCGAGCGCGTGCCTTCGACCTCGAGCACGCCATCGAGGGGCGGGAGCGATGCCCGCAACAGGAGATACGCGCCGACGACAGTCGCCGCCAGCAGCGCGGCGAGCCCCCGGGCGAGGCGGCGCAGCAGCGTGCGCAAGGCCCGTTCAGCCCTGCGTGACCTTGAGGATCTGCATCGCGTTCGTGCCGCCGGCAACGCCGCTCAGCGGCCCGGAGGTCACGATCACATGGTCACCCGGCTCGACGAGCCTGAGCTCGAGCAGGCGCGCGAAGATCGAGGCGTCGACCTGCCTCGTGCCGGGCTGCGTGACGTCGTACTGCACGGGGTAGACGCCGCGATAGAGCGTCACGCGCCGGCTCGTCACCGCGTGGCGCGTGAACGCGTAGATCGGGATGTCCGAGCGGATACGGGACATCCACAGTGGCGTCGAACCCGATTCGGTCAGCGCGACGATCGCCCGCACGCGCATGTGGTTCGCCGTGTACATCACCGCCATCGCGATCGCTTCGTCGTTGCGGCCGAAGTGCCCTTCGCTCCGGTGGCGCGCGCGCGAGTGCGAGAGCTGGTATTTCTCGGCGCCCTGGATCACCTGCGACATCGCCTCCACCGCCTTGACCGGATAGCGCCCGACCGCGGACTCGGCGGACAGCATCACGGCGTCGGTGCCGTCCATCACCGCGTTCGCGACATCGCTCACTTCGGCGCGGGTCGGGACCGGGTTCTGGATCATCGACTCCATCATCTGCGTCGCCGTGATCGCGACGCGGAACTTGTTGCGCGCCTGGTGCAGGATGGTCTTCTGCAGGCCGGTCACCTCGGCGTAGCCCATCTCGACCCCGAGATCGCCGCGCGCCACCATGACGACGTCGGTCTCGTCGAGGATCGAAGGCAGGTTCTGGATCGATTCGTGGCGCTCGATCTTGGCGACGATGCGACCCGCGCCGCCCACCGCGCGCAAGCGCTCGCGCGCCTCGCGGATATCGCCCGCGTTGCGCGCGAACGAGACGGCCACGTAATCGATCCCGTTGGCGGCCGCGAAGCGGATGTCGTCGTGGTCCTTGTCGGACAGTGCCGGAGCCGAAATGCCGCCGCCCTGCCGATTGAGGCCCTTGCGATTCGACAAGGGCCCGCCGACCCGCACCTTCGTCGCGACGCGCGGCCCTTCGACGGCCACGACGTCGAGCACGATCTGCCCGTCCGCGAGCAGCAGCGTATCGCCCGCCTTCACGTCCTTGTGCAGGTTCGCATAGGCGATGCCGACTTCGCCCTGCGTGCCGGCGTCCGGCGCGAGGCGCGGATCGAGCGCGAACGGCGCGCCCTCGGCGAGCTGGATCGGGCCATCGCGAAAGCCCTCGATGCGGATTTTCGGTCCGCCGAGATCGGCGAGGATGCCGACGATCTTGCCGGCGCGCTGCGCGGCCTCGCGCACGAGTTCGATGCGCCGCAGGTGTTCGCCTTGCGCGCCATGCGAGAAGTTGATGCGGGCGACATCGAGGCCGGCGCGCACCATTTCGGTGAGCACGGCGATGTCGTCGGTCGCGGGACCCAGTGTGGCGACGATCTTGGTACGGCGCTGCATAAGCCCGCAACGTTAGCACGACCGTCCGGCGCCGGTGCGTCCCGGATGCCGCGATCGCGCGGCTTCAGCGCCGCAATCGCACGGCTCAGCGCCGCGCGCGCGCCTCGAGCGCCGCCACCGCGGGCAGCGTCTTGCCTTCGACGAACTCGAGGAACGCGCCGCCGCCGGTCGAGATGTACGAAATGCCTTCCGCGACCCCGTACTTCTCGATCGCCGCGAGCGTGTCGCCGCCACCGGCGAGCGAGAAGGCCTTGCTGCGCGCGATCGCGTTCGCGATCACGCGCGTACCCTCGCCGAACTGCGGAAACTCGAACACGCCGACCGGTCCGTTCCAGATGACCGTGCCCGCCGCCTCGATGACCTTCGCGAAGCGCTCCGCCGTGTCCGGCCCGATGTCGAGGATCATCTCGTCGGCGTGCACGTCGTGGATCGGGCGCACGTCGGCATGCGCGGTCGCCGCGAATTCGCGCGCGACGACGACATCGGTCGGCAGTGGAATCTCGGTGCCACGCGCTCGCGCCTGCGCGAGCAGCCCGCGCGCGATATCGAGCATGTCGGCCTCGTGCAGCGACGTGCCGACCGCGACGCCGGTCGCGGCGAGGAATGTGTTGGCGATGCCGCCGCCGACGATCAGCTTGTCGACCTTCGCGAGCAGCGATTCGAGCACGGTCAGCTTGGTCGACACCTTGGAACCCGCGACGATCGCCACCAGCGGGCGCGCCGGCTTCTCGAGCGCCCGCTCGAGCGCTTCGATCTCCGCCGTGAGCAGCGGCCCGGCGCAGGCGACCGGCGCGAAGTTCGCGATGCCGTGCGTGCTCGCCTCGGCGCGGTGCGCGGTGCCGAACGCGTCCATCACGAACACGTCGCACATCGAGGCCATGCGGCGCGCGAGCGCCTCGTCATTCGCCTTCTCGCCCTTGTTGAAGCGCACGTTCTCGCACAGCACGGCTTCGCCGTAGCCGGTGTCGACGCCGTTCTTCAGCCAGTTCTCGCGCAGCGGCACCGGCTTGCCGAGCAGCTCCGAAAGCCGCACCGCCACCGGCGCGAGCGAATCCGCCGCCGAGTAATGGCCCTCCGCGGGGCGCCCGAGGTGCGAGAGGATGAAGACCTTGGCCCCGTGGCTCATCGCGTAACGGATCGTCGGCAGCGCCGCGCGGATGCGCGCATCGCTGGTCACGACACCCTTGCCGACCGGCACGTTGAGATCCTCGCGGATCATCACGCGCTTGCCGGCGAGCTCGACGTCGGCCATCCGCAGGAACTTCACGGCACCCGCCCTACTTCGCCCGCGACCACGCGAGCACGACGTCGAGCAGGCGGTTCGAGAACCCCCACTCGTTGTCGTACCACGAACAGACCTTGACGAGCCTGCCGTCGATCACTTTCGTCATCGTGTCGTCGTAGGTCGACGAATGCGGATTGTGGTTGTAGTCGATCGAGACGAGCGGCTCGCTGGTATACGCGAGCACGCCCCGCAGCGGGCCGTCGGCCGCGGCGCGCATCAGCCGGTTCACTTCCTCGACACTGGTCGCGCGCTGCGCGGTGAAGGTCAGGTCGACGAGCGACACGTTGATGGTCGGCACGCGCACCGCGTAGCCGTCGAGCTTGCCCTTGAGCGCCGGCAGCACGAGACCGAGCGCGGAAGCGGCACCGGTCTTCGTCGGGATCATCGACATCGTCGCCGAACGCGCCCGCCGCAGGTCGGTATGGTAGACGTCGGTCAGCACCTGGTCGTTCGTGTAGGCGTGGATCGTGGTCATCAGGCCACCGGCGATGCCGATGCCCTCGTGCAGCACCTTCGCGACCGGCGCGAGGCAGTTGGTCGTGCACGAGGCATTCGACACCACCTCGTGGCTCGCCTTCAGCTCGCCGTGGTTGACGCCGTAGACCACCGTCGCGTCGACATCGGATCCGCCCGGCGCCGAAACGAGCACCTTTTTCGCACCGCCCTTCAGGTGCGCGCCCGCCTTGGCCTTGCTCGTGAAGTGGCCGGTGCTCTCGATCACGAAGTCGACATCGAGTTCGCCCCAGGGCAGCTTCGCCGGGTCGCGTTCGGCGAACACGCGCACGCGATCGCCGTTGACGAGCATCGAATCGCCGTCGACGCGCACCTCGCCCGGAAAGCGGCCGTGGGCGGTGTCGTGCCGCGTCAGGTGGGCATTGATGTTCGCGTCGCCGAGATCGTTGACCGCGACGATGCGCATGTCCTGCGTGCGCTTCGTTTCGTACAGCGCGCGCAGCACGTTGCGACCGATGCGCCCGTAACCGTTGATGCCGACCTTGATTGCCATGACCTTCGCTTCCTCCTGCCTGTCCCGCCCCGTCAGCCGAACAGCCGTTCGACCGCGGTCTCGATGTGTCCCGCCGTGAAACCGAAATGCGCCATGAGCGCGGCGCCCTTGCCCGACGCGCCGAAGGTGCGCATGCCGATCACCTCGCCGTCGAGTCCGACATGCTGCCACCAGCCCTGCCGCGCGCCGGCCTCGACCGCGACACGGCGCCGGACCGCACGCGGCAATACCGCCTCGCGCCATTCGGCGTCCTGTGCCTCGAACCGCTCGACCGACGGCATCGACACGAGCCGCACGCGCCGGCCTTTGGCCGCGAGCGCGCGCACCGCCTCCGCCGCGATGCCGACTTCCGACCCGGTCGCGATCACGATCGCCTCGGGCACGCCCTCGCAATCGATCAATGTATAGCCACCGCGGGCGATCGCGGCAAGCTGCTCCGGCGTACGCTGCTGCTGTGCGAGCGCCTGGCGCGTCAGCACGAGCGCGGTCGGACCGCCATGCTCGAGCGCCGCGCGCCACGCGATCGCGGTCTCGACCGCATCGGCGGGACGCCACAGCGTGAGACCCGGCATCGCGCGCAGCGACTCGAGGTGCTCCACCGGCTGGTGCGTCGGCCCGTCCTCGCCGAGTCCGATCGAGTCGTGCGTATAGACGAGGATCACCGGCACCTGCATCAGCGCCGCGAGCCGCACCGCATTGCGCGCGTAGTCGGAAAACACGAGGAAGGTGCCGCCGTAGGGCCGCAGGCCCCCGTGCAGCACCATGCCGTTCATCACGGCGGTCATGCCGAACTCGCGCACGCCGTAATGGATGTAGTTGCCGCCGGGTTCATCGGCGCCGAGCGTGCGCGAGTCCTTGCGCAGCGTATTGACCGAGCCGGTGAGATCGGCCGCGCCACCGATCAGCTCCGGCAGGCCGGGGCCGATCGCATTCAGCACCGCGCCGGACGACGCGCGCGTCGCCTGCGGCACGCCCGTCGCCTGCGCGCCGGCGAGTGCCGCGGCGGCGAGCGCGTCGAAGTTTGCCGGCAGTCGCCCCGCCATGCGCCGCTCGAACTCGGCGGCGAGCTCCGGGAACGCCTTCTGGTAGCGGCGGTAGCGGCGCTGCCAGGCCTTCTCCGCCGCCGCTCCCTTCGCGCGCGCGTCCCATTCCGCGCGGATTTCCTGTGGCACCTCGAACGGCGGGTACGGCCAGCCGAGCGCCTCGCGCGCCGCCGCCACTTCCCCCTCGCCGAGCGCCTCGCCGTGCACCGCGCTCGTGCCCTGCTTGCCCGGCGCGCCAAAGCCGATGATCGTGCGGGCGAGGATGATCGATGGCTCGCGCTTGTGCGCACGCGCCTTGCGCAGCGCCGACGCGACGGCGCCGGCATCGTGGCCGTCGACATCCTTGATGACGTGCCAGCCGTACGCGGAGAAGCGCTTCGCGACGTCGTCCGTGCACCAGCCCCGCACCTTGCCGTCGATCGAGATGCCGTTGTCGTCGAAGACCGCGATCAGCTTGCCGAGCTTCTGCGTGCCGGCGAACGATGCCGCCTCGTGCGAAATGCCCTCCATCAGGCACCCGTCGCCGAGGAATACGTACGTGTGGTGATCGATGATTTCGTGGCCGTCGCGATTGAACTCGGCGGCAAGCGTGCGCTCCGCGAGCGCCATGCCGACCGCATTGGCGAAACCCTGGCCGAGCGGCCCGGTGGTCGTCTCGATGCCGATGTCGGGATGGTGCTCGGGATGGCCCGCGGTGCGCGCGCCGAGCTGGCGGAATTTCCTGATTTCATCGAGCCCGAGCGGATAACCGGTCAGGTGGAGCAGCGCGTACAGCAGCATCGACGCGTGGCCGTTCGACAGCACGAAGCGGTCGCGATCGACCCAGCGCGGATTGCCCGGGTTGTGCTTCAGCACGTCGCGCCACAGCACCTCGGCGATGTCCGCCATGCCCATCGGCGCGCCCGGGTGCCCGGAGTTGGCGGCCTGGACGGCATCCATGGCGAGGGCCCGAAGGGCGTTGGCGAGTTCGCGGCGGGTGGGCATGATGGGTGTGACGATACCGGGCGGGGAAAAGGGCCGCGCATTGTCCACCAGCACGCCCGGAACGGCAAACCCGTGGAACCCGTGGCCCGGCGAGCGGGGCGCGCCCGGGCTGCGCCCGCCGCGCGCGAATCGGTATAATGGAAAGTCTGCCCATTTCGCTGCGGATCCACATGCCGAACAGCTACCTGTTCACTTCCGAATCGGTGTCCGAAGGCCATCCGGACAAGATCGCCGACCAGATCTCCGACGCCGTCCTCGACGAAATCCTGACCCGGGATCCGCGCGGGCGCGTCGCCTGCGAGACGCTGATCAAGACCGGCGTCGTGATCGTCGCGGGCGAAGTGACGACCAGCGCCTGGGTCGACCTCGAGGCACTCGTCAGGAAAACCGTGCTCGGCATCGGCTACAACCATTCCGACATGGGCTTCGACGGCGCGACCTGCGGCGTGGTGAACGTGATCGGCAAGCAGTCGCCGGACATCGCGCAGGGCGTCGACCGCAAGGACGAGC
The DNA here is from genome assembly GCA_019187495.1 of Steroidobacteraceae bacterium. GTDB lineage: Bacteria > Pseudomonadota > Gammaproteobacteria > Steroidobacterales > Steroidobacteraceae > CADEFQ01. The sequence goes on from JABAQN010000002.1 coordinate 19,219, forward strand.
GCAAGCAGGGCGCGGGCGACCAGGGCCTGATGTTCGGCTACGCGAGCAACGAGACCGACGTGCTGATGCCGGCGCCCATCACGTATGCGCACCGGCTCGTGCAGCGCCAGGCGCAGGTGCGCAAGAAGGGCCGGCTCGACTGGCTGCGGCCCGATGCCAAGAGCCAGGTGTCGCTGCGCTACGAGGACGACAAGCCGGTCGCGATCGACGCGGTCGTGCTCTCGACGCAGCATTCGCCCGACGTCCCGACGAAGCAGCTGCGCGAAGCGGTGATGGACGAGGTGATCCTGCCCGTGCTGCCGAAGAAGTGGCTGCACAAGGGCACGAAGTACCACATCAACCCGACGGGCCGCTTCGTGATCGGCGGGCCGGTCGGCGACTGCGGCCTCACCGGGCGCAAGATCATCGTCGACACGTATGGCGGTTTCGCGCGCCACGGCGGCGGTGCCTTCTCGGGCAAGGATCCGTCGAAGGTGGACCGCTCGGCGGCCTACGCCTGCCGCTATGTCGCGAAAAACATCGTCGCGGCCGGTCTCGCGGAGCGCTGCGAGGTGCAGGTGAGCTACGCCATCGGCGTCGCCGAGCCGACTTCGATCATGGTCGAGACCTTCGGCACCGGGAAGCTCCCGCGCGAGAAGCTGACGCAGCTCGTGCGCCGCTTTTTCGATCTCACGCCCTACGGCCTGCGCGAAATGCTCGATCTCGCGCGGCCGATTTATTTCAGGACCGCCGCCTACGGCCACTTCGGCCGCGAGGATGCGGAATTCACCTGGGAGCGCACCGACAAGGCGGCGGCGCTCGCGGCGGAGGCCGGCGCGCGCGTGCGCGCGGCCTGATTACGTTTCGATCGGCCGCCACGTTGGCGGCCGGGCATCGCGCCTGAGGAGCGCTGCGACAGGGGCAAGCCCTGCCAGGCTCAGGACCCGGTGCAATGGCCAACGGCGCTCCTGACCAACGGAGAACAGTCATGACCGCTATTGCCAAGCCGTCGGGCGCCGCGCCCGATCATTTCGTTCGCGACATCGGCGAAGCCGGCTGGGGCCGCAAGGAGATGGCGATCGCCGAGACCGAGATGCCGGGTCTCATGGCGATCCGCAGGGAATTCGGCGCGACGAAGCCGCTGCGTGGCGCCCGCATCGCCGGATCGCTGCACATGACGATCCAGACGGCCATGCTGATCGAAACGCTGAAGGAACTCGGCGCCGACGTGCGCTGGGCGTCCTGCAACATCTACTCGACGCAGGACCACGCCGCGGCCGCGATCGCCGCCGGCGGCACGCCCGTGTTCGCCTACAAGGGCGAAACACTCGACGAGTACTGGCAATTCACGCATCGCATCTTCGAGTGGCCGGGCAACCAGCACGCCAACATGATCCTCGACGACGGCGGTGACGCGACGCTGCTGCTGCTCCTCGGCGCGCAGGCCGAGAAGGATCCGTCGGTCATCGCCAAGCCGACGAACGAAGAAGAGACGTCGCTCTACGCCGCGATCCGCCGGCGCCTCGCCGAGAGCCCGGGCTGGTACTCGAAGCGCCTCGCGCAGGTAAAAGGTGTCACGGAGGAGACCACCACCGGCGTCAAGCGGCTCTACCAGCTGCAGCGCGAGGGGCGCCTGCCCTTCCCCGCGATCAACGTCAACGATTCGGTGACCAAGTCGAAGTTCGACAACCTCTACGGCTGCCGCGAATCGCTGGTGGACGCGATCAAGCGCGCGACCGACGTGATGGTCGCCGGCAAGATCGCGGTGGTCGCCGGCTACGGCGACGTCGGCAAGGGCTCCGCCGAATCGCTGCGCGCGCTTTCGGCCCAGGTGTGGATCACCGAGATCGATCCGATCTGCGCGCTGCAGGCGGCGATGGAAGGTTTCAAGGTCGTCACGATGGACGAGGCCTGCGAGAAGGCCGATATCTTCGTCACCGCGACCGGCAACCTCGATGTGATCACGCACGAGCACATGCGCCGCATGAAGCACCAGGCGATCGTGTGCAACATCGGCCACTTCGACAGCGAGATCGAGATCGCCGCGCTCCGGCAATACAAGTGGGAGAACATCAAGCCGCAGGTCGACCACGTGATCTTCCCGGACGGCAAGCGCCTGATCGTGCTCGCCGAGGGCCGGCTCGTGAACCTCGGCTGCGGCACCGGGCATCCGTCGTTCGTGATGTCGAATTCGTTCACGAACCAGGTACTCGCGCAGATCGAACTCTTCGCGCACGGCGAGAAGTACCGCAATGAAGTCTACGTGTTGCCGAAGCACCTCGACGAGAAAGTGGCGCAGCTGCACCTCGACCGCATCGGCGTGAAGCTGACGAAGCTGACGCCGGTGCAGGCGGCCTACATCGGCGTCGCGGAGCACGGGCCGTACAAGCCCGAGCATTACCGCTATTGAGCGCGCGCTTCGTGCGCGAACGATAGCGGCGAACGGCGGGCAGCGAACAGCAGCCAGCCAGGGGAGAAGGCGCGGCGCCGACGCTCCTGGCTGTCCGCTGCCCGCAGCCCGCTGTTCGCTTCCCCTTCTGTGATGGAGTTGGCACGACCACGCTCCGGTCGGCCCGCACCACATAATGCGGCCGTATTCCGTGAAATGGTTCCCGCCAAGTCGCGGTAAGGCGACGGAGTATCTCCTCAGGCGTCGACCCGGCAAGGGTCGGCATTGGAGGGGCTATCCGGATGCAGGACCCAGGCACGGCAGCGCTCGCGCACTCCCCGTCGGAGCGTCCGGGCGGCTCGACCCGCGCGGCGCGCAAGGAGATCGTCGTTTTCACCTGTGACGACGAGTTCCTGCTGTCCCTCGGGCCGGCGATGGACGATCGTTATCGCTCACGCCCCACCGACGGGTCCGGCGACTGGGCCGGGATGCTTCGCGGCCGCCGCGGCGTCGCACTCATCGATGCGGCGACGCTGACCAACGCTCCCGAGATCGTGCGCGTGATCGAAGCGCAGTTTCGGGAATTCGCGATCGTCGTGTTCGCGCCTGCGGCGGCGCGTGCGCAGTGGTCCCTCGCGCTCTCGCGCGGATCGATCGCACGGCTGCTCGCGCGCGAGGAACTCGGCAACGAGTCGATCGCCTCGGCCCTCGAGACCGAACCGAGGACCGATTCCGCAGCCACCACGGATTCGACCCGCGGCGCGTCGGACGGCGGCGCGCCGGAGCGCCGCAAGCGATGGTTGTTGATGGGTGGCGCCGCGTGCGCCGCGCTCGCCATCGGTGCCGCGGCCTGGATGTGGCGCAGCGGCTCGCAGCCCCCGGCCACGACTGCGGCACCTTCGCGAGCCACCACCGCCCCCGCGACGGTCGCACCCGCTCCCGTGGCGGCGTCCGATGAGCGCGCCGTGCCGGAACTGCTGTCTGCCGCGCGCGTCGCCTTCGGTGAGCGCCGCTACCTCGAGCCCGCGGGCAACAATGCGCTCGAACTCTATCTGCGCGTGCTCGCCGGCGACGCCGCGAATGCCGAGGCGGTCGACGGCCTGCATCGCGTGGTGACGATCGCGGCGGGGCAGGCCGCGGCCGAGATCAAGGCGGGCCAGTTCGATGATGCCGCGAAGCTCTACGACCTGCTGCGCGCGGCGGTGCCGGCGGATCCCGCGGTCGCGGCGCTCGGCGCCGACATTTCCGCCGCGCGACCGAAGTGGCTCGCCGCGCGCGCGCGCGACGCGATCGCGAACGACCAGTTTGGCGCGGCCGAGCGGTCGATCGAGGATCTCGCCGCGGCCGGCGCGGACAAGGCGGTGCTGCAGGACCTGCGGCGCAGCCTCGATGCGCACCGCAAGGATGCCGATCTCGCGCGCGCCCTCGCCGATGCGCGCGCCTCCCTCGGCGCCGGTTCGCTGCTCGACGCGTCCGCGGCCGGGCCGCGCGCGCACCTCGCGGCACTCCAGCAGATCGACCGCCGCAGCGCCCAGGTCGTCGCGTTCCAGCGCGAATACCAGGCGGCGCTTGCGCGCAGCGCGAGCGACGCCACACGCAGCGGGGATTTCGCGTCCGCCGACAAGCTGCTCGCCGCGGCCGCCGATCTCGGCGCCTCGCGCGACGTTTCCGATGCGCGCAAGGAGCTGCAGTCGGCGCGCGAGAGTGCCGCCGCCCGGGAGCAGCAACGCGCCGATGCGGCGCGCCAGCGTGCCGGGAGCGAGGCTGCGCCCGCCGCCCGCGCGGCTGCGCCCCCCCGCATGCCGAAGGCGACGCGGCGAGCGCCGCCGAAGTATCCCGCCGATGCCGAGCGCAAGGGCATCGAGGGTTACGCGATCATCGAGTTCGGGCTCACGGCCGACGGCCATACGCGCGACCTGCGCGTGGCGGAGTCCTCACCCGAGGGTGTCTTCGACGATGCGGCACTTGCGGCCGTGCGTTCCTGGCGCTTCGAGCCGATCAGTGCAGACGACGCAGCCCGCCTGCCGCACGCCTCGGTGCGACTCGCGTTCAGACTCGGAGACAGGCAATGAAACGCCGGCGCCACGACTTCGATCTCTCGCAGCTGCTGCCGGTCGTCGTCGCCACGACCTTCGCGGCGGTGCTGACTTTGCTGCTGACCCTCGGCATCCAGCGCGCCGCGCAGCTGCAATCGGCCTCGGGCGCGCTGCAGCTCGCATCCGAGTTGCGCTCGCTGCCGCAGTATTTCGCGACCGAGCTGACCCTCGTGCAACGCGGACTCGAATCGCGCACGTTCGTCGGCGAGCCGATCGAAGACATCGCCACCGCGCGCGACGGCTTCGACAAGGCGCTCGTGCGCATCGACCGGGACCTCGAGGCCGCGGGCCTCGGCAGCAGCATCGAGATCCAGCGGATCCGCGGCGCGCTCGACGCCGCGTGGCAGCGCTTCTCGCCGCAGCTCGTCGCGATCGGCCAGCACAAGGGTTCGCCCTACGCCGACACGCTCGCCGGCTCGCGACTGAACGCCACCGGCCGCGCGCTGAAGGCCGATGTCGACGCGGCACTCGCGCAGCAGGACACGGTGACGCGCGACGTCGGCGGCGCACTGAAGGACCTCGCCGCGGGATTGCAGGACACCGTGGGTGATCGCGGCAGGAGCCTGCGCAGCTTCCTCGTGATCGGCGCCGCGGTGGCCGCGCTGCTGCTCGCGCTGATGCTCTACTTTGCGCTGCGTTCGCGTCGCGCCGCCGCCGACGCGCTGCGCGCCGAACGCCAGGTCGCCGACATCCTCGGGACGGTGCGCGAGGGCCTGTTCCTGCTCGACCGCAATCTCGCGCTCGGCGCCGTCCATTCGGCGTCGCTGACGCGCATCCTGCACACGGAGATCGTCAGCGGCGGCGCGTTCGAGGACCTGCTGCGCCCGCTGGTGCCCGCGAAAACGCTCGCCACCGCGATGAAGTTCGTGAACCTGCTCTGGAAGGAGAAGGTGCACGAGGACCTGATCGACACGGTCAATCCGCTGAACCAGATCGAAGTCCGGTTCGCCCGGACCGGCGGCGGCACCGAATCGCGCCACCTGTCATTCGCGTTCCGGCGGGTGAAGGGCGGCGGCGAGAAGGGCGAGCACCTGCTCGGCATCGTCACCGATGTCACGGACCGCGTGCAGATCGCGCACGAGCTCGAGCAGTCGAAGGCCGAGAACCAGGCACAACTCGACCTCGTCATGCAGCTGCTGCAGGTGCCCGGCGCCCAATTGCAGGCCTTCGTGCGCGACTCCGACATGGCGCTGCGCAAGAGCAATGCGATCCTGAAGCAGCCTGGTCGCGAGGAAAGCGAGCTGCGCGCCAAGCTGAACGGCGTGTTCCGCGAAGTGCACGCGATCAAGGGCGAAGCGGGCGGCCTCGCGCTCACCTCGATCGCCGCACGCATCCACCAGCTCGAGGACAGCCTGGTCGCGCTGCGCGACCGCGCGCACATCGACGGCAACGATTTCATCCCGATCGTCGTCCGGCTCGACGAGTTGATGTCCTATCTCGGCGGAGTCGGCCAGTTCGCCGACCGGCTCGCGGAAGTGCAGCCGAAGGGCGATACGCTGAAATCCATCGTGCCGCCATTGCTGGCGAACCAGGTCCTCGACGCCGGCGAGCCGCCGCTCGACCAGTTGCTCGCGCAGGTGGTGCGCGAAACGGCGGCCGCCCAGTCGAAGCGTGTCACCCTGAGCTGCCGCGGCCTCGAGGAAATTCCCGCGCCCTACCGCAAGGCCGCGAAGGAGATCCTGGTCCACATGGCGCGCAATGCGATCGTGCACGGCATCGAGCCGCCCGATGCGCGGCAGGCAGCCAGCAAGTCTGACACCGCGGCGGTGCGTATCAGTTTCGAGGGCGGCGCCGGTGACGGCTACGTACTCACCGTCGAGGACGACGGACAGGGCCTGCCGTACGAGCGCATCCTCGATACGGCGCTGCGCAAGGGACTCGTATCGCCCGCGGACGCGGCCCGCATGGAGCGGCCGGCGATCTACGGCCTCATCTTCCGCCCGGGCTTCTCGACCGCGGAGCAAGTGACCGAGCACGCGGGCCGCGGCGTCGGGCTCGATGCGGTCAGCCACGCGGTGCGCGAGCTCGGCGGCTCGATCGGCATCGCGACCGCCGACGGCAAGTTCACCCGCTTCAGGATGAAGCTGCCGGCGACCGGCGACAAGGTCGCCGCGACGCACGTGGCGTGAGGGCGGACGCGCGCATGAACGCCCTGCCCGCCCATCGGCTGATGATCGTCGACGACTCGAACATCATGCGTCGCAAGATCGAGCGCTCGCAGGAAATCCCGAATGTCGAGATCGTCGGCACGGCGGGCAACGGCCGCGAGGCGCTCGAGCTGCACGCCAGCGCGCGCCCGACGCTCGTGACGATGGATCTCACGATGCCGGAGATGGACGGCATCGAATGCGTCGAGCAGCTGGTCGGCCGCGACCCCGACATCCGCATCCTCGTGATCTCGGCGCTCGCCGACAAGGCGACCGCGATCGAGGCGCTCGAGAAGGGCGCGAGCGGCTTCCTGTGCAAGCCATTCACCGAGCGGCAGCTGAACGAAGCGCTCGTCAAGCTGATCGAGAGCTGAGCGGCCATGTCACTGCAACGCGAAATCGGCACCTTCGTCGCGGCGGTCCTCAACTACTTCGACACCGCCGTGCAGCAGGCGGCGGTGGTCGGGACTCCCTACCTCGCGCTCGGCAAGCCGCCCGAGATCTTCGATTACACCGGCATGATCCGCATTTCCGGCAAGCGCAAGGGAGTCGTGTACTTCACCGCGCCGAAGGGCATGCTCTCGGTGATGCTGATGCGCATGCAGGAAACCGACATGAGCGACGCCAACCTGCGCGATCTCGTCGGCGAAGTCGCGAATACGCTGTCCGGCAATGCGCGCAAGGACTTCGGGCGCAATTTCATCATCTCGACGCCGTCGGTCGTCGCCGGCAGCTCGACGACGATCGGCTACTCGCCGGATTCGCGCCCGATCGTCGTGCCGATCGACTGGCGCGCCTACCACGCCAACCTCGTCGTCTGCCTCAACTGATCAGCCGCGCCGTCGCGCGAGCATGAGCCCGTCGGCGATCGGCACGAGCGACATGTCCACCCGCTCGTCGCGATGCACGCGATCGTTCAGCGCGCGGATGGCGTTCGTGTCGCTGTCGTTGACGGCGGGGTCGGCGACATCGCCATGCCACAGCACGTTGTCGATCGCGAGCAGCCCGCCCGGGCGCAACAGCTCGACCACGCGCTCGTAGTACGCGACATAGTTCGCCTTGTCGGCATCGATGAAGGCGAAGTCGAAACTCGAGCCACGACGGACGCGAGCAGGTCGTCGAGGGTCGCGAGCGCGGGCGCGAGCCGCAGGTCGATGCGCGCATCGACGCCGGCTTCGCGCCAGTATTCCCTCGCGATCGTCGTCCACTCGACGCTCACGTCGCACGCGACGAGTTCACCATCGCCCGGCAGCACCAGCGCCACCGCGAGCGCGGAGTAGCCGGTGAACGTGCCGACCTCGAGGCAACGCTTCGCCCCCATCAGGCGCACGAGCAACTGCATGAACTGGCCCTGCTCCGGCGCGATCTGCATGTTCGCCTGCGGCAGTGCCGCCGTGACCTGCCGCAGCCGGGCGAGCACCGGCGCCTCGCGCAGGCTGTGCTCGGCGAGATAGCGCTGCAGTTCCGCGCCGAGCGAGATCGTCGCATTGGTCATATGCCGGCCCCTGTGTGACGCCCCGCGATTGTACGCAGGAAAACTGCGAAGCCGGTCGGCATTGTCGTCTCCCGGCGACGCGCGGCCCACGAACTCCGTCACCTGGCGCCGCGGACCCCTTTGCTACCATGCGCCGCAGTGACGACGCGCCTCATCCAGTTCACCGATCCGCATCTCTATGGCGACGCGGCAGCGACGCTGCGGGGCATCGCGACCTTGCCGGCGCTCGAGCGGGTGATCGCGCACGCGCGGGCACGCTACCCGGATCCATCGGCCTACCTCGTCACCGGCGATCTCGTGCAGGACGATCCCGGCGGCTACGCGGCCTTGCGCCGCCTGCTTGCCGCGCTCGATCGGCCGGTCCACTGCATTCCGGGCAACCACGACCTGATCGCGGAAATGCGCGCGGCGCTCGCCGGCCCGCCATTCGTGCTCGGCGGGCATTTCGACAGCGGCGCGTGGCGAATCGTGATGCTCGACAGTTCGGTGCCGGGCACGGCGAGCGGCACGCTCGCACCCGCGGCCCTCGCGCAACTCGACCACGCGCTTGGCACGGCGGGCACGCGGCCGGCGCTCGTGTGCCTGCACCATCATCCCGTCGACATGGGCAGCCGGTGGCTCGACCAGGTGGGCCTCGTCAACCGCGACGATTTCCTCGCCGTCATCGACCATCATCCGAACGTGCGTGCGGTGCTCTGGGGTCACGTCCACCAGGAGTTCGACGGCGTGCGACACGGCGTGCGGCTGCTCGCGACGCCTTCCACCTGCGCACAGTTCCTGCCCGGCGCGGACGACTTCGCGGTCGACCCGAAGCCTCCGGCCTATCGTGTCGTCGAGTTGCACGACGACGGGCGACTCGAGACCCGGGTCGAGTGGGTCATCCCGTGAGGCGTGTCCGCTGCGCCCGCGCGCTGCTGCTGTGCGCGCTGGCCTGCGGCACTGCGCGGGCCGATGGCGCCGGGCCGGTCTGGACACTGCACCGGCCGGGCCACGGCACCGTGTACGTGGCGGGCTCGGTCCATGTGCTCGATGTCGCGCGCAGCGCACTCCCTTCGGGATTCGAGACCGCCTGGCGTGAGGCCGAGCAGGTCGTCATGGAAATCGACATGGACGACCTCGACCCCGGAGTCGCCGCCACCTTCGTTGCAACGCACGGGCGCTTCACGGACGGTGAAACCTTGCGATCGCTCCTCGGCCCGGAGCGCTTTGCGCGCCTCGATGGCGCGACGCGCGCACTCGGCCTGCCGCTCGACAGTGTCGCGCCGCTCGAGCCCTGGGCGGTCGCGCTCGCGCTCACGCAGCTGCAACTCCTGAAGCTGGGCCTCGATCCGAACCATGGTGTCGAACAGCAGCTGACGGCCTGGGCGCGGCGCGACGGCAAGCCACTCACCGGACTCGAGACAGTCGAGGACCAGCTCGGCGCGCTCGACGGCCTTTCGTATCCGGACCAGGCCCGTTTCCTCGAGCTCACGGTGGACGAAGGGGACACGATGGCGGGCGAACTCGACCGCCTCTTGCGCGCGTGGCGTGACGCGGACACTGCAACCCTCGAGCGGCTGCTGCTCGATGAGTTCGCGAGGATGCCGACGCTCTACGGCCCGCTCGTCACGGACCGCAACCACCGCTGGCTGCCGCAGATCGAGGCGCTCACCGCGCGCGACGACGACACGCTCGTCGTGGTCGGTGCGCTGCATCTCGTCGGGCCCGAGGGACTGCTCGCGCTGCTTCGAAAGCGCGGCTTCACGCCCGAGCTGCTCGGCGAGGCAATCCTCACGCCGCAGTGAAGCGCTCGCCGGGCACGCGCTTCGGGCGCGGCGGCGCAAGCGAGCGCAGAATCCGCGGCGTTTGTGCACAATGGCGCGATGCGGACACTCGGCTGGTTCCTCGGATTGTTCGCCGCGGGGCTCGCGGCCATCGCGGTCTTCACCTATCCGGCTTGGCGGCTCGTCTCGTCTTTCCTCGATGTGCCCTTCCATCGCGTCGGCAACCGCATCGGCATGCTCGCGCTCCTGGTCGGTTTCATCCTCGTCGCGCGCCGCCTCGGGCTCGCCGACCGCGCGAGCCTCGGTTACACGCTTGCGCGCGGCGCGTTCGTCCGGGAAGCCGCTCTCGGCATCATCCTCGGCGCCGCCACGATGCTGCCCATCATCGCGCTGCTCGTCGCACTCGGCCTGCGCAGCCTCGAATCCCCGCCGCCCGGCGCCGCGATTGCAACGATCGCACTCGCCGGCCTCGGCAGCGGGCTCGTCGTCGCGCTGATCGAGGAGACATTCCTGCGCGGCGCGATGTATTCGGGCATCGCGCGCGAATCGGGTGCGCGACTCGCGATCATCGCGACGGCCCTGATCTACGCCGCCACGCATTTCATCGGCCGCTACAGGATCGCCGCCGCCGAGGTCGACGGCCTGAGCGGTGTCACGATGCTCGGCGGCGCCTTGCGCGCGTTCGTCCATCCGCTCGGGATCCTCGATGCGTTTCTGTGCCTCACCGGCGTCGGTGTCGTGCTCGGCCTCGTCCGGCGCGCGACGGGCGGCATCGCCGCCTGCATCGGGCTGCACGCCGGCTGGGTCGCCGTGATCGCGGTGGCCCGCGAAATCACGACGCGGCACGCCGGCACGCGCTGGGACGCACTCGTCTCGGGTTACGACGGCGTGATCGGCTGGCTGGTGCTCGCGTGGATCCCGCTGATCGGCTGGGCGCTGGTGCGCTTCTACCGGCGTCGCGCCCTCACCCTGCGCCGCGACGGATGAGCGGCGCGAGGCGCGTGAGACGCGCGAGCGGGTCGAGTTCGAGGCAGGCCTGCTTGTCGGAGAGACTGATCGGCAGGGTCTCGGCGATACGCGCGCCGACCCAGGCCGCATCGTCGTAGTGTCGCGGGATCGAAGCATAGAGATCGCCGAACTGCGGCAGCACGTTCCGCAGCCAGTCGGCGAGGTGCCGGTACGCCCCGGGCAAGGCCACCCAGGGCTCGTCCGCCAGCCATTCGACTTCCCCGAGGTTCAGCCCGTCGACAGCGCGAACGCGACGCTGCAGCCGGAACCGCCGCTCGCCCCGGCAGGTGATGCCGAGCAGTCCGTCCGCAAGGCTGGAGAAATCGACGATCCTCGCGCTCGTGCCGACCGCCGCCGTCTGATGCACTTCGCCCGCCTCGTCGCCCGAGCGGAAACAGCGGCAATTCCGCGGTCGCGCCCATGGTCAGCGCGGGTCGCACCCCCAGCGCGGGACCATCGATTGCGCGATGCCGAGCTGATCGAGGATCCGCGCCACGACGAAATCGACCATGTCCGCGACGCCCGCCGGCCGGTGGTAGAAGCCGGGATTGGCCGGCAGGATCACGACACCGAGTCGCGCGAGCTTCAGCATGTTCTCGAGGTGGATCGCCGAAAACGGGGTCTCGCGCGGCACGAGCACGAGCTTGCCCTGTTCCTTCAGGAGGACATCCGCCGCACGCTCGGTGAGGGTGGAACTCGCCCCGCAGGCGATGGCGGAAAGGGTCGCCATGCTGCAGGGCACGACCACCATGGCGCGCGGCGCGCCGGACCCGCTCGCGAGCGGCGAAGTCCATTCCTCCTCGCCATAAACCCGCAGCTGCCCGGGCTGCGCGCGACAGCGATCGGCGAAGAAGCGGGTCGCCTCCGCGGCGCGCGCCGGCACCGCGCAATCGGCTTCCGACGCGAGCACCACCCGCGCCGTGCGCGTCAGCGTGACATGCAAGGTACAGCCGGCCGCCGCGAGGCACTCGAGCAGCCGCAGGCCATATTGGGCGCCGGACGCGCCCGTGAACGCCACGGCGACGGGACCGCCCGACGTCATCGGGCGCCGCCCCCGGTGCGGGCCGCGAGGCCGGCGAGCACCTTGTCGTGCAGCCCGCCAAAGCCGCCGTTGCTCATGATCAGCACCTGGTCGCCGCGTTGCAGTCGCGGCACGAGTTCGTGCGCGAGCGAGTCCACGGTCGCCGTGAAATGCACGCGCGCGCCGAGCGGCGCGAGCGCGCCGGCCGCATCCCAGCCAAGATCGCCCGGCGCGTGCAGCCAGATCTCGTCCGCACCGGCGAGCGATGCGGCGAGCGTATCGCGATGCACGCCCATCTTCATCGTGTTCGAACGGGGTTCGAGCACCGCGACGATACGCGCCGCGCCCGACCGCCGGCGCAGCCCGTCGATCGTGGTCGCGATCGCGGTCGGATGGTGCGCGAAATCGTCGTAGACGCGTACGCCGCCCACCTCGCCGAGCAGCTCCATGCGCCGCTTGATCCCGCGGAACCCGCGAAGCGCGTCGGCGGCGACCGGCACGGGCACTCCCGCATGGCGGGCCGCGGCGATCGCCGCGAGCGCATTGGCGACATTGTGCGCGCCGAACTGCGACCACTCGACCGTCGCGAGCGCAGTGCCGTGCTCCAGCACCTCGAAACGCGAATAATCGTCACCGCCGGTCGGGCGGGCACTCCAGTGCGCACCCGGACCGCTGCCGAATCGTTCGCACGGCGTCCAGCAACCCATCGCGAGCATCGCCTCGATGTTCGGGTCGGCGCCATTGGCGACGATGCGGCCCGTGCCCGGCACCATGCGCACGAGGTGGTGGAACTGGCGCTGGATCGAGCCGAGGTCCGGGTAGATGTCGGCGTGGTCGAACTCGAGGTTGTTGAGGACGAGCGTGCGCGGCCGGTAATGGACGAACTTGGCGCGCTTGTCGAAGAACGCGGTGTCGTACTCGTCCGCCTCGATCACGAAGAATGGCGTCGAGCCGAGCCGCGCGCTCACCTCGAAATTGCCGGGCATGCCGCCGATCAGGAAGCCCGGCGCGAGCCCGGCGTACTCGAGGATCCACGCGAGCATGCTCGATGTGGTCGTCTTGCCGTGCGTGCCCGCCACCGCGAGCACCCATCGATCGGCGAGCACCGCGCGCTCGAGCCACTCGGGCCCCGACTCATAGCGCAGCCCGCGGTCGAGCACCGCCTCGATCACCGGCACGCCGCGCGACATCACGTTGCCGATCACCACCACGTCGGGCCGTGGCTCGAGTTGCGCGGCATCGTAACCCTGCACCACATCGATCCCGAGCGCGGCGAGCTGCGTGCTCATCGGCGGATAGACGTTGCGGTCGGAGCCCGTGACGCGATGGCCGGCGGACTTCGCGATCGCCGCGATGCCCGCCATGAACGTGCCGCAGATGCCGATGATGTGGATGTGCATGTCAGGACGCCGCCGGAGGGGGAAAGAGGCCGAGCAGCAGCAGCTGGCCGGCGATGGTCTGCAGGATCGCGAGCCCCACGCAGGCCGCCATCGTGAGCCCGAGCGCCGAGCGCAGGATGCGCGCATTCGCCACGAGCACCCAGGCGAGCATGCCGAGCCCGGCGATGGCGACGGGGAGCAGCCAGACCTCGTTGTCCTGGAAACGGCCGGCGAGCCACGCGGTCGCGATCCACGCGGGCGCGAGCACGGTCTGGTAGCCGAACACGGCCGTGGTCGTCTGCAGGAAGCGCTCGGGCCTGGCGAACACGCGCATCAGCACGACGTACCACGCGAGCGTGAAGCCGACATCGACGAGGAGGTGCAGGTGCCACGGGCCCGCGAACGGCGGCAGCAGCAGGCTGACGAAGAAGCTGACGAGGAAGTACGCGACGACCACGCTCGCGAGCAGCAGCGCCGAGGCGGGCACGTCCTCCGGGCCACGGCGCAGGAGCGCGATGTCGGCGAACAGACGCACGAGGCTCAGCATGCCATGCGCTGCTTTCGGGCTCGTTGTTCGGCTCGCATAATGCCGCACCGATTGTACGGGAGTCTTTGGAACCGTTCTGCATGACGACAACCACCGCGCTCATCACCGGGGCGGGCGCCCTGGCCGAACTCGGCGCCGAATTGACGGCCGCCCCCGCCATCGGGCTCGACACCGAATTCATGCGCGAGCGCACCTATCGCGCGGAACTGTGCCTCCTGCAGGTTGCGAGCGCGGGCCGCGCCGCCTGCGTCGACCCGCTCGCGCTCGAGTCGCTCGCGCCGCTCGCGGCGGCGCTCGGCCCGGGCGGCCCCGTGAAAGTGCTGCACGCCGCGCGCCAGGACCTCGAAGTGCTCTCGGCAGCGATCGGGCGCGTCGAGCCGGTCTTCGATACGCAGGTGGCCGCGGCGCTCGCCGGCTTCGCCTCGCAGGTCGGTTATGCCGATCTCGTGCGCCAGCTGCTCGGCCACGACCTGCCGAAGGCGCACACGCGCACCGACTGGTCACGACGCCCGTTGTCGCCCGATCAGCTCGAATATGCCCTCGATGACGTGTGCCACTTGCTGGCGCTGCGTGATTGCCTGCTCGAGAGGCTCGACCGGCAAGGCCGCCTCGCGTGGCTCGACGAGGAACTGCAGGCGATCGCCGACCCGCAGGATTTCATCGTGGACCCGGAGCGGGCCTGGCAACGGCTCAAGGGCGTGCACGCGCTCGATGCCGGACGCCAGCGGCTCGCGAAGGCGCTCGCGGCCTGGCGTGAACGACGCGCGATCGAGCGCAACCGGCCGCGCGGCTGGATCCTCGACGATGCCGCGCTCAAGGAAATCGTCGCGGAGGTGCCGCGCGATCCCGCCGCACTCGCGGCCACCGCGGGCCTGCCCGCGGGCGTCGCGCAGCATTCCGGCGCCGAATTGCTGGCACTCGTCCAGGGTGCCGACGTGCCCGATCCGCCACCGCCGCTGCCACGGCGCGGGCGTCCCGATGCGGCGCTGACGAACGCCGTCAAGCGGCTCGCGGAAGTGACCCGGCAGGCGGCTGCGGAGACGGGAATCGGTGCCGAAGTGCTGGCGCCGCGGCGCGAGCTCGAACGGCTCGCTGCGGGGGATCACACGATCGCGGCGCTGCGCGGCTGGCGGCTTGGCGTCGTGGGTGAGCGCCTGCTCGACAGCCTGCAGTCAGGCGCCGGAACCTCTCAGCCCTGAGTTTCTTCGACGCGCATGCCCTCGCCGCTCCGTTCCGCGAGCGCCGCCTCGAGGCGATGCGTGACCTCTTCCGGATCGGCGTCGGCGTCGATCATGCGCAGGAGCCCCTGCGCGGCGTAGTGGGCCACCAGCGGCTTCGTCTGTTCGTCGTAGACCGCGAGCCGCTTCGCGACGGTCTCTTCCTTGTCGTCCGGTCGCTGGACGAGATGCGGCGCCTCGCAGCAGCCGCCGGCCGGCGGCGGCGCGGTGTGGATGTTGAACACGCGTCCGCAATGGGTGCAGCTGCGCCGGCCCGAGATGCGCCTGACGAGCTTGCCGTAGTCGACGTCCATCAGCACGACCGCCTCGAGCGGCGTGCCGAGTTCGTCGAGCAGGCGCGTGAGGCCCTCCGCCTGCGCGATCGTGCGCGGGAAGCCGTCGAGGATGAATCCCTTGCGCGCATCGGGTTTCGCGAGTCGCTCGCGGATGATCCCGAGCATGGTCGCGTCGTCGACGAGCTTGCCCGCGTCCATGATCGCCTTGGCGTGCACGCCGAGCGGCGTGCCGGCCTTGACGGCGGCGCGCAGCAGGTCGCCGGTCGAGATCTGTGGCACGCCGTGACGTTCGATCAATCGCTGGGATTGCGTGCCCTTGCCGGAGCCGGGCGCGCCAAGTAGAACAATGCGCATGGGCCGCGCACAGTAACCGGCGATCTCCCTGCGGTCAAATGCGTTATTCTTCGGTGAATATGCCAAAACCTGCGAAGAAGAACGCGCTGTATGCGCAGTCGGGCGGGGTCTCCGCGGTCATCAACGCCTCGGCGGCCGGCGTCATCGATGCATGCCGCAGGAACGGCTCGCGCATCGGCCGCCTCTACGCCGGCCGGGACGGAATCGTCGGGGCGCTCACCGAGGACCTGATCGATGTCTACCGGGAAAGCCCGGCGACGCTGCGGGGCCTGCGGTACACGCCGGCCGGCGCGTTCGGCTCGGCACGCTTCAAGCTGAGGGGCATCGACAGGAACCGCGCCGAATACGAGCGCCTGATCGAAGTGTTCCGCGCGCACGACATCGGCTATTTCTTCTACAACGGCGGCAACGATTCGATGGATACGGCGCTGAAGCTGTCGCAGATCGGCAGCCAGCTGGGCTATCCGCTCGTGTGCGTCGGTGTGCCGAAGACCGTCGACAACGACCTGCCGCTGACCGACTGCTGCCCCGGCTTCGGCTCGGTCGCGAAATACGTCGCGGTCTCGACCCGCGAGGCGGCCCTCGATGTCGCCTCGATGGCGCGCACATCGACCAAGGTGTTCGTGCTCGAGGTGATGGGCCGGCATGCGGGCTGGATCGCCGCGGCCGGCGGGCTCGCCGGGCGCGGGCCGGCCGAGCCGCCGCACGTGATCCTCTTCCCGGAGATCCCGTTCGAGGAGCAGCGGTTCCTCGATCGGGTGAAGCAGTGCGTCACCGACTACGGCTATTGCGTGATCGTCGTGTCGGAAGGCGCGCACTACGCCGACGGCCGCTTCCTCGCGGATGCCGGCACCAAGGACGCCTTCGGCCACACGCAGCTGGGTGGCGTCGGCCCGCTGGTCGCGAACATGGTGCGCGAACGGCTCGGCTACAAGTACCACTGGGCCGTGGCGGATTACCTGCAGCGCGCGGCGCGGCACATCGCCTCGAAGGTCGACGTCGCGCAGGCGTATGCGGTGGGCAAGGCCGCCGTGGAGTTTGCGCTCAAGGGCCAGAACGCGGTGATGCCCGCGATCGTGCGCAAGTCGTCGAAGCCCTACCGATGGGCCATCGAAGCCGTGCCGCTCGCCGAGGTCGCGAATGTCGAGAAGAAGGTCCCGCGCGAGTTCATCACGCAGGACGGCTTCGGCATCACCGATGCGTGCCGGCGCTATCTTGCGCCGCTGATCGCAGGCGAAGACTATCCGCCGTACAAGGACGGCCTGCCGGCGTACGTGCGCATCAAGGGCATCGCCGTGAAGCGCAAGCTCGCGACCACATACCAGCTCTAGGAAAAGAGGCTCCATGGACGGATCCGGCCTGCTCTCCCCCGCGACCATGCTGCTGCCGATGGCGGCTCTCGTCGCAGTCACCGCGATCGTCTGGGTGCGGCTGTATTTCGAGCGCATCGGCGAGATGCGCGAGCGGAAGATCCGCCCGCAGGCCCTCGCCCGGGCCCATGACCTGCAGCAGCTCCTCACCCGCACCCAGTCCGCGGACAACCTGCGCAACCTCTTCGAGATGCCGGTGCTGTTCTATGCGCTGTGCCTCGCCGTGGCCGCCACCGGCGCCGCGACACCCTTCCTCGTGGACGGCGCCTGGGCTTTTGTCGTGCTTCGGGCCGTGCACTCGCTGATCCACTGCACCTACAACCGGGTCAGGCACCGGTTTGCGGTCTACGTGGCGAGCTCCGCGCTGCTTTTCGCGCTCTGGGCGGCGTTCGTCGCCCGTATGGTATAGTTCGCGGCCTTTTGAGGGGGGCCGGCCGCCGCCGCGCGCCGGCCAAAAGCAGAACTTTTCGGTTGGAGGTCTCCTGATGGATGCCACAATGTGGCTGTGGCTCGCGGTCGCCGCGGGCGTTGTTGCCGTGCTGTACGGCGTCGTTTCCACCGTTTCGGTTCTGGGCCTTCCCGCCGGCAACGCCCGCATGCAGGAGATCGCCGCCGCCGTGCAGGCCGGCGCCAAGGCGTATCTCAATCGCCAGTACACGACGATCAGCCTCGTCGGCATCGTGCTCTTCATCGTGCTCGGACTCGCGCTCGGCTGGCCAACCGCGGGCGGCTTCGCGGTCGGCGCGATCCTCTCCGGCGCGACGGGCTACATCGGCATGAACATCTCGGTGCGCGCGAACGTGCGTACTGCCGAAGCGGCCAACAACGGCCTGAACGCCGCGCTGTCCGTGGCATTCCGCGGCGGCGCGATCACCGGCATGCTGGTCGTCGGCCTCGCGCTGCTCGGCGTCGCCGGCTACTACGCGCTGCTCGCCCCGTCGATCGGCAGTGAAGCGGCGCTGCACGCACTCGTCGGCCTCGCCTTCGGCGGCTCGCTGATCTCCATCTTCGCGCGCCTCGGTGGCGGCATTTTCACCAAGGGTGCCGACGTCGGCGCCGACCTCGTCGGCAAGGTCGAAGCCGGAATCCCGGAGGACGATCCGCGCAACCCCGCGGTGATCGCCGACAACGTCGGTGACAACGTCGGCGACTGCGCCGGCATGGCGGCCGACCTGTTCGAAACCTACGCCGTGACCCTCGTCGCCACGATGCTGCTCGGCGGCCTCATGCTGAAGGACCAGGGCGTCGCGGCGGTGATCTATCCGCTCGCGCTCGGTTCGGCGTCGATCATCGCGTCGATCATCGGCACCTTCTTCGTGAAGGCGGCCGAGGGCGGCAAGATCATGAACGCGCTCTACAAGGGCGTGACCGTCTCGGGCGTGATCGCGGCGATCGCGTTCTGGTTCATCACGAATGCGCTGATGCCGGCGACCGCGGGTGCGATGTTCGGCTGCGCACTGATCGGGCTGGCGCTCACGGCGGCGATGATCGTGATCACCGAGTACTACACCGCGACCGAATACTCGCCGGTGCGCAAGGTGTCGGCGGCCTCGCAGACCGGCCACGCGACCAATATCATCGCGGGCCTCGGCGTGTCGATGAAATCGACCGCACTGCCGGTGCTCGCGGTGTGCTTCGCGATCTACGGCGCCCATGAGCTCGGCGGCCTCTACGGCATCGCGATCGCCGCGACCTCGATGCTGTCACTGACCGGCATGGTGGTGGCGCTCGACGCCTATGGCCCGATCACCGACAACGCGGGCGGCATCGCGGAAATGGCCGAGCTGCCGAAGAAGATCCGCGATATCACCGATCCGCTCGACGCGGTCGGCAACACGACGAAGGCCGTCACCAAGGGCTACGCGATCGGCTCGGCCGGCCTCGCCGCGCTGGTGCTGTTCGCCGATTACACCCACAACCTCGAGACTCACCTCGCAGGCAGCGGCCGCGAGATGATCGCGTTCTCGCTGTCCGATCCGGCCGTGATCATCGGTCTGTTCATCGGCGGCCTCGTACCGTATCTCTTCGGCGCGATGGCGATGGAAGCGGTGGGTCGCGCGGCAGGTTCGGTGGTCAATGAAGTGCGCCGCCAGTTCCGCGAGATCAAGGGCATCATGGAGGGCAAGGCGAAGCCCGACTACTCCAGGGCGGTCGACCTGCTGACGCGCGCCGCGATCAAGGAAATGATCGTGCCGTCGCTGCTGCCGATTCTCGTGCCGGTCGTGGTCGCCTTCGGCCTGAATGCGCTGATGGGCCCAGGCGCCGGCCTGCGCGCGCTCGGTGGCCTCCTGATCGGCACGATCGTCACGGGCCTGTTCGTCGCGATTTCCATGTGCACGGGTGGTGGCGCCTGGGACAACGCGAAGAAGTACATCGAGGAAGGCAACTTCGGCGGCAAGGGGTCCGATGCGCACAAGTCGGCCGTCACGGGCGACACGGTCGGCGATCCGTACAAGGACACCGCCGGGCCCGCGATCAATCCGCTGATCAAGATCATCAATATCGTCGCGCTGCTCCTGGTGCCGTTGCTGTAAGCGGAAGCGGCAGGCGAACAGCGCGCAGCGGGCAGCCGGAGGCGCGCACTCCGGCTGTCCGCCGTGGGACGCCCGCTGTTCGCGGTTTCCCGCAAGCGATATGCTTCCCGTTACAAGTACGGGGGGCCGATGTTTCGAACATCCGTCACGGCGGCCACGCTGCTGGCCATCGCCATCCTCGCGGGCTGGTCGCCCACCGCCCCGGCCGCCGACGATCTCGCCGACCGCTTTGCCGCACTGCCGGCGATTTCCGCGCTCGCGGTCGCGCCCGACGGCAGGCGCATCGCGCTCATGTGCGAGCGTGACGGCCACTACGCGGCGTGTGTGTACGAGCTCGACGCAATCGACAAGCCACCGCAGGTCATCCGCACGCGCCCCGAGCAGCGCCTGAGGGGCCTCGACTGGGCGGGCCCCGAATGGGTACTTCTCAGCGTCGACATCACGGAGGATCTCACCGCCGTCACGCTCAATCGGCGCCTCGTCCGCCTGTCCCGCATCATCGCCCACAACGTGCGCACCGGCGAAGGCTCATCGCTCCTCGTGAACACCGAGACGGGGTTCACGACCGACCTGACCGGGATCACCGCGAAGCCCGCGGCGACACCGGACGAAGTGCTCATGATTGCGCTTTTCCAGCGCATACCCCGCGATCCGTTCAGCCGGATCGGGAGCGAGGAAGACAACATCCGGACCGGCCTGTACCAGGTCAACCTGAAGAGCGGCAAGGGCAGGCTCGTCGAAGACGGGGGCCCCGACACCACCGACATCATTGCCGATCCGGAAGGTCGCCCGATCGCGCGCGTGGAATACGATCCCAAGCGCCGGCGTGACAGGATCTACAGGCTCGACTCCGGCGGCTCGGCGACGTTGATATTCGAAAGCCCGCAGGCCGGTCGCGCCAGTTACTCCGTGGCGGGCCTGCTGTCCGGCGGCCGCGGACTCGCTGTGGGCGCATACGCGGACGCAGGCCTGCTCACGCCGAACGCCCTCGACCTGGCGACCGGCAAGCTGGGCGCGCTGGAAGGCATGCCAGTCGGCGTCGATTTCGATGGCTGGATCCAGGATGGTTCGGCTGCGTCGATCGTCGGCTTCCGCTTCGCAGGCGACGGCGCACCACAGCAGTTCCTGGACCCTGCCCTGCAACGCGCACGCAACATGCTGTCAAAGGCGTTGCCCGGCAAGGTCGTGACGCTCGAGTCGTGGTCGGCCGACCGGATGACGATCGGGTTGTCGGTTGCCGGTCCCGGCGAACCCGGGGCTTATTACCTTTTCGATGCAGGCCAGAAAGCGCTGTCTCCGGTCGGCGTCGCGTACCCGCAGCTGTCCACACTGCCGATTGCGACGACGACGCGCGTGCGCTATGCGGCTCGCGACGGCCTGGAGATCGACGCCTACCTGACCTTGCCGCCGGGCAGGAAGCCGACGGACGGACCGTTTCCGCTCCTGCTGATGCCGCACGGTGGCCCGTTCACCCGCGACGATGCGGGTTTCGACTGGTGGAGCGGCTACTTCGCGCAGCGCGGCTACGCCGTGTTCAAGCCCAATTTCCGCGGTTCCCGCGGCTACGGGCTCGCCTTTCGCGAGAAGGGCTACAACGAGTTTGGCGGTGCGATGATCGACGACATCATCGACGGCGCGAAATACCTCGAAGCGAAACAGATCGCCGACCCGGGGCGCGTGTGCGCCATGGGCGGGAGCTACGGGGGGTACGCCGCGCTCATGATCCCGATCCGCGATCCGTCGATCATCAAGTGCGCAATCGCGGTCAACGCCGTCACCGAGCCCGACGAGATCATCGGTGAAATGATCAAGCGGTATGGCGGCGCATCGGGCGCACTCGACTTCTGGGAGGATTATCTCGGCAGCCGCTTCCGCGATGCCGGGTCGAAGGCGGCGATCTCGCCGCTGCGCAACGCGAAGGCGATCAAGGTGCCGGTCCTGCTGCTGCACGCGACCCAGGACACCACCGTTCCCATCGAGCAGTCACGGGCCCTGAAGAGGCGCATGGAGGAGGCCGGTGGCAGCGTCCGGCTGGTGGAACTCGCGGGCGGCGAGCATTTCCTCGATACGAGCGCGATGCGCAGGACACTGCTGACGGAGGCCGACGACTTCCTGCGCAGCCGGTTGCCGGCCGGATCGCCGCCGAACGCACCACCGCGATGACCCGGGGCATCGCATCGATCGCGCTGTCCCTGCTGCTCGCAGGTACCTGCCTGCCACGCGCGGGTTCGGCCGCGGACGAAACGGCGATCGATCTTTATGCGCGGCTCCCGGCGATCGAAGATATCGCGGTTGCGCCCGACGGGCGGCACATCGCACTCGCGTGCGATCGCGCCGGCCGACGCGCGGCGTGCGTCTACGAGTTCGACGCGATCGACAAGCCACCCGCCTACTTCGGCACGCGCGACGACCAGCGCCTGACGCGGATTCGCTGGGCCGGCCCGGAGTGGCTGCTGCTCGACGTCAATGTCACGGAAGACCTGACGAATGTCACGAACAACGTGCGGCTGATGTCGTTCGCCCGCACCTTCGCCATCGACACCCGCACGCGCGCGGCCACGCAGTTGCTGAAGAACGCGGGCGCCGCCTATGCGCAGAACCTGACGCGCGTCGTGGCCATGAATCCCGCCACCCCCGATGAGATCTGGATGGCGGCCACCTATTCGGCCTGCAATGGGTGCTTCGGACTGTTCCGCGTGGACCTGCGGACCGGGATCGGCAAGCTGGAGAACGACGGGACCAACGCGACTTACGCGTATCTCGTCGATGGGCAGGGCGTACTGCGGGCACGTGCCGACTACGACTGGCGACAGCGGCGCGACCTCATTTACCGCGTGGACACGGGCCACCTGACGAAGATTTTCGACCAGGCGACGCCCGGCCTCACCGCGAATTCAGTCGGCGGCCTGGTACGGGGCACCGGGACTGTCGCGATCGGCAATTACAACGAAGCGGGCTACTACGTTCCCTGGTTGCTCGATCTCGCGACGTCGCAAGTGCGGCAGGCCGATGTCTCGCTGCGCGACACCGACATCGACGACTGGATCCCGGACGGGACATCCTCGTCCATCGTCGGCTTCGTCTATGCAACCGGGGACAGGCGCCAGGAGTTCTTCGACCCGCAGCTCGAACACTGGCGCAAGACACTCGCCAGCGCGCTGCCCGGAAAATCCGTGTGGTTTCATTCCTGGTCGCGCGACCGGTCGGTCATCGGCCTCTCGGCGGCGGGCCCCGGCGAACCGGCGATGTTTTACATCTTCGATGCCGGTCGCAAGGCGTTGTCGCCAGTGGGGCCGGCGCGGCCGGAGCTGACCGATCGGCCCGTCGCAACCACCCACGCGGTGCGTTTCGCGGCGCGCGATGGACTCGCGATCGAAGCCTACCTGCTGCTGCCGCCGGGGAAGAGCGCGAAGGACGGGCCGTTTCCGCTGCTGCTGTTTCCGCACGGAGGCCCCCTCGCGCGCGACGATGCGAGGTTCGATTGGTGGGCCGCCTATTTCGCGCAGCGCGGCTATGCGGTCCTCAAGCCGAACTTCCGCGGTTCATACGGCTACGGTCGCGCCTTCCGCGACAAGGGCCGCAACGAGCTGGGCGGCGCGATGATCGACGATATCATCGACGGCGCGAAGGACCTGATCTCGCGTGGCGTCGCGGACAAAGACCGGATCTGCGCGATGGGCGCGAGGTTCGGCGGATATGCCGCCCTGATGATTCCGGTTCGGGACGCGGCGCTCCTCCGGTGCGTCATCGCCGTCAATCCGGTGACAGACCCTTCCGGCTATATCTCCGAGGTCGTCAAGGCCACCGGCACCCGATCGCTCGAACTCGACTTCTGGTCCGACTACATGGGTGATCGCTTCCGTGACGCGGCGGACAAGATCGCGATATCCCCGCTGCGCAGCGCCGCCGCCATCAAGGTTCCGGTGCTGCTGCAAAGCACCCTCGACAGCACGGTACTGATCGGGCAGTCGCGCGCCCTGAAATCGCGGCTCGACAAGCTCGGCACGCCGGCGCAGCTCGTCGAATTCGGCGGCGACGACCGCACGCTCAACTCGGCAGCCGCCCGCAGGACGCTGCTGACCGGGATCGACGCGTTCCTGCAGGCGAGCCTGCGACAGGACTAGCGACAAACAGGGGGCGGAGCCACCGCTCCTGGTCTAAGCTCATGGCCCCCAGCCAGAAGGAACTCCCATGCTCTCCAGAAACCTGATCCTGACCGCCGCCATCGGCAGCCTCCTCGCCCTCGGCGCCGCCAACGCGGCGGAAGACAAGGGCGACACCGAGAAGTGCTTTGGCGTTGCCGAAGCCGGCAAGAACGGCTGCCATACGGCCAGCCATGGCTGTGCCGGCATGGCCAAGACCGACAAGGACCCCGCCGACTGGGCCAAGGTGCCGAAGGGCACCTGCGAGAAGATGGGCGGCAAGCTCACGCCACCTGCCGCGATGTGACGACACCGGGTCAGGCGCCCGCACCGGCTCCGGTGCGTGCCGGAATCGGCCTGCGGGCGCCGCATCATCGGGAGGTGCTCGAACGGGCGCCCGATGTCGGCTGGTTCGAGGCCCACAGCGAGAATTATTTTGCCGACGGGGGCGGCGCCGTCGCGGCGCTGCTCGCCGTGCGCGAACGGTGGCCGGTCGCGTTGCACGGGGTCGGCCTCGGGCTCGGTTCCGCTGGTCCGCTCGATCGCGAACACCTGCGCAAGCTCACGCGACTCGTGGCGCGCGTGAATCCGTGGGCCGTCTCGGAACACGCCTGTTGGGGCCACGCCGGCGGGCGTCACACCAACGACCTGCTGCCGATGCCGCGCACCGCGGAGGCGCTGCGCCACCTCGCGGGCAGGGTCGGCGAACTGCAGGATGCACTCGGCCGCCAGGTGCTGCTCGAAAACGTCTCGAGCTACCTCGAGTTCAGGAACGCGGAATTCTCCGAGGCGGGCTTCCTCGCCGCCCTCGTTGCCGAGTCCGGTTGCGCGCTGCTCCTCGACGTGAACAACGTCTACGTGAACGCGTGCAACCACGGCTTCGATGCCGAGGGTTACTTCGACGAACTGCCGGCCGCCGCGGTGCGCGAGATCCACCTCGCCGGGCACGAAGTGAGTGAGGTGGGCGGCGTCGGGATCCGGATCGATACGCACGACCGCCCGGTCTGCGACGCGGTCTGGACGCTCTACGCGAGCGCGCGCCGCCGCTTCGGGCGCGTACCGACCCTCATCGAGTGGGATGCGACCCTGCCGCCGCTCGACGTGCTCGTCGCCGAAGCGAGGCGTGCCGATGAAGTTGCCTGAGCTGCAACAGCATTTCATCGCGAGTCTCTACGGCGAGTCGAGCGACATCGAAGCGCAAGTTCGCGGCGACCACGGCATCGGTGCCGCCGGCCGGATGGCGATCTACCGCTACAACCTGCAAGCCGGCTTCGGGAAGGCGCTCGCGCTCGAGTTCCCGGTGATCGCCGCGCTCTGCGGCGCGGATTACTTCGCACGGCTCGCGCGCGAGTTCCAGCTCGCCCATCCGTCGACCTCGGGCGATCTGCATCACATCGGCGCACCGTTTCCGCGCTACCTTCGGCAGCGCTTCGAAAGCGGCGATTACGCGTACTTCGCGGACGTGGCCGAACTCGAGTGGGCCCGCGAGGAAGCGGCGCGCGCCGCCGACGGCGTGCCGTTCGACGTCGGGACGCTGGGCACGGTCGCACCCGAGGACACCCCGGCGCTGCGCTTCGCGTTCCAGCCCGCCGTGCGCCTCGTCGTCTCGCGCTGGCCCATCCTTTCCATCTGGGAAGCGCACCAGGCGCCGGGCGAGGTGCGCCCCGTCGATCCCGGCGCCAGCGCCGGCGCCGAGCACGTTCTCGTGCGGCGTGCGGCCACCGGGCCCGTGCTCGAGCGGGTGGGCGAGGCCGAGTTCAGCTGGCTCGCAAGCCTGCTGAGAGGAGCCCCGCTCGGCGAGGCGTTCGACGCGGCGCTCGCCATCGACGCCGCGTTCGACGTGGCCATGGCGCTGCAACGCTGCGTCGCGCGTGGCCTTTTCCGCGCAGCCTGCGGCTAGCGGTGGATCAGGCCGCCATCGGCAGCGGCGCGGGGCGTGCGATCGCGTAACCCTGGATGTAGTCGAAGCCCATGCCGCGCGCCGCCTCGAGCGCGTCGGTGTCCTCGACGGCCTCGGCGATGACACGGAAGTCGAGTGTGCGCGCGAGCTTGACCATCGCGTCCACCATGGCGCGATTGACGCTGTCGGTACCGAGATTCTTCATGAACGAGCCGTCGATCTTCACGAAATCGACCGGTAGCGTCTTGAGATTCAGGAACGAGCCGGCGCCCGCGCCGAAATCATCGAGCGCGAACTGGCAGCCCATGCCGTGCAGCACCTGGATGAACCGGCGCGCGTGGTCGAGGTTCGCGGCCACCGCCGCCTCGCTCAACTCGAAACAGACGCGCGCCGGTGCGACACCGGTGCGATCGAAGCAGTCGACCACGAATTCGAGGAACTGCGCATCGGACAGCGTCTGGCCCGAGATATTGATCGCGACCGTGCGCTCGGCCGGCGTCTGGATCGCGCCGCGCCCGAGCGCGGCGAGCGTCGTCTGCACGACCCAGCGGTCGATGAAGGGCGTGAGCCGGTAGCGCTCCGCGGCGTGCATGAACGCGGCGGGCTCGACGTCCGTCCCGGTGGCATCGCGCAGGCGCACCAGCACTTCGAGCGCAGGTCCCGTGCCATTCGCGCCGAGCGCCGGCACGATCGGCTGGTGGTAGAGCTGGAAGCGGTTGTCCTTGAGTGCGGCCTGCAGGCGGTGCAGCCACTGCAGCTCGCCCGAGCGGCGCTCGGCCGCCTCGTCGCGCGCGGAATAGACCGCGACCTGCCCCGTGCCCTGGCGCTTCGCCATGTAGCAGGCGGAATCCGCCGCGGTGAGCAGGTCGTCGATCGTACCCGACTCGCGCGCGAGCTCGACGATGCCGACCGACACGCCGATCTCGAACACGCGGTCGCGCCAGACGAAGCGATGATCGGCGACCGCGCGGCAGACGTCGTCGGCAATCTGTCGCGCCTTCTCGAGCGGGCAACCGAGCAGCAGCATGCCGAACTCGTCGCCGCCGATGCGCGCGACGGTATCGGAATCGCGCACCGCGTCGCGCAGGATCTTCGCCACTTCGCGCAGCAGGCTGTCGCCGGCGATATGGCCGCTCGTGTCGTTGACCAGCTTGAATCGGTCGAGATCGAGATAGCAGAGGATGTGCGTGCCATCGCCCCGCCGTGCGGCATCGGCCGCTTCCTCGAGACGGCGCTCGAACTCGCGGCGATTGACGAGCCCGGTCAGCGCGTCGTGTGTCGCCTGGTACGACATCTGCCGCGCCATGCCCCGATGCTCGGTCACGTCGTGCAGCAGGACCACCGCGCCGGTGACCGAACCCGCCGCGTTGCGCAGCGGTGATGTGAGCGGCTCGATTGCGCGCTCCTCGCCGCTGTCGCGCGACACGAGCAGCGCGCGGCGCGGCGCATGCACGGCCGCGCCGCTTTCGATCGCGTGGCGTACCGGGTCGCCGATCGCCCGGCGGTCGGTCTCGTCGACGAGACTCACGATGTCCTCGAAGCGCCGGCCCTGCGCCTCGATGCGTGTCGCGCCTGCGAGCGCTTCGGCCGCGGCGTTCATGTACTCGATGTGACCCTGCGCATCGGTCACGACGATGCCCTCGGCGAGCGATTCGAGCGCGTCGTCGCGGTCGGCGAACCGCTCGGGTGCGGCGGCCGCCGCGGGCGCGGGTTCTTCGCCGGTCGGCGGCAGGCGCAGCGCCGGCACGGTCTGCGTCGGAACGACCTCGACGCCGGTGACGAGCACCGCGGGCCCGCCCTCGTAGTCGATCAATGTGGTCGCGACTTCGAGGCGGCTCGCAAGACCCTGCAAGCCGATGATGTCGATCTCGTAGCGATCGGCCGTCGCCTCGCCCGCGAGTTTGCGGCGCAGGTTCTCCTCGACGAGTTCCGCGCTGTCCGCGGCCACGATGTCGGCGAGCCGGCGGCCGGGAAGCACGGCGCGCTCGACGCCGACCAGGTTCGCGAACTGGCGATTCGCGTAGAGGATCACGTCGCGATGCACGACCACCACTTCGTGGATCCGGTCACCGAGATCGGCGAACAGCGCGGGGTTCAGCCGCTCGCGATCGGCCTGCGCACCGACGCGCCCGAGCAGGTGATTGATCGCGGTGCCGAGCGCCGCGAGTTCGGGCTGGTCGGTCTGCAGGTCGAGGCGACCCGAGAGGCGTCCGCCGATCGCAATGCGCTGCACCTCGCGCGACAGCGCGGCCACGGCCCGCAGTTCGCGGCGCTGGAACAGGTACAGGACAAGCAGCAGGACCGCTACCAGCGCGAGAAGTACGCTCACTAGCCCGACGATCGACATCGGATTTCGGCTATCCCCTCTGTTTTTGTTGTGCGCATCGGACGCGCCCCACGTCTGGCGCCAGCATATAGGACGATATCCGCGGCGCGGCGCTGATTTCACGATAAGCGTGCATCCCAACTTGGCAGCGGCGCGGAAAACCCGTAACTTGGCGCGCC
This sequence comes from Steroidobacteraceae bacterium, assembly GCA_019187495.1. Taxonomy (GTDB): domain Bacteria; phylum Pseudomonadota; class Gammaproteobacteria; order Steroidobacterales; family Steroidobacteraceae; genus CADEFQ01. The sequence continues at coordinate 47,361 of JABAQN010000002.1, forward strand.
GTTTCCCGCGGCAGAATAAGTCCAATACGGAGCGTGTGCGTTGATGTCGACCGTGGCTCTCGACCAGATGGTGATGCAGCAGGTGCGCGCGTGGGACGTGTTCGACGATCGCGTGCTCGAAACGATGCGCCGCGTGCCGCGCGCGGCCTACGTGCCGCAGGCCTGGCGCGATGTCGCGTACGCCGACGCCACGATCACGCTCGCCCACGGGCAGCGCATGCTTGCGCCGAAGGTGATCGGGCGCATCCTGCAGGCGGTCGCTCCGACGCCGCTCGACAACGTCCTCGAGATCGGCACCGGCTCCGGCTACCTGACCGCCTGCCTCGCGGCGACCGCGCGCCAGGTGCACTCCGTCGAAATCTACGGGGATCTCGCGAACGCCGCGCGCGGCCGGCTCGCCGCGGACGGCTTCGCCAACGCCGACGTGCGCACCGCGGATGCGTTCGAACTCACCCTCGACCCGCGTTACAACATCATCGTCCTGACCGGATCGCTGCCACGCTACGACGAGCGCTTCCAGGCCGCGCTCGAGGGCGGCGGACGCCTGTTCGCGATCGTCGGCGACGGACCTGCGATGTCGGCGCGCCTGGTGCGCCGCACGTCCTCCACCACATGGACCAGCGAAGACCTGTTCGAGACCTGGGTCGAACCGCTGGTGCACGCCGAGCGGCCTCGCCGATTCGTATTTTGATCGGCGATGTGATATGGTGATGTAGAACACTATATAAGGGGCCCTTATGCAGCGCTTTATCCTCCTCGCAACTACCGCCCTGCTCTTCGTCGGACAGGCCGCGGTGGCCGAGGACCTGCTCGCCGTGTACCAGCGCGCGCTTGAGGCCGACCCGCAGATCCGCGAGGCCGAAGCGACGCGCCGTGCGAACCTCGAATCGAAGCCGCAGGCCATCGCTGCCCTGCTGCCGCAGCTCAGCGGCACGGCCGGCTACGACAAGAACAAGTTCGAGGGCACGAGTGACCAGGCCCAGATCGTCAGCGATGGCCCGAATGCCGGCGAGATCGCGATCTTCGGCACATCGGGAACGCGCGAACCGGAAACGAAGTCCTGGTCGGTCGACCTGCGCCAGAGCCTCTTTCGCTGGGAGAACTGGGTCGCGCTGCGGCGCGCCGACAAGCAGGTCGCGCAGGCCGAAGCCGACTACGCGGCGGCCGAGCAGGACCTGATCCTGCGCGTCTCGACCGCCTATTTCGACGTACTCGCGGCCCGCGACACGCTCGAGGCGCAACAGGCGAACCTGCAGGCCGTTTCACGCCAGCTCGACCAGGCCGAGAAGCGCTTCGAAGTCGGCCTGATCGCGATCACCGACGTGCAGGAATCGCGCGCCGCGCGTGACAACGCCGCGGCGGACGTGATCGCCGCGAAGCGCCAGCTCGCCACCGCGGAAGAGGAATTGCGCGAGGTGACCGGCGCGAAGTACGCGACGCTCGACAAGCCGGGCGATGAGCTGCCGCTCAAGAGCCCGGCGCCCGCGAACGAGGACGACTGGGTGCGCGTCGCCATGGACCAGAACCTTGCGCTCGTCTCGAGCCGTCTTTCGGCCGATATCGCGCGCGACGACGTGCGCTCGGCCTTCGGTGGCCACCTGCCGTCGATCGACCTCACGGCGAGCTACGGCAACCAGCGCATCACGACGGAGCAGACTTTCCCGGCCTTTCCGCCGTCTTTCCCGAACGAACGCTCGGTCTCGCTCGACAACGACACGGACGCGACCCTCGTCGGAGTGCAGTTCACGCTGCCGATTTTCAGCGGCGGCGGCACACGCTCGCGGGTGCGCCAGCAGGAGTTCCTGTGGCAGGCCGCGCGCCAGCGCCTCGAGCGCACGTCGCGCGAAACCGAGCGCCAGACGCGGGACGCTTTCCTCGGCGTGACGAGCGAGATCTCGCGGGTCAACGCCCTGAAGCAGGCGCTCGAATCGAGCCGCACCGCCCTCGAGGCCACCGAAGCGGGCTACGAAGTGGGCACGCGCACCACGGTCGATGTGCTGCAGGCGCGGCGCAATCTCGTCCAGGCATTCACGAACCTCTCGCGCAGCAAGTACGACTACCTGCTGAACGTGATCCGCCTGCGGCAGGCGGCCGGCACGCTGGATCGCCCCGCGCTCGAGGAGATCAACGGCTGGCTCGACCAGACGGTGACGACGGTACCGGCGCCGCCTGCGGCGGAACCGGCGGGCGCGAGCCCGTCTCCGTAGCGGCGATCACCGGGGAGAGCAGTTCGAGGAGGCGCGTCAGCGCACCGCGGTTGGCTTCGACCGCGGCGAGTCCGATGGCGCCGATGCGGGTCCTGCCGGCTGCATCGCCGAGGAGCTGCGCGGCCCGTTGGCCGAGCTCTTCGGCCGTGTGCACGACTTGCGCCGCGCCCTCCGTGACCAGCAGGCGCGCGATGTCCTCGGCATTGAACGTGTACGGGCCGGTCAGGATCGGCAGGCCGAGCGCCGCGGGCTCGAGCAGATTGTGGCCGCCCACCGGCACGAGGCTGCCGCCGACGAATGCGACATCGCCCGACGCATAGAGCAGCACGAGTTCACCGAGCGTATCGCCGAGGTACACCCCGGTGTCCGGCACGCAGCGCTCGCCCCGCGAGCGGCAGGCGAAGCTGACATCGGCGGCTTCGAGCGCCGCACGCACTTCGGCGAAGCGCGCGGGATGGCGCGGCACGAGAACCAGCAGCGCATCGGGATGCCGCTCGCGCACGCGCCGGTGCGCCTCGAGGATCATGCCTTCCTCTTTCGCGTGCGTGCTGCCGGCGACCCACACCGGGCGGCCGGCGGCATGCTCCGCGCGCAGCGCAGCGCCGCGCGCCCGCGCCTGCGCGGGCAGCGCAAAATCGAACTTGATGTTGCCCGTCACGTGCGTGCGCAGCGGATTCGCGCCGATGTAACGGAACCGCCCGGCATCGGCGGGGCTCTGCGCCGCGATCACGATGCCGTTCGCGAGCGCCTCGCGAAAGAGCGCGGCAAGGCGCCGGTAGCGGCCGATCGAGCGCGGCGAAATGCGGGCGCTCGCGAGCACCAGCGGCACGCCGCGCCGGCCGCATTCGTGATACAGGTTCGGCCACAATTCGGTCTCGAGGATGATCGCGACGCGCGGACGCACGCGATCGAAGAAGCGCCGCACCGATCCCGGCAGGTCGTACGGCACGTAGCGCACGTGCGCGAGGCCCGCGAACAGCGCGCGGGCACGCTCCGCGCCGGTCGGCGTCACGGTCGTCACGACCAGCGGGATCCCGGGATGGCGTTCGCGCAGCGCGCGCACGAGCGCGGCCGCGGCCTGCACCTCGCCCACCGAAACCGCATGCACCCAGAGGCACGCATCGGTCGATGGCACGTCGCCGAAGCCGAAGCGCTCGCGGAAATTGTGCCAGTAGCTGTGGTCGCGAAAGCCGCGCAGCAGCATCGCGAGGCCGACGAGCGGCGCGAGCAGGTAGACCACGCACAGGTACAGCAGGCGCATCGGTGCGAAGCGCTCGCACAGTGCGCTCAAGCCCGGGCCTCTGCATCCGGAGCCGAACCCGTCGCCGCCGGCGGCGCAGCGGCCGGAGGACCTTCCCGGTAACCGGCGAGCAGCGAATGCCAGTCGGCTTCGGTGGCGCGGCCCGGCGGCAGGACATCCGTCACCTTGTCGAGCGAACGCCGCAATCGCACGAGGTTCGCGTCCCGCCAAAGCCCCGGGCGGCGCAGCGTCGCGCGGTCGAAATCGATCACGTGCACGGCGCCTTCGGCGCCGAGCAGGATATTGTGCGCATTGAGATCGGCGTGGCACACGCCAAGATCGTGGAAACGGCGCAGGTTCCGGCCGATCTCGACCCAGGTGAGGATCGGCACGCTGCCGAGTTCGAGCGTCGCGGCGAGCGACTTCGTCCCGTGGAGTCGTTCGGTGATCAGGTCGCCGCGATACAGGAGCCCGTGGCGCACGAAACGCGCGGCGACCGGCGGCGCGACGGGCAATCCGGCGTGCGCGAGGTGATAGGTCAGGTGCCATTCGGCGAATGGCCGCGTCGCGCCCTCGCCGCGCCACAGGTAGCGATCGGCGATCACGCGCGCGATGAGCCCGCCGCGGCGATAGTGGCGCAGCGCGTACTCATGTCCGTTCTCGGCGAAAAACAACGTCGCGCCGCGGCCGGCCGCCTCGCCCGTCACCGCATTGCGCTTGCGCCAGAAAACGGGGTCGAACCAGTCCGCGCGCAAATTGCCCACCCGGGAGGCGTCATATAGCATCACGCCGCCGGCGATGGCCGCGCGCTTGACTTCCGATCCGCTCGTCCAGGTACGCGCCATTTTCGCCCATCCCAGAGATCATGCTGCCACTCACCACGCCGCCGCGTAGCCTGTGCCTGCTGCGGCTGTCGGCGATCGGCGATACCTGCCACGTCGTGCCGGTGATCCGCACGCTGCAGAGAGCGTACCCGCAAGCCCGGATCACGTGGATCATCGGCAAGCTCGAGGCGAAGCTGATGTCCCTGCTGCCGGATGTCGAGTTTATCACCGTGGACAAGCGCGCCGGCCTCGGGGGCCTCAGGTCGCTGCGTGCGCAGCTTGCCGGCAGGCGCTTCGACGTGCTGCTGCACCTGCAGCTCGCGCTGCGCGCGAGCCTCGTCGCGAGCTGCGTGCGCGCAAGGGTCAGGCTCGGCTTCGATCGCGCGCGCGCGCGCGAACTGCAGTGGCTCTTCACCGGTGCGCGCATCGCGCCGCGCTCGCGCGAGCATGTGCTCGACAGTTTCTTCGGCTTCACGGCCGCGCTCGGCATCCAGGGCCGCCTGCTCGACTGGTCGTTGCCGCTGCCCGCGGATGCACAGGACTATGCCGCGCGATTGATCCCGGGGGGCGTGCCCACGCTCCTCGTGAGCCCGTGCTCGAGCCACAGCCTGCGCAACTGGTCGGTCGAACGCTATGCCGCGATCGTCGATCACGCCGCGCTCCACCACGGCTTGCGCGTGATCCTCTGCGGTGGGCCCTCGGCGCTCGAACGCGAGGCGGGCGAGGCCATCGCCGCGCTGGCCCGCGCGCCGCTCATCAACCAGATCGGCCGCGACACACTGCCGCAGATGCTGGCGTTGATCGGCGCCGCAACCGCGCTCCTCACCCCCGATTCCGGCCCCGCGCACATGGCGACCATGGTCGGTACCCCGGTGATCGGCCTCTATGCCGCGACCAACCCCGCGCGCAGCGGCCCGTACCTGTCGCGCGAATGGTGTGTCGATGCCTACCCCGCCGCGGCACAGCGCTTTCGCGGCAAGGCGCCCGGGGCGCTGCCCTGGACCGAGAAGATCGAGGAACCGGGGGTCATGGACCTCATCACCGTCGAGGCCGTGCGCGAGCGGCTCGATGCGCTGCTCGCCGCGCGCAGCGCGGGCCGCAGGCTGCTAGCATCCGCCCCATGAAAGACATCCTCGTGCCGATCTCACCAGGCGAACTGCTCGACAAGATCACGATCCTGCGCATCAAGTCGGCGCGCATGACCGACGCATCGAAACTCGCGAACGTGCGCCACGAGCTGACGCAGCTCGAAGCGACCTGGCGCACGAGCGGCGCCGCGATCCCCGAGGTCGCAAGCGACGAGGCCGCGTTGCAGCGGGTCAACGAGGCGCTGTGGGACATCGAGGACGAAATCCGCGACAAGGAGCTCGCACAGGCCTTCGATGCCCGCTTCATCGAACTCGCGCGCGCTGTCTACGTGACGAACGACGAGCGGGCCGCGATCAAGAAGCGGGTCAACACGCTCCTCGGCTCGACGATCGTTGAAGAGAAGTCCTACCGGCCGTATCGGCCGGGGTGACGGGGAAGCGGGCGGCGCACCGGCCTCAAGTAATGAGCCGGCTCAGGATGAAGTAGCCGCCGCCGAGCAGTACCGCGGTCTGGCCGAGCATCACCGTGAAGACCCAGCGGACGAGTTCGGCCTTCACGCCGTGCAATTCGACGCGGATTTCCGACTTCCATTCGTGGAGGTCGCTCCGCATTTGCGCGAAATCCCGCTTCAGCCCGGCCACATCGGCCTTGAGTTCCGCCACCTCTGCCTTGAGCTGCGCGACGTCCACTTTCAGCTGTTGGACGTCCACTTTCAGCTGCGCGACGTCCACCTTCAGCTGCGCGACGTCCACCTTCAGCTGTGCGACGTCCACCTTCAGCTGCACGACGTCCGCCTTCAGCTGTGCGACGTCCGCCTTGAGCTGCACGACGTCCGCCTTCAGCTGCACAACATCGGCCTTGAGCGGCGTCAGCTCGGAACGGAATTCGCCGCGCAGATCGAGGAAGTCGGAGCGGCTCACCATGGCTTCACGCTGCGAGGAGACTTCGAGCTCGATCGCCTGCGCAAGCGCCAGCGCCTGCTCCGAGGGCAGGTTCGCGCGCTCCAGCAACTCGAGGGTAGCGGTCCGCATCGGCGCCATGCTGCGCGCGTGGCCGGTGGTCGTGCAAGCCGCGAAACCCGGCAAACACGCCCGAAATGCTCATCGCCGCAGCGTGTACTCGGCGCCGCAGTACGGACATTTCGCCCAGCCGGTCGGCTCGATCGGCAGGTACACGCGCGGGTGCGAATTCCACAGGTACATCTGCGGCATCGGGCAGGCGAGCGGCAGATCGTCGACCGTCACTTCGTACTGATTCTGGGCATTCGGCTGGATCAGGGGGGGCGTGCTGGCCGGCATGGAGCGGTTCCGCGAAAGGCGTTGCGCGCATTATAGACTGCCGTCTGCACACTCGCCCGCCGTGCCCATGGTCGAATCCCAGATCGCGGTGACGGCAGCGCGCTCGCTGCGAAACTCCAGGTCAGCCACCATGGGTGGCGCGTCGGCGAGCGCGCGGTGGTGGATGCGCTCCCGATAGAGCCGGTACGCGCGCGTCAACACATCGACCGTCGACTGCGGCACGAGGTCGGCCGAGGCGACCGATTCGAGCTGGCGGATCGTGTCCGGGTACATCGCGACGGGCGGATACTCCCCGGCCCAGCGCAGCGCCCAGAATTGCGCGAGGAATTCGATGTCGCCGATGCCGCCGGCGTCCTGCTTGAGATCGATGAGACCCTGGCCCGAACGCGACAGCTCGCGGCGCATGCGCTCGCGCATCGCGCGCACTTCCTCGCGCAGCGTCTCGCGCCGCACGGCGGTCCGCAGGATATCGAGGCGTTCGCGCTCGAATGCCCCGCACAATTCGCGCGCCCCCGCCACGGCCCGCGCATGCAGCAACGCCTGGTGCTCCCATGTCCACGCCTCCGTGCGCTGGTAAGCCACAAACGCATCGATGCTCGTCACGAGCATGCCGCCCTTGCCGCTCGGGCGCAGGCGCATGTCGACCTCGTAGAGGCGGCCCGCGGCCGAATGCATCGTGAGCAGGTGCACGATGCGCTGCGCGAGGCGCACGAAGAACACCTGGTTGTCGAGCGGCTTGTCGCCGTCGGTCTCCTCCGCGCCGCCGGCCGAGTCGTGCAGGAACACGAGGTCGAGATCGGAGCTGTAGCCGAGTTCCATGCCGCCGAGCTTGCCGTAGCCGACGGCACCGATCCGCACGGCGCGGCGCGCGGCGCCCTCGCCGCACATCGGCGTACCGAACTGCGCGACGATCTGCCGCCAGCCGAACTCCATGGCGCGCCCGACGATGAGTTCCGCGACATCGGTCAGGCGATCGCTCACCCGCATGACAGGCAACCGGCCCGTGAGATCCGCGACGGCGATGCGAAACACCGCGGCGCGCTGGAAATGGCGCAGCGCCTCGACCTGGCGCTCCGGGTCATCGTCGGGGAGCTGCTGCAGGCGCAGTTCCAGATCGTGCGCGAGCGCGGCGCGGTCGGGCAGCGCCTCGAGCAGCCGGTCGTCGATCAGTTCATCGAGCAACAGTGGATGGGCGGCGATCTGCGCCGCGAGGAAATCGCCGTGCGCGCACAGATCGACGAGCCTGCGCCGGGCGGCCGGACTCTCGTGCAGCAGCGCGAAGTACACCGACCGCGAGCCGATCGCCTCGAACACGCTGAGCACCCGCCGCAGTGTTTCGGTCGTGCCGCCTGCGGCCGCGATATCCGCGACCACGGCCGGCATCAGGGCACGCACGCGCCTGCGCCCGGCCGCATCGAGGCGCCGTTCGAGCTGCGTCGCACGAAACTCCTCGAGCAGTCGCGCTGCCTCGGTCGCATCGCGCAGGCCCGCGTCCGCCAGCGTGCGCGCCATCACGGCCGCACCCGCACGCCCGGCATCCTCCCACAGCGGCCCGAGGTCGACGGTGATCACGGGCTTCGCGCCCTCGGCCTCGGGCGCGAACACCACCGCCTTGAAGTGCGCCGACACGCGAGCGCGATGCGTCGCGAGCTGGTCGAGGAGCGCGTCCCAGTCCGGCAGGCCCATGGCCAGCGCGATCCGCGCGCGCTCGACCTCATCGGTCGGCAACTCGTGGACTTGCCGGTCGTCGAGCATCTGCAGGCGGTTTTCGAGGCGGCGCAGGAATACGTAGGCCGCGCGCAGTTCGGCGACCGCGCCTTGCGGAAGCGCCCGCCCACCCTCGATCACGCGCAGCGCCTCGAGCAGTGATGGAGTCTGCAGCCGGCGGTCCTGGCCACCGCGCACGAGCTGCAGCGCCTGCACGACGAATTCGATTTCGCGGATGCCGCCGGGCCCGAGCTTGATGTTGTCCTCGAGGTCGCGCCGCTGCACTTCCCGCTCGATCAGGCCCTTCATCTCGCGCAAGGATTCGAACACGCCGAAATCGAGGTAGCGCCGGTAGACGAACGGGCGCACCGCGTTCGCCTGGATCTCCGCATACGCGTCGGTCGCCGTCAGCGCGCGCGCCTTGATCCACGCGTAGCGCTCCCACGCCCGGCCATGGCGCAGCAGGTAGTCCTCGAACGACGCGAAGCTCGCGGCGAGCGGGCCGCTGTCGCCGAACGGACGAAGGCGCATGTCGATGCGGAACACGAAGCCTTCGTCCGTGCGGGCATCCAGCAGCCGGATGATCATCTGGCCGAGGCGGGTGAAATACTCCTCGTTGGCGATCCGGCGTTCACCATCGGTCTCGCCGTACTCCGGATAGAGAAAGACGAGGTCGATGTCCGAGGAAAAATTGAGTTCGCCGCCACCGAGCTTGCCCATGCCGACGACGACGAGCGGCTGCGCGGCGCCTTCCGCGTTGCGCGGCGTCCCGAAGCGCCCCGCGAGCGCCTGCGCCGCGAAGCGGCATGCGCAAGCGACCGCGGCATCCGCAAATGCGGACAGCTCGGCAAGCGTGCCCTCGAGATCCGCCCAGCCCGCGAGATCGCGCCACGCGATCCGCGCCATTTCGCGCCGGCGCCAGCGACGGATCCATGCGGCGAAGCCTGCTTCTTCGGCCGGCGGCGCCGCCCGTGCGGCAAACTCCGCGAAGTCGGCGCCGCTGCGCGGCGCGAGCAGGCTGCCGTCCTCGAGCAGCGACGGGAGGAGCGATGCATCCCGCAGGCACGCCCCGGCAAGGAAATCGCTCGCTGCGAAGACCTGCGGCAGGGATTCCCGGACAGCAGACGGCGCAGCGGCGAGTACCGGTGCAATGCCGGGGATCGCTGCGAGTTCGCGCAGCCGTTCCGCGGCGCGCACCGTGATGGCTTCGGCGCCGGCTGCTGACATCAGTCGTGGCGCCCGCGCATCGGCATCAGCGATAACGATTGCCGCCGAGATCGGTGATCTGCGCGGTATCGAAGCGGCGCTGCACGCCGTCGACCGACGCCTGCGACACATACACCTGCGCGCCTCGCGATGCGTCGATCGAGGCCCGCCCGCCCGCCACGACGCTGTTGACGATGTGGACCTGGCCGCCCGCGACGGTGACGGCGGTGCCGCCTGCCGAAATGCGGCTGTTCGTCAGGTAAAGGTCACAACCGCCCCGCACGACGAGACCGTCGCCGGCGAAATCGATCACGCGGTTGTCGATGTGCATCAGCCGCTGACCTTCACAGATGAGGGGCTGATTGCGGCGCTCCCCGGCGCGTTGCGGCGCTGCCGCCCCGCCCGCGGGCGCTGCGACCTCCGCCGCGGGCACCCGCGCGCTCATCGCGCTTGCAATCGACACGCCAGGGCCCGTGATGCTGATGCGCCCGGCAT
>JABAQN010000054.1 GCA_019187495.1 Steroidobacteraceae bacterium
CCGGCAAGGCGCGCCGCCTCCGCACTCGCGGGCGCGCGCGCGCGCCACAGCGGCGCAAGTTGCGCGGCGGTTTCGACCTGCTCGCAATCGAGCGCCACATCGAGCGCGCGCTTCACGGTCGCGTCGGGCGCCGCGCGCGCGGTGGCCGCACGCGCGTACTGTTCGCTCGCGACACGGCAATCGCCGCGCTCGAGCGCGAGTTCGGCAACGATCGTCGCGGCGCTCGCATCGGTCGGCGCGAGCGGTTCGGGCGCCGTGGCGCAGGCGGCGAGCGACAGGGCGGCCGCGGCGATGATCCAACGCATGGGCGCCACTATAGCGGAAGGCGCCGCGATCCCGGAGAATTCCGCACCCGCATGAAAGACTCGATACGCCAGCGCCTCGATCGTTCGCTCGACCGCACCGAAGAGGTCGGTCGGCTGCTCGCCGACCCCGACACGGCGGGCCATTCGCGCGAGTTCCGCGAGCTGTCGATGGAGTATGCGCGGCTCGAACCGCTGGCCGCACGCTACCGCCGGTTCCTTGCGCTCGAACGCGAACTCGTCGCGGCGCGCGAACTCGCGGTGGACGCCGATCCCGGGCTGCGCGAGCTCGGCCTGGACGAAGCGCGGCGCCTCGAAGGCGTGCTCGCCGCGGATGAAATGACACTTCGCGAACTGCTCGTGCCGAAAGATCCGCACGATGAGCGCAACATCTTCCTCGAGGTCCGCGCCGGCACCGGCGGCGACGAGGCGGCGATTTTCGCGGGCGACCTGCTGCGCATGTACACGCGCTTCGCCGAGCGCCACGGCTGGGCCGTCGAGCTCATTTCACAGAGTCCCGGCGAGCACGGCGGTTATCGCGAGGTGATCTGCCGGATCGTCGGCGACGGCGCCTATTCGTGGTTTCGCTTCGAGGCGGGCACGCACCGCGTGCAACGCGTGCCGGCGACCGAAGCGCAGGGCCGCATCCACACGTCCGCGTGCACGGTCGCCGTGCTCCCCGAACAGGGTGAGGTCGACGAAATCACGATCAATCCCGCCGACCTGCGCATCGACACGTTCCGCTCATCGGGCGCCGGCGGCCAGCACGTCAACAAGACCGACTCCGCGATACGGATCACCCACCTGCCGAGCGGCATCGTGGTCGAGTGCCAGGACGAGCGCTCGCAGCACAAGAATCGCGCGCGTGCGCTGGCGCTGCTTTCGGCACGATTGCTCGCCGCCGAGACGGAGAAGCGCTCGTCCGCGGAAGCGGCCGCGCGCAAGAGCCAGGTCGGCAGCGGCGATCGCTCCGAGCGCATCCGCACCTACAATTTCCCGCAGGGCCGCGTCACCGACCACCGCGTGAACCTGACGCTCTATCGGCTCGCGGACCTGATGGACGGCGATCTCGACCCGCTGATCGTGCCGTTACGCCAGGAGCATCAGGCCACGTTGCTCGCCGAAGAGGCCTGAGCGCGGGCGCGCAGGTCGTCGAACACGACCAGCAGGAAGGCGCTCAGGTAGAGCACCGCGAGTGCGGCGAACAGCAGCACGATCGCCTGCGACAGGCTGCCCTGCACCGCGGCGCCGGCCGGGCTCGCGAGGCCCGCGATCAATCCGATCGCGAATCCGGCGAGCACCACCATCACGATCAGTGTCGCGAGGATGGCGACCACGACCAGGACCAGGCGCCGCCAATGCCTGATCGCAAGCCGCAAGCCCGTCGCGACGGCATCGATGGGGCGCCGTCCGTCGACGATCAGCGCCGGCCAGCCCAGGCTGACCGCCGCGCTCGCGGCGAGGATCGGCAACAGGATGACCGTGGCACGCGACACCGGCGGCAGTGCAAGGAGCGCCGCGATCATCCCGAACGGCATCGACACGAGCAGCACGACGACGAAACTCGCAACGAAATAACCGACGATCGCCGGAAAGCGCGCGAAGGTTGCGCCGGGCAGACCGGCGGCGGCACTGCCCGTTGCGATGCGCTGCTGTTTCTGCAGCACCAACGCCCACACGACGAGGCTCACCACCGTGCCGAGCGCGTAGAGCGCCCACCATGTGCCATCCTTGGCGGCAAGCGATGCCGCGGTGAGCGGGACAGGCTTGCCATGCACCGCAACGTCGTAGGCCGACGGCAACTGGCCGAGCAGCGTGCCGATCGTGGCGAGCGGCAGGCACGGCAGCACCGAGCGGCCGAAGAGGCGCAGGCTGGCTTCGATGACCTCACGGACCGCGGGCGGCGCGTTGAATGGCAGAATGGCGGGAGACATGGAGGCGACTTTAGCAGACGAAGCCGTGACGCTCGCCGCGCTGCTCGAGCGCGCGACCGGATTGCTCACTGCCCCGACCGGCACCGCGGCCGGGCGCGACCCCGCCGCACAGCGCGGGATCGATGCGCGGCGCGAGGCCGAGGCGTTGCTCGCGGCCGCGCTGCACACGAGCCGCGCGGCATTGCATGCGCATCCCGAACGGCGCATCACCGGCGCGGAACTTGCGCGCGTGAATGCCTGGCTCACCCGGCGCGCCCGCGGCGAGCCGCTCGCCTATCTCACCGGCGAGCGCGAGTTCTGGTCACTGCGGATCGCGGTGACACCCGACGTGCTCGTGCCGCGCCCCGAGACGGAAGAACTCGTCGCGCGCGCGCTCGCGCTGGGCGATGCGTGGGGCGAAGCATGCGCTGCGCCCGGCGACAGCGCGCCGGGCGGGCGCGACAGAGCCGGATGCCCGGTCCTCGACCTCGGCACCGGCAGCGGTTGCATCGCGCTCGCCATCGCGCACGAGCGTCCCGGCTGGTGTGTCACGGCGACCGACGCCTCGCCTGCGGCGCTCGCCGTCGCGCGCGACAACGCCGCCGCCCTCGGTCTTCGGCATATCGAGTTCCTCGAGGGCCGCTGGTACGCGCCGCTCGCGGGCCGGCGCTTCGCACTGATCGTCAGCAATCCACCGTATGTCGCGGCGGGCGACCCGGCGCTCGATGATCCGGCGCTGAGGCACGAGCCGCGTATGGCATTGACGCCCGAAGGCGACGGCTACGCCGCGCTGCGGGCGATCATCGAAAATGCGCCGCCGCACCTGCATCCGGGCGGTTCGCTCGCGCTCGAACACGGCGCGGACCAGGGCCCGGGCGTTGCGGCGCTGCTTGTCGCGCGCGGCTTTCGTCACGTACGCTGCGCCCCCGATCTCGCCGGCCACGATCGCGTGACCAGCGCCCAATGGCCACAATCGCAAGCAGGACCCCCATGATCCGATTCGAAACCTCCCTCGGCAGCTTCGACATCGAGCTGAACGAAAAAGACGCGCCCGAGTCCGCCGCCAATTTCCTCGCCTATGTCGATGCCGGCTTCTATGACGGTACCGTGTTTCATCGCGTGATCCCGGGCTTCATGGTCCAGGGCGGCGGCATGACCTCCGGCCTCGAGCACAAGGCCGGGCGCGCGCCCATCCGGAACGAGGCGAAGAACGGCCTCAGGAACCTGCGCGGCACGCTCGCCATGGCGCGCACCAATGACATCCACAGTGCGACGTCGCAGTTTTTCGTGAATCTCGTCGACAACGCCTTCCTCGACCACGCGCCCGGCAACTACGGCTATGCGGTGTTCGGACGGGTCACGGCCGGCATGGACACGATCGACAAGATGGCGAAGGTGCAGACGGGTCGATCACGCGGCCACAGCGACGTCCCGGTGGAGGACATCGTGGTGATTGCGGCGCGGCGCATCGAGGCCTGACCAGGCCGCGCGTGGCACGCAAGGGCGTCGGCGCGCGAATTGCGCGCGCACTCCTGCTGGCCGCCGCCGCATTCGTCGTCGTCACGGCGCTCGCGGTGCTCGCGCTGCGCTGGGTCGATCCCTGGACCAGCGCGGTGATGCTCGAGTCGCGCCTCGAAGCCCGGCAGGAGGGACTGAAGTCCTACCGGGTGCGCTACCGGTGGATCGATGCGTCGCGGATGTCGCCGGCCTGCGCGCGCGCGGTGGTCGCCGCGGAAGACCAGTTGTTCGCGGAACACTCGGGTTTCGACTTCGAGGCGATCCGCAAGGCCGCCGAGCACAACGCGCGAAGCAAGCGCGTGCGCGGCGCGAGCACGATCAGCCAGCAGGTCGCCAAGAACCTCTTTCTCTGGCGCGGCCGATCGTGGGTCAGGAAAGGCTTCGAGGTCTGGTTTACCGTGTTGATCGAGGCGCTGTGGCCGAAGGAGAGGATCCTCGAGGTCTATCTCAACATTGCCGAGTTCGGCCGCGGCGTCTATGGCGTCGAGGCCGCGGCCCGCACCTTCTGGGGCAAGAGCGCGAGCCGGCTGACACGCGCCGAGGCCGCGACGCTCGCCGCGGTCCTGCCGAACCCGCGCCGCCTGCGGGCGACCGCGCCCTCGCCTTACGTGCAGCGACGCCGCGACTGGATCCTGCGGCAGATGTCCTATCTCGAAACGCCCGCCGCTACGGACGGCGTGCCGCGTGTTCGCGAAGCGCGGTAAGAAGCTCACCCCACCAGAGGCCGAGCCGGCGGATGAAAACGTCCGCCGGCTCCCCATGTCGCGCGGGGTGATCGGCGCGCAGGCTCGACCAGCCGCGATGCACGACCGTGACGCGCGTGCCGCGGCCCGCCGCCTCGAAGCGCACCTCGACTTCCGTCTTCTCGTCCGGCGCAAAATTCACGTTGCGCCATTCGAAAACGAGTCGCGCTGCCGGCTCCCACACGGTGATGCGGCCGAACTCGACGAGATGGGTGCCCGTGTCGTTCGTGAATTCCTCGAACAACCGGCCGCCGGCGCCCGGCTCGAAATGCAGCGCGCCGGGCGCGCGCCCGCCGGCGCGGAAGCGCACACCGCGGCGCCACCACAGGTCCGTTTCCCGCGTGAAGAGGTCGAACGCGTCGGCGGGCGACGCCGGGACGGTGGCGCTCACACGCGCGACGTCGCCCGCGCTGCCCGCACGCACCGGCCCATCCGCGCCGGCCGGCGCGCCCGCCTTCACCGGCGCGCCCGCGAACGTCGCCGGACGTGGTGCGCGAACGCCCCGAGCTCCCCCGCCCAGAACGATTCGATGTCTTCGCTCCAGCTGCGCAGCGCCGCGAACGGTTCGCGCCGCAGTTGATAGAGCCGCACGCGCGCATCGTCCGCGACGCCGGTTTCCTCGACCAGCCCGCCGCGACGCAGGGCGCGCAGGTGCTGGCTCATCCGCGGCGCGCTCACCGCGAACTCGCGCGCCAGGTCGCCGGCGCGCGCCGGGCCTGCGCGCAGGCGCTCCACCACCGCGCGACGCGCGGGATCGGCGAGTGCGGCGAGCACCGCGTCGACGCCCGGGGGCTGCCTCATGCCGCCGCGCCCTTCAGGCGCTGCATGAACCACCAGCGATGGCCCTCCGGATCGGCCGCGAGGTAGCAGCGGTCGGTCCAGTAATCATCGCCGTAATCGGTCGTGGTCGGCTCCATCTCGATGCGCGCACCCGCAGCGCGCGCGTGCGCGCAGTGCGCATCCGCATCATCGACGAAAATGCACAACGCCTGCGTATTGCGATCGCCGACCGAGCGCGGACTGGCCGGAAACGGCCGCTCGGGATGCCGATTCGCGGCGCCTGCGCCGCCGACCATCACGAGCCCCTCGCCGTAAGTGAGCTCGGAATGCTCGATGGCGCCGCCCTCGCCCTCGATCCTGAGCCGCACCTCGAAGCCGAACGCCGCGACGAGCCAGTCGATCGCCCGCGCCGGATCCTCGTAAAAGACGCTGCATGAAATCCGTGGCCACCCCGGTGGAGTCGCGCGCATATCAGTTTCTCCTTTTATTAATATTTAACCGAATACGCAACTTCTAGCACGATGCCCGACCCCGCGCAAGCGCCTCCCCCCTGGCCGCCCGGCTTTTCAGCCCGGCTCGTACCCGAGATTCGGTGCGAGCCACCGTTCCGCCTCCTCGACCGTCCACCCCTTGCGACGCGCGTAATCCTCGACCTGGTCGCGCGCGATCTTGCCGACCGCGAAATAGTGCGCGGCCGGGTGCGCGAGGTACCAGCCGCTGACCGCCGCGGTCGGGTACATCGCGAACGACTCGGTCAGGCGGATGCGCGCGCGGCGCTCGGCGTCGAGCAGGCCCCACAGCTTCGCCTTCTCCGTATGGTCGGGGCAGGCCGGATAGCCCGCCGCGGGCCGGATGCCCCGATAGGCCTCGCGGATCAGTTCGTCGTTCGTGAGCTCCTCGTCGGCTGCATAGCCCCACAGTTCGCGGCGCACGCGCCAGTGGAAGTGCTCGGCGGCGGCTTCCGCGAGCCGGTCGGCGAGCGCCTTCAGGATGATCCGCGAGTAATCGTCGTGCGCGGCATGCAGGCGTTCGAGATGCGGTTCGATCCCGAGCCCCGCGGTCACCGCGAAGCCGCCGATGTAATCCGCGACCCCGCTCGCCTTCGGCGCGATGTAATCGGTGAGGCACGAGTGGGCCTGGCCGTCCGGCTTGCGTTTCTGCTGCCGCAAGTGCGACAGCGTCGCGATCACCCGGCTGCGCGTCTCGTCGCTGTAGACCTCGATATCGTCGCCGACCGCATTGGCCGGCCAGAAGCCGACCACCGCATTCGCCGTGAGCCAGCGCTCCTCGAGGATGCTCTTCAGCATACGGCGCGCATCCGCGTAGAGATTGCTCGCGGCCTCGCCGACGACCGGGTCGGTCAGGATGTCCGGAAACTTGCCGCCGAATTCCCAGGCATTGAAGAACGGCATCCAGTCGACGAACGGCAGCAGTTCCGCGAGCGGATAGTCGAGGAATTCGCGCACGCCGAGCATGGCCGGGCGCACCGGCCGCTCGGCCTGCCAGTCGATCGGGTGGCGATTGGCGCGCGCGGCATCGAGCGGCACATCGGGCTGCTTGACGCTCTTGCCCGCATGTTGCTCGCGCCGGCGCTCGTGTTCCTGCGCGGCCTTCTCGATGAACGGGCCACGGAGTTCCGCCGTGATCAGCGACTGGCATACGCTCACCGAGCGCGACGCGTCCTTCACGTAGATGACGGCCTCGGGATACTGCGGCGCGATCTTGACCGAAGTGTGCGTCGGCGAGGTCGTCGCACCGCCGATCAGCAGCGGCAGCTTCATGCCCTGCCGCTTCATCTCGTGCGCGACGTGCACCATTTCGTCGAGCGACGGTGTGATCAGGCCCGAGAGGCCGATCATGTCGGCGCCCTCGCGCCGCGCCGTCTCGAGGATCTGCTCGCAGGGCACCATCACGCCGAGGTCGACGACCTCGAAATTGTTGCACTGGAGCACGACGCCGACGATGTTCTTGCCGATGTCGTGCACGTCCCCCTTGACGGTCGCGAGCACGATCTTGCCGTTCGAGCGGATTCCGCCCTCCTTCTCGTTCTCGATGAACGGAATGAGGTGCGCGACCGCCTTCTTCATCACGCGCGCGCTCTTGACCACCTGCGGCAGGAACATCTTGCCGGCGCCGAACAGGTCGCCGACGACGTTCATGCCGTCCATCAGCGGTCCCTCGATCACGCTGATCGGGCGGGCGGCCTCGAGCCGCGCGGCTTCGGTGTCTTCGACGACGAAATCGTCGATGCCCTTGACGAGCGCGTATTCGAGCCGCTTCGCGACGGGCAGCGAGCGCCAGGCGAGGTCCGCCTCGCGGCGTTCCGTCCTGCCACCCTTGAAGCGCTGTGCGAGCTCGAGCAGGCGCTCGGTGGCGTCCGGCCGGCGGTTCAGCACCACGTCCTCGCAGGCCTCGCGCAGCGCCGGATCGATGTCCTCGTAGATCGCGAGCTGGCCGGCGTTCACGATGCCCATGTCCATGCCGGCGCGGATCGCGTGGTACAGGAACACCGAATGCATCGCCTCGCGCACCGGCTCGTTGCCGCGGAACGAGAACGACACGTTGCTGACGCCGCCGGAGACCATGGCGTGCGGCAGCCGCCGCTTGATCTCGCGCGTCGCCTCGATGAACGCGAGGCCGTAGCCGTTGTGCTCCTCGATGCCCGTCGCGATCGCGAAGATGTTCGGGTCGAAGATGATGTCTTCGGGCGGAAAACCGACTTCCTGCGTCAACAGCCGATAGCAGCGCTCGCATATCGCCGTCTTGCGCTCCACCGTGTCGGCCTGCCCCTGCTCGTCGAACGCCATCACGACGACCGCGGCACCGTAGCGGCGCACCTTGCGCGCCTGCTCGAGGAACGGCGCCTCGCCCTCCTTCAGGCTGATCGAGTTGACGATGCCCTTGCCCTGCAGGCACTTGAGGCCCGCTTCGATCACCGTCCACTTGGAGGAATCGAGCATCACCGGCACGCGCGCGATGTCCGGCTCGGCGCTGATCAGGTTCAGGAAGCGCACCATCGCCGCCTCCGAATCGAGCATGCCCTCGTCCATGTTGATGTCGATGACCTGTGCGCCGTTCGCCACCTGCTGGCGCGCGATCTCGACGGCGGTGGCATAGTCGCCGGCTTCGATCAGCTTCCTGAACTTCGCGCTGCCCGTGACATTGGTGCGCTCGCCGACATTGACGAAGAGGCTCGTATCGGTGATCGCGAGCGGCTCGAGGCCCGCGAGACGACATTGCACCGGGAGCTTTGGCGGCACGCGGCGCGGAACGGAGGCCGCCGCCTCCCGGATCAGGCGGATGTGCTCCGGCGTCGTGCCGCAGCAGCCGCCCAAGATGTTGACGAAGCCCGAGGTCGCGAACTCGTGGACGATCGCGGCCGTCTCGGCCGGCTGCTCGTCGTATTCGCCGAACGCGTTCGGCAGGCCCGCGTTCGGATAGACGCACACGCAGGTATCGGCGACCCGCGAGAGCTCCTCCACGTACGGGCGCAGCTGCTGCGCACCGAGCGCGCAATTGAGTCCGATCGCGAGCGGTGCGGCGTGCCGGACCGAGTTCCAGAACGCCTCGCCGGTCTGTCCGGACAGCGTGCGACCCGAGGCGTCCGTGATCGTACCCGAGACGATGATCGGCAGATCGACGCCGAGCTCGTCGAGCGCACGACGCGCACCGTAGAGCGCCGCCTTCGCGTTCAGCGTGTCGATGACGGTTTCGATGAGCAGGATGTCCGCGCCGCCGAGCACGAGCGCGCGCGTCGCATCGCCGTAGGTCGTCGCAAGGTCGTCGAACGTCACATTGCGAAAGCCCGGGTCGTTGACGTCGGGCGAGAGCGACGCCGTGCGCGTCGTCGGGCCGATCGCGCCCGCCACGAAGCGCGGCGTACCGCTCGCCGCCGCCACCTCGTCGGCGACACGGCGCGCGAGGCGCGCGGATGCGTAGTTCAGTTCGGGCACGAGCGCCGCCATCCCGTAGTCGGCCTGCGACACGGCGTTCGCGCTGAACGTGTTCGTCTCGATGATGTCGGCGCCGG
This sequence comes from Steroidobacteraceae bacterium, assembly GCA_019187495.1. GTDB lineage: Bacteria > Pseudomonadota > Gammaproteobacteria > Steroidobacterales > Steroidobacteraceae > CADEFQ01. The sequence continues at coordinate 9,287 of JABAQN010000054.1, forward strand.
CCTCGAGGTACTCGCGGTGGATCGCCGCGATCATCTCGGGTTGCGTCAGCGACAACACCTCGTTGTTGCCGCGCAGCTCGCGGCCGTAGTCGGCGAAGCGTGCGCCGCGATAGGTCGCCTCGTCGGGCCTGCGCCGCTGCACCATCGTCCCCATCGCACCATCGAGGAAGACGATGCGTGCCTCGAGGAGCTCGCGCAGCCTGCGGATGCGCTCACTGCGCGTCACCTCGTCGAGGGGCTCGATAGCGAAAGGTGTCGCAGCCGCCTGCACCGCGGTGCGGCGCGCATCCGGCGTGCGCGCCGGCTGGCCGTGGCCGTGCGCGGCGCACGCCCCGGCATGATGCGCAAGATCGTGCGCGTCGCCGCCGGCACGGCTCATGACGCGACTCCCGCCGCCGCGGTCGCGAGCGGCGCGCCCGGCCGCACGCCGAGCGCGTGGCAGATTGCGTAAGTGAGCTCCGCCCGGTTCAGCGTGTAGAAGTGGAAATCGTTGACGCCGTGCGCGCGCAGCCGTTCGACCTGCTCGATCGCGACGCTCGCGGCGATCAGCTTGCGCGTCTCGGGATCGTCGTCGAGCCCCGCGAAGCGCTCGCGCAGGCGTGCCGGGATCGTGGCCCCGCAGCGCTGCGCGAAGCGCAGCACCTGCGGGAAGCGCGTGATCGGCAGGATCCCCGGCACGAGCGGCACGCGCATGCCGCCCGCGACGCAGCGATCGCGAAAGCGCAGGAATGCATCGGTGTCGTAGAAGAACTGGGTGATCGCGCGGCTGGCGCCGGCGTCCACCTTGCGTTTGAGGTTCACGAAATCCTCGTCCGCCGACGTGGCCTCGGGGTGCACCTCCGGATACGCCGCGACCGAGATGTCGAAGTCCGCGACGCGCCGCAGGCCCGCGACGAGTTCTGCTGCAAAGGCAAAGCCGCCCGGATGCGGCACGTAGCGCGCGGCGCCCTGCGGCGGGTCGCCGCGCAGCGCCACGATGTGCCGGATGCCCTGCGCCCAGTAGGCGCGCGCGATATCGAGGATCTCCTCGCGCGGCGCGCCGACGCAGGTGAGGTGCGGCGCACCGGTGAGCGGCGTTTCGCGCTGCACGCGCGTGACGATGTTGTGCGTGCGGCTGCGCGTCGAGCCGTCGGCGCCGTACGTCACCGACACGAAGCGCGGCGCGAGCGGCGCGAGGCGCTGCACCGAACGCCACAGCGTCGCCTCCATGTCGGCATCGCCGGGCGGAAAGAATTCGAACGACACGGCAATGTCGCGGGATCGGGAATCGGTCGTCATGCGGCGGTCTCGGCAAGGGCGCGGCGGCGCGCGAAGGCGACGAGGACATGCGCGTCCTCGTCGATCGGCTTCAGTTTCTCGGTGTCGAACGCGGCCGCCGCCAGCAGGCGCCGCAACTCGGTGATCGGATGCGCGACGACATTGCCGCGCGCAGACTCCAGGAACTCATACGGCAGCATCACCCAGAGCGGAGCCGACGGCGCGAGGCGCGCGTGCAGGTCGCGCAGGGCCGGTTCGACGGTCGAGCCATCCCGTGCGCCGCCCAGATCGGCGATGGCGGCGTCCCATTGCGGCGCGGCGCCGACCCGCGCACGCACCTCGGCATCGAGGCCCTGCCGGTCGCAGTGTTCCTGCAGCGCCTCGCGCGCCGCGCCGCGCGCGGCGACGATCGTGAAGCGCCGCGCGACGCCCGCGGCTGCGTCGAGCAACTCGAGATGCATCGGCTCGACGAGCAGGAGTCGCGCACTCCGCGCGGCCGGCGCGCTGTCATGGATGAATGCGGCGACGGCGCGGCCGAGGCGCGAGCTGCGCGGCGCCTCGGGCCGCAGGTCGCGGGCGCTGCCAGCCGCACGCTGCGCATCGCGACGCCGTACGGGATCCGCCGCATCGATGCGCGAGAGCAACGCGCTGGCGAATCCGGCGACCTCGCCTTCCCTGGCGATCTCGTAACACACCCATTTCCCGCGCCGCGCGCGCCGCAGGAGCCCGGCGTCGCACAGCACCTTCAGGTGCCGCGACACGCGTGGCTCGCTCTGCCCGACGCTCGCCGCGAGTTCGGTGACGCTCCATTCGCGCGCCGCGCAGAGTGCGAGCAACCGCAGGCGGGTGGGTTCGCCGCTGGCGCGAAGGGCGCGCGACGCCTGACTGAGACTCAGCATTGAATTAAATATATGCTTAAACGTGGAACTGCTAGCATAAGACATTGATTCCATGCATGCAATTTCGCGATCCAGGTGGCGGCGGGCGTGGCGGAATCAACGACCGATTGCCCGCGCTCGCGCGTCTCGCGCGGGAGGGTCAGTTGATGCGGTCGGTCACCGGCACGGCCGGCGGGCCGAACACCTGGGTGACGTCGATGGCGTCGAACACATAGGGCCGGTGGCAGAAATCGCAGGTCACGGTGACCTTGCCCTGCTCCCGCAACACGCCCTGCACTTCTTCCTCACCGAGCGCGCGCAGCACGCCGAGCACGCGCTCGCGGCTGCAGCGGCATTCGAACGCGACCGGCGAGCCGGCGAACAGCCGCACGTCGTCGCCCGCGCCGACCCGCCGCGCGAGCGCCTCGCAGGAATCGTACAGAAGTTCCTGGCCGTGGACGCCGGTCGCGCGCTCGCAGGTGCGCTCCCAGACGGCATCCACTTCGGCGCCCGGCAGGTGCTGCACCAGCAGCCCGGCGGCGCGCTGCGCGTCGGCGGCGAGGCGTACGCGGGTCGGCAGCTGTTCCGAGGTCGCGAAGTAGCCGTCGATGCATTCCGCGAGCGAGTTGCCGGCGAGCGGCACGATGCCCTGGTAGGGTGCGCCGCGCTCCACCGATTCGATGGTCACCGCGATCCGCCCGCGGCCGGTGAGCACTGCGAAATCGGGCGCGATGCGCGCCTCGTCGTAGCGCGCCACGCCGCGGACGCGGAAATCGTGCGTGCACTGCGCGACCAGCAGCCCGACGGCGCCGTCGCCCTGCATCTGCAGCGCAAGGCTCCCCTCGAACTTCAGCGTCGAGGCGAGCAGCACCGCGGCTGCCATCGCTTCGCCGAGGAGATCACGCACCGGCTCCGGGTAGTGCGCGTGCTCGCGCATCGCAGCCCACGACGACTCGAGCTGCACCAGCTGCCCGCGGACCGGGTGCCCTTCGAGCAGGAAACGGCGAACGCGGTCGCCACCGGGCTGCGCGCTCACGGCCCGGCGAGCTTCTTCTTCAGCAGCTCGTTGAGCTGCGCCGGATTGGCCTTGCCCTGGGTCGCCTTCATCGTTTGCCCGACGAAGAAGCCGAAGAGCTTCTCCTTGCCTGCGCGGTACTCGGCGAGCTGGCCGGGATTCTTCGCCATCACTTCGTCGATCGCGCGTTCGATGGCCCCCGTGTCCGTGATCTGCCGCAGGCCCTTCTCCTCGATGATCGCATCGGCCTCGCGGCCGCTCGCCCACATCGCCTCGAACACGTCCTTCGCGATCTTGCCCGAGATCGTGCCGTCGGCGATGCGTGCGACCAGCCCCGCGAGCTGCGCGGCGCCGACGCGGCTCGAGTCGATCTCGAGATTCTCCCTGTTCAGGAACGCGGCGAGGTCACCGTTGACCCAGTTCGCCGCAAGCTTCGGCTCGCCGCCGAGCCGCGCGACGACATCTTCGTAATAGGCCGCCAGCTCGCGGCTCGCGGTCAGCACGCCGGCATCGTACTCGGACAGGCCGTACTGCGCGACGAACCGCGTCGCCTTGGCATCCGGCAGTTCCGGCAGCGTCGCACGCACGGTTTCGAGGAAGGCGGCGTCGATCTCGAGCGGCAGCAGGTCCGGGTCCGGGAAGTAGCGGTAGTCGTTCGCCTCTTCCTTCGAGCGCATCGAACGCGTCTCCCCCTTGTCGGGGTCGTAGAGACGCGTTTCCTGCACGACCTTGCCGCCGCCCTCGAGCACGTCGATCTGGCGCGCGACCTCGTAGTTGATCGCCTTCTCGACGAAGCGGAAGGAGTTGAGGTTCTTGATCTCGGCGCGCGTGCCGAACTGGTCGCTGCCCTTCGGGCGCACCGAGACGTTGGCGTCGCAGCGAAACGACCCTTCCTGCATGTTGCCGTCGCAGATGCCGAGATAGCGCACCAGCGTGTGCACCTTCTTCATGTACGCGACCGCTTCCTTCGCCGAGCGCATGTCGGGCTCGGAAACGATCTCGACGAGCGGCGTGCCGGCGCGGTTGAGATCGATGGCCGAGGCGCCCGCGAGCCCCTCGTGCAGCGACTTGCCCGCGTCCTCCTCGAGATGCGCGCGCGTGATGCCGATGCGCTTTTTCGTGCCGTCCTCGAGCACGATGTCGAGCGAGCCCTTGCCCACCACCGGCAACTCGTACTGGCTGATCTGGTAGCCCTTGGGCAGGTCCGGGTAGAAGTAGTTCTTGCGCGCGAACACCGATCGCGGCGCGATCGCCGCATTCACCGCGAGCCCGAAGCTGACCGCCATGCGCACGGCCTCGCCGTTCAGCACCGGCAGCACGCCGGGATAGCCGAGGTCGACGAGATTGGCCTGCGCATTCGGCGCGGCACCATAGGCGGTCGACGAGCCCGAGAAGATCTTCGACTTCGTCGAGAGCTGGGCGTGGATCTCGAGACCGATGACAGTTTCCCAATCCATAAGAGCCTTCAGCGAACTGCGAACAGCCTACAGCCAGGCCGCCGGCACGCGCGCATGCCAGTCGGTTTCCAGCTGGAAGGCGTGGGCGGCGGCGAGCAGCTTCGCCTCGGAGAAATGCGGGCCGACGAGCTGCAGGCCGACCGGCAGGCCGTTCACGAAGCCGCACGGCACGGACAGCGCCGGCACGCCGGCGAGGTTGGCGCCGATCGTGTAGATGTCGTTCAGGTACATCGTGATCGGGTCCGCGGTTTTCGCACCGAGCGCAAAGGCCGGGGTCGGGCTCGTCGGGCCCGCGAGCACATCGACGTGTTCGAAGGCCTGCGCGAAATCCGCACTGATCAGCTGCCGGACGCGCTGCGCCTTCAGGTAATAGGCGTCGTAATAGCCCGCCGAGAGCACGTAGGTGCCGGTCATGATCCGGCGTTTCACCTCGGCGCCGAACCCTTCGCCCCGCGAGCGCTTGTAGAGATCGAGCAGGTCCTTCGGGTTGTCGCAGCGATGGCCGAAACGCACGCCATCGAAGCGCGCGAGGTTCGACGAGCACTCGGCGGGTGCGACCACATAGTACGTCGGCACGGACAGGCCGATGTTCGGCAGGGAGACGTCGACGAGCGTGACGCCCAGCTTCTCGTACACGGCAAAGGCGGCGCGCAGTTGCCGCTCGTTTTCCGCATCGAGCCCCGTGTCGAAGAACTCCTTCACGAGGCCGATGCGCAGGCCCTTCGCGGGCGCCGCGAGGGCCGCGACGTAGTCCGGCACCGGCGCATCGACACTCGTCGAGTCGCGCGGGTCGAACCCCGCCATCGCGCCGAGCATCATCGCGCAGTCCTCGGCCGTCGCGGCGATCACGCCGGCCTGGTCGAGGCTCGAGGCGAAGGCGATCATCCCGTAGCGCGAAACGCGGCCGTAGGTGGGCTTCAGTCCCGTGACGCCGGTGAGCGCGGCAGGCTGGCGGATCGAGCCGCCGGTATCGGTCGCGGTCGCGGCGGGCGCGAGCCGCGAGGCGACCACGGCCGCCGAGCCTCCCGAGGAGCCGCCCGGCACCATCGCCGGATTCCACGGATTCCTCACCGGCCCGTAGAAACTCGTCTCGTTCGACGAGCCCATCGCGAACTCGTCCATGTTCGACTTGCCGAGCATCACCGTGCCGGCCGCCTTCAGCTTCGCGACGACCGTGGCGTCATAGGGCGACACGAAGTTGTCGAGCATCCGCGAGCCGCAGGTCGTGCGCACGCCCGCCGTGCAGAAGATGTCCTTGTGCACGATCGGCAGGCCGGTGAGCGGTCCCGCCTTGCCGCTCGCGAACGCGCCGTCGGCGAGCGCCGCGGCCGCGAGCGCGCCCTCGCCGGTGATCGAGATCATCGCATTCAGTTGCGGCTGCGCCGCCTCGAGGCGGCCGAGCAGGTGGCGCGTGAGCTCGACGCTCGAGAACTCGCGTTTCGCGAGCCCGCCCGCCATCCCGGCCAGCGTACGGGGATGCGGGGGCGCGGCGCTCATTCGATCACCTTCGGCACGATGTAGAGGCCGGCTTGCACCCGCGGCGCGTTCTGCTGGTAGAGCGCGTGGGCGTCGGCCTCGGTCACCACATCGGCGCGCAGCCGCTGGGAAAGTCCCCGCAGGGGGTGCGCCATCGGTTCGATGCCGCCGGTCGCGGCGCGATCGAGTTGCCCGACCATGTCGAGGATGTTGCCGAGCGTTTCGACGTAGCCCGCGACCTCGTCCTCCCGCAGCGACAGGCGCGCGAGGTGGGCAATGTTTTCGACGTCGGATCGTTTCAGGCTCATGAGACGGATATCACGAAAAAACGGCGCGAAATCATACACCTCGTATTGTGGAAAATGTTGTCGGTTGCTAGATTACCGGCCACTTTTACGGGGCATCCCCGAAGGTCCGGTCGCTTTCATGTTCAAACGCCTGCGGGGTTATTTTTCCAGCGATCTTTCGATCGACCTGGGCACGGCCAACACGCTCATCTACGTGCGCGACAGCGGCATCGTGCTGAACGAGCCGTCGGTCGTCGCGGTGCAGGACGAGCCGAACCGCGGCGGCAAGGTCATCGTGGCGGTGGGCGCCGACGCGAAGAACATGCTCGGGCGCACGCCCGGCCACATCACCGCGGTGCGACCCATGAAGGACGGCGTGATCGCCGACTTCACGTACACCGAGAAGATGCTGCAGTACTTCATCAACAAGGTGCACGGCAACCGCATGCTGAAGCCGTCCCCGCGCGTGCTCGTCTGCGTGCCGATCGGCTCGACCCAGGTCGAGCGCCGCGCGATCAAGGAATCCGCGGAAGGCGCGGGGGCGCGCAGCGTCGCGATCGTCAGCGAACCGATGGCCGCCGCGGTCGGCGCCGGCCTGCCGGTGCACGAGCCCCGCGGTTCGATGGTGCTCGACATCGGCGGCGGCACCTCGGAAGTGGCGGTGCTGTCGTTGAACGGCATCGTCTACGCCGCCTCGGCGCGCGTCGGCGGCGATCGCTTCGACGAGTCGATCATGAACTACGTGCGCAGGAATTACGGCATCCTGATCGGCGAGGCCACCGCCGAGCGCATCAAGATCGAAATCGGCTCGGCGTATCCCGGCCAGCAGGTGCGGGAGCTCTCGGTCAAGGGCCGCAACCTCTCGGAAGGCGTGCCGCGCAGTTTCACGCTGAACAGCAACGAAATCCTCGAGGCGCTGCAGGAACCGCTGCAGGGCATCGTGAGCGCAGTCAAGCAGGCGCTCGAACAGACGCCGCCCGAACTCGGCGCCGATGTCGCCGAGCGCGGCATCGTGCTCACCGGTGGCGGGGCGCTGCTGCGCGACATCGACAAGCTGCTGATGGAAGAGACCGGGCTGCCGGTCGTGATCGCCGACGACCCGCTCACCTGCGTGGCGCGAGGCGGCGGGCGCATTCTCGAACTGATGGACGAGATGGGCCCGGGCCACTTCGGGCTGGAGTGAGCTTGGTCCGCGCGGAAAGGTAGTCGCGCGTGATCAGCTTCGGCGGGACAGGCCGCGCGATGCACAGTCGCGTCGCGGCGACCGGGCTGTCCTTCACCTTCTACGCCACCATCGCCATCGTGCTGATGTTCCTCGACCAGCGCGGCCAGTGGCTCGATTACGCGCGTTACGGGCTGTCGGCGGCCGCCTACCCGGTGCAACTCGCCGTGGATTCGCCATCGGCGGCCTGGCGCTGGCTGCGCGAGATCGCGGCCACCCGCGAGGCGCTGCGGCGCGAGAACAGCGCGCTGCTCGACAGGAACCGCGCCCTCGAGCTTCGCACCCTGCGCATGGAGGCGCTCGCGGCCGAGAATGCACAGCTGCGCGCGCTCGGGGCGGCGCTGCCCGACGTCGCACGGAAGTGGTTGCCCGCGGAAGTCATGAATGTCGAGCTGTCGACGCTTCGCCAGCGGGTCATCATCAACAAGGGCGCGACGTCCGGCGTCTTCAAGGGCCAGGCGGTGCTCGCGAGCGGCGGGCTCATGGGACAGGTGATGCGTGCGGGCCCGTGGTCGTCCGAGGTGATCCTGATCACCGATCCCGAGCATGCGGTGCCGGTGCAGGTGTTGCGCAACGGCCTGCGGACGATCGCGGTCGGCCAGGGCAACGCCGGCGTGTTGACCCTGCCCTACCTGCCGGTCAATTCGGACATCAAGGTCGACGATCTGCTCGTCACGTCCGGCCTCGGCGGCGTCTTCCCCGCGGGCTACCCGGTCGCGCGCGTGACCGACGTGGGCCGCGATCCCGGACAGCCGCTCGCGCAGGTGCACGCACAACCGCTCGCCGCCATCGATCGCGACCGTGAAGTGAGCCTCGTCTGGTTCACGCCTGGTCATCCTGCCTCACCGGCGCCCCTGGCCGAGGCCGCGCCGCCGCCCGCCATGCGGAGCGAGCCGCAGCCGGCGCCATCGGAGCCGAAATGAACGCGCGCGCCGTCGAACCACGCGCAGCGATGCTGCTCGCGGCGTTCATTGCGCTCATTTTCCAGGTGGTCCCGCTGCCGGCCTGGTTGTCGATCGTGCGCCCGGCCTTCCTCGTGATCGTCATCCTCTACTGGTCGATCTCGGCGCCGCGTGCCGGCGGCCTTTTCTTTCCGTTCGTCTGCGGCCTCGCGCTCGATGTCTTCCGCGGCGCGGTACTCGGTGAACACGCGCTCGCGCTCGTGGTCGTGGCGTTCCTCGCGATCCGCTTCCACCTGCTGATCCGCAACAAGCCGCTGTTCGAGCAGGCGCTGTTCGTGTTCGCGGCGCTCGCGCTGTACGAGTTCATGATCTGGGCGATCGACGGGTGGAGCGGGCATTCGCTGAATTCCGGCCTGCGCTGGCTGCATCCGGTCACGGGCGGGCTGCTCTGGCCGGTGGCCTGCGGCCTGCTGTCGCGCACGCATCGGCCGCGCTGAGGCGAAGCGTGGCCGCCAACGTACGCATCAAGGACCACTGGCAGGAGCAGCGCATGTTCGGCCGGCGCTGCCTCGTGGCCGGCGGCATCGTCGCCGCACTGTCGATCCTGCTGCTCGGCAGGCTCGTCACGCTGCAGGTCGTGCGGCACGACTATTACACGGATCTCTCGCAGGGCAATCGCGTGCGCATCGAGCCGTTGCCGGCGCCGCGTGGCCTGATCCTCGATCGCAACGGTACCGTGGTCGCCGAGAACCGGCCGGCCTACCAGCTCGAACTGGTGCGCGAGGAGGTGCCGGACCTGCCGGGGACGCTGCATCGGCTCGTCGACATCGGCCTACTTTCCGCCGACGACCTCGACGATACGCAGAAGCTCGTGAAGTCGCACCGCAGCTTCGACAGCGTGCCGATCCGCCTGCGCCTCGATGATGAGGAAATCGCCACTTTCGCGGTCCACCGCTTCGAGTTTCCCGGTGTCGACATCCGCACCCGGCTGGCACGCTCCTATCCGTTCGGCGAGCTTGCCGTGCACGCGCTCGGCTACGTCGGCGCCATCAGTGAACAGGATCTCGGCCGCATCGACCGGGCCGCGTACTCCGGCACCACGCTGATCGGCAAGCTCGGCGTCGAATCGGCATTCGAGAAGGAACTGCACGGCCAGAACGGCTCGCGCGAAATTCTCGTCAATGCGCAGGGCCGCTCGGTGCAGCGCCAGGGCGCGTTCGTGCCGAACCTGCGCACGGTGACGCCGGTCGCGGGTGAGGACCTGATTCTCGCCCTGGACCTCGGCGTGCAGAAGGTCGCCGAGGATGCGCTCGGCGCGCGCCGCGGCGCCGTCGTCGCGATCGATCCGGACAACGGCGATGTGCTCGCGTTCGTGAGCCGCCCCGGCTTCGATCCGAACACCTTCGGCCGCGGCATCACGCGCACCGAGTACCGGGCGTTGCTCGACAACATCGACCGGCCGCTGTTCAACCGCGCGCTGCGCGGCACCTATCCCTCCGGTTCGACGATCAAGCCCGCCATCGCCCTCGCGGGGCTCGTCTACGACGTCGTGCAACCGGCCGACCATCGCTTCTGCGCGGGCGTCTACCGGTTGCCGGGCAGCAGCCGCATGTTCCGCGAGGGTCGCAGCGGCCGCCATGGATCGGTGGACCTCGTCGACGCGATCGCGCGCTCCTGCGACGTGTATTTCTATGACCTCGCCAACCGGCTCGGCGTCGACCGGATCGCGGAATTCCTCGCACCGCTCGGCTTCGGGCACGTGACGGGCATCGACATCGAGGGGGAGAAGCCGGGGCTGCTGCCGTCGCGCGAATGGAAGCGCAAGGCCTTCGCGCGTCCGCAGGACCAGGTATGGTTCCCGGGCGAAACGGTCAACTTCGGCATCGGCCAGGGCTACTTCCTGGTGACGCCGCTGCAGCTCGCGCACTACACGTCGATCCTCGCCAATCGCGGCACCTCCTACAAACCGCGTCTCGTGAATGCGATACGTGACGCGGTGACCGGCGCGGTGACACGCATCGCGCCCGTGAAGGGCGCGAGCGTCGCGGCGACGCCGGCGCAATGGCAAACGGTGGTCGAAGGCATGGAGGGTGCGCTGCGCGGCCGCGGCACCGCGGCCGCCACGGCGGGGCGCAACATGACCTACACGATCGCCGGCAAGACGGGCACGGCGCAGGTCTTCAGCGTCGGCCAGAACGAGAAGTATGTCGAGAAGGATGTCGCCGAGCGCCTGCGCGACCATTCCTGGTTCATCGCGTTCGCCCCCGCGGAAAAGCCGCGCATCGCGGTCGCGGTGCTCGTCGAGAACGGCGGCTTCGGCTCGACCGGCGCGGCGCCGATCGCGCGCAAGGTGATGGACGCATGGCTCGTGAAGGGGGGCGCATGACCTACGGCAGCCTCGATGCCTCCTACACCCGCCGCACGCTGACGCGCTCGGCGCGCATGCTCGCGAGCCTCAAGGTGGATGGCCCGCTGCTCGTCGGCCTCGCGCTGATCGCGGTCTTCGGCCTGATCGTGATGTACAGCGCATCGGGCCGCGATATCGGCGCGGTGCTGAAATCGGCGACCCGCATCGGCATCGGCGCGATCGTGATGCTGGCGTTCGCGCGCGTGAAGCCGGGCTTCCTGCGCCGCGCCGCGCCGGTCCTGTATCTCGCCGGCATCGCGCTGCTCGTGGTCGTCGACGTGGTCGGCTACATCGGCAAGGGTGCACAGCGCTGGCTCGACCTCGGCTTCATGCGCTTCCAGCCGTCCGAGATCATGAAAATCGCCGTGCCGATGATGTGCGCGTGGTACCTGCACGAGCGCCCGCTGCCGCCGTCGCCCGCGCACCTGCTGGTTTCGGCCGCCCTGATCTTCGTGCCGGTCGCGCTCACGGTCGCGCAGCCGGACCTCGGCACGGGCATGCTGATCGCGATCGCGGGTGTCCTCGTGATCCTGCTCGCGGGGCTGCAGCTGCGCATCATCCTCGCGCTCGCGGGCATCGCCGCGGTCGGCGCATGGTTCGGCTGGAGCTTCCTGCACGACTACCAGCAAAAGCGCGTGCTGATGTTCCTCGACCCGCAGACCGATCCGCTCGGCGCGGGCTACCACATCATCCAGTCGCAGATCGCGATCGGTTCGGGCGGCATCTTCGGCAAGGGCTGGATGAACGGCAGCCAGGCGCAGCTGGAGTTCCTGCCGGAGCGCTCCACGGATTTCATCTTCGCGGTCATCGGCGAGGAGTTCGGCCTCGTCGGCGCCGCGCTGCTGCTGCTGCTGTACACCTTCGTGGTCGGGCGCGCGATGTACCTCGCGATGCAGACGCAGGAGACCTTCGCGCGCCTGCTCGCGGGCAGCATCGCGATCACGTTCTTCGTCTATGTCTTCATCAATGCGGGCATGGTCAGCGGCCTGCTGCCGGTCGTCGGCGTCCCGCTGCCGCTCGTCAGTTACGGCGGCACGTCGATGGTGACCGTGCTGGCGGGGTTCGGTATTCTGATGTCGCTCTACTCGCACCGGAAACTGATTCGATCTTGAGGATTCCCGCGCACGCACTCGCACTCGCCTGCCTCGCCCTGCCCGCCGCGCACGCCACGGGCATCTTCGGCGGGACGGACCGTTTCGATCTCGACCGCGACGACATCCGGCAGTTCATCGTCGCGGCCGCTGCGTCCGAAGGTGTCGCCGAAGACGACCTCTACCACCTGCTCGCCAAGGCCGAGCCGCAGCCGAAGATCATCGAGGCGATGCAGCGACCGGCCGAGAAGGTGTTGCCGTGGTGGGAATACCGCAAGCGCTTCCTGACCCCGCAGCGCGTCCGCGAGGGCGTCGCGTTCTGGCAGCAGCACCGCGAACTGCTCGACCGGGTCGCGAAGGAACGCGGTGTCGCGCCCGAGTACATCATCGCGATCCTCGGCGTCGAGACCTACTACGGGCGCATCACCGGCCGGTACCGTGTGCTCGATGCGCTCGCGACACTGGCGTTCGACTATCCGCCGCGCGCGGCGTACTTCGGCAGGGAGCTCGCGAATTTCCTGCTGCTCACGCGCGAGGAAGCGGTGGATCCGTTCGTGGCGCTCGGCTCTTATGCCGGCGCGATGGGCGCACCGCAGTTCATGCCTTCGAGCTACCTGCGCTTCGCCGTCGACGGCAACGGCGACGGCCGGCGCGACTTGTTCACGACCTGGGACGATGTCGTGGCGAGCGTCGCCAACTATTTCCGCGAGCATGGCTGGCAGCCGGGCGGCCCGGTGCTGATCGAGGCGAAGGCGCGGCCCGGCGTGGACCTGGCACTCGACCCCAGGAACCTCGCGCTCTCCGACACGCTCGATTCGGCGCGCGCGAAAGGCGTCGAATTCGAGTCCACGCTGCCCGGCGACACCGCGGTGATCCTGATTCCCGCCGAGGGCGAAGGGGCGCCCGGCGTGCGCATCGGCTTTGCGAACTTCGAGGCGATCACGCGCTACAACCGCAGCGTCCGCTACGCGATGGCCGTGCACGATCTCGCGCAGGCGCTCGTCGCGGCCACGTACGCGGCGGACCAGTAGTGGCGCGATTGCGCGGCGCCGCCATCGTGCCGCTGCTCGCGATCACGCTCGCGATCGCGGCGTGCAGCGCGCCGCCGCGGAAGACGGCGCCCCCGCCCGCAGCCGTGCCGCCGCCGCCGCGCGATCCCGCGTCGATTCCGGATGCCGTGCCGCGGATCGAGCCGCGGAGCCTGCGCGGCAATCCGCCGTTCTACGAAGTCTTCGGCAAGCGCTACACGGTACTCGCGACCGCCGAGGGCTACGTCGAGCGGGGCGTCGCATCCTGGTACGGCCCGGGCTTTCACGCCGCGCAAACCTCGACCGGCGAGCCCTACGACATGTACGCAATGACCGCCGCCCACAAGACGCTGCCGCTGCCCTGCTACGCGCGTGTCACCAACCTCGGCAACGGGCGCAGCGTCGTCGTGCGCGTGAACGATCGTGGCCCGTTCGTCGCCGGCCGCATCATCGATCTGTCCTGGACGGCGGCGAGCAGGCTCGACATGCTGCGCGACGGCACCGCGTTCGTCGAAGTCGAGGTGCTCACGCCCGGCACGCCGGCGGCCGTCGTGCCCGCACCGATCGCGGTGCCGCCCGCGCCGCTTGCGGCAGGGGTGCCCGGCAATCTGTACCTGCAGGCGGGCGCGTTCGCCGATGCGGGCAACGCCCGGCGCCTGGCGGACCGCCTGCGCGCAGCGGGCATCGAAAACGTGCTGCTCGCGCCCACGACGAGCGGCGATCGTACGCTCCATCGCGTGCGCATCGGGCCGCTCGCGAGCGTCGCCGCGTTCGACGCGCTGTCGGCGCGCCTCGCGGATCTCGGCATCACGGGTGCCCGGATCTCATCCGACTGACTTAGAATCCGGCCCTGACCCCACCTGCCTGCAGGAGATTTCCGATGCACCATGGCCGTCGGCTTGCCGCTTTGGTCCTCGCCTCGTTCACGCTGGCCGCCGCACATGCTGCGCTGCCGATTCCGAAACCGCCCTCGATCAACGCCCGGGCGATGATCCTCGTCGATTACGACAGCGGGCGCGTGCTCGCCGAGAGCAACGCCGACGAGCGCATGGAGCCGGCGAGCCTGACCAAGGTGATGACCGCGTACATCGCGTTCGAGGCGCTGAAGGAGGGGCGACTGAAGCTCGACGAGGAGATTCCGGTGAGTGAACACGCCTGGCGCAGCGAGGGTTCGCGCTCGTTCGTGCAGGTCGGCACGCGTGTTCCCGCCGAAGTGCTGATCAAGGGCATGATGGTGCAGTCCGGCAACGATGCGACGATCGCGGTCGCCGAACGACTCGGCGGCACCGAACAGGGCTTCGCGCAGATGATGAATGCGTATGCGCAAAAGCTCGGCATGACGCATACGCACTTCGAGAACAGCACCGGCCTGCCCGGCGCCTCGCACTACACGACCGCGCGCGACATGGCGACGCTCGCGCGCGCGGTTATCCACGACTATCCCGAATACTACAAGTGGTACTCGCTGCGGGAGTTCACCTGGAACAACATCCGCCAGCAGAACCGCAACGGCCTCCTCGGCCGCGATCCGAGCGTCGACGGGATCAAGACGGGCCATACGGAATCCGCGGGCTATTGCCTCGCGACTTCGGCGAAGCGCGACGGCATGCGGCTCATATCGGCCGTTTTCGGCACGTCCTCGTTGAAGGCCCGCGAGGATGCGAGCGCGGCACTCCTCAACTACGGCTTCACGTTCTACGAGACCGTCAAGGTGAAGGGGCGCGGCGAGACCGTGCTCGCACCCCGTCTCTACAAGGGCGCGGAAGACCATGTCGCCATCGGGCCACGCACGGATGTCTACGTGACGATCGCCCGCGGAAACGCGGCACTCGTCAAGACGAGCGCGACCGCACGGGAGCCGCTGCTCGCCCCCGCCGTACCGACGCAGGCGGCCGGCGAGCTCGTGGTGAGTGTCGGCGCGGACACGGTCGCGCGCGTGCCGCTCTACCCGGTGAAGGCCGTCGCCGAGGGCGGGTGGTGGACCCGCATGATCGACGGCATCGCATTGCTGTGGCGCTGAGGCGCGGGGGAAACGCACCATGGCCGAGCCGCTTCCGACTGCCTACCTGAACGGCGAATTCCTGCCGCTGCGCGAGGCGCGCATTTCACCGCTCGATCGCGGCTTCCTGTTCGCCGACGGCGCCTATGAGGTGATCCCGGTATTCGGCGGCCGGCCATTTCGCTTCGGTCCGCATTTCGCCCGCCTCGCGCGCAGCCTCGAGGAACTGCGCATGCGCGACCCGCTCGGGCCCGACGGCTGGCGCACGGTGTGCGGCCGGTTGATCGAGGCGAACGGCGGCGGTGACCAGTACCTGTACGTGCAGGTCACGCGCGGTGCCGAATACGGCCGCAACCATGCGCCGCTGCCCGACATCGAACGCACCGTGTTCGCGTATGCCGCACCTTTGCCCAGGCCCTCCACGACGCAGCTCGAGCAAGGCGCGGCCTGCATCACCACGGCCGACATCCGCTGGTCACGCTGCGACATCAAGTCCGTGGCGCTGCTGCCGAACGTGCTGCTGCGCCAGCGCGCGATCGACGCGGGCGGGTCGGAGGCGATCCTGCTGCGCGACGGCTGGCTCACCGAGGCGAGCGCTTCGACCGTGCATGTGGTCGTCGACGGCGAAGTCCTCACGCCGCCGAATTCGCAGTGGATCCTGCCGGGCACGACCCGCGGTGTCGTCGAGGAACTGCTGCTCGGGCTCGGCATCCCGCACCGTGCCACGCCGGTCGCCGAGGCGACGCTGCGCGCCGCCGACGAAATATGGCTCGCCGCCGCGACGCGCGAAATCACGGCGGTGACACGGCTCGACGGCCGGCCGGTCGGCCGCGGCGTGCCGGGCCCCGCCTGGCAGCGCACATTCCAGGCGTTCCAGGATCACATCAGGCAGCTTGCGGGAACGCCCTGGTGACCGGACTTCGCCTCCTCACGTTTCCGGTCGAATACCCGATCAAGGTGGTGGGGCGCGCAGGAAGCCTGATGCGCGCGGAGATCGATGCGATCCTGCTGCGTCATGCGCCCGACCTCGACGCCGCCCGCACCAGCGAGCGATACTCGGGCAACGGCAACTACCTGTCGATTTCGTACACGATCGTGGCGCAGAGCGCGGAGCAGGTCACGGCGCTGGCCGCGGAGCTCGCGGCGCAACCACATGTGCTGTTCGTGATCTGAACACGAGGAGGAGATCCCCGATGGCATGGCGGACATCGATCCCCGCATTCTCGGCGGCGCTGCTGCTTTGCGGCTGCGGACTCGCGGAAACCGCCGGGACCGCCGCCGCGACCGGCGCGAGCGCCGCGGAGCAGGCGAAGCAGGCAAAGGAAGTCGAGGCGCAGGTGCGGCAGCAGGTCGAGGACGCGCAGGCGCAGGTGCGCAAGCAGCTCGAAGACGCCGAAGCCGCCGCGAACTGACCGCCGGCGGTCAACCGCCCGGCGCGGTGGCCGCCCCCGAAGCGAGGTGGGCGAGGAGCCAGGGTGCGTAGGCGTCGGCCACCTCGCGCACGCTGTCCGGCCCGCCGAGCGCGGCGAGTTGTGTCATCTCGAGACCCTGGAACCCGCAGGGATTGATGCGCCGGAACGGCGCGAGATCGAGGTTCACGTTGAGCGCGAGGCCGTGATAGCTCGCGCCGCGACGCACCCGGATGCCGATGCTCGCGAGCTTCGCGCCGTGCACGTACACGCCGGGCGCGCGCGGCTTCGCCTCGGCGTGTATGCCGAGCGTCCCCGCGTAGGCGATCACCGACGCCTCGAGCGCGCTGACGAGATCGCGCACGCCGAGCGCGGCGCGCCGCAGATCGATCAGCGGATACACGACGAGCTGGCCCGGCCCGTGGTAGGTCACCTGCCCGCCGCGGTCGATCTGTACGACGGGGATGTCGCCCGGCGCGAGCAGGTGCGCGCGATCCGCGTTCATGCCGAGCGTGAAAACCGGCGGATGCTCGAGCAGCCAGATCTCGTCAGGCGAATCGGGCCCGCGTTCATCGGTGTAGCGCTGCATCGCGCGCCATGTGGGCTCGTAATCGACCCGTCCGAGCCATTTGACGACGGGCGCGTGGCGTACCGCGACGAGCGCGCCGGGATCAGCCGCGACCGGCGGAGACAGCATGGTCCGGCAGGCCGACATTGTTGCCGTCGAGCACCCGCTCGGCCCGGTAGCTCGAACGGACGAGCGGACCCGAGACGCATTCGCGAAAGCCCCGCGCGAGGCCCCATTCCCGATAACGCCTGAATTCGTCCGGCGTCACGTAGCGCTCGACCGGCAGATGATTGAGCGTCGGGCGCAGGTATTGCCCGAGCGTCAGGATGTCGACATCGATGGCGCGCAGGTCGTCCATCGTCGCGGCGATTTCGTCGTCGGATTCGCCGAGCCCGAGCATCAGGCTCGTCTTCGTCAGCACCGCGGGTCGATGGCGTTTCGCATGCGCGAGCACGGCGAGTGTCTGGTCGTAACCGGCACGCGGGTCACGCACCGGGTGGGTCAGGCGCCGCACGGTCTCGACATTCTGCGCAAAGACTTCGATGCCTGAATCGACGACGGTCTCGACATCGCGCAGCACGCCCTGGAAATCGGGCGTCAGTGCCTCGACCGCGGTTGCCGGGTTCCGGGTCTTGATCGCGCGAATGCAGGCGGCGTAGTGCGCCGCGCCGCCGTCCGGCAGGTCGTCACGATCGACCGACGTCAGCACCACATACCTGAGCTTCATCAGCTCGACGGTGCGCGCCGCATGCTCCGGCTCGGCCGGATCGAGCCAGCCGCGGGGATTGCCGGTATCGACCGAACAGAAACGGCAGGCGCGCGTGCAGACCTTGCCCATCAGCATGATCGTCGCCGTGCCCGCATTCCAGCACTCGCCGATGTTCGGGCACTTCGCCTCCTCGCAGACCGTCGCGAGCGAGTGATCGTGCACGGTGCGGCGCACGCGATCGTAGCCTTCGCCGGCGGCGAGCGACGCCTTGAGCCAGCGCGGCTTGCCGAGGAGACCGCGGCGATCCGCGTCGCCGCGCGCCTTGATGCCGTCCTTGATCGCGGCATGGCCCTGCGGAGTCTGGTACTTCTCGCCGCTGCGCGCGGCGGGCGCCGACTCCTGCACGATGCGGATGCCCTTGAGGTCGGTCATGCGGCTATGTTACCGGAATCGCCGCATTCAGCGCCGCGAGGCGCTCCGGGGTGCCGATGTCCTGCCACTCGCCCGTGTAAGTCCGCCCGCGGAGGCGGCCCGCGGCGATTGCGCGCCGCAGGAGCGGCAGCAGCGGGAAACGGCCCGCCTCGCACCCTGCAAAGAACTGCGGGTGATAGACGCCGATCCCCGAATAGGTGTAGCGCACGATGCCCTCACCACTACCCTCGCCGACGAGCCCCGCATCGAGCGTGAAATCGCCGCGCGGATGCTGCGGCGGATTCGGCACGAGCACGAGTTCGGCATCCGCATCGGGCGCAAGCCGCCAGCGGCCACCCGCCGCGAGCGTCGCCGGATCGAAATCAGTCCAGATGTCGCCGTTCACGACCAGGAACGGCGCATCACCGAGGAGCGGCAGCGCGCGAAAGATGCCCCCGCCCGTCTCGAAGGCGACTGCGCCCTCGTCGCTGTATTCGATCCGCAGGCCGAAGGCGCTGCCGTCGCCGAGCGCCTCGCGGATCCGCTGCCCGAGCCAGGCGAGATTGATCACGACATCGCGCACGCCGGCGCGCGCCAGCGCCGCGAGATGATGACTGATCAGCGGCCGCCCCCGCACGGCGAGCAGCGGCTTCGGCAGCGCATCGGTCAGGGGCCGCATGCGCTCGCCGCGCCCGGCCGCGAGGATCATCGCCTTCATCGCAGCGCGAGTTCCCGTGCGTTCGCAGACGGCAGCGCCGCGACGACCCGGGCCTCGAGCCAGCGGGCAAAAGCCTGCAACTCGCTGTAACGCGCGCACGCATCACGCACGTAATCGAGGGTGAGCGGCAGATCGGCGAGGTAGCCACGCTTGCCGTCGCGATACCAGAGGCGGGCGAAGATGCCGAGCACCTTCAGGTGGCGCTGCACGCCGATGAGGTCGAACCAGCGCACGAACTCGCGCTCGCTCGTGCCGGCCGGCAGGCCTTCGCGCGCGATGCGCCGCCGGTATCCACGCAGCCACGCGAGGGTGCGGGCACGCGGCCAGGCGACGTAACAGTCCTTGAGCAGCGACACGAGGTCGTAGCCGATCGGGCCTTCGAGCGCATCCTGGAAGTCGATGATGCCGGGGTTGCCGTTGTCGACGATCATCAGGTTGCGCGAGTGGAAGTCGCGATGCACGAACACGCGCGGCTGGGCGAGCGCCTCGCGCGCCAGGAAATCGAAGGTGCGCACGATCAGCGCAAGCTCCTCGTCACCGAATTGCAGGCGCAGGTGGCGGGCGCAGAACCATTCGGGCATGAGCTCGAGCTCGCGCTGCAGCGCGCGCTCGTCGTAGGGCGGCAACTCGCGCGCGGCATCGCGTCCGCGCACCTGGATCGCGGCGAGCGCCCCGAGGGCATCATCGTAGAGCCGGTCGACGTCCTCGCCGCGTGCGAGTCGCGCGAGATAGGCCGTACTGCCGAGGTCTTCGAGCAGCACGAAACCCTGCTCGATGTCGCTCTCGTGCACGTGCGGCACGTGCACGCCGGTCGCCTCGAGCAGGCGCGCGACCTTGAGATAGGGGCGCACATCCTCGTGTTCCGGCGGTGCATCCATCACGACCCAGCTGTTGCCGTTCGCGTGCGCACGGAAGTAACGGCGAAAACTCGCGTCGGCGGACGCGAGCGCCAGCCGTTCGAGCGGCAGGCCGAGCCCCGTCGTCAACCAGGCGCGCAATTGCGCTTCACGCGCGTCGTTTTCGCTCATCCCGTCATTATAATGACACGATACATGCTGCTTTCCCGCTGCGACCGGCTGCTCGTACTCGCGCTCGGAGCCCTGATGCTGCCGTCCGGCGCGCACGCGGCCGATCCGGCTGGCCCGCTGTGTTTCGCGGCGCTCGAGGACGGGAGCCGCCCACCGCAGGCTGCGCTTCCACAGGCACAGTCGGCCGCCGAGCTCGCCAGGGCGCCGATCCGGGTTTCGAGCGACCACGCGAGTCTCGGCGTGAACGGCGACGCCGAGCTGTCCGGCAACGTGCAGGTGACCCAGGGCGATCGCGAGATCCGCGCGGATCACGTCGAATATGACGCCAGGGCCGGTCGCCTGGCAGTCGACGGCCGGGTGGAGTATCGCGATCCGCTGCTGATCGTGCGTGGCCGGTCGGGTCGCTATTCGGCGACCGACGGCGCGGATTTCAAGGCCGCCGAATTCGAGGTGCCATCGCGGCCGGCGCGGGGCACGGCGCGCTCGATGACGCTCGACGCCGCCGGCAACGCACGGCTCGAGGACGTCACCTTCACCACCTGCCCCCTGACCGACCCGGCGTGGCGGCTGCGCGCCGATCGCATCGACCTCGACACGGCCCATCGCAACGGCGTCGGGCGCGGCACCCGTGTCGAATTCAAGGGCGTGCCGATTTTCTACTCGCCGTGGATCTCCTTCCCGCTCGGCACCGGGCGCAAGAGCGGCTTCCTCTTTCCTGGCGCGGGCTACTCGACCCGCAGCGGCGCGCAATTCTCGGTGCCCTATTACTGGAACATCGCGCCGAATCTCGATCTCAGCTTCGAGCCCGTGCTGTTCGCGCGCCGGGGAATCGACGTGGCCGGCAATTTCCGCTACCTGACCCATACGAGCCGCGGCAAGCTCGACGTGTCCTGGCTGCCGGACGATCGCCTGTTCGCGGACGACCGCAGCTACGTGCACCTCGGCCACCGCACGGAACTGCCGGCGGGCTGGCGCGTCTCGGTCGACGCCGCGAACGTGAGCGACACGCAGTACTTCGAGGACTTCGGCCAGGGGCCGGAAGGCACGAGCGTCGCCTTCGTCGAACGCACGGCCGAAATCACCTATCGCGATGCGCACTGGCGCTTGCGCGGTGCATTCCAGGATTTCCAGACGATCGACACCGACGTCGCCACCGCGGACCGGCCGTACGCGACGCTGCCGCAACTCTACGCGAGTGCCGACTATCGCCACGGTCGCGCGCTGCAACTGCGCTACGGCTTCGACGCCGAAGTCGTCAACTTCGAACGCAACGTCGGCGTCACGGGCTGGCGTTACGATGCCGCCCCGCACCTGGGGCTCGACTGGCAGGGCGCCGGCTATTTCGTCCGGCCGGGCGTCATCTGGCGCGCCACCGGCTACTCGCTCGAGGGAACGGCGCCCGGGGTCGACCGCACTCCGCGCCGCAGCCTGCCCACCGCGAACCTCGATCTTGGCCTCATATTCGAGGGGACGACCGGTTCACATGGCCAGCGCCGGCTCACGCTCGAACCACGCATCCTCTATCAGTACACGCCCTATCGGGACCAGGCCGACCTGCCGGTATTCGACACGGCGACACCCGATCTCAACCTCGTGCAGCTCTTTCGCACCAACCGCTACGTCGGCGGCGACCGGATCGGGGACGCGAACCAGGCGAGCTTCGGCCTGACGAGCCGGGTCATCGATGGAGGCAGCGGCCGCCAACTGCTCGCCGCTTCGGTCGGCCAGACCGTGTATTTCGATACGCCACGCGTCACGTTGCCGGGCGAGCCGATCGAGGACCGGAACACTTCGGACCTGATTGCGCAGGTCGCGCTCACGGCGCTGCGCGACTGGACCGCCGACCTCGGCGTGCAATGGAACCCCGAGGCCAGGCAGCGGGAGCGCATGCAGGTGCAGCTGCAGTACCGGCCGGCTGCCACCAGCGTCGTGAACCTCGGCTATCGCTACCAGCGGGACCGCATCGACCAGGCGGACGCCTCGATCGCCTGGCCCGTCGCGAAACACTGGAGCCTGTTCGGTCGCTACGTCTACTCGCTGCACGACGACGAGACACTCGATCAGTTCGCCGGCTTCGAGTACCGGTCCTGCTGCTGGCGGTTCCGTGCGGTCGGCAGGCGCTTCGTGAGCAGCCGCACGGGCGAGCGCGATACGGGGATTTACCTGCAGCTGGAACTCAGCGGCCTCGCAAGTGTCGGATCATCCGCCGTGGCTTTCCTCGAGGATGCAATTCGGGGATACTCACCGATTGGCCCAAGCCTTTGACACGTCTCGGAAAATCCATGTCACGACTCCTCCTCGCCGCGCTGCTCGCGACCTGTGCCACCGGCACGGCTTTCGCGCAGACGCGTGAACTCGCCTCGGGCGGCGAACTCATCGATCGCATCGCCGCGATCGTCAACGATGGTGTCGTGCTGAAAAGCGAGCTCGACGAGCAGATGCAGCTCATCAGCACGCGCCTGCGCCAGCAGGGCCTCGAATTGCCGCCGGCGAACGTGCTCCGCCAGCAGGTGCTCGAGCGGCTCGTCACGCAGGAAGTGGAGATGCAGCGCGCCAGTCGTGCCGGCCTCAAGGTCACCGACGAAATGGTGAACAACGCGCTGCAGGATGTCGCGCGTCGCAATGGCATCGCGCTCGCGCAACTGCCGGCCGCGCTCGAGAGCCAGGGCATCGACTACGCGGACTACCGGGAAAACCTGCGCAAGGAGATCACGCTGAGCATGCTGCGCCAGCGCGATGTCGTCGCGCGCATCAGCATATCGCCGCGCGAGATCGACCAGTACCTCGAGCGCGAGAAGAACTCGCCGTCCGAGGCGGTGTCGTACAACCTGTCGCACATCCTGATCTCCGTCCCGCAGGCCGCGACGCCCGAGCAGGTCGCGGCGGCCGAAGCGCGCGCGGAAGACGTACACCGCCGTGCGCTCGCCGGCGAGGATTTCGCGGGGCTCGCCGTCGCCTATTCGAACAGCCAGACCGCACTCGAGGGTGGCTCGCTCGGCTGGCGCAAGGGCACGGAGCTGCCGACCGTGCTCGCCGACGCGGTGATCAAGCTGAAGGCGGGCGAAGTGAGCGATGTGATCCGCACGCCGAGCGGCTTTCACCTCGTGCGCGTGAACGAAGTGCGAAGCACCGACGGCCCGGCGATGGTGCAGCAGGTCCACGCACGGCACATCCTGATCAAGACGAACGAACTGCAGGACGACGCGACGGTGGAGCAGCGGCTCGCCGCCGCGCGCGAGCGCATCCTGAAGGGCGAGGATTTCGCGGGCCTCGCTGCCACGATGTCCGAGGACCCGGGCTCGGCCGCGGAGGGTGGCGATCTCGGCTGGACGGGTCCCGGCACCTTCGTGCCGGAGTTCGAGGCGCAACTCGCCTCGCTCAAGGAAGGCGAGATCAGCCAGCCGTTCCATACGCAGTTCGGCTGGCACATCGTGCAGCTGCTCGGCCGCCGCGAAATCGACAACAGCGCGGAAATGAAGCGCCAGCGCGCATTCGCGGCGCTGCGCGAGAGCAAGGCCGAGGAAGAGACCGAGCTGTGGCTGCGTCGCCTGCGCGACGAAGCCTACGTCGAATACAAGATGTAGCGGGGGCCCGTGATGCGCCTGCCCCGCATCGCGCTCACCTCCGGCGAGCCCGCGGGCATCGGCCCGGAGTTGTGTGCCGCGGTCGCGCGGAGTGCATGGCCGTGCGAGCTCGTTTGCCTCGGCGATCGCGCGCTGCTCGCGGAGCGCGCGGCGTCGACCGGCGGCTCGTTGACGCTGCACGATTACGTACGCACCGAAGCGCGCGCCCACCTCCCGGGCGAACTGCGCGTCGCGCACATGCGGCTCGGCGGCGCTTCGCAGCCGGGCCGGCTCGATTCCCGCAACGCCTCGTACGTGCTCTCGCTGCTCGACGCCGCGATGGCCGGGGCGGTCACGCACGAATTCGACGCGATCGTCACGGCACCGGTGCAGAAGAGCATCATCAACGATGCCGGCATCGCCTTCACGGGTCACACCGAGTACCTCGCCGCGCACAGCGGCATCACGAGGCCGGTGATGCTGCTCGTCGCGGGCAGCCTGCGCGTCGCACTCGCGACGACCCACCTGCCGCTGCGCGCGGTGGGCGCGGCGATCACGGCCACGCTGCTGCGGGAAGTGCTCGACGTGCTCGCGACCGATCTCGCGCGGCTGTTCGGGCTCACCCGGCCGCGCATCCTCGTCTGCGGCCTGAATCCGCATGCCGGTGAATCCGGTCACCTCGGCCGCGAGGAACTCGAGGTGATCGCACCCGCGCTCGAAGACGCGCGCGCGCGCGGGCTCGATGTGACGGGCCCCGTACCGGCGGATACCGCATTCGTGCCGTCGCAGCTCGAGCGCTGCGACGCCGTGCTCGCGATGTACCACGACCAGGGCCTGCCCGTGCTCAAGCATGCGGGGTTCGGACGCGCGGTCAATGTCACGCTCGGCCTGCCTTTCATCCGCACATCCGTCGATCACGGGACCGCGCTCGATCTCGCCGGCACCGGTCGCGCCGACGCCGGCAGCCTCGAGGCGGCGCTGGCGCTCGCGATCGAAATGGCGAACCGGCGCCGCTGACGTGGCGGGGACCGCGCGCAAGCGCTTCGGCCAGCATTTCCTGCACGACCCGGCAATCGTGGAACGGATCGTGCGGGCAATCGCCCCCCAGCCGGACGATGTGATGGTCGAAATCGGGCCTGGCCGCGGCGTGCTGACGCGCGCGCTGCTGGCGTCCGCCGGCCATCTCGATGCCATCGAGATCGACCGCGATCTCGCAGCCACGCTCGCGCGGGAGTTTCCGGCGGGCTCCGGGCTCACGCTGCACGCGTGCGACGCGCTGCGTTTCGATTTCGCGGCGCTCTCGGCGGCACGCGGCGCGCGACTGCGCGTCGTCGGCAACCTGCCCTACAACATCTCGACGCCGCTGCTCTTTCACCTGCTCGCGACACCGGCGGCACTCGCGGACCTGCACGTGATGCTGCAACGTGAAGTGATCGACCGGATGGCGGCACGACCCGGCAACGCGCAGTACGGCCGCCTCACGGTCATGCTCGCACCCTGGGCGCGTGTCGAGAAGCTCTTCGACGTCGGCCCCGGGGCGTTCCAGCCGCCGCCGAAAGTGTGGTCTTCGGTCGCGCGCATCAGCGTGCGGCGCGCGCCGGCGTTCGATGTGCCGCCGGCGTACGCGGAGCTCGTGATGCGCGCCTTTTCCCAACGGCGCAAGACCCTGCGCAATGCCCTGCGCCCGATGCTCGATGCCGCCGCGATCGCGGCGGCGGGCATCGATCCGGGCGCACGCGCGGAAGTCATCCCGCCGGAGGGATTTGCCGCGCTTGCGCGCGTCGCGTTGCAGCGATAGTTTGGGCGCATGCCCGCCTACCGCCACATACTCGTTCCGCTCGACCTGACCGACGACAGCACCCTGATCGGCGAACGCGCGAAAATCGTCGCCACGGCGTTCGGCGCAGCGGTGGAACTGCTGCACGTGGTCGAGTTCGTGCCGGTCGAACCGATGGGAGAAACGCTGATGCCGGCGGTCGCGATCGAGGAAGAGCTGATCCAGCGCGCGAAAACGCGCCTTGCGGCGCTCGCGGGCTCCCTGGGCCTCGCGGGTGCGCCGGTGCATGTCGAAGCCGGGAACGTCAAGGCCGAAATCATCCGCGTGGCCCGCGAACGGCAGGTCGACCTGATCGTGCTCGGCAGCCGCGAGCGCCATGGCCTGTCGATACTCGTCAACCTGACCGAGGACACGGTACTGCACGGCGCGCCCTGCGACGTGCTCGCGGTCCGTGTCGGTGCACGCGCGGCGGCCGCATGACGGGCGCTCCGCACCGCATCCGCGTCGAGGTCGAGACGGCCTATCTCGACGAGCAATCCGATCCGCGCGAACACCGCTTCGTGTTCGCGTACACGATCACGATCCGCAACGACGGCCCGACTCCTGCCAGGCTCCTCACGCGCCACTGGGTGATCACGGACGCGAACGGCAAGGTGCAGGAGGTGACCGGCGACGGCGTCGTCGGCGAACAACCCTACCTCAAGCCGGGCCAGGGCTTTCGCTATTCGAGCGGCACCGTCATCGAGACACCGGTCGGCGCGATGCAGGGCTCCTATCAGATGGTCACCGACGACGGATCCGCATTCGACGCACCGATTCCGCCGTTTCGCCTCGCGATTCCGGGCGTCCTGCACTGACGGGCGCCGGAGCGGTCCGGTTTGGCACGCTACGCGATCGGCGATGTGCAGGGTTGCCACGAAGAGTTGCGCACGCTGCTCGGCGCACTCGATTTCCGTGCGGACCGCGACGAGCTGTGGTTCGTCGGCGATCTCGTCAACCGCGGCCCGCAGTCGCTCGAAGTGCTGCGCTTCGTGCGCGATCTCGGCGCGAACGCGATCGTCGTCCTCGGCAACCACGATCTGCACCTGCTCGCGGTGGCGCTCGGCCAGGGCGCGCGACGGCTGAAGCGCGGCGATACGCTCGGCGAGGTGCTCGCGGCGCGCGACCGCGACCGGTTGCTCGAATGGCTGCTGTCGCGTCCCCTCGTCCACCACGACATCGCGCGTGGCGACCTGCTGGTGCACGCCGGGCTCGTCCCGCAATGGCGCGCCGCGGACGCCGCGCGCCTCGCGCGCGAGGTCGAGCAGGCGCTCGAGCGCGATGCGCCGGGCGTATTCGCGCAGATGTACGGCAACGAGCCCGACACCTGGAGCGAAACCCTGGCCGGCCCCGCGCGCCACCGCTTCGTGATCAACGCGCTGACGCGGCTCCGATACTGCACGGCGGAGGGCCGGATGGATCTCGCGCAGAAAGGCGCGCCGGGCACGGCCGCACCCCCGCTCGCACCCTGGTTCGCATTCGGTGACGCCTCGTCGCGGGGCGCACGGGTGATCTGCGGCCACTGGTCGACACTCGGCTACTCGACGAGCCATGGCGTCGTCGCGCTCGACACCGGCTGCGTGTGGGGTGGTGCCTTGACTGCGCTGCCGCTCGATGAGCCCGGCGCGGGCCCCATCCAGACGGCCTGCCGCGCGTATCAGGGCATCGGCGATTAGCGAGCGCTCACTTTGGCGTGGCGGGTGCCTGCGGCACGAACACCGCCGGTGCGATCGAGGCACCCCAGCCCAGCGCGATCTCGCGTGTACCGGCCACATGGACCTCGGGCGGGATCGGGATTTCCACGATGGCAGTCCCCTCGGTCGTGACCGGCAGCAGCGCCCGCTGCGCTCCGCGCACCTCGAGCGCACCGAATCGCCCGGGCCAGGTCCGCACGGCGATGCGCATCGGCCAGCCGCGCGCGTAGGTTGGCGTGGCGACGGCGGTCCCGTTCGCGGGTGCCGCCGTCATGTCGAGCACCAGCGTATTGCCTTGCCAGAACTGTGGAATCGCGGCGCTCGCCCCCGGCGCGAAGGTCAGTTCGTCGACCGGAATCGGCGCAGCGGCCGGCTTGCCGGCCCACGGCCACGACAACCTCGGCAAATGACTACATCCGGCGGTGAGCCCGGCGGCCAGGACCAACGCGGCCAGCAGCTTCATTCCACGCACGCTCGCACCTCTCGCGCGCGTGTGTACCATTAGCGGATGACGCAGCTCAAGGCCTTTTCGCTGAAGGCGTGGATCGACGCACATCGCGCCGACCTGCGGCCTCCTGTCGGCAACCGGCGACTTTTCCGCGAGGGCGATTTCATCATCATGCTGGTCGGCGGGCCGAATCGCCGCACGGATTTCCACCTGAATTCCGGCGAGGAGTTCTTCTACCAGCTCGAGGGCGACATCGTGCTGAAGATCGCGGAGCAGGGCCGCGTCGTCGATGTGCCGATCCGCGAAGGCGAAGTGTTCCTGCTGCCGGCGCACCTGCCGCACAGTCCGCAGCGCCCGGCGGATACCGTGGGACTCGTGATCGAGCGAGCGCGCCGCCCCGGTGAGCGCGACGGGCTCGCGTGGTACTGCGAGCAGTGCGGCCACGAACTCTATCGCGAGGAATTCGAGCTCACCGACATCGAAACCCAGTTCCCGCCGGTTTTCGAACGCTACTACGCGAGCCGCGACCATCGCACCTGCAAGCGCTGCGGCACGTTGCAACTGCCGCCCGGCGTCGCGCCGCCCGCGTGAAGGCCGTGCTCGCGATTGGCGGCGGGCAATGGCGCGTCGATCTCGCGCAGCCCGTCGACCTGTCGATGCCGATCGCCTTCGACGGTGGCGGCCCGCGGCATTTCGGTGCAACCCCGCCTCGCTCGCTGCCGTTCGCCGTCGGCGACTTCTCCGGTGAAGTGGAGAGCGGCGCGAGCTGCAACTGCCGCACCCTCACGCTGATCCCGCATTGCCACGGCACGCACACCGAGTGTGTCGCGCACCTGACGCACGAGCCACTCGATGCCTGGCGGCTCGTGCCGGCGGCGCCGGTGCCCGCGGTGGTCGTCAGCGTCGCGCCGGTCGCGATCGGCGGCGATCTCGTCGTCACGCGTGCCGCGCTCGATGCGGCCTGGCCGCGCGCGACGACCGCGATCCGGCCGATCGCCCTGATCCTGCGCACCGCCTCTGAAACACGGGTGGCACCCTACATCGCCGCGGATGCCGCGGCGCTCGCCGTCGAGCGCGGCATCGCGCACGTCGTCGTCGATCTGCCTTCGCTCGACCGGACGCATGACGAAGGGCGCCTCGCGGCGCATCGCGTCTTCTTCGGCCTGCCGCCGGGAAGCCGCCGCCTCGCGGAGGCCACGCGCGCGTTCGCCACCGTGACCGAATTCGCCTCCATTCCCGGCGCGCTGCCCGATGGACCCTGCCTCCTCGCCTGGCAGGTACCGGCGATCGCAGGCGATGCCGTCCCGAGCAGGCCGCTCGCGTACCGGTTCGAACCATGAGCGACCGCGACGACTCACCGGGCCGGTTTCGCAGCCGCTTTGCGCTGCCGCGCGATGCCGCGGGCGAGCCGCTCGTCTACTTCTGCGGCCATTCGCTCGGCCTGATGCCGCTCGCCGCGCGCGAGGTCGTCACCGAAGAGCTCGACAGCTGGGCGGCACTCGGCATCGAGGCACAGTTCTCGGGCAGGAGGCCGTGGGTCGAATACGCCGGGCAGGTCACCGCCGGCTTCGCGGCGCTCGCCGGCGCGCAGGCCCACGAAGTCGTGGCGATGAATGCGCTCACCGTGAACCTGCATCTGCTGCTGGCCTCGTTCTACCGGCCGCGCGGCGAGCGTCGCCGTGTCCTGATCGAGGCCGGTGCGTTCCCGTCGGACCGGCACGCGGTGGCCGCGCAAATCGCATGGCATGGCCTCGACCCGGGGGAATGCCTGTTCGAGCTCGCACCGCGGGGCGGCGAGGACCTGCTGCGTGAGGAGGACATCGAGGCCGCGATCGGGCGCGCCGGCGATACGCTGGCGCTCGTCCTGTGGCCCGGCGTGCAATACCTCACGGGCCAGGCCTTCGACATTGCACGCCTCACAGGTGCAGCCCGACAGGCTGGCGCCGCGATCGGCTTCGATCTCGCTCATGCAATCGGCAACGTGCCGCTCGCGATGCACGATTCCGGCGCCGATTTCGCCGTGTGGTGCAGCTACAAGTACCTGAACGCCGGCCCCGGCGCGATTGGCGGCGCATTCGTCCATGAGCGCCATGCGCGGCGCGCGGATATGCCGCGGCTCTCGGGCTGGTGGGGCGTTGATCCCGACACGCGCTTTCGCATGGCGCACGGGTTCGAGTGCGCGCCGGGCGCAGCGGGCTGGCAGGTCAGCAATCCGCCGATTCTCTCGACCGCACCGCTGCTCGCGTCGCTGCAGTTGTTCGGGGAGGCGCGCCTGCCACTCCTGCGCCAGCAATCGATCGTGCTGACGCGCGCGCTCGAGTCGGAAATCGATCGCTTGCCCACGGGTGAAGTCACGCTGGTGTCCCCCCGCGAGGCGTCAGCGCGCGGAGCCCAGCTGTCGCTGCGGGTGCGGGGCGCACGTGATCGCGGCCGGCGCGTCCACGCGGCGCTCGGCGCGCGCGGAATTGTCGGCGACTGGCGCGAGCCGGACATCCTGCGCATCGCGCCCGTGCCGCTCTACAACACGCTCGCCGAAGTGCGGCGCTGCGGCCAGGCGCTGCGCGAGGCGCTCGTGGCCGAACCATGAGCGCAGCGCGCGCGCCGGTCAACGTCGTGGGCGGCGGCCTCGCCGGCGCGCTGCTCGCGATCGTGCTGGCGCGACGCGGCTTTCGCGTCGAAGTGTTCGAGCGGCGTGCCGATCCGCGCCTGCGGGCCGGGGAGCGCGGTCGCTCGATCAATCTCGCGCTCGCCGCGCGCGGCCTGCGCGGCCTCGCCGTCGCGGGTGTGGCGGCGCGCATCGCGCCGCTGCTCGTCCCGATGCGCGGTCGCCACGTCCACGAGCACGACGGCAGCGGCGCGCTGCTCGCCTACGGCCAGGATGATTCCGAAGTGATCTACTCGGTGTCGCGCGAGGCACTCGGCCGCACGCTCATCGAGGCCGCCGCGGCCGAGCCGGCGGTTACCCTGCATTTCGGCGCGGACTGTGTCGGAGTCGATCTTGCCCGCGACGCGTTGCTGTTCGGCGAAGGCGGCAAAGTGAGGCGTCGCGTGCCGCTCGCGCCGACGATCGCGACGGACGGCGCGGGATCGGCCGTGCGCGCCGCGCTCGCCGCCGCGGGTGCGTTGACGGTTCGCGAGGAAGTGCTGGCGCACGATTACCTCGAGCTGACGATTCCGCGGGATCGCGCGGCGGGCCTCGACCCGCACGCGCTGCACATCTGGCCGCGCGGCGGGTTCATGCTGATCGCGCTGCCGAACACGGACGGCAGCTTCACTGCGACGCTGTTCCTCGCGCGCGAAGGCTCGCCGTCATTCGCGGAACTCGTCGATGCGCCGGCGATCGTGGCATTCTTCCGGCGCGAGTTCCCCGCTGCCGTATCGCGCCTGCCGCAGCTCGTCGCGGAGTTTGCCGAGCATCCCCGCGGCCGGATCGGAACGGTGTACTGCGATCCCTGGACGCTCGACGGCAAGGTGCTGCTGCTCGGCGATGCCGCGCACGCGATCGTGCCATTTCACGGCCAGGGCATGAACTGCGCGTTCGAGGATGTCGCGGTGCTGGATTCGCTGCTCGCGACCCACGGTGATACCGCGGCGCTGTTCGCGGAGTTCGCGCGCGTCCGCCGCCCCGACACCGATGCGATCGCGCAGATGGCGATCGAGAACTATCTCGAAATGCGCGACACGGTACGCGATCCCGTGTTCCAGCGGCGCAAGGCGCTCGGGGCCGCGCTCGAGCGTGCCTTCCCGGACCGCTTCATACCGCGCTACTCGATGGTGATGTTCCACCCCGAAATCAGCTATGCCGAGGCACTGCGGCGCGGCGCCGTGCAGCAGGAAATCCTCGCTGCGCTCGATGCCGCGGATCCCGGTCAGCAGCCCCGCGGTGGCGGCACGGACACCATCCCGCCCGGCGCCCGGGCGCTCATCGAGGCGCGGCTGGCCCCGATCGGCGTTCGAGCGTGATGAATTCCATCGCGTATGCGTGCTTCGCATCCGCCGCGTGGTGCTCACGCCGGATCTTGCGCCAGGTGCCCGGATCGAACGCCGGCAGGCGCGTATCGCCCTCGACGTCGGCATCGACGGCCGTCAGTTCGATGCGCTGCGCGTGGGGCAGCGCGAGCGCATAGACCTCGGCGCCACCGATCACCATCAGGCCGTCCCTTGCGTGCCCGAGCGCCTCCGCGAGCGAGTGCACGACCGTCGCGCCGTCCGCGCTGAACGACCGGTCGCGCGTCAGGACGAGATTCAGCCGCCCGGGCAGCGGTTTGCCGATCGATGCCCAGGTTCGACGGCCCATGAGGACCGCCCCGCCCATCGTCAGCGTCTTGAAGCGACGCAGGTCATCCGGCAGGTGCCAAGGCAGGCGGCCCTGCGCGCCGATCACGCCATTGCGCGCCCGCGCGACGACGAGCGTGACCGGCGGCGGCGGGTTCACCGCTTCTTCGCCCGCTTCTTCGGGCGCTTCTTCGGCCGCTTGGCGGGCCACAGCATCGTGCCACGACACGCCGCGGCGCCGCAGCGGCACGCGAACACTTCGTCGACGTTCTCCGGGTCGTCGTCGTCTCGGCCGATCTGGTAGTCGTAGTTGAGCTCATCCCCGGGCTGGATGGTGCGGATCGCCTCGATGAACACGCGCCGGTCCTCGATCACCGACTCGCAATTCGGGTCGCAGCCGTGATTGATGAAGCGGGCCTCGTTGCCGTCGACTCCCGCGTCGATCACGACGCCGCGATCGACGATGAAGAGAAACGTGTGGCCATCGTCGGCGTCCTTCAGGTCGTAACGCGCATCGGCCACCTTGTGCGAGATGCGCTCGCCGAGATACTCGACGATGCGCGTGCCCTTGCGGATCCGCCGTTTCGCGAACACGCCGAATCCGTGGACTTTCGAACGACGCACCGTGTAGAGGGGAGCCTTGCGGGCGACTGCCATGCGATTCCTTCAGACTGCGACCGGCGCCTTGATCGCCGGGTGGGGTTGATAATTGCGGACCTCGAAGTCCTCGTAACGGTAATCGAAGATCGACGCCGGCCGCCGCCGGATCACGAGCTCGGGCGGGGCGAGCGGCGTGCGCGCGAGCTGCGTATCGGCCTGCTCGAGATGATTGAGATAAAGATGGGTGTCGCCGCCCGTCCAGATGAACTCGCCGACCCCGAGATCGCACTGCTGCGCGAGCATGTGCGTGAGGAGCGCGTAGGAGGCGATGTTGAAGGGCACGCCGAGGAACAGGTCCGCGCTGCGCTGGTAGAGCTGGCAGGACAGGCGGCCGTTCGCCACGTAGAACTGGAACAGCGCGTGGCAGGGCTGCAGCGCCATGCGGTCGAGTTCGCCCACGTTCCAGGCGCTCACGAGGATGCGGCGCGAATCGGGCGTCGTGCGCAGCTGCTCCACCACGCGCGCAATCTGGTCGATGTGGCCGCCGTCCGGGGCCGGCCAGGAGCGCCACTGCCGGCCGTATACCGGGCCCAGCTCGCCCGCGGCATCTGCCCACTCGTCCCAGATCGTGACACCGTGCTCGCGCAGCCACGCAACATTGGTATCGCCCCGCAGGAACCACAGCAGCTCGAGGATCATCGACTTCACGTGCACACGCTTCGTGGTCACGAGCGGAAAGCCGCGCGCGAGGTCGAAGCGCATCTGGCAACCGAACAGCGAACGCGTGCCGGTGCCCGTGCGGTCGGTCTTGTACGCACCGTCGTCGCGGACACGCCGCAGTAGGTCGAGATAGGCCTGCATGGGAGGGCGGAATTATAGGTGAGGAATGGCGCCTGTCGGCGTTCGGCGTGCGTTCAGGTTGGCGGGGTAGAATATGCGCGTATCCTCAAATTGCAGGAATTCGACGATGACCCAGCACAGTCCGGCCTTCCCCGTCACCCTCGTATTCACGGCTGCGGCACTGCTCGCCCTTGCCGGCTGCGGCGGCCCGGCGCCGGCGCCGACGGCACCCGCCGATTCGGCAGCCGCCACCGACACGGCGACCACGACCCAGTCGGGCCCCTCCGAGGCCGACCGGGCAGCGGAGCTCGCGGCGCGGGAACAGGACCTCGCCACGCGCGAGAACGAGCTCGCGAAGAAGGAGCTCGACCAGCGCGAGCAGGAACTGGCGCGCCAGCAGGCGGATCTCGCCGCACAGCAGGCGGCGCTTGCGAAAGAAGCCGCGGCCGCGAAGGCGGCGGCAAAGGCCGCCAGTGCAGCCAAACCGTCGAACAGGCCGACACAGACCGCCTCGACGGCGAAGCCGGTGAAACCGGCGCCGGTGAGGCTCGTCGTGCCGGCAGGCACGAACCTCACGATGGCGCTGTCCGCGCCGATCTCGACCAAGACCGCCCGCGTCGGCGACGGCTTCGGCGCGCTCGTGGTGTCCGACATCATGGTCGGCAACCGTGTCGCCATTCCGGCCGGCTCGCACGTCTCGGGCTCGGTGACCAACGTCGTGTCGGGCAGCAACAAGATCGGCGGCCTGCCGACACTGGCGCTGCGGTTCGATACCCTGCACCTGCCTGACGGCCAGCAGATCGCGCTGAATGGCGACCTGGTGCAGCAGGGTCGCAGCGACACCGGCGCCGACACGGCCAAGATCCTGGGCGGAGCCGCCGCGGGCGCCGTGATCGGCCATCAGGTCAAGAACAACGACAAGGGCAAAGTGATCGGTGCCCTGCTCGGCGGCGCCGCCGGTGCGCTCGCGGCGAAAAAGACCGGTGCGGAAGTGGAACTCGCGCAGGACTCGACGCTGACGATCGCGACCGGCGCACCGATCGAGGTGACGGTCCGCTAACGCAGGATCACGCCGCGCGATTGCCCGAAGGCTCGCGCCGCGTGTAGGCGTACCCGAGCAGCACGATGCCGGCCAGCAGCATCGGCAGCGAGAGCAACTGGCCCATCGTGAGCCAGCTGCCCGCGAAATAGCCGATCTGCTGGTCGGGCACGCGCCAGAACTCGACCAGCATGCGCGCGAGGCTGTACATCACGAGGAAGAGCCCCGAAGGCGCGAGCCGCGGGCGCGGCTTCATCGTGAACCACCAGAGCACGGCGAAGAGCAGCAGGCCCTCGAGCGCCGCCTCGTACAACTGCGTCGCATGGCGGACTTCGCCGTCGACCCGGAATCCCCACGGCACG
This sequence comes from Steroidobacteraceae bacterium, assembly GCA_019187495.1. Lineage (GTDB taxonomy): Bacteria > Pseudomonadota > Gammaproteobacteria > Steroidobacterales > Steroidobacteraceae > CADEFQ01. The sequence goes on from JABAQN010000054.1 coordinate 43,786, forward strand.
GTGGTCACGCGGCCCCACAGTTCGCCGTTGATGAAATTGCCGATGCGCCCGGCAAAAAGGCCGAGCCCCGGCAGCGGCGCCATGAAATCGAAAACGTCCGCCACGCGGCGCCTGCGCCGCCAGGCGAAGAGCGCCACCGCGACCAGCACACCGATCAGGCCGCCATGGAACGACATGCCGCCCTGGGTGATCTTGAACGGGTAGAGAGGATCCTCGGCCCAGTAGCCGAGCCCGTAGAACAGCACGTAGCCGATCCGCCCGCCGAGGATCACGCCGAGCATCGCGAAGAAGATCACGTCGTCGACGTCCTGCGCCTTCCAGGTCGACCCGGGGCGCGCCGCGCGGCGACGGGCGAGCCACCACGCCGCGACGAAGCCGACGAGATACATGATGCCGTACCAATGGACCTTCACGGGTCCGAGCTGGAACGCGATCGGATCGAAACCGGGATACTGGATCATGCGTGGCAGTCTAGCCGGTCACGACCCGGCAGAAGAAAGCTTTCAGGTAACGCGTCTCGGGGATCGCCGGATGCGCGGGATGGTCGGGCGCCTGGCCACCGACCGCCAGGACCTGCACGAAGCGCGATACGTGGCGCGCCGCGCCCTGGATGGCCGCGAGCAGATCGGCTTCGGCGAGGTGCCACGAGCATGAACAGGATACGAGCAATCCTTCGTCGTCGAGCAGGCGCAGCGCAAGCTGATTGAGCTTGCGGTAGGCCGCCTGCGCCTTCGGCAGGTCCTTGCGCCGCTTGGCGAAGGCCGGCGGGTCGAGCACGATCGCATCGAAACGACGCCCCGCTGTCACGAGCGCCTCCAGCACCTCGAACGCATCGCCCTTCAACGTCTCGAGCGCGTAGCCGTGCCGTTGCGCATTGGCACGCGCAGACTCCAGCGCACCCGCCGAGGCATCGACGCAGGCGGCCTCCCGCGCCCCGGCCGACAGCGCGGCGATCGCCCAGGCGCCGGCGTACGAACACACATCGAGCACCCGCGCATCGCGTGGCAGCAGCTCGCGCCAGCGCGCCCGGTTTGCGGCCTGGTCGTAGAACCAGCCGGTCTTCTGCCCCTCACCGAGCGGCGCGCCGAAGGCCACGCCGTTCTCGACGAGTTCCAGCGCCGTGGGCAGCGCACCGAATGCCACCGACAGTTCCTTCGGCAACTTCTCCAGGTCGCGCGCCGCCGAGTCGTTCTTCCAGATGAGCGCCCGCGGTGCGATGACCTCACGGACCGCAGCCTCGATCGCAGCACGCCGGGCTTCCATCCCGGCGGTGGCGATCTGGCCCACCAGCACGTCACCGTACCGATCGATGATCAGCCCGGGCAACTCGTCGGATTCGCCGAATACGAGCCGGTAGTGCGGGGTCGGATAAAGCCGTGCGCGCAGGCGCTGCGCACGCCCGATGCGCGAGGCGAAAAACGCGGCATCGGGCTCGCTCCGCTCGTCACGCGACAGCAGGCGCGCGCAGATGAGCGCGTGCGGATTGACGTAACCGTAGCCGAGGAACGCGCCGCGATCCGACACGATGCGCGCTGTGGCGGCGGGCGAAAATTCCGCGAACGGCGTCGCGGCCACATCCACCTCGTTGCTGAAGATCCACGCGTGCCCCGCCCGCAGCCGCCGGTCCTCACCCTTTTTCAAGCGCAGTTCCATTCACGTATTCTAGCCGACATGCCGAATGCCCTCGTCCGCGAAACGAGTCCCTACCTGCTGCAGCACGCGGACAATCCCGTCGACTGGTATCCATGGGGTGAGGAAGCGCTCGCGCTCGCACGCGCGAGCGGCAAGCCCATCCTGCTGTCGATCGGTTACTCGGCGTGCCACTGGTGCCACGTGATGGCCCACGAATCCTTCGAAGACCCGGCGACCGCACGGGTGATGAACGAACTGTTCGTCAACGTGAAGGTCGATCGCGAGGAGCGCCCCGATCTCGATCGCATCTACCAGATTGCACAACAGATGCTGACGCAGCGCAGTGGCGGCTGGCCGCTCACCATGTTCCTCGCGCACGATGACCAGCGACCGTTCTTCGGCGGCACCTACTTCCCGCCGCAGGCGCGCTTCGGCATGCCCGCGTTCCGGGATGTCCTCACGCGCGTGGCCGCGTACTACCGCGAGCATCGCGACGACCTGCATCGCCAGAACGACGCACTGATGGAAGCGTTTGCGACACTCGAGTCACCGCCGGCCGATGCGGCCGTCGCCCTGACCGACGCGCCGCTCGTCGCGTGTCGCGAACAGCTCGAGCGCTCCTTCGACCGCGCGCATGGCGGCTTCGGCGGCGCACCGAAGTTCCCGCACCCGACGACGCTCGAGCGGCTGATGCGCGACTGGCACGCGACTGCTGCGACGCCGGAGCCCGACCTGCACGCGCTCTTCATGGCGACGCTCACGCTGACGCGAATGGCCGAGGGCGGCCTCTTCGATCACCTCGCGGGCGGGTTTTCCCGCTACAGCGTGGATGCCGAGTGGATGATTCCGCATTTCGAGAAAATGCTCTACGACAACGGCGCGCTGCTCGCGAACTACGCGACCGCGGCGATCGCGACCGGCGAGCCGCTCTTTGCGCGTACCGCCGCGGGAACCGCGGCCTGGATGCTGGACGACCTGCAATCGCCGGACGGCGGCTTCTACTCGAGTCGCGACGCCGATTCGGAGGGCCACGAGGGCCGCTACTACGTCTGGACGCCGAACGAAGCGCAGGCGGCCCTCGATGATCGCGAGTTCGCCGTGTTCGCCGCGCGTTTCGGCCTCGACCGTGCACCGAATTTCGAGGGCGCGTGGCATCTGCACGCGTATCGCAGCGTCGAGGATATTGCTGCCGGGCGTGGCGAGGCCGTCGACACGGTCCAGGCAACGATCGATACGGCGCGCCGCAAGCTGCTCGCCGTGCGCGGGCGGCGCGTCCCGCCGGCCCGTGACGAGAAGATCCTCACGGGCTGGAACGCACTCGCAATCCGCGGGCTCGCGATCGCGGCACGCGCGCTCGAACAGCCCTCCCTCGCCGATGCGGCGACCCGGGCGCTCGATGCCGTTCGCCGCACGCTGTGGCGAGATGGCCGGCTGCTCGCCACCAGCCGGGACGGTCGCGCGCACCTGAATGCCTATCTCGACGACTATGCGCTGCTCGCCGATGCGACCCTCGAGCTGTTGCAGACCCGGTGGCGCACCGAAGACCTCGCCTTCGTCCGCGACCTCCTCGAGGCACTGCTTGCGCACTTCGAGGATCGCGCGGCAGGCGGCTTCTGGTTCACCTCACATGACCACGAGACCCTGATTCATCGCTCGAAGAGCTTCTCGGACGACGCGACACCGAACGGCAACGGGATCGCCGCGATCGTGCTGCAGCGCGCGGGTTACCTGCTCGGTGAACCACGCTGGCTCCTCGCCGCCGAACGCACGCTCCGTGCCGGCTGGAGCGGCGTATCGCGCCAGCCGCAGGCGCACACCTCGATGCTCACGGCGCTCGAGGAATTCCTGCACGCTCCCGAGATCGTGATCCTTCGTGGCGCTGCGACGGACATCGCGCCCTGGCAGCGTGAACTGGCGCGGCTCTATGCACCACGGCGCCTCGTGTTCGCGATTCCCGCCGGGGTCGCCGACCTGCCTGCGGCGCTCGCAGGCAAGGCGCCGCGCAACCGGCCGGTCGCCTACGTCTGCCGTGGCGCCACCTGCAGCGCGCCGCTCGAGGATCTCAGTGCGCTGCTGCGGAACCTGCGGCTCGCGCTGGCGTCCTGACCGCGACGCCGAGCACTTCGAAGCGTGCGCCGCGAACCAGCGGCCCGCTGCCGACAAACGCCCGCGCCGGGAACTTGCCCTTGAAGTAGCTGCTGTAGACACGATTGAACGTGTCGTATTGCGAGAGATCCGGGCAGAACACCGTGACCGAGACCAGGTCGTCCATCGTGAAGCCTGCACTTTCCACGGACTTGCGAATCCCGTCCATGACGAGCCGGGCTTCGAGTTCGGCGTCGGCCGGGGGTGTCTGCGTTTTCGGATCGAGGCCGAGGTGGCCTGCCACGTAGAGCGTGTCGCCGACGCGCACCGCATTGCTGAACGGCAACGGCGTGCCGTCGAGGCGCTCGCCGCCGAAGTATTCGCGATCGCCACCCTCTGCGACGGCCACGCCACACAGGACGAGCCCCAGAACCAGGACCGGAATTGACTTGCGCATGTTCTCCACTCCCCTTGCTGTCAAATGACGAGTTGTCGTCGCAATGCCGCCGCCAGGCTCTCGTACAGGGCCACGTCGAAGGGCGCCGCATGCTCCCAGTCGTAGGCCCAGGGATGCGCGTTGCGCAGCGCCTCGGGCTCATCGGCATAGCGCGGGATCACGTGCGCGTGCAGCGCGGGCTCGACATTGCCGAAGACCGCGTAGTTGATGCGCACCGCTGCGGTCGTCGCGAGCAGCGCATCGCCGAGCCGGGCCATGTCGGCAAGGAACGCCGATCGCGCCGGCGCCGCGAGCGCATTCAGGTGCGGGACCACGGGATCCGGCAGCAGCAGCAGGTAGCCGCGCACGAACTGCCGCGCGCCGAACACGGCCCAGCCCGACCCGAGACGTGCCAGCAACCGGGGTTCGCGCCCGGCGCGCAGCGCCTCGACTTCACGGTGAATGACGGTGTTGCCGGCGCTCATGACCGGAAGATGAAGTACACGGCGCCCATGATGCAGAGCGCGGCCCACAGGAAATCGAGCTTGAGCGGCTGGCGCATGTAGAGCACCGCGAACGGCACGAACACCGACAGCGTGATCACTTCCTGGAGGATCTTGAGCTGCCCGAGCGAGAGTTCCGAGTAACCGATGCGGTTGGCGGGCACCTGCAGCAGGTACTCGAAGAATGCGATACCCCAGCTCGCGAACGCCGCCAGATACCAGGGACGGCTCGCGAGGTTCTTCAGGTGCGCGTACCAGGCGAACGTCATGAAGACGTTCGACAACACGAGCAACGCAGTGGTTGGCACGATCGCCGGCATTGGCCCTCCCCCTCCACGCTGTTGCGGTTCACCCCCGTCCGGCGCGCCCGGAAGCCCGGCGTATCACACGCCGCCGGTATCTCCCGGGTGGCGGTTCACGGCGACTGCCGTGGCACGCGGGAAGAAATTGAACTCCGAGGCACTCGCCAAAGTGTACGCGCCCATCGAGCGGCCCACGATCAGGTCACCGGGCCTGAGGCGCGGCAACATCAGGTTTTCGGCAATCACGTCGATGCTGTCGCAGGTCGGCCCCGCGAGCACCGATGGTACGCGCTCTTCGCCTTCGCGCAGGACTTCCACTGGGTAGCGCGCATGGTCGTACAGCTGTCCGCTGTAGGAGCCGTAGAGGCCGTCGTCGAGGTAGTACCACCAGTGCCCTTCGCGCTCGGCGCGCCCCATCACGCTTGCGACCCCGATCGCGGCGGGCCCCGCGATGAAGCGCCCGGGCTCGGCGATCACCCTGATACGGCGCGGCAGCTTCGCGAGCGCCGCGCGCAGCGGTGAACAGAAGCGCCGGATGTCGGGCACCCGCTGGCCGTAGCCGATCGGGAAGCCCCCGCCGATATCGAGCGTATCGAGCGGCCCGAGCCGTTCGCGGCGCGCCTGCGCGAGGAGCCGCTGGCAGGTCTCGATCGCCTCGAGATGCTTCTGCGCGTTCGGCGCCTGCGAACCGACATGGAACGACAGACCACGCACCACGAGACCGAGCTCGCGCGCGCGCCGCGCGAGGCCGGGCAGCGCCTCCGGATCGCAACCGAACTTGCGTGACAGGTCGCACACGGCTCCCGGCGCGCGAAACGAAACCCGCAGCAGCAATTCGGTGTCGCCGCGGAACGGGATGAACTTCTCGAGCTCGTCGACATTGTCGGCGACGAACACGCGCACGCCGGCGTGCACGGCGTTGCGGATATCGATGTCGCGCTTGATCGGGTGCGTATGGATGCAGCGCGCGGGATCGATGCCGAGCCGCGAGACGAGCTGCACCTCCCCCGTCGTCGCGAGATCGAACCAGCCGCCCTGCTCGCGGATCGTCTCGACGACGGCGGCATGCGGCAGCGGCTTCAGCGCGTAATGCAGGTCGACCCCAGGGAGCGCGCGCGCGAGGCTGCGGTACTGGGCGCGCACGCGTGCACAGTCGATGATCAGGAGCGGCGAGCCGAATTCCGCGACGAGCCGGCGGATCTGCTCGGGCTCGAAAGGGTCTATCCAGCGGAGCTTCGGGCGCCGGCGGCGCGGCTTGTGCATTTGTGACGCATTGTCGGGAATGCGCACCGCGGCCGCAAGCGCGAACCGCATTTGCTACATTGGGGCGCCATGCACCCACCCCCTGCCGCCGATCCGCATGCCGAGCTGCAGACGCTGCTGTCGTCCCGCGTCGCGTTGATCGCGATCGAGAGCCGCGATGAGCAGCGCGCGCTCGCGCTCATCCGCGACGCCGGCCTTCGCGCCCGGCGTCCGCCCGGGTCGGGCGTGTTCGTCTGGAGCGCCACCGAGGGCCTGCGCCGTATCGACCGGGACATGGGCGGACCGCAACGCCATCTGACGGAGCCCGCCACCGTGCTGCGCCACCTCAAGGCGACTCCGATGGCGGGGATCTACGTCCTACTCGATTTCCATCCGTATCTGTCGGATCCGGTCAACGTGCGCATGCTGAAGGACGTGGTGCAGGATCATTCCGGCGCTGCGCGCACCATTGTGCTTCTGAGCCCCGAGATCACCCTGCCAACCGAACTCGCGCCACTCGCGGCGAACTTTCGTCCGGCGCTGCCGACCACCAACGAGCGGCGCGCGATCGTCACGCGCGTATTCGACGACTGGCAACGCCAGCACCGCGGCAAGCTGCCGAGGATCGATCGCGACATACTCGCGAAGATTGTCGACAACCTCGCCGGCCTCACGGCGGCCGATTCCGAACGCCTGGTGCGGCGCGCACTCTATGACGACGGCGAGATTTCGGCCGAAGACCTGCGCGCCGTGCAGGCCGGCAAGTACCAGCTCCTGAACCGCAACGGCACGCTGGACTTCGAGCCCGACACCGCGCGCTTTGCGGATGTCGGCGGCCTCGCGAACCTGCGCCGCTGGGTCGAGACGCGGAAAGCTGCCTTCGACGGCAGCGCACCCGCGCTCGAGGCACCACGCGGACTCCTGCTGCTCGGCGTGCAGGGATGCGGCAAGAGCCTCGCGGCGCGCGCGATTGCCGGGATATTCGCGGTTCCACTGCTGCGCTTCGATTTCGCGGCGCTCTTCAGCAAATGGCAGGGGGAATCGGAGAAGAACCTGCGCGACACCCTGGCGGCCGCCGATGCGCTCGCCCCGTGCGTGCTGTGGATCGACGAGATCGAAAAGGCGCTCGCGGCCGGCGACGGCGACACCGGCTCTGGCAGGCGATTGCTCGGAACATTCCTCACCTGGATGGCCGAGCGGAACTCGCGCGTGTTCATCGTCGCCACGGCGAATGACGTGACCGCACTGCCGCCCGAATTGATGCGCAAGGGCCGCTTCGACGAAGTGTTTTTCGTCGATTTGCCGGACGCGGCGACGCGCGCGGCGATCCTCATGATCCATGCACGCCGGCGCGAAATCCCGCTGACCGCCGCCGAAGCGCAACAGCTTGCCGCCGCGTCGGTCGACTTCTCCGGCGCAGAACTCGAGCAGGCGATCGTCGCCGCGCTCTACACGACGCACTCGCAGGGCACGCGTACGGACGCAACGGCCATTGCGCAGGAGTTGCGCGCCACGAGGCCACTCGCGGTACTGATCGCCGAGCAGGTCGCCAGCTTGCGCGCCTGGGCGAAGGACCGCACCGTGCGCGCGGATTGAGGTTCAGTGGCCGGCACACTGCCGGGCGATCATGGCGAGCAGCCAGCCGCACGCGATCCCGCCCAGAGCGTTCGAGGGGATTCCCGGAATCCCGGCGATCCATTCGGGGCGATGCGCTCTGCCATCCGCGGACAGTGGCACTGCACTCGTGTCGTCGCCCCACGGCGTCGACTTCGCAACAAGCGTGGGCCGGTGAAGAAGTCGGCTGTAATCCCGAAGGGCCGCCGCGGCGAGTCGCCTCATCGGTACTCGAATGGTGTCCGCTCGAACGTCGACCTGCCGGTGGAACGCAGCATCGACTGAAACTCGTTGTTCTTCGCATTGCTTCCGAAGAAGGCTCCGGCGCGGACAAGGCGAGGGTTTCGAAGGACGGGAGCCAGGTCATCCGGTTTCGAAGCTTCGCCCTGCAGGAGAAGAAACTCCTCCAGCGCGGGTGCGAACTGGAGAGCTGAAAGATCCTTGAGTCCGCGCATATTCTGGAGGACGATCCGCCGAAGGCTTTCGCACCTCTCCAGCCGCGGCATGGAGATAACGCGAGAGAGAGATTGGAGAAACAGGTTCTGGAGGCTCGACAGCCCGGAAATCACCGAGACGTCTTCGAGCCCACGGATCTGCCAGAGTTCCAGGTACTTGAGTGACTTGACCTTGCTTGTTGCGGAGAGGTCGCGAATCCCGCCGAGCTTGATGTCCAGCGACCACAGTGCGGGAAGATCCGCGATGTACTCCAGGTTCGGCGTGACGATGGAGCGTAGCGTCAGGTCCTGGAGGGTGATGAGATCTGACAGGATCTCGATCTCCTTCTGCTGGCCTTCGAGGTAGAGCTCGCGGAGATTCGTGAGCCGCGCGAGCGGCTCGAGGCTCGGCTTCTTCGACCTGGTGGCACCGAGGAAAAGCCGCGAGAGATTCGGCGAAACTCCTTCGAGGAAACAAAAGCTCTCCAGTTCGAAGATACCGATCGAGAGCGATTCGAGCGCTGGTATCGCAGCCACCGAGTCGACATTCCTGGCCTTCCGGAGGCAATCGGCCGCGAAATGGCGCACGTTGTTCATGGCGCGAGCGAACGAGAGGTCGCACTCCGAGGAGTTGAACCCGTAGACGCGTAGCTGGATCTCCGGGCGTTGAGAGAAGAGCTCGGCGTCGAGTCGCGTCCAGCTTGCGACGGATATTGGAGATGACGTCTGAACGACTCGGATCGCCGAATCGCGCAGTAGCGCTACCACGTCTCTTCTTGAGATGGGTTCCGCGAGGTCTGCCCGCGTCTTGTCGAGAGCGGTGGAAATGGGCATCGCTGTGGCTATAGGACCGCTTCGCCGCCCATCAGCGGGCATCACTCGCGACCCAGCCAGGCGGCAAACTTGCGTATGCAAATATGATGACCGGCTGGAGCGTCGGTTGCATGCAGTGGTTGGGCGACATTGTATGACCCCTACTGATCCACGATACCGTATGCACTCAAGATTCTCTGGCGCAGTCTGCCCTGGTACTTCTTGCCGCTCGCGTAAAGGCCCACATACCAAAGATTGAATGCGACAGCCAGGCCCACCACGAAACAAAGCCCCCAGAAGTTGTGCCTTATCGCAACAAGGGCGCTTAGCAGAATCAGGTTGACGAAGAGCACGAAGTTAACTTCCGGACCGACTTTGATCTGGTTGCGAAGTGATGCAAGTGACCCGCGAGGCGACCGCTGCAGTTCCTCGATTCGATCGACGAACTTGTCGAGCGAGTAATTCGCATCGCGGTCCTTCCGGGAAAAGCAGACGGCACATTCGAGTTGCACTGCATCAATAAATCTATTGAAACGGCGCAGCCCCGAAAATTGATTGTAAACGGCGCGGCCCGCGCGGGGAGAGGCTATCAGGAAGTCGAGAAAATGCTCGGGATCGAAAGCGTCCCCCGGAGAGACTCTATGGCGCTCAAATAGGGCGACGATCTTCTCCCTCAGTTCCGACATGCTGCCGACCTGGAGAGTGTCGCCTAAGGTTTGAGCCGAGCGCGCCGCGCGCTGAGCTGCTGACGTCGGACATTGTCGATCACGGCTGCGCTCGAGCGATTATGTTAGACAGCGGCAAGCACCGCACGCCGCAACGACTGCGGGAGCGTGATAGGAGCGAAATACGACTCCGGATACAAATAGTCTTCCCCAGACTCGTCAATGACACGAAGCTGTTCGTGGCGCGCAGCATCCGCGTCCGCAAGAACCTGATAGATCTTGCGCGGCTCAAGCGCCACTTCATAACCTTTGTTCCGAATGCAGACGGCGAATCTCTTGCGAATTGCGGCCATGTGTCTAGTCCAGGTAGCGCTTGATCTTGAACTCTTTCCGCCCTATGCCAGATGCTTCGTACCAGTGTAGCTCGGCTAGGCGCAACGTGCCGTCGGTCAGTCGGACGGTGGCATTGCCCTTTCTTTTCCGCCACCTACCACGCCCGTAGTACTTGCGCAGACGCACGATTTCACGGATCGCGCCTCCTACCGCAAAGGTCTGGACGTCCGAGATCGACCCGACAATCTCGAAATGCATGGCTGAGTCTCGCCACGTCTCGTGGAATCGTCAAGCTGCTGTCTAACGATTGAGCTGAGCGCGCCGCATGACAGCGCTTCGACGTGGCACTTTATCGTCCACGGCTGCGCTCGAGCGATTTGTTAGACGGCGCGTTTAGCTTGGCGTACCGATCTAGAAGTGCGCGAATCATGCGCTGATACTGGGTGCCATGGCGCTTGGCCTCTGCACGGAAGAAATCTACGCTCCGCTTCGAGAGGGCGATTGTCACCTTCTCCACATCTTCTTTCGGCACTAGCTCAGAGGGAGGCGGAAGAAAGTCCTCGACGATCCGAACCTCATCGATCGGGCCTTTGCTGTATTTGATTCGCTTGGTCATAGATGCGCTTACCCTTCGTCCAGTACCCCGCACCAAAAATGCGGATCACGCTACCTCGGTACGTGAAGCGCACCGTGAGAACGCCGTTGCCGTAGCGACCGAAACAGAACCAACGTGCTTCCCGCCCGGAGCTGTGCTTGACGTCTTCGGCGATGATGCGTCGCGGATCGAAAAAGGCCAGCTGCGCCTCAGCGAAGCTCACCCCATGCTTCGCCTGGTTGGCGCGATCCTTGCGCGGGTCCCAGTCGAAGTTCACCGACATTGGAACAGCCTAGCACATATATGGGCAGCTCGCCATATGTGCGTATGGGTTACGTAAGGGCGCTGGAAGCGCCGTATAACGGCTGAGTTGAGCGGCGGCGCGGTGTATTCGCTTCAACCTGACCGCCACGCTGAGCGCCGCCCGCTCGAACGAGTTGTTAGACCCCGCTTAACGACTTTCCGCAGCGCCTCGTTGATCTGCGTCTGATAACCAGGGCCGATCGCGCGGAAATACGCCAACACGTCTGCGTCCAGACGGATGGTCGTCTGCACCTTCGTCGGTGCGCGCTGCGGCCCACGCCCGCGCTTCATGACCGGAGCACCGAGCATCTCCTCGGACCAAGGCGGGTTATCGCTATCCTTGGCCTTGGCCCTGAAATTTTTTGGCTTCTGCAATGTAGTAGCGCGCTTCATACTTTTCCGCCTTGCGCAGGGAGATGATGTGGGGGCCCTTGCGACGCTCGGTGTAGACCAACACGACGATCTGGTCGTTCAGACGTCCGAAGGTAACGAGGCGCTGTTCGTCGTAGCGTTCGCGAATGTCTTCGCGAGTTACGGTGAAGTCGTCCCAAATAGCCTCGCAGCCAACGAAATCGAGGCCATGAACCTTGATATTCCTGCGGCGCTTCCTTTCGTCCCACGTGGCCACAGATAAATTGTAGTTACAATTAGCAGTGCCGGCAAGCGAAAGCGCAAGCGGGGCCTAACGATCGAGCTGAGCGGCGGCAGGACAGGATGTCCCGCCTGGCACTTTATCGACACCCATGGCGATGACCGATCGCGTCACGGACGACGCTCCTCCCGCCCGCTCGAGCGATTTGTTAGAACGTACTAAAGATCAAGATCTTCCAGACGCACGCCTCGCCCAGCTTTAAGACTCTCCCGAGCTCCTGCAATTCGCTTCAGAAACCGAGGGTCATTCTCAAGGCGGTATTCCAACCAGTCATCCTCGGACTCGAACCCAATAAGCACGCCCGCCGGCTTGCCGTGACGAGTGATGAGGATCTCCCGAGTCGCCGCCTCTCGCAGGTAGCGCGACAAATCGTCCTTCGCCTCGGCGATAGGGACTATTTTGGGGCCGGCTTTCCGAACTGAGCGAGCCATGATTCTGTCTCCGATTTGGGCACTATGGCCAATACCTCAACGGTCCCATCCACGACATCGTAATAAACCCGGTACTCATCGACCCTCAGTCGATACTGGGGGCGTGAAAGTCCCCGCAGACGCTTGATACTACTGCGGCTGGTCTTCTCTGGCTCGTGGCGCAGGTGCGTTTCCAGGGCATCGCGGATCGCCCCCCGGACATTGCCCTTCAGGCGCTTGAGGTCAGCTACCGCCTCGGGGGCCAGAATGATGTCAAATGACATTCCGGCTAGAATATAGCCAAAACTAGGACGGGACGCTAGGTGTGCGTTCTAACGATTGAGCTGAGCGCGCCGCATGACAGCGCTTCGACGTGGCACTTTATCGTCCACGGCTGCGCTCGAGCGATTTGTTAGACGGCGCGTTTAGCTTGGCGTACCGATCTAGAAGTGCGCGAATCATGCGCTGATACTGGGTGCCATGGCGCTTGGCCTCTGCACGGAAGAAATCTACGCTCCGCTTCGAGAGGGCGATTGTCACCTTCTCCACATCTTCTTTCGGCACTAGCTCAGAGGGAGGCGGAAGAAAGTCCTCGACGATCCGAACCTCATCGATCGGGCCTTTGCTGTATTTGATTCGCTTGGTCATAGATGCGCTTACCCTTCGTCCAGTACCCCGCACCAAAAATGCGGATCACGCTACCTCGGTACGTGAAGCGCACCGTGAGAACGCCGTTGCCGTAGCGACCGAAACAGAACCAACGTGCTTCCCGCCCGGAGCTGTGCTTGACGTCTTCGGCGATGATGCGTCGCGGATCGAAAAAGGCCAGCTGCGCCTCAGCGAAGCTCACCCCATGCTTCGCCTGGTTGGCGCGATCCTTGCGCGGGTCCCAGTCGAAGTTCACCGACATTGGAACAGCCTAGCACATATATGGGCAGCTCGCCATATGTGCGTATGGGTTACGTAAGGGCGCTGGAAGCGCCGTATAACGATTGAGCTGAGCGCGCCGGCTGCCGACACCTTGTGTTGGCATACATGGACGCCCCTTATTGCCGCGCACAGATTCGAGTTTTGGGTTTCGGGTAGAGATTACAGCCATACATCCGGCCTGTGTGTGCGGCGCGTGGCCGCGGGCCCCGATGGAATCAGC
>JABAQN010000016.1 GCA_019187495.1 Steroidobacteraceae bacterium
GAATTTCGCGCTCGCCGGCGCGCCGCCGTCGCAGCCCGGCATGACGCCGGCGCAGCCGGGCGCGACGCCGTCGAATGCCGCGGCGACGGCGCCCGATTCTGCGGAGCCGATCACGCCGGCCGCGGCGCCGCGTGCGGCACCGCCTGCCACCGCCGTCGCCGCACCTTCCGCGGAGCGTGCCGGGTCGGCATCGTCCGTACGCTACGGCGTGCAGTTCGGCGCATTCAGCACCGAAGGCAAGGCGACGGCCGACTGGAAGCGGCTTTCGAAGGCCCATCCGGACACCCTCGCGGGCCTCACGCCGAATGTCACAGCGGTGCGTAGCGGTGCCAATACGCTTTATCGCCTGCGAGCCGCGACCCGAAGCGAGGCCGCGGCGCGCGAGCTTTGTGCGACGCTGCGCGCCAGGGGACAGGCATGCGTCGTCGTCCTGCCGGTCGGAAAGTGACACGCTGCGTCACCCCGAAGCGGTCACCCGCCTGCCAATCGCGCGTAACTGACTGAAATCCAAGGCGTGCCCGGCTGGCACGCACCTTGCTCCTCTTTGGGTGTCGATGAGCAGCCGCACCCTCACATTGTTGATGCCCGCACTCGGCCCGAGCGAATCCGTCCGCCATTGGCCGGTTGCGCTGATGTTGGCCGCCGGCAGCGGGCGCCTGATGCAGGGTCGCGTCGATGTGCGACTCGCGCGGGCGAGATGCGTCGCGAAAGCGTACGCGCCGGCCGGCGCCAGGTCCTTCGTCGGCGCGCGCGACTGATCGATCCGGTCTCATCCGCGAACAACTTCCCCGGTGTTCGCTGACTCGTGCCGCGGGAGCCAAGGCTCCCGCGGCATTTTTTTCATTGCAGCGGCCGGCCGCCGATCTTGTACGTGAAGGTCAGGTACCAGGTGCGTCCGACGGCATCGAACCACGAGATGTCGTAGTAAGGATAGGACGTGTAGCTCGGGTCTTTCGGCGGCATCGAGTCGGTGAGATTGTCGACCGCGAGCAGCACCTGGACGGTTTCGCGGAACGTATAGCCCGCGGATGCATTGTAGCGCCACGTCGCGTGGATCCACGGGCTGCCGCCGTCATCCGGATCGTACACCTCGTCGTAGGAGTCCGAGTTCGGCAGCTTGCCGAGCCGTTCGGCGTGCAGGCTCGCGGACCAGCCGCTGTACGACCAGCCGATCGTGGCGCTCGACTTGGTGCGCGGAATGTCGAAGCCGCTGTTCACGGCGAACTTGTCTTCGATCGGGTCGCCGCGGAATTGCTGGAAGTCGTGCTCGCGCACCCAGGTGTGATGTGCGGCGAGCCGGAAATCGCCGATCGGCGTCGCGAAGCGATACTGCGCCCCCGCATCGATGCCACTCGTGTTTTCGCGCGCGACGTTCACGGGATTCACGAAGATGCCGTACAGGTCGCCGTTGATGCGCGTGATGCGGGCGAGAGCGTCGACGCAGGTGGGGGAGGCCGGGTCGAGATCGCCGAGGCGGCAGCTCGCCTCGTCGCGCAGGATCGAATCGACGCTCATGTCCTGCACCTGGTCGCGCATGCGGATGTCGAAATAGTCGACCGTCACATCGAAATCCGGGTTCGGCGACCAGACGAGACCCGCGGTCCACGACGTGCTCGTTTCGGGGTCGAGCTTGCGATTGCCCTCGCGGGTGCGGATCAGGTTCTCGTCGTAGTCGTCGCAATCGGTCGCGCCGGGGTCGTCGCTCAGGCAGGTGAAGTAGTCGAGACCCGACGTCTCGTCGTTGCCGATGCCCGCAAACACGTAATGCAGGTCGGCGGCGCGGAATGCGGTGCCGTACGAGCCGCGCAGCAGCAGGGCCTGCACGGGACGCCATTCGAGCCCGGCGTTGTAGGTGAACTTGCCGACCCCGTTGCCCGCATAGTGGTACTGGTCGTAACGGCCGGCCACGCCGAGATTCACGCTCTCGAGCACCGGCGCGCGCAGCTCGCCGGCGATCGCCCAGCGATTGCGGCTGCCGTGGCCGTCGGAATCCTTCCAGCTGTAATAGTAGTACTGCGTTGCGAGCGGATCGGGATTGAGGTCATACGCCTGGTTGCCCGCCTCGACGACACCCGCGAAGCCGACCGCACCGGCCGGCAGGTTGAAGAGCGCCGCGTTGCCGAATGTCAGCGCGAGCGTGTCGGTGCGCGATTCGGGATGGTAGGTCGTCTTCGTGCCGATCGAGTCGTACTCGGCGCGCGTGAGCGGCCTGTAGAGACGCGACGGATCGGCGTTGAAAATCGGGAAGTCATCGTCGTCGACGCCGAGTTGCGGGCCGAGGAACAGGTCGTTGGCCGCGGCGGCGACGATCTGCGGCCAGCTGATCGTCGACTGGTACTGCGAGTGGCTGAGCGCCAGCTCGTAGGTCCAGGCCTCCGTGAGGTTGCCGGCGAAGCCCGTCGTGACGCTGAAGGTGGTCTGGTTGTTGCGGATCATGCCGCGGCCGAGGCCGCCCATTTCCTCAGGCGAGAATTGTCGCTGCCAGTATTCGACGTCGTCGGTCGCCTGGTTGTAGAAATAGCCTTCCTCATTGCCGTCGGGGGCCTGGTAGCTCCATTGCGTGACGTCCCGGTAGAGTCCGAGCTTGTGGTAGCCGGCCTGGAGATCGGCGAACCAGCGGTGGCCATTGCCGAACTCGTAATTGAGTGAACCGTAGGCGTTCACCCCCTTGCGCTCGCTGATGATAGTCCCGTAACCGATCGATGCGGTGCTGCCGCAGTAGAAGCCGTCGTCGCCATCGACACCGAATCCCGGGCGCATCGAATAGAAGGTGCTGCCGCCATTGAGCGAGGAGACCGCGTTGCAGGCTGCCTGCCCCGGGTCGAGGTATTCGTCGTACCAGTTCGTGCGCAGGAACACACGCCGTGCGGCGCGCGAGCGCGAGGTCGGCCCATCGAGCGTCGAGTCCTGGATGCCGCGGTCGAATGCCCACAGCGGCCGCTGGTCGAGGAGTTCGGCGCCGAAGACCGCGGTGAAGGCGCCGCGCTCGAATCCCGAAGACAGGTCGAAGTGATACGACTCGTTGCCACCGCGCGTGGCGTCGCCGTAACGGAAGTTGATCGACGTGCCGTCCGGCTTCTGCTTCAGGATGAAGTTGACGACGCCGGCGATGGCGTCCGAGCCGTAGACGGCCGAGGCGCTCCCGGTAAGGATCTCGACGCGCTCGACCATGCCGAGCGGAATGTTCGACACATCGGTGAAGTTGCTGCGCCCCTTGAACGGCATCGGGAAGTCGGCGATGCGCCGGCCGTTCACGAGCACGAGCGTGTGGTTCGGCCCGAGGCCGCGCAGGTCGACCTGCTGCGCGCCGGGCGAGAAATCGGCGCCGCTCGATGACTGCTGGCTCTGCGTCTCGCCGCCGTTCTGCGTGATCGAGCGCAGCAGTTCGGGTACGGCCGTGAAGCCGGCGGCCTGGATATCGCTCGCGGTGATCACGGTGATCGGCGAGGGGCCCTCGACGGCCGAGCGCGCGATGCGCGAACCCGTGACCTGTACGACCTCGAGCTCGGCCGGTGGCGCCTCGCCCTGTGCCGCCGCGGCCGCCGGGCCGGAGGCGGTTTCGTCCTGCGCGGGCGCCGGCGCGCGACGGCGAATGTCATTCCTGACGATCACGATGGCGCCGGAGGCTTCCCGCCGCGGCCCGAAGCCGCTGCCCTGGAGCAGGTGGTCGATCGCAGCGTCTGCAGAGGGCGCATCCTGGACACCCGCCGTGCGCACGCCCTTCAGCTGGTCGGCACGGTACACGAACTCGACGCCCGTCTGGCGCGCCAGCGTGTCGAGCGCAGCCACGAGTTCACCCCCGGGCACGTTGATCGAAGCGGGTGCGGCTTGTGCGCCCGCGGCGAACGAGACGACACAGGCGACGCACGCAAGCCACCGATGGCACAGATATGACATGAATTCCCTCCCGTGATCGAATAGGACGAACGAGCGCCGCGTATCCCCCGCTCAACGGCTGTGCAGCACGATGCGGTCGGCCTGCCGGTCCACGCGGACATCAAAGCCCTCTTCGAGCAGGCGCACGAACGCGTCCGAGTTCGACCAGCGGAAATTGCCGCCGATGCGGATCTGTCCCACGGCGGCGTCCCCGACCACGAGCGGCCGTGCGCCATAACGATTGAATTCGGCCACGGCGGCGGCGAGTGGTGTGTCGTGGAACGACAGGTAGCCGTTGCGCCACGAAAGCGCGCGCTCGGCCTCCGCAACGCTTCCCGCGCGGACGAATACGCTGTTGGCCCGCGCGGTTGCGACGGCGCCTGCCGTCAGCAGGGTGCTCGGCGCGGCTGCGTCCCGGTGCGCGGACTGCAGTTCCAGCCGCACCACGCCCTCGGTGACCACGATGCGCATTTCGTCCGGATCGCGGCGGACCGCGAATTGCGTGCCGACGGCGACGGCACGCCGCGCGCCGACCGCGACGGTGAACGGGCGCCGCGTGTCGTGCGCGACCGTGAAGAACGCCTCGCCCCGCGCGAGTGCCACGCCGCGATCGCGGCGCGTGAAGCGCACGTCGATCACGCTTCCCGGGCCCAGTGTCGCAAAACTGCCGTCCGCGAGCGCGATGGTGCGCATCTCGCCCGCGGCAGTCGCGTAGGATGCCGCCTCGACCGCGAACCAGGCACGCCATCCGAGGCCAATTGCGGTGCCGATGGCGAGCACGGCAAGGACGCCTGCGAGCCGCGCCGCACGCGCTGTGCGCGGAACTGCAGTCCGCACTGCGCGATCGGGCGGTGTCGGGGCGGCCCATTGCCCGCGCGCCGGTATCGTGCCCCGCGGGATGCCTGCGCCGAGCGCCTTCAGGCGCGCACACCCGGCCCAGCCCGACTCGAGCCGTACGAAAGCGACGCGGTGCGCGGTGGCCGCGGCGAGCCACGCGTCGAACTCCGCCGTGTCGCGATCCGTCCAGCTGCTGCCGCCGCGCCGGGCGAGCCATGCGGCGGCTTCGTCTTCAATCTGCCTGCTGGTTCGTGCATCCATCGTCATCGATCGCGTGTGTGGCGTCCGCGGAAGTCGCTGCCTCGCCGCCGTAGTACGACGCTGTCATCAACCGCATGCCTTTCGCGAGATGCTTCTCCACCGTTTTCTCGCTCACGCCCATGCGCGCCGCGACCGCCTTCTGCGGCAGGTCTTCGACGCGGCGCAGCCACACGGCCTCCCGGCAGCGATCCGGCAGCCGGTCGAATGCCTCGGCGAGGCGTGCGAGCGCCTGGCGACCGCTGAACTCGCGCTCGGGCGATACGTCCTCTACCAAGACGTTCAGGCCGTCGAAATCACCCACCGAGAAGATAGAAACGACTTTCGCGCGACGCAGCCGGTCGGTCATCAGGTTGCGCGCCGTCGTGAAGAGGAAGGACTTGGGGGCATTCGGCAGCGCCTTGCCGGCGGCCTCATAGACACGGACATAGATGTCCTGGCGCAGGTCGTGCACGTCATCGCGATGCGGCCAGCAGCGCCGCAGGTAGCGCTCGAGTGCCTGCTCGTGCACGAGGATCTCGCGGGCAAACCAGCTGTCGAGCGCGTCGGACATGGCCTCCCCCCGGCCGGAGGCCTCACCTTAACGAATCGGGCCCGGCGGCGGCTACAATGAGCCGATGCGTACGAGATTTCTCCGCGGCGCCCTGGCCGCCCTGTCCCTCTTTTTCCATCCCGCGGCCGATGCGGCCACGCCCGCGGATATCCGGGCGGAGACGCTCGACAACGGGCTGCGCATCATCGTCTGGCCGGACCACGACATCCCGAATGTCGCGCTCTACAACTTCGTGCGCGCGGGCAGCCGCAACGAGGCGCCCGGCATCACCGGGCTCGCGCACTTCTTCGAGCACATGATGTTCAACGGCACCTCGCGGCGCCCGCCCGGCGAGTTCGATCGCGAGATGGAAGCGCACGGCGGCTCGAACAACGCGACCACCTCGGACGATCTCACGACCTACATGGACTGGTTCCCCGCCCCGGCGCTCGAGCTCGTGTTCGACCTCGAAGGCGACCGCCTTGCCCATCTCGCGTTCGACCCGAAGGTCGTCGAGAGCGAACGCGGGGTCGTCTACTCCGAGCGGCGCCTGCGCGTCGATGACAACAACCCGGGTTTTCTCGCCGAGGAAGTGCAGAGCACGGCATTTGCCGCGCATCCGTATCACATCCCGACCATCGGCTGGCCTTCGGACATCGAGGGCTGGACACTCGCCGACCTGCAAATCTTCTTCAAGACGTACTACGCGCCGAACAACTGCACTTTTGTCGTCGCCGGTGACGTCGATCCGGAGCGGGTGTTCGCGCTCGCCCGCAAGTACCTCGCACCGATCCCGCGCAACGCGCCACCGCCGGCCGTCCGGACGGTCGAACCGCCGCAACCCGGCGAGAAGCGGGTGACGGTCGAGCGGCGCGCGCAGACGCCGCTGCTGCAACTCGCCTACAAGGCGCCGAGGGCCGACGATCCGCAGTCCGTGACGCTCAGCCTGCTCGCGACGATCCTCGCGGAAGGGGATGCGTCGCGCCTGCACCGGTTGCTCGTCGAGAAGAAGAAGCTCGCCGTCAGCGTCGATGTCTATCTGCAGGAGGGCTTCGATCCCGGGCTTTTCTGGGTGTTTGTGACATTGCCGGAAGGCGGCGACCCCGCCGTCGTCGAAGCCGCGATCGACGCCGAATTCGCCCGGCTTTCGAAGGAGGGCGTGACCGAGGCCGAGCTCGCCCGCGCGCGCAACCTGACGAACGTCGCGTACTACCAGCAGCTCGGCACGATCAACGGCAAGGCGCAGCTCCTCGGCGAGTTCGAGGTGATGCACGGCGACTATCGCAAGCTGTTCGACCTGCCCGCCGCGATCGCGCGCGTGACGCGCGAGGACATCCGCACGGCGGCGAAGGAACTGCTGGTCGCGCGCCATCGCACGGTTGGCGTGCTGGTTCCGCCATCGCCCGGCGCGTCCCCCGCCGCGCACGCGGGCGGGGAGGGCTGAACATGCGCTCGCCGACATCCGGCGTGCGCGCGATGCTCGCGCTCTTCGCGCTCGCCTCACCGCTCGCGTTCGGCGCCGGTGTCACCGTGCCGCCCTACACCCGGGTCGTGCTGCCGAACGGCACGGTCGTGGTCACGATGCTGCGCAAGGAAGTGCCGCTGATCGCCTTCACTGCGCTCGTGCGCGGGGGCAGCGTGGTCGATCCCGCCGACAAGCCGGGCGTGGCGTCGCTGGCCGCGGGGCTCCTCGAGAAGGGCGCGGGTGCGCGTGATGCGTTCGCGTTCGCCGACACGGTCGAGGGCGCGGGTGGCAGTTTCACGGCGGCCGCGGGAACCGAGGCGATCATGGCCTCGGGGCAGTTCCTCGCGAAAGACCAGGGCCTGATGGTCGAGCTGCTCGCGGATGCATTGCTGCGGCCGCGCTTCGACGCCACGGAATTCGCCACCTTGCGCGCGCGGCGCATCGAGGAGATCAAGGCGGCGAAGGATTCCGACCCTGCCGGGCTGCTGCGGATCTACGGGCGGCGTTTTCTCTTCGGTGACCATCCGTACGGGAGCCCGGCGGGCGGCAGCGAGCGCTCGCTCGCCGCAATCTCGCGCGCGGACGTGCTCGCGTACTACCGGGCGAATTTCGGTGCCGATCGCCTCACGCTGATTTTCGCGGGCGACCTCGATCCGCAATCGCTCACGAAGGCTGTGGCGAGCGCGTTCGCCGGCGCGCCACGCGCCGCCGCACCGTTGCCCGCACTCGCGCAGACGCCGCGCGCGACCGGCCGTCGCGTGTTGCTCGTCGACCAGCCGGGCGCGGCACAGACCTATTTCTGGCTCGCGAACCGCGGCGTGGCGCGCAAGTTTGCGGATCGGGCGCCGCTCGATGTCGTGAACACGCTCTACGGTGGGCGCTACACGTCGATCCTGAACACCGAGCTTCGGATCAAGACAGGACTCTCCTATGGCGCGAGCTCGGGTTTCACGCGCGGCAGCGTGCCCGGCGAGTTTGCGATCCGCTCGTTCACGAAGACGGAATCGACCGGCAAGGCCATCGACCTTGCGCTCGGGACGCTCGAGCGCCTGCACGAGGAAGGTGTCCCCGGGGACATGCTCGGCTCGGCGCGCAGCTACGTGCTCGGGCAGTTTCCGCTGCAGCTCGAAACAGCGGGGAATTGGGTCGCGGCCCTGGCCGAACTCGAGTTGTACGGCCTCGACCGTACGTACATCGAGAACTACGGGCCGGCCGTCGAGGCCGTCACACCCGGGGACGCGCGCCGGGTGATCGCGGAGGCCTTTCCGTCCGCGGGCGATCTCGTGGTCGTCGTGATCGGGGATGCGGCGAAGATACGCGACGTCGTCGCAAAGTTCGGCCCCGTCACGGAGATGTCGCTCGCGGCGCCGGATTTCAGGGCGGGGCCTCGGCCATCCACGTGAACTACAGTTGACAGCACGTAAACTGGAGTGCTGTTGCTCTGCGGTGGTGACAAGCGCACCCAACGCGCGGATATCCGTCGAGCGATCACCATGGCGAAAAACTGTAGATGACAGATGGCAAGCAGACGTCGAAAGGCCGCTGTGACCAAGGAGACTTTCACTCGCTGGGATTTGGCGGAGCATCTCCGTGATGATGCGGATATCATCGCCTGCCTGAACGCCTGCTTCGAGGAGGCACCGAACGACGCCGCGTTCATCGCGGCCGCGCTCGGCGATGTG
Organism: Steroidobacteraceae bacterium; assembly: GCA_019187495.1. Lineage (GTDB taxonomy): Bacteria > Pseudomonadota > Gammaproteobacteria > Steroidobacterales > Steroidobacteraceae > CADEFQ01. The sequence continues at coordinate 8,651 of JABAQN010000016.1, forward strand.
GCCCGCGCGCGCGGCATGAGTGAGTTGGCGCGGCGCACGGGGCTGACTCGTGAGGGTCTCTACAAGGCCCTCTCGCTCGAGAGTAACCCGAGTCTCGCCACAGTACTGAAGGTGCTCGCCGCTCTTGATGTGCGACTCACGTGCAAGGCGGCGTAACAGACAGTCGCCGCGCACCTGCAGGCGCTAGTCGTCGGGAAGCGGGATGACATCACTCTCGCCGGGCACGGCGGCGAAGCGCCCGCCTGCCCAGTCGCGCTTCGCCTGCTCGATCCGCTCGCGACTCGAGGCGACGAAGTTCCACCAGATATGGCGTGGCGTCGGAAAGGGCTCGCCGCCGAGCAGCATGACGCGCGCGTTGTGCCGCGCGTGCAGTTTCACCGTGTCGCCGCGCGCGAGGACCGCGAGACACGCCTCGCCGAGGCGCTCGCCGTCGAGGTCGAGTTCTCCCTCGGCCACGTAGATCGCGCGTTCGGTGTGATCGGCCGGCAACTCGAGCGCCGCGCCTGCCGGCATCGAGGCATCGACATAGAGCGTCGGCCACAGCACTTCGACCGGTGAGCGGCGGCCGAAGGCTTCGCCCGCGATCACGCGCAGGTCGCAGCCATCGACGACGAGATGCGGCAGCGTCGCCGCCGCATGATGCGCAAAGGCGGGCGGGACTTCCTCGTGGCCGTCCGGCAGCGCCACCCACGACTGGATGCCGTGGATCCTGGAGCCGCGGGCGCGCAGCGCGGGCGGCGTACGCTCCGAGTGCGCGATGCCGCGTCCGGCGGTCATCCAGTTGACATCGCCCGGGTGGATTTCCTGCACCGTCCCCAGGCTGTCGCGATGCAGGAATGCGCCGGCGTAGAGATAAGTCACCGTCGCGAGCGCGATGTGCGGATGCGGGCGCACATCGATGCCGTGCCCCGGGGCGAGCGTTTCCGGGCCCAGGTGATCGAAGAAAATGAACGGCCCGACCATGCGCCGGCCCGGCGCCGGCAGCACGCGACGCACGCCGGCGCCGCCGATGTCGCGCGCGCGCCCCTCGATGATCCGCTCGATGGCCATGGTGCGCTCCTCTCGACGCCTCCCGCGGGACCATGGATCATGGCGCAAACCAACGGGGGTCGTCATCGTGCATCCGATCCGCATCGCAGCCTTGCTGATTGCGTCCGCTGTCGTGACGGCGCCCGTGCGGGCCGCCGATCCGCCGCTGCCCGCCGATCCGCCGCTGCCCGCCGCCCTTCAGGACTGGCGCGGCTGGGTGCTCACGGGCGAGGAGTATCGGGTGTGTCCGTGGCTCGCGACGCCCGGCGGCACGCCCGGCGCCGCGAGTACCGCCTATCGCTGCGCATGGCCGGGGCGTCTCGTGCTCGCGATCGGCGCGCGCGGCGGCGAATTCCACCAGACGTGGCAGGTCGAGTCGGAAAGCTGGGTCGCACTGCCGGGCAATGCGGACCAGTGGCCGCTCGACGTCGTGATCGACGGGCGCGCCGGTGCGATCGTCGCGCGTGATGGCGTGCCCTGCGCGCGCCTCGCGGCGGGCGAGCATCGGATCGCAGGGCGCTTCGACTGGAGCACGCGGCCCGAGTCGCTCGCGGTGCCGGTCGACACCGGGCTCGTCGAACTCACCATAGACGGCGCGCGGATCGAGGCGCCGACGCGCACGGGCGGCGCGCTGTTCCTCGGTGCGCGGCACAGTGGCGGCGAAGCCGCGAGTTTCGATCTCGAAGTCCACCGGTTGCTGCGCGACGGGATTCCCGCGGAGCTCGTGACTCGCCTCACGCTGCGCGCGACGGGCGGCAGTCGCGAGGTGCTGCTGGGTCCGGTGCTGCCGGCCGGGTTCGTGCCGATCGCGCTCGATTCGCCGCTGCCCGCACGCGTCGAACCGGATGGCAGGCTGCGGGTGCAGTTGCGCGCGGGCGTGTTCACGATCGATTTCACCGCGCGCGCGCCGGCTGATTTGGCGAAGATCTCGCGTCCGAAGGCGCTCGCGCCCTGGCCCGCCGAGGAAATCTGGAGCTGGGAGGGCAACGATCGCCTGCGCGTCGCGGCGCTCGAAGGTGGCGCGGGCATCGATCCGGCGCTCGCGAATGTGCCCGGGGAGTGGCGCGAGTATCCGGCGGTGCGCCTGCTCGCGGATAGCGCGCTCGCCGTGGTCGAGCGTAGCCGCGGCATCGCGAGCGCGGACGAGAACCGCCTGACGCTCGTGCGCTCGCTGTGGCTCGATTTCGATCACGAGGGTTTCACCGCGGTCGACGAACTGGGCGGCAGCCTGCGCACCGGCTGGCGGCTCGACATGGCGGCGCCGTGGACGCTCGGCAGCGCGAGGACGGGCGGCGAGCCGCTGCTCGTCACGCGTGGCGGGCGCGATACGCTGACGGGCGTCGAACTGCGCGCGCCGGATCTCGCGCTGCAGACCGTGGCGAGGAGTGCGGGCGCGCGCGGCGCACTGCCGGCGACCGGCTGGACCACCCGCTTCGAGAGCGTGCGCGGGCAGCTCCACCTGCCGCCGGGGCATCGGCTGGTCGCGGCGCCCGGTGCCGACGCGGCGCCCGGCGCCTGGCTCGAGCGCTGGGGTTTATGGAGCCTGTTCGGCGTCGTGATCGTCGCCGTGTTCGCGGGCTGGATCGGCGGGTTGTTCGGCGGCGCGCTGGCGTTCGTCGCGCTCGTGCTCACCTACCAGGACCTGCCGCAGATGATCTGGCTGTGGGCGAATCTGCTCGCTGCGCTCGCGCTCGCGCGCGCGGCGCCCGAAGGCCGGTTGCGCGCCTTCGCGGTGCGCTACCGCACCGTGAGTTTCGCCGTGCTGGCGCTCGTGCTGTTACCGTTTTTCTGGCAGCAGCTTCGCTACGCGATCCACCCGCAGCTCGATGCGGGCGCGGGCTCGCTGCAGGTGCCGATGGACATGCGCGCGACTGCGCAGGCGGCGCCCGCCGCGCCGCCGCGGCCCGTCGAATCGATGCAGGAGCCGGTGATGGCGGCCGCGAGTGCATCCCCCGAAATGCGGCTCAAGGAAGCAGAGGTGCCCGGCACCAGGCGCTCGCTGGCGTCGGGTTCCAATGCGCCGGGTGCCGAGCGCTATGCGCCCGGGACGATCGTGCAGGCGGGCCCCGGGATACCGTCGTGGCAATACCGCAGTTACGCATACTCCTGGTCCGGCCCGGTCGAGCCGGCGCAGACCGTGCGCTTCCTGATCGCGGGGCCCGTCGCAATGGCGATCTGGCGTGTCGCAGGTGTGCTGCTCCTTGCCGGGTTCTTCGCATGGCTTCTCGCGGCTACCGGACCGCGGCTGCAGCAGTATCTGCCATCCAGGCTGCGCGCGACGCTCACGCGCGGCGCCGCGCCAGGGGTCGTCGCGCTGTGCGCGCTCGCCTCGCTCGCCGCGGCGCCGCCCGCATCGGCGCAGTTCCCCGATGCGAGTCTCCTCGGCGAGCTGAAGGCGAAACTCACGAAGCCGCCGGACTGTGCGCCGACATGTGCGGAGGTGCCTGCGGCGCGCGTGACCGCGGATGCGTCGCGCCTCACGCTCGCGCTCGAGGCGAGCGCCCTCACGCGCCTCGCGGTGCCGGTGCCGGCGGCGCCTGGAGCGTGGCTCGTCGACAGTGTGACCGTCGACGGCGTCGCGAGCCCTGCGCTGCGTCGCGCCGGCGAGGACACGCTTTGGGTGCCGCTCGCGCCGGGTGCGCGCGCGATCGTCATCTCGGGACGCATCGCGCCGGCCGATTCGCTGCAGCTCGTTTTCCCGTGGCCGCCGAAGCACGTGACAGTGGCGGCGACCGGTTGGGACGTTGCCGGCATGGCGAACGGACGCCTGCCGGGCGGCACGCTCGAATTCTCGCGGCGCGGCGAGGTTCGGGCGGCGTCGCAGGGAGAAGCCGCGCTCGACAAGACGGCGGTCGAGTTCCCGCCGTTCGTGCGGGTCGTGCGCCGTTTCGCGATCGGTGTCGAGACCCGTGTCGAGACGCGTGTTGCGCGGCTTTCGCCCGCGCGCGCGGCGTTCTCGGTGCCGATCCCGCTGGTCGCGGGCGAGTCCGTGCTGTCCGAGGGCACCGAGGTGCGTGACGGTCGCACGGCACTCGCCGTGTTCGCGACGGGCGTGGACGAGGTGTCGTGGGCGGCGTCGATGCCGCGCACGGACGCGCTCACGTTCACGGCCGCGTCCGCCGACGCGCCCTACGTCGAAGTCTGGGAGTTCGCCGTGAGCCCGCAGTGGCACGCGACGTTCGGGGGCTTTGCGCCGACGCTTCCCGAGGATTTGCACGATGGGTGGGTTTTCGAGTTCCATCCGCGACCGGGCGAATCACTGGTGGCAACGTTCACGCGCCCTGCCGCCGTGCCCGGTGCAGCGCTCGCGATCGATTCCGTCAGCCGTCGCCTGCAGGTTGGCAAGCGCGCCACGGATGCCGTGCTCGAGGTGCGCTACCGCGCGACGCAGGGTGGGCGTCACGTGGTGAAGCTGCCTCCCGATGTCCGCGTGACTTCGGTGAGCGTCGACGGCGGGAACCTCGCGCTGCGCCCTGAGAAGGGCGAGCTTTCGATTCCGGTGCTGCCGGGCGAACACTCGCTGCAGGTGAGGAGTACCGGGGCGCACGGCGTCGCCACGATCGTGCGCCCCGGGGCGCTCGATCTCGGCGCGCCGGCGAGCAATGTGACGACGACGATCTCGCTGCCCGCCGATCGCTGGGCACTCCTCGCCGCGGGCAAGGGCGTCGGGCCCGCGATTCTTTACTGGAGCGAGCTCATCGCGTTCCTCCTGACCGCGTGGTTCGTCGGCAAGAGCGGCCGCTCGCCGCTCAGGACACACGAGTGGGTGCTGCTCGGCCTCGGGCTCTCGACGCTGTCGTGGGGCGTGCTCGCGCTCGTCGCGCTGTGGCTCTTTGCGATGCAGTGGCGGGGGCGGTGGGCGGGCACGGTGAAGAACTGGCAATTCAACTTCGTGCAACTGCTGCTCGCGGCGCTGACATTCTTCGCGGTCACGTCGCTCCTTTTCTCGGGTATCCGTGACGGTCTGCTGTCGACGCCCGACATGGGTGTGACGGGGCCGGGCTCCACCGGCGGCAGCTTTACCTGGTTCATGGACCGCACCGGCGGCGCGCTGCCGCAGCCGATGGTCGCGAGCCTGCCGCTGTGGGTATTCAAGGCTCTCGTCTTCGCGTGGGCCGTGTGGGCGGCGTTTGCCATCCTCCGCTGGCTGCGCATCGCCTGGCACGCCTGGCGATGCGGCGGCTACTGGAGATGAAGCCAGGTGCCGGAGGCGCCGGACCGTGCGCGGCGCTGGACAGCCATCGCATTGGGACCGTGCAACCGTTTCCGTCGCGGTCACGTATGACCCGGAATGCGGCCTATGTGGCTCGTGCCCGGGGCGCCTGCGCCCACTGATCAGGGCGATTCACGCACTGGGCTGCGATTGCAACCCGATGCGACCGGGTCAGGTGCCTTCGTGTGCCTGGAGTCAACCGCGATCGCCCGCCAGGGAGGCCGATTGGCATGAGCACAGCCTTGGTCCTGCTTCGACGCGATCTTCGCCTCGATGATCACCCGGCACTCGCGGCGGCTTGTGCGGGGCACGACAGGGTTCTGCCCGTTTACATCCACGCACCCGGGGAAGACGCGCTGTGGCAGCCCGGAGCGGCCAGCCGCTGGTGGCTGCACCATTCCTTGAAAGCGCTGGGGAATCGACTGGGCGAAGCAGGCGGGGAACTCTTCATCGCGCGGGGCGAAGCCCTGGATGTGTTGCGCGATCTGTCGGGGCGCTGCGGCGCGACGGCGGTCTTCTGGAGTCGTCGATACGAGCCTGCTGCGATCGCGCACGACAGGCGACTCGAGCACGCGCTGCGCGCCGAAGGGCTGGCGGCAGAGAGTTTTCCGGGCAACCTTTGGTGCGAGCCATGGCAGCTCACGACCACCGACGGCAAGCCGTATCGTGTATTCACGCCCTACTGGCGCAAGCTGCGCGCCGAGGTGCCACTTCCGCCGCCGCAAGGAACCGTTCGCGCGCGCAAGTGGACGCGCTTGCCTGGCGGGTTGGAGATCGATGCGCTGGGGCTGCTCCCGAAAATAGACTGGGATCGGGGAATTGCGGCAACGTGGCGCCCGGGCGAAGCGGGTGCCGCGGAAATGCTGGAAATCTTCGTCGACAGCGCGCTTGCCGGCTACCAGCAGATGCGCGACTGGCCTGGTCGCCACGGCACCTCGAGGCTATCGCCGCACCTGCACTTCGGCGAGATTACACCGCGACAGGTATGGCACGGACTGCGGGCATCGATCGCCCGCGACGCCACGAGACCGCATGCCGATCTCGAGCCTTTCCTTCGTCAGCTCGCATGGCGCGAGTTTGCACATCACCTCTTGTACCACTTCCCCGACACGCCAACCGAGAACTTCAATCCCCGTTTCGATCAGTTCCATTGGTCCGACGAGGATCCAGAAGCAATCCGGCGCTGGCAACACGGTCGGACGGGCGTTCCGCTAATCGATGCCGGGATGCGCGAACTGTGGCACACCGGCTGGATGCACAATCGGGTGCGCATGGTGGTGGCGAGCTTCCTGAGCAAAAATCTCCGCCAGCACTGGCTGCACGGTGCGCGCTGGTTCTGGGATACCCTGGTCGATGCCGACCTCGCCAACAACACGATGGGCTGGCAATGGGTAGCCGGCAGCGGCGCGGATGCCGCCCCCTATTTCCGGGTGTTCAATCCGTACACGCAGGCGAAGAGGTTCGATCCCGACGCGACGTACATCGGGCGCTGGATCCCAGAGCTCGCGGATCTGCCGGTGCGACTGCTGCTCGAACCCTGGCGCGATCCGGCGGCACTCGCTGCCCGCGGCTATCCCGCGCCGATGATTGATGTGAGCGCCTCCCGCGATGCCGCGCTGACAGCCTGGAAAACCCTGGATTGACTGACCCCCGGATTTTTGACGCCTGCAGGCACGTTCAGCGAATCCAGTTCCGGCCCGATTGCGTATCGGGACATACAGGGCGTGGCCGGTTGCATCTTGTGTGCGCCGAAACCTGTGTCCAGGCCCCGGAAAAGCGAGGAGAGGGCGATGCTGATTGCCAAGGCCGTGACGTTGCTGGGCCTGGTCGTGCTGAGCGGAATCGTGAGCTGTGCTTCCGTGGCAACGCCGCTCCAGCCGGTTGCCCAAGTCGATTTGTCCCGCTACCTGGGTCGCTGGTATGTGATCGCGATGATTCCCACGCGCGTCGAGCGCGCGGCCTACAACGCCGTCGAAACCTATTCCCGCAATCCCGACGGCACGATTTGCACCTGGTACCGCTTCCGGACCGGTAGCGAGAACTCGCCGGTCAAGCTGATCCGTTCAACCGCTGCGGTGGTTCCCGGGACGGGAAACGCGGCATGGAGCGTACACATGTACTGGTTGCTGCGACTCCAGTACCTGGTGGGGTGGCTCAAGCCGGACTACAGCCAGGTTCTGGTGGTGCGCGACAAGCGCGACCATCTCTGGTACATGGCTCGCGAGCCGCAGGTCTCCGAAGTCGACCTCGACGCCATGCGGATGCGGGCGCGGTCGATGGGCTACGACGTGTCGAGAATCGTCTACGTGCCGCAGCGCTGGCCCGAACGCGGCGCCGGCAGCAACACTTTCCCGGAGCAGTGCCCATGAAGTATCTCGTCGCGGTACTCGCGTGGCTGATGCCAGTGATCGCGTGGCTGTCGAATACCGGCGTGTTCGGACCGACCAACGGCGCGATCTCCGACCAATACCCCACGCTGATAGTCGCGGCCGGTTACGCCTTCTCGATCTGGGGTCTGATTTTCCTGCTCGATGTCCTGTACGGCACGACGCAGATTTTCGCGAGCGACGAGCCGATACAGCGCCGCATCCGCCCATTCGTTGCCGCCGGTTTTGCGCTCACTTCGCTGTGGATGATAGTGTTCACCCTGGAACTGTTCTGGCTGGCGCTCGCGATCATCTGGCTTGATTTGGGGTGCTTCCTTCTTGTCGCCCTTCAGGTCTCGCATGGCTCCGGACATGGCCGCCGACCCTGGTGGCAATGGGTGCCACTCTCGCTGCACGCGGGCTGGTTGTCACTGGCAGCGTTCCTGAACGTCGCCCAGGTCGTTGTCGCAAACCGGCTTCTGTCGACCACGCACATGCTGTCGTGGACACTGGTGCTGTTCGCCTCAGTGGCCGCGTTGCTGCTGTGGGCGCTTGTGCGCATGCGCGGCAATCCGTGGTACGCAGCCGCTGCCGTATGGGGTCTCGCGGGAGTCTATGTCAAGCAATACGATAGCGATTTGAATGGCGCGGCGGTCGCTGCCTATGTTGCCCTCACACTGGCAGTAGCCGTGTTGCTGCTCAGCGTGAGTTACGGCGTGGGGGCGGCCTCGCCCGAACGACCAGGTCGGCCCACGAGCGCCGATCGAAGCTGAAGGCAGAAACGGCAAGATCGCGGCGCAGGCGACGCGACGGCACCATTTCGTCGGCGCAGCCGACGAGCCCGTCCGTTCACAACCCGACCAGCGGTTGCAGCTTGCGGGCCAGCCAGCCGCGAAAGCGCAGCGGAGCTTCCAGCGCCGCCACGCACACGCAGGGCACGCCGGGTATGGTGACCGGCTGGTGCTCGACTTCACTGTCGAGATCGGCCATGTCGCCGGGGGCGAAGTGTCCCAGCCTGTCGTCGTAGGCGCCCCGCAGCACCTGGGTCAGTTCGGTGCCGCCGTGGCCATGCGTGGGCAAGCTCTTGCCGGGGGCGATCTTCAGCATGATCAAGGATCCTGCCCTGGCGTTGTCGGCGCGAATCAGGCGGACGCCGGGCGCGACCCAGCGCCAGCGCAGGCCGCTGTAAGTGGTGCCGAAGTAGCGGTGCAGCGGTTCGGGCAAATGGTCCTCCGGCACGACAGAGAGGACGTTTTCCGGCTTCGGCTGCGGACTCGTTTCGAGTGGAACGCCGTCCAGACGTTCCGACATCGCCTTGCGAAGAACTTCGAAGCGGCCCTGGCGATTCCTGTCGGGTTGCTGCTGCGCCAGCAGCCGGCCACCGATGTCATCGGCATCGCGCAGCAGCGCGCGGCAGCGCCGGCATCCGACCAGATGCGTGGCCGCCACAGCGACCATCGCTTCCCCGAGGGCGCCCGAGGCGAAACTGACCAGGGTGGCGGGATCGAGATGATGTTGCGGGTTCATGGCCGGCCTCTGACCTGCACCTGCAGCCGCAGAAGCGCGCGGCGCAGGTTCGATTTCACGGTGCCGAGCGGCATGTCGATCTCGTCCGAGATTTCCCGGTGCGTCTTGCCTTCGAAGTAGGACATGCGAATGAGCCGCGCCTGGATGGCGGGCAGCTTTTCGACGCGCCCGGCCAGGTCGCAGTGCGCAGCGACCGCTTCTGTCGCGCTCGCCTCCCCGGGATTCTCGAACTCGTCGAGTTGCTCCAGCGCATCCTGCACATTCACCCAGTGCGGCTCCCTGCGTACGCGATCGATTTGCAGGTTCCGCGCGATCCGGAATAGCCAGGTGCCGAGACTGCTGCGCGCGTTGTCGTAGCTGCCGGCGCGCTGCCAGAGCCGCAATAGCGCCTCCTGCGCCAGCTCCTCGGCGACCATCTCCGGAGCGCCGACATTCTCGAGGTAACGCTGCACCCGCGGCTGGAAATGGTCGTAGATGCGCATGAAGCTGGTGCGGTCGCGGCGGGTCGCGACCGCGTCCATTTCACGCGCCCAGTAGAGGACGTCTTTTTCCTGCGCAGAAGCTGGCGACACGGCTCTCAGGGCCTCGAAAGGTGAATGTTCCCAGGCGGGGTAACCGGAATGCATGTTGCCTCGAACTGTGCCGCGCGTACGGCTTGGATACCTCCTGTACGCAAACGCGCGCGATCCGGATGCAACCGGAATCGGCAAGGGCGTCCGCCAGCCGTTCGTCCCGGGTTGCCGATCATGTCACACGTTCGCGCATCCAGTACCGCGAATCAACCCGGGATTCCCGGGATCGTGCAGTGTTCGCCGACGATCGATGCATCCGTATCGCGCCAGATTGCGTATCGGTATGCAAAGTCACCGGAACGCTTCGATGAACAGCCGCCTGAATTCGATTCCTGCCCGGCAGGAGCGCCCCGGCATGTTGGCGGCCGAAGTGCCCGCAGGGGCCCTCTTTGTGCCCGACGGGGCGCGCGAATGCGTGGGACGTTGAGCATGCGTATCGCGGTCATAGGGTCCGGCATAGCGGGTCTGGCGAGCAGCTGGCTGCTCGCGCGCGCGCACGATGTCACCCTGTTCGAGGCGAACGACTACCTGGGCGGCCACACCCAGACACACGACATCGAGCTGCAGGGTCACCGATATGCGGTGGATAGCGGATTCATCGTGTACAACCGTGCGCACTACCCGCTGCTGGCCCGGCTATTCGATGAACTGGGCGTGGCCTCGCAACCGACCACCATGAGCTTTTCGGTACGCAACGAGGCCACGGGCCTCGAGTACAACGCGGCCTCGCTCAAAACGCTCTACTGTCAGCGACGCAACTTGCTGTCGTGGCGCTTCCACGGGATGGCGCGCGACATACTGCGTTTCTACCGCGAGGCGCGGGAGCTGTTGCAAGCCGGCGACGACACCACCACGCTCGGCGAATACCTCGCCGGCCATGGCTATGGCGTGGCCTTTCGCGACGAGCACCTCGTGCCGATGGCCTCGGCGCTGTGGTCGTCGCCCTCGAAACAGATTCTGGAGTTCCCCGCGCGCTACCTGGTGGCGTTCCTGGCCAATCACAACATGCTGCAGGTATGCGGTAGGCCCGAGTGGCGGGTGGTGCGCGGCGGTTCGGCCAGCTACGTGCGTGCCTTGCGCAGGGATTGGCGCGTGCGGGAACGGCTGTCTGCCAGCGTGTACGGTGTAACCCGCGATGCGAGCGGCGTGGAAATTTGCAGTGCGATGGGCCGCGAGCGCTTCGATCAGGTCGTTCTGGCCTGCCACAGCGATCAGGCGCTGGCGATGCTCACGGACGCGAGCGACGCGGAAAGGGCGGTGCTCGGCGCCATTCCCTATCAGGCCAATGACGTGGTGCTGCACACCGATGCACGCCTGCTACCCCGCGATCCGGGGGCCTGGGCGGCGTGGAACGCGAGCGTCCCGCGCGATCCCGCCGAGGCCTGCACCGTCAGCTACTGCATGAACCTGTTGCAGGGCATCGAGACACGCGAACCGTTCGTGGTGACGCTCAACCCTGTGGCTGCGATCGATCCGGCGAGGATCCTGCGGCGGATGCGCTATTGCCATCCCCGCTACACCCATGCGGCAGTCGCGGCTCAACGGCGCAGGCCCGAGATCCAGGGTGCGAACCGCACGTGGTTCGCCGGCGCGTACTGGGGTTTCGGATTCCACGAAGACGGCATTCGCAGCGGCGTGGAAGTTGCCCAGGCGCTGGGGGTGGATTGGCCCGGCACTGCGCGGGCCTCACGCGTGCCCGGGCGTGGCGCATGACACTGCCGCTCGCGAGTGCGGTGTACGAAGGCAAAGTGGTACATCGCCGCTTTGCTCCGCATCCGCATGCCTTTGCCTATCGGATGGCGCAGCTGTACCTCGATCTCGACGAGATCGAAGCGGCATTCGACCGCCGCTGGCTGTGGTCGGTGAACCGTCGCAACCTTGCGGAATTCAGACGCAGCGACTACATGGGTCCGGGCGATCTGCCGTTGGCCGAGGCCGTGCGACGCCGTATCGCGCAGACGACCGGCCGGCGGCCGACGGGCCCGATCCGCATGCTCACCCATCTGCGCTATGCGGGCGTGATATTCAATCCGCTGACGCTCTACTACTGCTACGCAGCCGATGGGGTCGCCCTCGATACCGTCGTCGCCGAGGTCACCAATACTCCCTGGCTCGAGCGCCATGCGTATGTACTGCCGGTCGCCTCGGCGCAGGCGAAGGGGCGATGGCTGCGCTGGGGCTTTGCGAAGACCCACCACGTTTCACCGTTCATGCCGATGAACCGCCGCTACGATTGGCGCCTCGACGTGCCAGGTCGCGACCTGTGCGTGCACATGGACGTATTGGCCGATGGCCGCCGCGAGTTCGACGCGTGGCTGCAGCTCGAGCGCCACGACCTCAACAGGTCCACCCTCGCTCGCGTGCTGTGGCGATACCCGCTGATGACCGCACAGGTGGTCGGAGCGATCTACTGGCATGCGCTGCGCCTGAAGCTGAAACGCAACCCGTTCTATCACCATCCCTCGACAAAGAGACCTGCATGAGTGCAAGCGCAGACTCCGGACTGCTCGACACGCCCGATGCACCGCGCGCGATCGACCGCTTCCTGCGCGGCAGATTGATGGCGCAGCTCGCCAGGCTTCGCCACGGGAGGCTGCTGCTGCGTGACCCGACGGGATGGATCGCCCTGGGCAGCCCCGCACGCGAACCCGGTTCCCTCGAAGTGCAAGTGGAAGTGCTCGACTGCGCCTTCTATCGCGGTATTGCAGCCAACGGCAGCGTGGGCGCGGGCGAGGCGTACATGGACGGGTTGTGGCGATGCGACGACCTGGTTGCATTGGTGCGCCTGCTGTTGCGCAACCGTGCGTTGCTGGACGGTATGGAGGGCGATCTTGCGCGGTTGTGCGCACTGGCACTGCGCGGCTGGCATGCGCTCAACCGCAACTCCCGCGCAGGCAGCCGCCGCAACATCGCCGCGCATTACGACCTTGGCAACGACTTCTTCAGGCTGTTCCTGTCCGGGGATCTGATGTATTCGTCGGCGTATTGGACAGAGCCCGGTGACGATCTGGAAACCGCCTCGTCGCGCAAGCTCGAGGCAATCTGCCGCAAGCTCGCACTGAAGCCCGGTGATCACGTGGTCGAGATCGGTACCGGCTGGGGCGGCTTTGCGCTGCATGCCGCGAAGCAGTATGGATGCCGTGTCACGACTACGACGATTTCGCGTGAGCAGCATGCGCTGGCGAGCCGGCGTGTCGTCGAGTCCGGCCTCGAAGGCCTCGTGACGGTCCTGTTGCGGGATTATCGCGACCTCGACGGAAAGTTCGACAAACTGGTCTCGATCGAAATGATCGAGGCGATCGGTGCGCAGTATCTCGGTACATATTTCGCCAGACTCGGCGGCTTGCTGAAACCAGACGGCCTCGCGCTGCTGCAGGCGATCACGATCGAGGACCACCGTTACGAACGGGCGCTCAAGGAAGTCGACTTCATCAAGCGTCACGTATTCCCCGGGGCCTTCATTCCCTCGCTCAACGCGATGCTCGCGGCCAAGACGCGCGCCTGCGACCTCGGGCTGCTGGCACAAGAGGATTTCGGCGATTCCTATGCGCGCACGCTGCGGGCGTGGCGCGAACGGTTCCTGTCGAATCTCGCGGGCGTGCGCGCACTGGGTTTCGATGAGCGCTTCATCCGGATGTGGGAGTTCTATCTCGCCTATTGCGAGGGCGGCTTCCGCGAACGCTCGATCGGCGTGTCCCAGTTGCTGTTGGCCAAGCCCGGATGGCGACGCACCGAATCATGGGCGGCATGAACTTCTGGGCGACACTTGTCGCCTACCAGGCCGTGTGGTTCGTCGCCGTGATGGGAGCGGGCCGCGGGCTGGCGTGGCCCGGGGTGGCGGGTGCGCTGCTGTTCATGGCGTGGCGATTCGGCGTGTCGAAGGCGCGCACGCTCGAAGGCCGCCTGGTCGGAATCGCCCTCGCGGTCGGCCTGCTGTTCGATGCCGTACTGGTTTGGACACGCGTTGCATCGTATGCGGCGCCTTGGCCATGGCCCGAAGCACCCGCCTGGTTGACGGCCCTCTGGATGGCCTTCGCCCTGACCATCGTGCCACTTTTCGGTTACCTGCATGCCCGGCCCTGGCTGGCCGCGCTGTTTGGTGCGGTCGGCGGCCCAATCGCCTATCTCGGCGCCGCGCGGGGCTGGCAAGCGGTCGAGTTCGCGCGCCCCGAATGGCGCGCGCTGGCATTGCTGGCCATCGAATGGGGCGTCGCGATGCCTCTGCTGTGTTCGATGGCGCGGCACGGGCTGCTTGCGGGGTCGGCTGCGGTGTCGGTCGGGCATCGGGTGGCACCATGAACCGCTGGCTGGTGCTGACAATCGTATGGCTGCTCGCTGCGCTCGTGATGACGATCGGGTGGCGCTGGCAACGACAGCATGAAAACGCGAGCAACGTGGACGTGCTGTGGTCGGCGGGCCTGGGCGGGGCAGCCGCATTGCTGGCGCTACTCGGGGACGGAGCACCCGCGCCGCGCGTGCTGCTGGCGTTGGCCGGGGGCCTGTGGTCGATGCGCCTTGCACTGCACCTGTGGTGGCGCATGCACGCTGCGCCGGAAGACGGGCGTTACCGTGCGCTGCGCGAGCGCTGGCACGACGACCAGCTCAAGTGGTTCGCCATGTTCCAGTTTCAGGCGCTGCTGGTTCCGCTATTTTCACTGCCGTTCGTGGCGGTGGCGGCCAACCCGGCAACCCGGCCGTTACCGTTGGCGGCGGGCGCGTTGGTCTGGCTGGTCGCGATGGCCGGCGAATCACTTGCGGACGCGCAACTTGCGCGATTTCGCGCCGACCCGGCCCGCCGCGGCAAGACCTGCCGTGCGGGATTGTGGCGCTACTCCCGGCATCCGAACTATTTCTTCGAGTGGCTGCACTGGTTCGCCTACATCCTGTTCGCCGTCGGCTCGCCGTTATGGTGGCTCGCTTTCACCGGCCCGTGCGTGATGTATGGTTTCCTGCGTTACCTGAGCGGCATTCCTTTCACCGAGATGCAGGCCGTCGGGAGCCGCGGTGACGACTATCGAGCCTACCAGCGCGACACACCGATGCTGTTCCCCTGGTTTCCCGATCGCCACTGAGTTGCCAGGAGGTCCCTGCCATGAATGCCGCTTCGCTCGATTGTGGGCAGCTCCCGCCGGACAGCGCCGCGCCCGGGCTGCTGGGCTTTGCCGAACGCGGGCTGATTCCCGATCCTCTGCTTCGACTGGGCATCAGACGGATGTGCGCCGGGCGGCTGCGCGAAGAGCGCGCTGGAGGTCCCGCCGCCGAGGCTCGGCGCTTCGCGCAACGCATCGACGCTCTTCGGAACGGTTCAGTTGCGCTTGCGACCGACACGGTCAATGCCCAGCACTACGAGCTGCCTGCGGAGTTCTTCAGGCTGTGCCTGGGCCCACGCCTGAAATACTCGAGTGGCTGGTTCCCGCGCGGCGACGAGACCCTGGCCGAAGCCGAGGATGCGATGCTGGCATTGTATGGAGTACGCGCCGAACTCGCCGATGGCCAACACATTCTGGAGCTCGGCTGTGGTTGGGGTTCGCTGACGCTCTGGATGGCCGAGCGGTACCGGTCAGCGCGCATCACGGCCGTCTCGTATTCGAACCGCCAGCGCGCGTTCATCGAGGATGAATGCCGTCGGCGCGGACTGTCGAACGTGCACGTGATCACCTGCGATGTGAATGTGCTCGAACTGCCGTCCTGCCGGTTCGACCGTTGCGTGTCGATCGAGATGTTCGAGCACATGCGCAACTACCAGGTCCTCATGGACCGGATTGGCGGCTGGCTCGCGCCCGGCGGCAAATTGTTCGTGCACATCTTCGCGCATCGTACGCTGCTCTATCCATTTGAAATCGCGGGGGCCGACAACTGGATGGGGCGGCATTTCTTTACCGGCGGCCTGATGCCGAGCGCCGATGCCTTGCTGCATTTCCAGGACCACTTGCGGATGGAGCAACGCTGGCTGATCGACGGCAGCCACTACCAGCGTACCGCGAACCTTTGGCTTGCGCGCCAGGATGCGCAGCGTGAGCACGTCATGGCGGTGCTGCGGGAAGCTTACGGCGAACTTGCATCGCTGTGGTTCCAGCGCTGGCGCATGTTCTGGATGGCATGTTCCGAATTGTTCGGGTACACGAACGGCAACGAATGGATGGTGGCGCATTACCGATTCGCGCGTCGCTGAGGCGCGCAGTCATCGACGACTGCGCCAGGCGGAGCGATCCGCCCGGTTCATCGCATCTCGAACCTCGATCTTCAGCACCCCGATATCTGAATCATTCCTGCCTTCGGGACTGCAAACGACCGAATCGCCGCAAGCCCGGCACCAGGCCCTATTCGCAGAGGCTGGCCATGTAGCCTTGTGCGATGGGAGAGAGGCGCTTGCGCGCCAGCGCGCGCGCCTTCGGCGCATCGACCAGGTACTCGAGCGGCCCCGAAACCAGCATCCGTCGCACGCCGGGGTCACGGGCCGAGATGCGGGCCATCTTGTTGAGGACGGTGAAACCGCGGGCGATCTTGTCGCGGGAGGCGCGCCGGTGTTCGATCACGCGGGCGAGGTATTGCCCGAAGCGGGCGTAGAGGAAGTAATCGTCGTCACCGACCTGGAAGCGCGCTTCGGCGAAAAAGTCGGGAAAATTCCTCTCGAGATACTGACTGACTCTGTGGAGACGGGGCTCAGGTTCGCTGTCGGCGGACACTTTGCGCTTGTTCATCTCTCGGGTTCCACACCTCCAAGGGGTCCAGACCACCATTTCTGGGCGTCACGGGCGGTACCACACCCCGCAACGCGGCGCGAACGTTACGCCCGCGCGCGCTACGATGCAACAAGGAATTTGGATCGCGGGGGAACGGCGTGCCGATGAATCGCCGCGGCCGCGCGGCGCGGATCCCGCGGCGGTTCAGCGCCGCAGGATCCGGTTCTCGAGCCATGGCGATTTGGGCACGGCCGGCTCGACAATTGGCAGCACGGTCGCGCCCTCGGCGCCCGGCACTGCGGCAGCGCCCGCCTTGCCCGCGACGCCGCTCGGCGGCACGCCGCACTGGCCGCCGGTCGCGCGATAGTTGAGCGCCGCGGCGAGCCGGCCTTCGGCCGGGTCACCGAGCGCATGCAGAAAATCGTCCGCGACGGAGCATCCGGGCAGCGAGACACCGGCGATGCCGGTCGTGTTCGCCGGCGAGAAGCCGTCCGGGTAGTCGCCGAACTGCTTCGCGTTGACGCCGCGGAACTGGATCGAGAACCAGGTCGTGCCGCAATTGTCGGCCGGATAGAAGCCATAGGGCTTGCCGCAGGTCGTCGAGCCGACCTGGATCACCTCGACATCGATGCCGCGCAGGCTGTTGATGATCGATTCGCTCGCGGAACAAGTGCCGCCACCGGTGATGACATAGACGCGCCCGAGGTTGAGGGTCGGCAGCGGCGTGCCGGCCGCGACGCTGAAGCCTTCCGCCGACGAATGAAACGGAATGGGCGCGAGCGCCTCGCCGGTGACGGGGTCGCGCGTCGTGTGCTGGTCGTTGAACTGCAGCAGCTCGAAGGTGCGCCCGTTCGTGCGCGTGCTGCCCGCGATCATGTAGGCGAGTTCGCTCGCGATGTCGAGGAATCCGCCGCCGTTGTAGCGCACGTCGAGCACGAGATCGACGACACCCGCGTCGCGCAGCGTGGTGATCGCGTCGACGAGGCCGGCCTCGGATGTCGCGATGTGGTCGTTGAAGAGGAGGTAGCCGACCGGGCCGCCCGCGGTCGCGAGCGTGCGCACGTTCTGCACCGGGGTCGAGGTGACGTTCGCCGGGGTCATCGATACCGAACGCTGCGGTCCGCCGCCCGCGTCCTGCACGGTGAAGGAATGGGACTGTCCGATCGCGGTCGGCGCGAGCGCGTCGTTCAGGCGGTCGATCTCGGTGGTCACATTCGTATTGACGACGTCGATCCCGTCGATCGCGAGCACGCGCGCGCCGCGCGCGAGGCCGACCATGGCGGCGGGTGAAGTGGGGCCGGGCTCGATGTACGCGACGCGCAGGTCGCGCGGCGGTGTGCTCGCGAGCACCGCCCACTGCAGCCCGTAGCCTGCCGCAACGCCCGAACTCGATTGCTGCAGCCATTCGTCGGTCGGAATCGAGAAATGAAACCGGTCCTTCGGCTGGCCCGAGGGCGTCAGCGCCGTCGTTTTCAACTGGTCGAAGTAGTCGAACAGGTTGAAGCCGGCCGGATCCCGGTCAGTGACCTCCCGGTACCAGAGATACAACTCGTGCGTCCAGGAGCGCAGCCAGTTCTTCTCGTCGAGCGCCGTGCCGAGCCGGTCGGGCCAGGGGAGCCCGGTCGTCGGATCGTTGCCGGTGCGCGGCGCCGCGCAGCGCGCCTCGAAGGCGGTCGAGGCCTGGAAAACCCCGGGTGTGAAGCCCGTTCCACCCACGATCGGTCCGCCGCCGCCCCCGCCGCCGCCACAGGAGCCGAGCATCACGGCGAGCAGTGCGGCAGACACGATCCTGGCCGGATGTTGGCGAAGCATGGGCACTCCTTGCGTGCACGCCCACGGCGCGATCGGCCGTGACGCTCGGCGAGTATGACCGAATGCGCGGCAGCCCGTTGTCGAGGGGAACACAAGTCGCGCTGAAAAAAATCAGCCCCGCACGAGGCGGGGCCGTAGTTCACTCACACATTCGAGGTCGGTCGCTGTCAGCTGCCATCACGCCCGTCTTGTTGCGCGCGCAATGGGCGGCGTCTACACGGACATAAACGATTACGGCTGGAACGTTGGGGTCGTACCCCGGCCAAATCCGGAAGGCCCGCGTGTCAGTTCACGCTCTTCGTCGTTCCCGACAGCGGCAGCATTTACCGCCATCTGGACCCGTGCCCGCGCCGACTGCCTCGACTTTTTATCGGTAAACCGTTGTGCGCTCCCCGCATCACCTGGATGCATCGCCGCCACGCAATCTTGCAGCAATTCTCGGGCCAACCTCCTGAACCCCAGCTGAATCCGACACTTGCCGTGAGAACTGGAAGTCTTCGACTCGGGATTGTAAACCTTGTCGACAAAAAGTCTACGTCGCTTCGGCGCGACATGCGACAGGCGTCACGTCCTCGTGAGCTCCATGAGCTCGTACCAGGTCTGCATGTAGCCCGCGACGCCGCCCTTCAGGAACAGGAACTCCCCGTCCGCGGTGCACCAGACGTCATACGGGGGGTGTTCCTCGGGCAGTTCGGCATTGGCGACGAACTGGTAGTGCCACGCGTCGAAGCGGCCGGCGCCCACGGTCACTTTCTCCGGCCCGACATAGGCGATGTTGACGCCGATCGAATGCAGCATCGGTCCCGTCGCGCCGCGATGGTCGGGCGAGGAGAGCAGCATCGGATGGATACGCTGCACGATACCCGGCTTCGCGCGGTCGATCAGGCGCAGGTGCCACGCGTCGCAGGCGATCGCATGGTTCTGGAAGGTGGCGAGCGGGGAGGCGAGCGTCATCGTCTGGCTCACGCGACCCTCGGCCGCGGTCCACGTTTCGCACTCCGCCCCGGTCGGTGCGAAGCGGAACCAGCCCGAGCCCGTGAAGCGGTCGCCGACCGAAATACGCACGAAGCAGTCGGTCGGCAACCAGTGCGCATCGAGCGCATAGGTGATGTCGCGCATCACGCTCGGGCGATCGTCGATTTCGCAGTGCGCGGTGCAGGTGCGGGCGCCGCTCGCGTGCGTGTCGATGCGGAAGTATTCGCGTCCGCGCTCCTGCCCGAGCCGCTCGGGCTTGCGGCTCGTGTAGAGGATGCGGCCCATCACGCTCTTGTGGTCACGCTGCAGGATCGGACTCGTCATCGAACCTCCGTAAGCCGGCCGCCGCGCATCCAGCCCCTGAAAAGGAAATGCTGTTGCACGCCGCGTGCGGCATTGAAAAGTGTGAACGCAAACCACAGGCCGTGGTTGCCGAAGCCGCGCGTGAGCCACCACACGGGCAGGAACACGGCCACGACCGCCACCAGCATCACGCCGAACATCGCGCCCGCGCGCTGCGCGCCGATGAAGACGCCATCGTAGAGGAAGGCCCACGCGCAAACGAGCGGCGAGAGCACCATCCAGGGCAAGTACGTATACGCGGCCTCGATGACCGACGGCAGGCTCGTGACGACGCGGATCGCGACCGGTCCGCCGACCGCGAACACAATGGCGATGGCGAGTGCGATCACGAGCGTCGCGGCGAGACACTCGCGGATGATCACCGCGAGGCCGTCGCGATCCCGCGCGCCGATCGCGCGACCCGCAAGGGACTCCGCGGCGTTCGCGAAGCCGTCGAGCACATAGGCCATCAGGTACTGCAGGTTCACGAGGATCGCGTTCGCCGCGAGGATCGCGTCGGACTGGCGCGCACCCATGGTCGTCAGGAACGCGAAAGCGAACATCAGGAGGAGCGTTCGCAGGAAGAGCGCGGCATTGGCCGCGAAGAGGTCGTGCAGGCTCCGAAGATGCAGGATATCCCCGCGCCGCCAGTGCCCGGGGCGCAGCGCGAGTTCCTTCGCGATGAGTCGCGCGCCGATCGCGACGCCGACGTACTCGGCGACCAGCGAGGCCCACGCGACACCCCTGACCGCGAGCCCGAAGCCGGGCACCAGCACGAGGTCGAGCACGATGTTGGTGAGGTTCGCGGCGAGCACCATCGCGAGCGGTGCACGCGCATTGCCGATCCCGACGAACCAGCCGATCAGCGCGAAGTTCACGAGCGCCGCGGGCGCGCTCCAGATACGGATCGCGAAATAGTCCCATGCCGTGGCACCGACCGCCGCGCTCGGCTCGATCAGGCGCAGCGCGAACGCGCCGAGCGGCACCTGCACGACGAGCAGCAGCGCGCCGAGGTACAGCGCCGTGCCACACGCCTGCGCCAGCACGGTGCGCAGGCGCGCCGCATCGCCGGCGCCGGCCGCCTGCGCGGCGAGGCCGGTGGTGGTCATGCGGAGGAAATTGAGCGCGGTGAACGTGAAGCTGAGGATCACCGCGCCGACGGCGACCGCGCCGATGTAATGCGCATCGCCGAGGTGGCCGACGACAGCCATATCGACGAGGCCGATGAGTGCCGGCGAAATGTTCGCGAGGATCATCGGGCCGGCGATCGCGAGTATCTCGCGCCGGTGCCCGCCAGATGTCACCGGCCAGCGCACGCGCTACGGGGCCGGGCGTGCTGCGTCGACCCGGGCCTTCAGGAGCTGCAGTTGCCCGGCGGTCAGATTGCCGGTGCCGATCGCGGCCGAAGCGCGCTGGCCCGACGGCAACGGGCCGCGGAACTGCACCGCGGCGCCTTGTTGCACGATCCGCCCGTTCGCGTCGAGGAGCACCGGCGTCACGACGATTGCCGCGAGCGGCATTGGCGCCCGGTTTTCGATGATCACCCAGGTGCGCCCGTTCGCATCGGTCTGCACGCCCGCCGCGACGTAGTTGCCGGGATTCTGCGGCAGGTCGAGGCGCAGGTACTCCTCCGCAGCCTCCTTGCCGTAGCTGCTGTCCGACCCGGCCGCGGACTTGAAGTACCTGAGCGCCGCGGCCGTGTCGCCGCGATCGCGCGCAATGGCGCCCAGGTAGTAGGCCGCCGGGGCGGTCGGCAGGAGTTTCGCGCTGCGCTCGAACGCGCTCGCCGCCTGCGCCTGGTCGCCGAGCTGGTAGGAGGCGATGCCGAGGCCGAGCGAGGAGCCGAAGTAGTCGCCATTCAGCGCGTCGGCCTTGCGGAAATAGCCGAGCGCCTCGCGCGGCTGCTTGCGCGCGAGGTCGATGTCGCCGAGGAGCTGCTGCGCGCGGCCATCCCGCGGCAGAAGGCGCGCTGCCTCGAGGGCCAGCGCGTGCGCGCGGTCGAATTCCTTCCTGCGCGCCGCCGCGACCGCTTCGTCGTACTTGTCATGGCCGGGCTTCATCGCGAGCAATGGCTGCATCGCGGCGGCATACCTGTCGGCGCCGATCGTCCCGCTGCGGCCGAGTTCCGCAGCCGTGGCGCGATTGCGCTCGAGGCGCTCCTGCGATGGCGGGTGCGAGGCGAACAGGCCCTCGAGCCAGCCCTGCTGCTTCGCGCCCTTGCCGCTCGAGAGGCGCACGAAGGTTTCCTGCAGCGTGACGGCGCCCCACGGGTCGTAGCCCGCGAGCTTCATGTACTTCATCCCGTAATGGTCGCTCTCGAGTTCCTGGTCGCGGCCATACTTCATCTGCAGCATCTGCAGGCCGATCGCGGATCCGCCGAGCGCCAGGTTCGCGAGTCCCGCATCCATGCCGCCGACCGCGGCGCCGATCTGCGCCGCCGCCATGCCCGCCTGCATCAGGGTGCCGCGCTCCTGCGCTTTCGCGCCGTGGCGTGCGGCGGCGTGCACGATCTCGTGGCCGAGCACCGCGGCGAGCTCCGCCTCGCTCGTGAGCTCGGTCAGCAGGCCGCGGTTCACCGCGATCTTGCCGCCCGGCAGCGCCCAGGCGTTCGGCACGGAATTGTCGAGGACCACGAACTCGTACGGCAGCGGGCGATCGGACACCGCGGCGAGCTTCTGGCCCACGCCGTTCACGTACGCGGTCAGGTCGGGGAGGATGTCGAAGTCGCCGCCCTCGACCTGGCGCATCGGCGCGTACTGCGCCCGGCCGATCGCGAGCTCCTGCGACTCGGAGACGAACTGGATTTCCTTCTTGCCCGTGACCGGGTTGACGCCGCAGGCCGCCAGCGCGGCGCAGAGCGCGAGGGTGAATGCCAGCCATCCGTGCCGCATGCCGAAACTCCTAGAACGCGCTGATACCCGTGAGCTCGCGCCCGATCGTCAGCTGGTGCACGGTTTCCGTGCCCTCGTAGGTGATCACGCTCTCGAGGTTCAGCATGTGGCGGATCGGCACGTACTCGGCGCTGATGCCGGCGCCGCCCAGCATGTCGCGCGCATCGCGCGCGATGTCGAGCGCCATGCGGCAGTTGTTCCATTTCGCGAGCGAGACCTGCGAGGGCATCATGTCGCCCCCATCCTTCAGCCGCCCGAGCTGCAGCGACAGCAACTGCGCGGTCGTGATGCGCCGGGCCATGTCGGCGAGGCGGATCTGGATCGCCTGATTCTGCGCGAGCGGCCGGCCGAAGAGCTCGCGTGTCTTCGTGTAATCGATCATCTGCGCAAGGCACGCCTGCGCGGCGCCGATCACGCCCCAGGTGATGCCGTAGCGCGCCTGCGTGAGGCAGGACAGCGGTCCGCGCAGGCCGGTGACGCCCGGCAGCAGTTGCGATTCCGGCACGACGACATTGTCGAAGTAGAGCGCCGAGGTGACGGATGCGCGCAGGCTGAACTTGTTCCCGATTTCGGGCGCGGCAAACCCCTTGGTGCCCTTCTCGACGATGAAGCCGCGGATGCCCTCGTCGGTCATTGCCCAGCAGATGCACAGGTCGGCGATCGCGCCGTTCGTGATCCACATCTTCGAGCCGTTGATGACCCAGTCCTTGCCGCGCCGCTTCGCATGGGTCTTCATGTTCGCCGGATCCGAGCCGCCGTGCGGCTCGGTCAGGCCGAAGCAGCCGATCAGCTCGCCCTTCGCCATGCGCGGCAGGTATTTCTGCTTCTGCTCCTCGCTGCCGAAGGCGTGGATCGGGAACATGCAGAGCGAGGACTGCACCGACACGAAGCTGCGCACGCCCGAGTCGCCGCGCTCGAGCTCCTGGCAGATGAGCCCGTAGCTGACGGCATTGAGTCCGGCGCAGCCATAGCCCTCGATCGAGGAGCCGAGCAGGCCGAGCGCGGCCAGTTCGGGCACGAGTTCCTTCGGGAAGCGGTGCTGCTCGAAGCAATCGCGGATGATCGGCAATACCTTCCCGTCGACCAGCCGGCCGACCGAATCCTGCACCATCCTCTCCTCTTCGCTGAGCAGGGCGCGCACGCCATAGAGATCCATCGGATCGAGTGCAACGTGCTTTTTGCTGGCGGATGCGGCCACGGGCGGGTCTCCTCGAAAGGGCCGCCAAGTATAGCGGGGCGCCACTGCCCCGAAGGAAGTGACGACTATCTATCGGGCCGCGAGCTGCGCCGCGGCGCGTAGGGGAGGCCGAGGCCGCGATACACGAACGCGAGCAGCCAGAGCGGGCCGATCAGCAGGAACTGCAGGTCCTTGAAGAACGACGGGCGCTTGCCCTCGTACGCGTGGCCGATGAACTGCCCGATCCAGGCGATCACGAAGATCGCGCCGCAGGTCTGCCACAGCGGCCACGCGAGCCGCTCGAGCGCGATCACGATCGCGAACATCACCGCGAACACGATTGCGCTGCCGAGCGAAAGCGGCGGCGAAAGGAGGTAGTAGTACACGAGGCTGAGCGCCGCGGCGAGCGTCGCCCAGTTGAGCCAGGGCGAGAGCGCCGCGAGCGCGGCGGGCACGGGCAGCGACCAGAGCAGCCCGATGGCGGCGATGACGATCGCCGGCACGCAGGCCGAGTGCAGCCGCTTGTTCACCGGATTGCGGTGGCTGTCGCCGTATTCGTCGAGCCACTGCGTCACCGTGCGCATGGTGTACCCTTCGGCCTGGATCACTGCCGCGACGCTAACTCCGCGTGCCCACGACCGCAACCTCGCCGCGCCTGATGCAGCGCCTGATGGGCTGGCTGATGGCGCGGCACTGGCTCACCGATGCGCGCAAGCTCGAGTGGTATCCGCCGTTCTGGCTGATGCGGATCCGTGTGCTCGAGATCCGCGACGGCTGGCGCACCGTGCGCATCCGCCTGCCGCTGCATTCGATCTCGCGCAATCCGGGAGGCGTGATGTTCGGTGGCTTCCAGGCCTCGCTCGCCGATCCGATCGCGGCGCTCGCGTGTGCGCGGATTTTTCCGGGCTACTCGGTGTGGACGCGCAGCCTCGCGGTCGAGTTCGATCGCGGCGGCGCCACCGACCTCGAACTGCGATTCGAGATGTCCGCGTCGCAGGAGAGCGACATCCGTGCCGAACTTGCGGCGCGCGGGCGCGCGACCCCGACCTTCGAGTTCGGCTATTTCCTCGCCGACGGCACGCGCTGTACGCGCATTCGCAACACCGTTGCGATACGTCCGCGGGGGTATCATCGCGCGACGACGCCGCCCGCCTCCGGCGACGGCGTCGAATAGCGCCACAGGAGGACCGCATTCATGCCGACCGTTATTCCATCCCTTCGTTCACTCGTGCTCGGCGCCCTCGTCGCCACTGTCGTCGCGGGCTGCTACACGACCGATCCGTACACGGGTGGGCGTGAAATGAACAAGACCTCGAAGGGCGCGATCATCGGCGCCGCCTCGGGCGCCGTGATCGGACTGATCACCGGCGACAGTTCACGCGAGCGTCGCGAACGCGCGCTGATCGGCGCCGGCGTCGGCGGGCTCGCGGGCGCAGGCATCGGTGCCTACATGGACCGGCAGGAGGCGAAACTGCGCGAGCAATTGCGCGGCACCGGCGTGTCGGTCACGCGTGTCGGCGACAACATCACGCTCAACATGCCGGGCAACATCACCTTCCGGACCGACAGCGCCGATCTCAACGCCTCGTTTTTCGGCGTGCTCGATTCGGTCGCGCTCGTCGCGAAGGAATACGACAAGACGCTCATCGAGGCGGCGGGCCACACGGACAGCACGGGCAGCGAGCAGTACAACCAGCAGCTCTCGGAACGTCGCGCCGCGACGGTCGCCGATTACCTGCGCAGCCGCGGCATTCGGGCGGACCGGCTGATCACGGTCGGCGCGGGGGAGTCCCGCCCGATCGCGAGCAACGAGACGGCCGAGGGCCGCGCACAGAACCGGCGCGTGGAACTGACGTTCGCGCCGATCCGCGCGAAGTAGGGGCTTCGTCGACGGCGCGACCGGTCAGGCGGCGGCGAGCGCGCCGCGCAACTTGCGCAGGGCCGCCGCTTCGATCTGCCGCACGCGTTCGGCCGAAACGCCGTACTCGTCGGCGAGGTCGTGCAGCGTCGCCTTGTCTTCCGCGATCCAGCGACGGCGCACGATCTCGCGACTGCGGGGATCGAGCGCTTCGATCGCGTTCGCAAGATGCGTGGAAGTCTCGCGCTGCCATTCGTCGTCCGCGACCTGCTCGGCCGGATCGGCTTCGGGCGCCGGGAGGTAGGCGGCCGGGCCGTAGCCTTCGTCGTCGTCGGCATCGGGCGCGGGATCGAAGGACAGATCGCGCGCGGAGAGGCGTTGCTCCATCTCCGTGACTTCCTCGGGGCGCACACCGAGGTCCTTCGCGACGGCGAGCGTCTCGTCGTGCGACAGCCAGGCGAGATTCTTCTTCATGCGGCGCAGGTTGAAGAACAGCTTGCGCTGCGCCTTCGTGGTGGCGATTTTCACGAGCCGCCAGTTGCGCAGCACGTACTCGTGGATCTCGGCCCGGATCCAGTGCACGGCGAACGAGACGAGGCGCACGCCGAGGCCCGGCTCGTAGCGCTTGACCGCCTTCATCAGCCCGACGTTGCCTTCCTGCACCATGTCGGCGAGCGGCAGGCCGTAACCCTTGTAGCCGCGGGCGACGTGCACCACGAAGCGCAGGTGCGACAGCACGAGTTCGCGCGCGGCCTCGAGGTCGCCCTCGTTTCGGAAGCGCTCGGCGAGTTCGTGCTCCCGCTCGCGCGTGAGCACCGGGATCTGCGCCACCCGGTCGAGATAGGCGTCGAAACTGCCGATCGGGGCCGGCAGCAGGAAATCATTCCGACGAACAACAAGCTGCATGGCGTTCATGCTCCGAAGTCTAGCACTCGCCGGATTAGAGTGCTAAAGAGCGAAACAGTTCCTCACGTAATATGTGGAGTA
The DNA here is from genome assembly GCA_019187495.1 of Steroidobacteraceae bacterium. Classification (GTDB taxonomy): domain Bacteria; phylum Pseudomonadota; class Gammaproteobacteria; order Steroidobacterales; family Steroidobacteraceae; genus CADEFQ01. The sequence goes on from JABAQN010000016.1 coordinate 35,083, forward strand.
TCAATGAGTTGCGAGCGGCGGACCGCGCTGGTGCCGGGCTTTCGGTTGTTCGGTTATTGCGGCGCCACGCCGCAATAACCGAACAACCGAAAGCCCGGCACCAGGTTCCAGGTTTCAGGCGCGGGGTTCGATCGAGCGCAGGTGGCGCGCGGCGGCGATCCAGGCTCCGAGCCAGCCGAGTGCCGCGCCGCCGCCGAGGAGGCGCAGCGTGTCGTCCCGTCCCGGGCCGAGGAGCGTGAAACGGCTGCCGTAGGCGGCCGCGAGGTCGCTTACCGCGGGCGCGAGGAGCGCCGTCGCCGCGAGCACGATCGCGACCGCGATGAGCGCGCCGAGGAGGCCGTACAGCACGCCCGTATAGAGGAACGGCCGGCGGACGAACGCGTTCGAGCCGCCGACCAGCTTCATCACTTCGATCTCGGCGCGCCGGTTCAGGATCTCGAGCCGGATCGTATTGCCGACCACCGCGAGCACGCCGAACGCGAGCACGACGGCCGCGACGGCGAGCGCGCGACGCAGCACTTCGAGGATCGCGTTGAAGCGGTGCACCCATTCGATGTCCATCTGCACGAGATCGACTTCCGGCCACGAGGCGAAGTAGTCCTTCAGCTTCGCGAGCCCGGCCGTGGAGTCCGCGCCCGCGCGCGGCCGCACGCCGAGCACGTGCGGCAGCGGGTTCTCCCGGATCGCATCGAGCGCCGCACCGAATCCCGAATACTTGCGGAACTCGGCGAGCGCCTCGTCCGCGGGGATCACTTTCACGGACGCGACACCGGCGCGCGCCTGCGCGCGTCGTGCGAGCTGGCGCACCTTTTCGATCGGCGTGCCGAGCTTGAAATAGACCGAGAGATCGACGGCGTTGGCAAAATCCCCGGTCGCGGCGCGCGCATTGTCGACGAAGAGTTTCAGCCCGAGCGGCAGCGCGAGCGCGAGCCCGATGACCCCGATCGTGAACAGCGTCGCGAGTGGCGCGCGCGCAAGCCGGCCGGCCGCGCCGAGCGCCGCCTGCACGTGGCGCGCGAGCCAGGTGCCGGGACCCGTCACGGCGCAGCGGCCCCGATCGTCGGCACCCGCACGTCCTCGACGCCGCGCACGTGGCCGCCCTCGAGCACGATCTCGCGCTTGCCGAATTCGCGCACCAGATGCATGTCGTGCGTCGCGACCATCACCGTGGTGCCGACTTCCTGGAAGCGGCGAAAGACGTTCATCACCTCGAGCGCGAGCTCGGGGTCGAGGTTGCCGGTCGGCTCGTCCGCGATCAGCACCGCCGGCTTCGTGATCACCGCACGCGCGATGCCGACGCGCTGCTGCTCGCCGATCGACAGTTCGAGCGGCAGGAGCCGCTCCTTGCCGAGGAGGCCGACCTGGTCGAGCGCCGCGCGCACCCGCTTGTCGATCTCGCGCAGCGGCGTGTCCGCGACGATGAGCGGCAGCGCGACATTGTCGAACACCGGCCGGTCGACGAGCAGTTTGTGGTCCTGGAACACGACGCCGATTTCGCGACGAAACGCCGGAATCTTCCTCGCGGCGAGCAAACCTGTGCTGCGGCCGTTCACGGTGACGACTCCGCGCGTCGGGCGCTCGAGCAGCGCGATCAGCTTGAGCACCGTGCTCTTGCCCGCGCCCGAGCGGCCGGTGAGGAAGACCATCTCGCCGCGCGGCACGTCGAAGCTGACTCCCGCGATCGCCTCGCGGCCGTTCGGATAGCGCTTGGCGACGCGCTCGAAACGGATCACGCCGCCGGCTCCGCACCCTCGACCAGCGCGTCGGCGAAACCGCGCGCATCGAATACGCCGAAGTCTTCCGCGCCTTCCCCGATGCCGATGTAGCGGATCGGCAGCCGCAGCTGGCGCGCGATCGCGACCACGATGCCGCCCTTCGCGGTCCCGTCGAGCTTCGTCAGCGCAAGCCCGGTGACGCCGACCGCCTCGTGGAATTCGCGCGCCTGCACGAGCGCGTTCTGGCCCTGGTTCGCATCGAGCACGAGCAGCACCTCGTGCGGTGCGGAAGGGTCGGCGCGCTGGATCACCCGCTTCACCTTGCGCAGTTCGTCCATCAGGTGCGACTGGTTCTGCAATCGCCCCGCCGTGTCGCATATCAGGACCTGCGTGCCGCGCGAGCGGGCCGACTGCAACGCATCGAACACCACCGCGGCGGGATCCGCGCCCGCCTGCTGCGCGACCATCGCGGCGCCGGTGCGGTCGGCCCACACACCGAGCTGTTCGATTGCGGCGGCGCGAAAGGTGTCGCCCGCGGCGAGCACGACGCTCTTGCCCTCCTCGTGCAGCCGCTGCGCGAGCTTGCCGATCGTCGTCGTCTTGCCCGAGCCGTTGACGCCGACGACCAGCAGCACGAAGGGCCGGCGTGAACCGGTGACATCGAGCGGCTTCGCGCAGGGCTCGAGGATCTCGAAGATCGCGTTCTTCAACGCATCGACCAGCGCGTCGACGTCGTCGAGTTCCTTGCGGCGCACGCGCTGCGCGAGCGCCTCGAGGATCGCCTCCGTCGCCTCGACGCCGACATCGGCGGTCAGGAGGCGCGTCTCGAGTTCCTCGAGCACGGCGGCATCGATTGCCCGGCCGCGAAACAGGTTCGCGAGGTCGAACGACAGCCACGAATCAGGCTTGTTGAGCTTCGCGCGCAGGCGCCGGAAAAAACCCTCGCGCGCTCCGCCGTTGTCGCTGTCGTTCGTCGCCATGCGCCTCGTCCGCGGTACAGCCCCTATTGTAGCGGCTGTGCGGGCGGGCGCTTGCCGGCCTCAGGGTTGCACGACCGCCGGATTCGTGATCGCGACCACGGTGCCGTTCGTCACCGCGAAAGTCACCGCCTCGGTCTGCATCTCGATGGTGGCCGGCAGGCTCGCGCCCGGGTCGAGCAGCGAGCTGTGCGCGCCGGCGGTGAAGTTCACATACGCCCGCGAGATCGCATTCGCACCCGGCGTGCCGACCCGCGGCAGCGCCGCGACGTCGATCAGGCGCTGCGTCGCCGAATTCGGAATCACGATGTCACCGATCACCTGGTGCAGCAGGATCGGCTTCGCCGCCGCGGCGGCGGCCATGTAGTTGATCGGGTCCCCCGCTTCGATGACGTTCTGTGCGTCGCGGAAGAACTGGTTGTAGAGCGTCGTGCCCGGCACGAGACCCTGCGCCTGCAGGCCCGCGTTGATGCGCGGGCCGAAGGTCGGCGAGTCCTGCAGCAGGCGCGTGACGAGCCCGCCGGGCACCGACAGCGTGGCGGTCTGTACGGCGGGCGACATCGACAGCCACGGAATCGCGACGATGCTGCCGAGCGACTGGCCGACGAAATGGATGCGCGTCGCGTCGATGTCGGGCACGGCGTCACCCGTGAGATCGAGGTTGCCGACGCTGCGCGTCAACGTGAGCAGGTCGGCGGAGGCCTCGCGCAGGTTGTCGCGCGCGGTGAGCAGGCTCGACAGGTTGATGAAGCTCGCGCCCGAGGAGTCGATCACGCCGTCCGGGCCGGCCGCGCCGGTCGTGTTGTTCATCACGTCGATGTTGAACGTGCGCTCGTTCGCGGCCTGGTAGAGCGGGCTCGTCGTGTCGGTGATGCCGTGCAGCGGCAGGTCGATCGCCACGACGACGAATCCCTGGGCGGCGAATGAATCCGCGAGGCCGAGCATGTTGGTGCGATTGCCCGTGATGCCGTGCTGGAAAATCACGACGGGCCAGCCGTTCGCGGGCCGGGTGCGCCCCGAGGCCGCGTTCGGCACGGTGGCGAGCAGCGGGATCGACAGCGTCTCGGTCGCGACCGGCACCGGATTGAAACGGGTCAGGAACCGTGTGCCGCCGACGGGCGAGGGGTTGCCCTGCCAGGAACCGGTGAGCGGCGCGGCCTTCGACAGGTAGTACGGAATCTGCAGGACGCCCGCAAAGATGTCCGCGACGCCGGGCAGCGCGGGATTCACCTGCTTCGTGTTGAGCCCCGTCGCCTGCACGACGATCGGCTGGGCGGTCGCGCCCGCGGCCACCGCCGCGAGCGAATCGCGCGTCGAGCCGGTCGAGAAGCTGAACGAGAGGATCACGTTGGCGGGATTCACGCCGAGCGCGCCCGCGATCTGCAGGTGCGCGCCGGTCAGGCGGCACACGCCGTTCATCGTCGGATTCGTGATGGCCGGGCAGTTCGCGCCGCCCGCGAGTGCACCCTTGATCGTCGCGTAGTCGTTGTCAGGCACCGCCGCGGCGCCGGCCGCATCGGTGATGCCGTTCGTCAGCAGCACGAGATAGCCGTTGTTGGTGGCGCCCGTGCTCGGCACGAGCGGACGCAACGGCCGGATCTCGACGATCTGGTTGCCGACGCCGGCATCGGTCGCGAGAGCGACGCTGTAGTCGACACCCGGGACGAGCACGCCGGCGACGCCGACGGTGGCCTTGGTGGTGTTGTCGATGTTGACGCGCACGACGCGCACGCTCGCGGGCGTCAGCGAGGCCGCCGCGACAGCGCCGGAGAATCGCGCGCGGATCGCCGTGTTGACGCCGTAGCCGTCGATCGAATTGAGCGCGGCCTGCGCCGGAATCAGCGAATTGGCGGGCTGGATATTCAGCGTGCCGTCGGTCGAGCCCGAAAAATAGAGATCGGTCGGGTAGGGCAGCAGTCCCTGGGTGACCTGGAACAGCGGATGCAGCGCAGCCGGCGGTGGCGGCGCAGTCGCGCCGCCGGGAAAGCTGCCGCTCGAGGTGTCCGTCTGCCCGATGTCCGGGCCATCCATGCCGGATCCGCCGCTGCAGCCCGCGAGCACCAGCACGCCTGCGGCGAGTAACACGAACGCGGATCTGCCGTGGATCGGACTCATGGAAATCCCCTTCCTGTGCTCGTGCTCGTTCTGCGGTCCACCACAGGTTACGCTTCCCGGATCGTGGCCAGCAACAGCAGACGTCCCGCGCGGCAACTGCGCATCATCGGTGGTGAATGGCGCGGGCGCCGCTGGCAGTTCCCGGCCGGGAGCGACATTCGCCCGACACCCGACCGCGTGCGGGAAACACTGTTCAACTGGCTGGCAGGGCGCGTCGCGGGCGCGCGTGTACTCGACCTGTTCGCCGGCAGCGGTGCGCTCGGACTCGAGGCGCACTCGCGTGGCGCGGCGCATGTCACCTTCGTCGAGCGCGACGCCGAAGCGGCGCGCTCGATCGGGCAGGTCCTGCGATCGTTCGGCAGCCCGAGGGCCGAGGTGCGGCATGACGATGCCCTCGGGTTCCTCGCGCGCGAGGCGAGTCCGTACGACATCGTGTTCCTCGACCCGCCCTTCGACAGCGACCTGCTCGCGCGCGCGGCCGCGGCACTCGAAGCGGGCGGCTGGCTCGCCGAAGCGGCGCTCGTCTACCTCGAACTCCCCGCCCGGACGGCGTTGCCGGCACTGCCGCCGGCGTGGCAAGCCGCGAAATCCGGTCGCGCCGGCGATGTCGGGTATTATCTCGTGACACGCGCGGCGGGCGGCCGCACAGCGAGGGGAGCAGCGGAAGTATGAAGCGGCACGCCGTATATCCCGGCACGTTCGATCCGATCACGAACGGACACAACGATCTCGTGCGCCGCGCGGCGAGCATTTTCTCGCGCGTGGTCGTCGCGGTCGCGGCGAATCCGAACAAGACGCCGCTGTTCTCGGTCGAGCAGCGCGTCGAGCTCGCGCAGGCGGTGCTCGCCGATGTCCCGCAGGTCGAGGTGATGGGCTACACGGGGCTCACCGTGGATTTCGCGCGGGACCACGGGCTGTCGGTGATCATTCGCGGGCTGCGCGCGGTGTCGGATTTCGAGTTCGAGTTCCAGCTCGCGAACATGACGCGACACATGTCACACGATATCGAAACCGTGTTCATGACGCCGAAGGAGCAGTTCACGTTCATTTCCTCGTCGCTCGTGCGCGAGATCGCGCTGCTCGGCGGCGACGTGCACCAGTTCGTGCACCCGATCGTCGCGGCGGAACTGCGCAAGCACAGGCGGGTGCCTTGAGCGGTCGGACGCTGCGCCGCGCGCCCCGCCTCGCGAAGTGCGCCTTCGCGGCGTTCGCATTCGTCATCGCCGCGTGCCTCGCGGCGCCGCTCCTCGCCGCCGAACGCGCGCCGGGCCATGCGGCGATCGCCAGCGCGCATCCGCTCGCGACCGCGGCGGGCCACGAGATCCTCGCGAAGGGCGGCAATGCGTTCGATGCGGCCGTCGCGGTCACCGCGGCGCTTGCGGTGGTCGAGCCGACCGGCTCCGGTCTCACGGGCGGCGGGTTCTACCTGCTGCACCGGGCGAGCGATGCGCGCGATGTGATGATCGACGCGCGCGAGAAGGCGCCGCTCGCCGCGACGCGCGACATGTTCCTCGGGCCCGACGGCAACCCGGTGCCGGGCATGTCGCTGAACACCGCGCTCGGGGCCGGCATCGCCGGTGAGGCCGCCGCCATCGAACATCTGGTGAAGGAGTACGGCCGGCTGCCGCTCGCCGTGAGCCTCGCACCGGCGATCCGGCTCGCGCGCGAGGGCTTTCCGCTCTACACGCGCCTGCGCGCCAACATCGAGCGCAAGCGCGAGGTGTTCGCGAAGCAGCCGGAAGTGGCCCGCGTCTGGCTGCGCAAGGGCGAGGCGCCCGCGCCCGGTACGGTGATCCGCCAGCCGCAGCTCGCGCATACGCTCGAGACGCTCGCGAAGCGCGGGATGCGCGATTTCTACGAGGGCGAGACCGCGCGCAAGCTCGTCGCGGGCGTGCGCAAGCTCGGCGGCATCTGGACCGCCGAAGACCTCGCGGCCTATCGCGTCGTCGAGCGTGCGCCGATCGTCGGCGAGTACCGCGGGGCGCGCATCGTGTCTTCATCGCCGCCCGCCTCGGGAGGCATCGTGCTGGTCGAGGCGCTCAACGTGCTCGCGGGTTACGACCTCGCGCACCTCGATGCCGTGACGCGCACGCACCTGATCATCGAATCGATGCAGCGCGCGCATCGCGATCGCGCGGTGTGGCTCGGCGATCCGGATTTCGTCACGATGCCGGTCGCGGAACTGATCCACCCCTACTATGCCGCGGGCCTGCGCGCGTCGATCCGGCTCGATCGCGCGATGCCGAGTGCCGACCTGCCGGGCGTGAAGCCCGCCTCGCAGGGCGACAATACGACCCACTTCTCGATCCTCGATGCCGAGGGCAATCGCGCCGCGGTCACGATCACGCTCAACTTCTATTTCGGCTCGGGGTTGTCGGTGCCGGGCACCGGGCTGTTCCTCAATGACGAGATGGACGATTTCTCGTCGAAGGCCGGCGTACCGAACGGCTTCAATCTGGTCGGCAATGCCGCGAACGCGATCGCGCCCGGCAAGCGCATGCTGTCGTCGAGCACGCCGACTTTCATCGAGACGCCGCGCGGCCTGATGATCGCCGGGACGCCCGGCGGCAGCTACATCACGGGCATGGTGCTGCTCGCGACGCTCGATTTCCTGGACGGCCGCAATGCGGCGCAGATCGTCGCGGCGCCGCGCATCCATCACCAGTACCTGCCGGACGTGCTGCAGTACGAGCCCGGCGCGCTGACGGCAGCCGACACGGCCGCGCTCGCGAAGCTGGGCTACCAGCTGCGCGAGTCGAAGCGGCGCTGGGGCAATCTGCAGGTCGTGACCTGGGATTACGCGAGCGGCCGGGTCGAGGCCGCATCGGATCCGCGGGGCGAAGGTGAAGGACAGGTCTACTGATGTCATCGAGCGCCGGCTCGAAGGCAGCTGGCTGCCGGTCGCGGCTTTCGTCTCGGATCGTGAACTCCCGGTCGATGAGTTGCGCGTCGCGCGCCTCACGCTGCACGACGGTCGCTACGAGATCCTCGACCGCAGTGGCGCCGTGGTCGACAGCGGCGGCTATGTGATCGACGCGGCGGTGTCGCCGCCCGTCATGGACATGGTGGGTGTCGAGGGCCCCTACGCCGGCCGCAAGCTCGAGGCGATCATCGAGCTCGATGGCGATGCGCTCACCGTTTGCTACGACCTCGACGGGATCGCGCGGCCCGAGTCGATGGAGCCCGACGAGGACCAGCTCCTGCTGCGGATCGCTTACGAGCGCGACCTGCGGCAGCTTTCCTGAGGGACTTCTGCTTCGGTTTCACGACGCGCAGGCCGCGCGGCCGCTCGATGGGCGGCGGCAACCTTCCCTCGCGCGCGAGATCGACAGCGCGCCACAGGTACCAGGCCGCCGCCGTGCGATGCGGCGCCCAGCGTTCGCCGAACTGCGCGAGCGCGCGCGGCGTCGGCAGGCCGCGCAGTCCGTACGCGAGTCGAAAGCCGTTGCGCACGCCGAAATCGTCCACCGGCAGCACGTCGGGCCGGCCGAGCCGGAACATCAGCAGCATCTCGACCGTCCAGCGCCCGATGCCGCGCACCTGGGTGAGCCGCTCGACGATCACTTCGTTGTCGAGCACTTCGAGCGTGCGCCCGTCCGGCACGATGCCACACTCGGCCTTGGTCGCGAGATCCTTCAGGCTCGCGATCTTCGCGAACGACAGGCCGACCGCGCGCAACTCGGTATCGGGGCACGCGATGACCGCCGCCGGAGCAGGGAAGGCGCCGTCGCCGCAGAGTGCGATGAAGCGCGCCAGGATGCGATTCGCAGCCACGCCGTTCAGCTGCTGGTGCGTGATCGCGCGCGCGAGCGCCTCGAAGGGGGAGTGGGTCGATTCGACCCGGAGCCGATAGGGCCCGGCCGCGCGCATCAGGTCGGCCATCACGGGATCACGCTTCGCGAGGTATCGTTTCAATGCTGGCACTCCGGGCACCAGTAAGTCGCGCGCTGGCCCTGCACGCGACGCCGTATCGGGGTGCGACAGCGCCGGCACGGCAGGCCTGCGCGCTCGTAGACGTAGAGCTTCTGGCGGAAATAGCCGGGCGATCCGTCGGCGCCGACATAGTCGCGCAGCGTCGTGCCGCCGGCCTTCACGGCAGCCGAGAGCACGGCACGGATCGCGCGCGCGAGATGCGCCGCTTCGGGCGCCTGCAGCGTTCGTGCCGCGCGACCCGGGCGGATCCGCGCGCGAAAGAGTGCCTCGCTCGCATAGATATTGCCGACGCCGACCACGAGGCGTGAATTCATGATGAGCTGCTTGATGGCGACCCGCCGCCCGCGCGTGACGCGCCACAGGTAACCGGCGTCGAATGCCCCATCGAGTGGTTCGGGCGCGAGCGAGGCGAGCAACGGGTGCGCATCGGGCGCGCCGGTCGTGTAGAGCACGCTGCCGAAGCGGCGCGGGTCATTGAAGCGCAGTGATGCCCCGGAATCGAGGACGAGATCGACATGATCGTGCCGGCCGCGCGGAGTCCCGGCGGGCAGGACGCGCAGGCTCCCCGACATGCCGAGGTGCCACAGCAGCGTGCCGCGCTCGAGCTCGAGCAGCAGGTATTTCGCGCGCCGCCCGGCCCGCAGGACGCGCTGGCCGGCCACGCGCGCCGGCAGATCCGCCTCGACACGCCAGCGCAGGCGCGGCTCGTGCACCGCCAGCGCACGAATGCGCCGGCCGACGACGTGCGGTTCGACACCGCGGCGCGTCGTTTCGACCTCGGGGAGTTCGGGCATCACGGGATGATAAGAGCGAGCGCCGGGCGGCGGACAGCCCGAGGCGCTGCGGCGCGAGCGTCGCGCAAACGAAAGCGCCGGGGCGTTTCCACCCTGGCGCTTCTCGCTGTCCGCCTCTGGCCGTCCGCTGTTCGCTTCCGGCCGGCCACTTACTTGATTTTCGTTTCCTTGTACGCCACGTGCTTGCGCACGAACGGGTCGTACTTCTTCGTCTCCAGCTTTTCCGGATGGAGGCGCTTGTTCTTCATCGTCACGTAGAAATGGCCGGTGCCGGCGGACGAGAGCAGCTTGATCTTTTCACGCATGGCTTCTCCTCCTCCTCAGACCTTCCCGCCCTTGGCGCGCAGATCGGCGACGACGGCGTCGATGCCGTTCTTCTCGATCGTGCGCAGCCCGCGGGTCGAGACGCGCAGGCTGATCCAGCGCTTCTCGTCTTCCAGCCAGAAGCGCTGGGCGTGCAGGTTCGGCAGGAAGCGGCGGCGCTTGCGGTTGTTCGCATGCGAGACGCGGTTGCCGACAGTCGGGCGCTTGCCGGTGATTTCGCAGACGCGGGACATGGTAAGGCCTCGAAATTCAGTAACTTGGGGGCTTCCCGCGAGCTTTCGCCCCGCGAAAAGGACCGGCTTTATACCAGTCCCTCGCGGCCGGGGCAACCTCGGGCCGCCGGGAACCCGGGCCCGGGACTCACCCGCGCTTCAGCGGGCGGGGGCCGGGGGGCGGGACGACGTCGACCGAGAGCGTGAAGCTGCGCTGCTCGTCCGGTCGCATCGCGCCGACCCCGACCACATGCCGGCCGACCTCCTGGCCCCGTTCATCACGAATCGCGATGACGACGCTGTACTCGCAGGGCTCGGCCGGGTTCGGCGCCTTGATCGTCCCGTCGATGCGCAGCGCGGTCCGCGTTTCGGCCTGGCGCTGCGCCTCGACGGAATCGAACTTCAGGTGATGCCGGCAGCCGGGGCAGACGTTCGCGCTTTCGAGGATCGTCGCCTTGCAGTGCGGGCATACCCGGGTGCGCGCCGTCAGCGGCGCTCGCGCATGGAGGGGCGGGCGGGCGCTCATGCGCCGGTGCCGAGGCCTCGCGTGTCGGCATGCGCCTTGCCGTGCTTCTCTTCCCAGCCGAACTCGACCTGGCCACGCATGCGGGAGCCCGCCGCGACGGTGAGCGCGCCCGCCTTGACGTCGCCGGTCATCACGGCCGTGTCGGCGAGTTCGACGCGCCGTGCCGATTCGACATTGCCCTGCAGTTCGCCCGCGACGACCACGAGGTTCGCGCGGACCTGGCCGGTGAGATGCGCGCCCGCTTCGATCGTCAGGTCACCGTCGATGTGCACGTCGCCCTTGAAGCGGCCGGCGATGCGCACGTTGCCGGCACCTTCGATCTTGCCCTCGATGTTGAGGCCGCCCGAGATCACGGAATCCTTCATTTCGACGCGTTCCCTGGGACGACGGGTTGCGTCCGCATTGAGGTTGAGCGGGGCGACGTTCGCGCGCTCGGGCTCGCGTGTCTCCTTGACGGGTGGCGGCGAGGGGGCCGGAGTGATGCCCGGCGCCGGTGGGGTCGAATCTTTCCAAAGGGCCATGGAAGCCTCCCATAAGCAATGCGAACGACCACCTTAACGCCGCGCGGGCCCCATACCAATGTCTGGAGTTGGCGACAGTTGTCCTACAGCCGCCGCCTGCGCGTCGCGATAGGCTACGCACCCGTCACGAGTGCGACCAACACGAATCCGGGCTGCAGCGATCCCGTGCAACAGGCCGCCACGCAATCACAGGGGTTCTCGCCGCAGCGCTGCCTGTACGCCGCGCGTGCGCTGCGCGATTTCGGCGACAGTTTCGTGGCGATCCTGTTGCCCGCCTATCTGCTCGCGCTCGGGATGACGCCGCTCGCGGTCGGCGTGCTGGCGACGATATCGCTGCTGGGTTCGGCAGGGCTGACCATTGCGGTCGGCGTGCTCGGCGCCCGATTCGGCCATCGCCGTCTGCTGCTGGCCGCCGCGTCACTGATGATCGTCACCGGCTTCGCGTTCGCCGCATTCCACGAGTTCGCCGTGCTGCTGGTGATCGCATTCGTCGGGACGATCAACCCTTCCGCGGGCAACGTCAGCGTGTTCGTGCCGCTCGAGCACGCCGCGCTCGCAGGTGCGGCGCGGGACGCGGATCGCACCGCGGTATTTGCGCGTTACAGCCTGGCCGGCGCCCTGGCCGCGGCGATCGGCGCGCTCGCGGCCGGTGCTCCCGATATCCTGCAACCGCTCGGGATCGATCGCCTCGCCGTGATGCAGGCGATGTTCGTGCTCTATGGATTCATCGGCGTGGCGGGCCGCGTGCTCTACGCCAGGCTCCCGCGGGATGCGACCGCAACGAAAGCGGCTGCGACCACGCCGCTCGGGCGCTCGCGCGGGATCGTGTTCAGGCTGGCGGCGCTTTTCAGCCTGGACGCGTTCGCCGGCGGCCTGGTCGTGCAATCCCTGCTCGCGCTGTGGCTTTTCCAGCGCTTCCGGATGTCTCTGGCCGACGCCGGCGTGTTCTTCTTCTGGGCCGGACTGCTGGCAGCGCTATCGCTGCCGGTCGCCGCACGATTGTCGCGGCGCATCGGACTCGTCAACACGATGGTGTTCACGCACATCCCCTCGAGCATCGCGCTGATCCTGGCCGCGATCGCGCCCACGCTCGCGTCCGCTCTCGCGCTGCTGCTGGTGCGCGCCGCACTGTCGCAGATGGATGTGCCGACCCGCTCGTCCTATGTGATGGCGGTCGTGACGGAGCCCGAGCGCGCGGCGGCGGCGAGCTTCACTTCCGTGCCGCGCAGCCTCGCGTCCGCGGTCAGCCCGGCGTTGGCGGGCTCGTTGTTCGCCGCTTCGTATCTCGCCGCGCCTCTCTTGATCTGCGGAACCCTGAAAATCGTCTATGACCTCCTGTTGCTGGTGCAATTCCGGCATCTCAGGCCGCCGGAGGAACGGCGCGCAGGGGAGGCGCCCTGAAGGTGCCGGCGGGTCAAAGCAGGCCCCGTTCGGCGAATGAGAGGCATGCGCCGTCGCCCACGATGAAGTGATCGAGCACGCGGATGTCCATCAGCGCGAGCGCGTCGCGCAGCCGGCGGGTGATCAGCTCGTCCGCCTGGCTCGCCTCCGCGACGCCTGAGGGGTGGTTGTGCGCAAGGATCACCGCGGCGGCATTGTGCGCCAGCGCCTGGCGGACCACTTCGCGCGGATGGACGCTCGCCCCGTCGATCGTGCCGCGGAAGAGCTCGTCGAATGCGATCAGGCGGTGGCGGCTGTCGAGGTGCAGGCAGCAGAACACCTCGTAGGGCCGGTCCCGGAGTTGCGCGACGAGAAAATCGGCGGTGTGCCGGGGCGCATCCAGCATCGGACGCTCGCGCAACGGTTCCTGGTAATGGCGCCGGGCGACTTCGAGCGACGCCTGCAGCCGGCACCACCGGGCGACGCCGACACCCCGCAGACGGCAGCAGGTGGTGCGGTCCGCAGCGAGAAGCCCCCGGAGGCTCCCGGACTGCAGGAGCAGATCGCGCGCGAGCGCAACGGCATCGTGTCCCGCGGTGCCGCTGCCGAATACGAGCGCGATCAGTTCGGCGTCGGACAACGCCTGCACGCCGAAGTGCAGCAGCTTTTCGCGGGGCCGTTCGCGCGGTGGCCAGTGGTGGATCGCCATGAAGGCCTCCTGTGGCAGCGAGTGTTGCTGTCCAAAGAGCCGGCTGCACCTCGAGAAACACCCCTGTTTGCGTGTCTGGCGAACCGGACCCGATAATGGCCCGATGCAGGGTCGAAAAATCCTCCTCGGCGTGACCGGTGGCATTGCCGCCTACAAGAGCCCGGACCTCGTGCGCCGGCTGATCGAGCGTGGCGCCGAAGTACAGGTCGTGATGACCCCCGGGGCGGCGCAATTCGTGACGGCGACCACGTTCCAGGCGGTCTCCGGCCACGTGGTACGCGACAGCCTCTGGGATCCGGCGGCCGAGGCCGCCATGGGCCACATCGAGCTGGCGCGCTGGGCGGATCTCGTGCTGATCGCGCCGGCGACCGCCCACAGCCTCGCCGGGCTCGCGCATGGGCTCGCGGGCGACCTGCTCGGCACGCTGTGCCTCGCGACCGAAGCGCCGATCGCCGTGGCGCCGGCGATGAATCGCGTGATGTGGGCCAACGTCGCGACGCAGGCGAATGTCGCGACGCTGCGTGCACGGGGCGTCCATGTCCTCGGCCCGGGTGCGGGTGATCAGGCCTGCGGCGAAGTGGGCGAAGGGCGGATGCTCGAGCCGCTCGAGATCGCCGGCCTCGTCGAGGCGCTCCTCGGCGCGCCGCAGGGCCCGCTCGCCGGGCGCCGCGTGCTGGTGACCGCGGGCCCCACGCGCGAGCGCATCGATCCGGTGCGCTTCATCAGCAATCGAAGTTCCGGAAAGATGGGTTTCGCGATCGCCCGGGCCGCGCGCGATGCCGGTGCCGAGGTGCTGCTCGTCACCGGGCCCGTCAACCTGCCGACTCCCGCAGGCGTGCGGCGGATCGATGTCGAATCGGCGGAGGACATGCATGCCACCGTGATGCGCGAAGTGGCCGGTGTCGATATCTACATTTCGACCGCCGCGGTTGCGGACTATCGCCCGGCGAATCCCGCCGGGCAGAAGATCAAGAAGACCGAATCCACGCTCGATCTCGCGCTCGAACGCACGACCGACGTGCTCGCCGCCGTGGCGGCGCGCCCCGATCGGCCGTTCGTCGTCGGCTTCGCCGCGGAGACCGAGAATGTCGAGCAGAATGCGCGCGGCAAGCTCCTGCGCAAGAACCTCGACCTGATCGCGGCCAATGAGGTCGGAGACGACAAGGTATTCGACAAGGACGAGAATGCGCTGACCGTGCTGTCGCGCGTCGACCGGGCGACGCTCGGACCGGCGCCGAAGGCGCAGCTCGCGCGCGACTTCCTCGCCCTCGTCGCGGAAAGGTTCGCGTCGGCCGATCACGCCACGCGCGGCAAAGTCCGCGCGTGACGGCCCAGGGCGAGGCGCGCCGGCCGCTCAAGGTCCGGATCCAGGATGCACGCATCGGCAAGGAGTGGCCGCTGCCCTCGTATGCGACCGCGGGCGCCGCGGGCCTCGACCTGCGTGCCGCGATCGACGCGCCGCTCGAACTCGCGCCGGGCAACGCCGAACTGATATCGACCGGGCTTTCGATCTGGGTCGAAGATCCGCGTCTTGCGGCGGTGATCCTGCCGCGCTCGGGGCTCGGCCACAAACACGGGCTCGTGCTCGGCAATCTCGTCGGCCTGATCGACTCGGACTACCAGGGGCCGCTGATGGTGTCGTGCTGGAACCGCGGCCGCGCCTCGTACACCGTGCAGCCCGGTGAGCGCATCGCGCAGCTCGTCGTCGTGCCGGTGGTGCAGGTCGAATTCGAGATCGTTGATGACTTTGCCGAGACCGCGCGGGGTGCGGGCGGGTTCGGGCATACGGGGAGATAGATCAAAGGCGCTGCCCGATTCCCGGCCGTTCGCCGCTCGCCCGCCCTCAGCGCGGCTTGCGCCCGGCCTGCAGCTCCACAAACCGCTCGATATCCGCCTGGAACTGGCGCGAGATGCCATCGTGCTCCTGCTCCTTCGAGCGCAGCACGTTGTTCTGCGAGCGCAGTTCGCTGACCGTGCGGACGAGATCGGCGGCGAGGTCGTCGGGCATGCGGCGCGCGCCGACGGCGCTGCTGTAGGGCTTGAAGAGCTGCGCCTTCGCCTGCAGCCCGGTCAGGCGCGTGTTCAGCGAGTCGACATACTGGCGTGCGGCGGCTGTCTGGCCGACGATCTGGTCGAGCCGCTGGTCGCGCACCGTCTCGATGTCGGCGATCGAGGTGTAGGTGTTGAGGAGGAACTGGTCGTGCTGCTTGCGCGACTGGATGTCACGCTGGCGAAGCTCGTCGGCGGCCCGCTGCTCGGGGGTTTTCTCCGCCTCGAGCCGGCGGATCACGACGCCTTCCTGGTTCAGTACCGCCCGCTCGCTCTTCGAGTACTCGGGCGGAACGGAGTCGCCGTAATGCGTGACGCCCTTTTCGTCGACCCACTTGTAGGTGACATCGTCCTTGCCCTGCCCGCCGCGGGAGGCGTTGTTCTGTGCATCGGCGACGCCCACGGCAAGAGCCGCGATGGCGAACGCGACGGGCAGGGCGGGCCGACGGAGCATGGCTGTATTCTGCAAAAAAAGCCGCGCCTAGGCTACGCCGAATCGCGCCCGGTAGGCTTGCAACGCGGCGCGATGTTCGGCGGAAATGCGACCCGTATCACCCTTTTCTTCCGCGAGCGCCTCGATCAGGCCGGTGAGCGTCAGGATGCTGATGCAACGCAGGCCGAACCCGGACTCGACTTCCTGCACGGCCGACCGCTCACCCTGCCCGCGCTCCTCGCGGTCGAGCGCGAGCGCGATCCCGACGGGCTCTGCGCCCGCGTCGCGGATGATCGCCACGGATTCGCGGATCGCGGTGCCGGCCGTGATCACGTCGTCGACGATCAGCACGCGCCCCTCGAGCTTGCGCCCGACGATCCGGCCGCCCTCGCCGTGATCCTTCGCCTCCTTGCGGTTGAACGCCCATGGGACGTTGCGTCCGTGGTCGGTCGAAAGCGCGATCGCCGTCGCGGCGGCGAGCGTGATGCCCTTGTAGGCGGGGCCGAACAGCATGTCGAAGCCGAGCCCCGACGCGATGATCGTGGCCGCGTAGCAGCGCCCGAGCACGGCGAGCGATTCGCCGTCGTCGAAGCGCCCGGCGTTGAAGAAATAGGGGCTTTCGCGGCCCGACTTGAGCGTGAAGCGGCCGAAGCGCAGCGCCTCGCGGCGCAGCGAGAGGTCGATGAACGTGCGTCGATAGTCGTGCATGGCCCGTCCTGCGATGGCGGCGGGACGCTATCATGGGGCGATGCGCATCGTCACGCTGAACGCGAACGGCATCCGCTCGGCCGCGGCCAAGGGAGCCTTTCGCTGGCTCGCCCGGCAGCGGGCCGATGTCATCTGCCTGCAGGAGACGAAGGCGCAGGAGCACCAGTTGGGTGGCCACGCGATCGACATCCCCGGCTACCACCGCTACTTCTTCGACGCGAAGCGTCCGGGCTATGCCGGTGTGGCGCTTTATGCGAGGCGCGAGCCCGATGCGGTGACACGGGGTTTCGGCGTGCGCGAATTCGACGACGAGGGGCGCTACCTCGAGGCACGCTTCGGCGGCGTGTCGGTCGTGTCGCTGTACCTGCCCTCCGGCTCATCGGGGCCCGAGCGGCAGGCGTCGAAATTCCGCTTCCTCGACGTGTTCCTGCCGCATCTTGCGACGCTCAAGCGCAAGCGGCGGCAGTTCATCCTGTGCGGCGACTGGAACATCGCGCACAAGCCGATCGACCTGCGCAACTGGAAGTCGAACCAGAAGAACTCGGGCTTCCTGCCCGAGGAGCGCGCCTGGCTCGATCGGCTGTTCGATGAACTGCGCTATGTGGATGCTTTTCGCGAGGTCGACCCGCGCCCGGAGCGGTATACGTGGTGGTCGAATCGCGGCCAGGCGCGCGCGAAGAACGTCGGCTGGCGCATCGATTACCAGATCGTGAGCCCGGGCCTCGCGGGCAGCGCCCAGCGCGCGAGGATCCACACCGCCGATCGCTTCTCCGACCACGCGCCGCTCGTCATGGACTACGACCTGCCGCGCCTGTGAGCACCCAGGGCACCGCCTCCCGGCCACGCTTCCGGGACGTCCTGCGCGAGCCGCGCATGGTCGCGGTGCTCGCGCTCGGCCTCGCTTCGGGCCTGCCCTACAACCTGACCGACGGCACGCTGCAGGCCTGGCTGAAGGACTACGGCATCTCGAATACGCGGATCGGCCTCCTCACGCTCGTCGGCCTGCCCTACGCCTGGAAGTTCCTGTGGGCGCCGCTGATCGACCGCTACCGGTTGCCGTTCATCGGCCGGCGGCGCGGCTGGATCGTCGTTCTGCAGCTCGCGCTCGCCGGCGTGATCGCCGCGAGTGCGTTCTACTCGCCGGCCGATGCACTGACCGCGGTCGCCGTCCTCGCGTTCGCGACCGGCTTCCTGTCGGCGTCGCAGGATATCGTGATCAACGCCTACACGGCCGATGTCGCGCGTCCGCACGAGCGGGGACTTGCGGCGATGGCGACCTCGATCGGCTATCGCGCGGCCGCGTGGTTCTCGTTCTCGATCGCGCTGATCGTCGCGCAGTACTTCGGCTGGCAGGCCGCCTACCTGATGCTGGCGGCGGCCATGGTCGTGCTCGCGGCCGGCACGCTCGCGGCGCCCGAGCCCGCGCAGCGGTCGACACCGCCCGGCACGCTGCGCGAATCGATCTCCGTGCCGCTGCGACAGCTGCTCGCGGGCCCCGGGGCGCTCGCGCTGATCGTGCTGCTCGTCGTCTACAAGGTGGGCGACGCGTTCTCGCTGCGCCTGTTCACGCCTTTCCTGATGGATCTCGGTTTCTCCAAGGAGGAGATCGGCGTCGTCACGAAATCGGTGATGGCGATCGCGACGATCGCCGGGACCGTGCTCGGCGGACTGTGGATGATCCGCCTCGGCCTCTACCGCGCCATGCTGTGGTTCGGCAGCTTCCAGGCCGTGTCGAACCTCACCTACATGGTGCTCGCGGTGGCGGGCAAGAACCACGTGCTGATGATCGCGGCCATCGCGATCGACAATCTCGCGGGCGGCATGGGTTCCGTCGCGCTCACGGCATTCGTGCTCGCGCTCTGCGACCAGCGCTTCAGCGCGTTCCAGTACGCGCTACTGTCGGCGATCGCGGTGATCCCGCGGACCTATCTCGGCGTCCCGGCGGGCTTCCTCGCCGACCGTGCCGGCTGGCCCACCTTCTATCTCGTGTCGTTCATTGCCGCGATTCCCGGGATCGCGCTGGTCTGGTGGCTGCGCAAGGACGTGCGCGCACTCGACCTGCGCGGGACCACCGCGTCCGCATGAGCGAGATCGATCTGACGCGCGTGTTGTGCGAGCTCTCCGGGATCCCCGAGGGCGGGGCGCGGGAATTCAGCATCGGCGCGGGCGACTGGCCGCTGCGCGGCTTTCTCGTGCGCACGCGGGAGGGCGTGCGCGCCTACGTGAATCGCTGCCCGCATGCCGGGCATGCGCTCAACCTGCGGCCGGACCGGTTCCTGACCCGGGATGGCAGCCTGATTCTCTGCACCTCGCACGGCGCGCTGTTCGAGAAGTCGACAGGGTTGTGTGTCGCCGGGCCCTGCGCGGGACGCGCGCTCACGGCCATTGCGGTCGAGGTGGCGGCGGGCCTTGTGCTGCTCGCGGGGGATGTCGATCCCGCGTCATTCGAAAATGTCGAGGCCCTCTAGCGGACCGGCCCACTGGCCGCGGCTTTCCTCGTAGTCGTCCGCGCTGCGCGAATCGCGCTCCATGTCGGTATCGACGTCGACCGAACCGCTCCAGTCCTCGGGAGGTTCGACTTCCTCGAGGCGACGCTCTTCGCGCTGCGCATCCCAGTCTTCGATGTCCATTTCCTCGACCGTGCCGTCGAAGAACTGGATCTCGACGGTGCCATCATCCGGATCGTACGCGACGACCTCGAAGGATTCGCCGCCGTCCAGGCGGTACCACGCGCCGATCGTCGGATGTGGGAGCATCTGCGCCTCCGGGCCGAACTGTTATGCTGACGTGACGAATCCATCGTGCGCCTGCGGGGCGGCGCTTTCAAGCGGGAAATTTGTCGCGCAGCATCATGCTCGAGCAGGTCGTCAAGTTCTTCATCGTGTTCTTCGTCGTGGTCGAACCCGTGTCGCTGCTGCCGCTGTTCGTGAGCCTCACCGAGGGCGCGAACGAGGCCTACCGGCGGCGCATGGCGCGCAAGGCGATCATCCTCTCGGGCGCGATCCTGTTCGTGTTCGCGCTCTTCGGCGCGAAATTTCTCGAAGCGATGGGCATCAGCCTCGAGGCGTTCCGCATTTTCGGCGGACTGCTGCTGTTCCTGATCGCGCTCGAGATGGTGTTCGCACGCGAATCCGGCACGCGCACGTCGAGCCGCGAGGCGGCCGAGAGCCGCCAGCGCGCCGATATTTCGGTCTTTCCGCTCGCGTTCCCGTTCATCGCCGGGCCGGGAGCGCTCGCGACGATCCTGCTCTGGTTCGGACCGGTGCCGGCGAGCCGGGATCCGCTGCACTGGGCGGCGCTGTTCACCGGCGTGCTCGCGGTGCTCGCGATCGCGTGGGGTTTCATGCGCGCCGCGGGCCCGCTGATGAAAGTGATCGGCGTGACCGGCGCCAATGTCTCGAGCCGCCTGCTCGGCGTCATCCTCGGCGCGCTCGCCGTGCAGTTCGTGATCGACGGCTTGAAAGGCGCATTCCGGCTGTCAGGCCCGTGATTTAGCGGCGGCGATAGGCGAGGTCCCACACGCCGTGGCCGAGCCGCTCGCCGCGGCGCTCGAAGCGCGTGGCGATGCGCGCCGGATCGCGTGGTGCGTAGCCGCTGTCCGCCGCGAGGTTCGCGAATTCCGGGGCGGCATTCAGTTGCGCGAGCATTTCCTCCGCGTACGGCTCCCAGTCGGTCGCGAGCCGGAAGAGGCCGCCCGGCCGCAGCACTTTCGCGACGAGCGCGATGAACGAGGCCTGCACGATGCGCCGCTTGTGATGGCGCTTCTTGTGCCAGGGGTCCGGGAAGAGGAGCAGCACCTCGTCGAGGCTGGCAGGCGGCAGGCAGTCTTCGAGCACTTCGACCGCGTCGCGACAGATCGCGCGCACGTTGCGGCTGCCCTGCGCTTCGCAGCTGAGCAGCAGCCGACCGATGCCCGGGCGATGGACTTCGATGCCGAGGAAGTCGCGCTCCGGGTGCTGCGCCGCGAGCGCCGCGAGATGGTCGCCGTTGCCGAAGCCGATCTCGAGCGTGCGCGGCGCATGCCGCCCGAAAATCGCATCGAGGTCGAGCACGGCATCGGCCGTATCGATGCCGAAGCCTGGCCAGAGCGAGTCAAACGCGCGCCGCTGCGCGTCGGTCATGCGCCCGCCCCGCACGACGAAGCTGCGGATCGTGCGGGTCACCGCGGTTTGCCCGGCCGCGCGAGGTCCCAGAAGAGTGCGTCGATGCCGATGCGGATGCCCGGATCCGCCCGCCAGCCGTATTCGCGGTCCCAGCGCACGAGCGGCTCGATGAACCAGTAGAGCCAGCCGCTCGCCGTCGGCTGCTTGCGAAACAGCGACGCCTCGTAGTAGGTGGTGCCGTGCATGTCCTCGCCGCTCGCGTAGAGCTTCAACCCCCAGCCGCGGCCGATGTCGCTCGCGCGCAGGTAGGAGCCGTAGCGATCCGGCACGATGATTTCACGCGCGCGCGCGTAGATCAGTGTCTGTGACCATTCGGTGCGGTCACGATCATCGCGCCACTTGACGTAGCTCGAGGTGCGGAAAAGGCGCTGCCCCGACCAGCGATCGAAGGTCATCGCGGCGGCGTAGCCGACACTCTCGTCCGTTTCGGCAAAGAGCTTCGCGAACGGGTAGAAATCCCAGCGGCCGAGCCGGGCTTCGCGCGCCCATTTCAGCGACACGAAGGCGACCGGCGGCACGTCCGCCTTGATGCCGACATCGAAGTTCAGGTGCCTGCGCAGCTCGTAACGCAGGCCCGCGCGGACCGCGGAGCTCTCGTCGGCGACGCGCGGCGCTTCATCGACGTCGTTGCTCGTGATGAAAATGCGCAGGCGCTTCTCGGTGTTCGGCAGCCTGAGCGTCGTGTCGAAGTCGAGATCGAGATCGAAGTCGGTGCCGTCGCTGCGATCGATGGCCTCACCGCCCAGGCTGACGCGAAATGGTGCCGCCGGCACCGGCAGCAGTTCGGCGTCCTTCGGCGCGAAGCGGTGATCGAGTGCTTCGACGAACTCCTGCATCTTCGTGTAGGCGCGGTCGTGCGCCTCATCGAGGCGCTCGCGCGCATCGAGCGGCGCCGCGGCGGCCGCGTTCTGCGCCTGGACCTCGTCCGTCGAACTCTCGCCGGGCCGATGGCGCGCGGCGTGCCGCCGGTGCCCGTTGCCTTCGGCAGCCGCCTCGCCCGCCGTGAT
>JABAQN010000030.1 GCA_019187495.1 Steroidobacteraceae bacterium
GCGCGCGAGCGGCGAGCAGGCCCCACCGCGCGCGCAGTTCGGCGCCGAGCGCTGCATGCGCCGGCAGCGGCTCCGTCCCGTCCGCGCGCCAGGCCGCCATCATCGGCACGAGGGTCAGGCTCACGAGCAGCGACAGGATCTGCGCGAAGGTCACGGTCAGCGCCTGGTCGCGAAACAACTGGCCGGCGATGCCGCTGACGAACACCATCGGGAAGAACACCGCGACGGTCGTCAGCGTCGAAGCCGTGACCGCCATCGCGACCTCCGCCGTCCCTTCGCGCGCGGCCCGGGCGGCGGGCATGCCCACCTCGCGCTTGCGGGAGATGGCCTCGAGGATCACCACCGAGTTGTCGATCAGCATGCCGACCGAGAGCGCGATGCCGCCGAGCGACATGATGTTGAGCGTCAGGTCGAAGCCGTACATCAGCACGAAAATGCCGATCACCGTGACCGGGATCACGATGCCCGCGACCAGCGTCGCGCGCGCGTCGCGCAGGAAGAGGTACAGCACGATCACCGAGAGGAGTCCGCCCCAGATCGCCGCGTCGCTCACCTCGCCCACGGAGTTCGCGATGAAAGTCGACTGGTCGTAGATCGTCTCGAGCTTCGTGTCGGGCGGCAGGTTCCGGCCGAGTTCGGTGAGCCGCGCGTGAATCGCCTGCGCGAGCTGCACCGTGTTCGCGTCGCCTTCCTTGTACACCGCGAGCTCGACACACTCCCGGCCGTTCAATCGCGTGATGGCCGTGCGGTCCTTGTAACCCTGTTCGACCCGTGCCACGTCGCGCAGGTAGACGGGGCGCCCGTCAACCGTGGCGATCACCGCGTCGGCCATCTCCCCGAGCGTGCGGAATTCGTTGAGCGTGCGCACGAGGAAGCGCTGCGATCCTTCCTCGAGCCGGCCGCCGGAGAGATTGACGTTCTCCGCGCCTATGCGCGCCGCGACCTGTGCGACATCGAGGTGCAGCTGGGCGAGGCGCTGCTGGTCGACGTGGATGTGCACCTCGTCTTCGAAGCCGCCGCTCACCTTGACCGCCGCCGATCCTTCGGTTGCCTCGAGGGCGGGTTTCAGGCGGTCGTCGGCGAAGCGGCGCAGCGACTTCAGCCGCTCGTCGCCCGCAGCGCCGGAAGCGGCGAGGTCGACGAATGCGAGGCGCAGCACGGGTTCGGTCGAAGGGTCGAAGCGCAAGAGCAGCGGCCGGCGCGCGTCGAGCGGCAGTTGCAGCAGGTCGAGGCGCTCGCGCACCTCGATGCCCGCGAAATCCATGTCGGTGCCCCAGACGAACTCGAGCACGACATCCGACTGCCCGGAGCGCGAAACGGAGCGCACACTGCGCACATTGCGGATGGTGCCGGCCGCCTCTTCGACCGGGCGCGTGATCAGGTTCTCGACTTCGAGCGGCGCCGCGCCCGGCAATTCGGTGCGGATCGTCAGCGTCGGGTACGACAGGTCGGGAAGCAGGTTGACCTTGAGGCGCGACAGCGAGACGACACCGAACAGCGTCACGGCGACGGTCGCCATCGCGATCGTGACGCGGCGGCGCAGGGCGAGATCGACGATGCGCATGGCGACCCCCGTGCGCCGATCAGCGGTTCGCGGTGCGCGAGTCGGCGGCGACTTTCCCGGCCGCGGCCGCACGCAACGCCGAGGCAGGCTTCGACTCGAGCGACACCACCCGCACCGCATTGCCGCTCTTCAGGCCGTTCTGGCCGACGATCACGACTGCATCGCCGTCCTCGACGCCGCGCGTGACTTCGATGTTGCCGCCATCGGCGAGCCCGGTCGTGACCGCGCGTTGCACGGCCTTGCCGCCCTCGACGATGAACACGCTCGCGGCGCCGTCCGCTTCGACGAGCGCGACGCGCGGCACCTGCAGTGCCGCGGGCTTGCGCTCGAACACGATGCCGACGCGCGCGAACATGCCGGGCTTCAGCACCCCTTCGCCGCCCAGCATCTCGAGCGTGACCTTGAAGGTCGCCGTGGCGGGATCGATCGCGGGGGATACGAGCGTCACACGCGCGGGGAAGGTGCGACTGCCCAGGGCATCGATCTCCGCCACGGCATTCTGGCCCGGTGCGAGGCGCTCGAGTTCGCGCTCGGGCACGAAGACGCTCGCCTTGAGCGGCGTCGGGTCGGTGATCCGGAAAGTCTTCGTGCCTTGCGGCACGTTCTGGCCGACGCGCACGTAGCGCGCGGCGACGGTGCCCGCGAAGGGCGCGCGGATTTCCGTGTACGAGAGTTGCAGTTCCGCGAGCGCCAGCGTCGCGCGCAGGTTGTCGAGATCGAACTTGAGGTTCTCGAACGCGCCCGCCGAGACGAGCCCCTTGTCGTGCAATTCCACCTGTCGCCGATAGTCGCGGTCCGCCTTGGCGAACTGCGCGCGGGACTGCGCCACTTCGAGCCGCAGCTGCCGGCCATCGAGCACCGCGAGCACCTGGCCTTCGCGCACGACGTCGCCTTCCTCGACGAGCACCTGCGCGACCTCGCCGCCGACGCGTGCGATCACTTCCGCATCGGCCTCGGCCTCGAGCGTCGCGGTGCCGGTGTAGCGCGCGAGCATTTCGCCGCGCCGCGCGGTCGCGACTTCCACGGGAATTTCGGCCGGCGTGTCCTTCTTCGCGCTGTCGGCCGCGGGGCTGCCGCCGCAGGCGCCGAGCAGTGCGCCGAGTGCCGCGAAGGGCAGGAGAGCTGTGGTGGTGCGCATGGCGGATCGACCTCCCTGGTATCAGGCGAGGCGATCCTACTGCCCTATGGTGTTATAGTCAACTATAACACTATTTACATGCTGAATCAGCGACTTAGGGAGATCGGGAGACCGTCTTCGGCGTCGGCAGGCTTGCGGGACCCCCGATCATGTCGGCCATGACCTCGGTGGCCTGGTCGAGAACGATGTCGGGCGCATCGTCGGCCTTGATGTCTTCGGCGGACTTGAGGGCCGGCAAGCCGAGCGCGATGCGGCGCACGTTCTCGCGCGCAAGGCGATCGTGATCCATCGTCGCGCGTTCCGCGCGTCGGGTCTTGAGATTGAGTGATACGGATGTCTGCTTGCGCGCCTCGCGCACGGCAGCGATGTCGGCGACGAGCCAGCGGTAATCCGGATCGGCGGCCGCACGCGAGCCTTCCTCGGTGGCGAGCACAGCGGGAACGACCCCTTCACCCTTGACGGCGCGAAACGGCACGCCGGGAATGCGATCCCAGGGCAGGGCTTCGTCGAGCGCGCTCTCGCCGACATCGCCCAGGTCGATCAGCGAGGCGAGCGGCACGTCGGGCGACACGCCGCGCAACTGCGTGCTGTCGCCCGTGACGCGGTAGAACTTGCCGATCGTCACCGTCAGCTGGCCGTTGACGGGCTTGCGCGCGTAGCCGTCGAGCGGCACGAGGTTCTGCACGGTGCCCTTGCCGAATGTCTGCTGGCCGAGCACGACGCCACGCCGGTAGTCCTGGATCGCGCCCGCGAAAATTTCCGACGCCGATGCGCTGAACCGGTCGACCAGCACCGCGAGCGGACCGGTGTACACGGCGCCCGGATCGGGATCGTCGAGCACTTCGGTGCGACCGGTCGCGTCGCGCAGCTGAACGACCGGTCCGCGATCGATGAACAGGCCCGTGA
Organism: Steroidobacteraceae bacterium; assembly: GCA_019187495.1. Classification (GTDB taxonomy): domain Bacteria; phylum Pseudomonadota; class Gammaproteobacteria; order Steroidobacterales; family Steroidobacteraceae; genus CADEFQ01. The sequence goes on from JABAQN010000030.1 coordinate 3,609, forward strand.
GAGCCGTCGCCTCGGGCAGGTAGCCGCCGCCGTTGCCACGCAGGTCGAGCACGAGCCCGTCGATCTTCTCCTTCTGCAGCTCGTCGATCAGCCGGTGCACGTCACGGGTGGTGCTGCGATAGTCCTGGTCGCCCGCGTTCTCGGCCGCGATGTCCTGGTAGAAACCCGGCACCGTGATGACGCCGATGCGATAGTCGCGCCCGCCGCGCTCGAGCGTGTGCAGCGACTTCTGCGCCGCCTGCGCCTCGAGCGTCACCTTGTTCCGCGTGAATTGCAGCGTTTTCTCGGTCGACCCGGGCGCGGCCCCGCCCGGCAGCACGCGCAGGCGCACGAGCGTGCCGCCCTTGCCGCGGATCAACTGCACGACGTCGTCGATCCGCCAGCCGATGACATCGGTGAAGGCGCCATCGGCTCCCTGCGCCACCGCGACGATGCGATCGGTCGGCTTCAGTGTGCCGGCCACCGCCGCGGGGCCGCCCTCGATCACGTTCATGACAGTGACGAAATCGTCGATCAGCTGCAGCGATGCCCCGATGCCCTCGTAGTTGAGGCTCATCTGGATCCGGTATTCCTCGGAATTGCGGGGCGAGAAATAGCTCGAATGCGGGTCGTAGGTGCGAGCGTACGCATTCATCAGGTTCTCGAACACGTCCTCGGCCGAGACCTGGTCGACGCGCTTCAGCACGCGATCGTAGCGCTTCTGCAGGGTTTCGCTCGCCTCCGGCCAGGTCTTGCCCGCGAGCAGCAGGCCGAGGGCGTCGTTCTTCACGCGCTTGCGCCACAGTTCGTCGAGTTCCGCCGCGCTCGCGGGCCACGGCGCCCTGGCGCGATCGAATTCGAAGCTCTCGTTCACGGTCCAGTCGGGCTCCTTCGCGAGCTGTCCGAGCGCGAACTTGATGCGCTCGCGGTTGCGCTGCTGGAAACGCGCGAAGATGAGATAGGCCGGATCGATCTCGCCGGTGCGGATCATGTCGTCGAAGCGCAGCCGATAGCGGTCGAACTCGGCGATGTCGCTCGCGAGGAAGTAGCTGTGCTGTCCGTCGAGGAAGTCGAGGTAACGGTCGTACACCTGCGCGGACATGCGATCGTCGATGTCGACACGGCGATAGTGCGTATCCTCGAGGATCATCCCGACGCGGCGCGCGACGAGGCGATGACGCTCGGAAGGCGCGATCGCGCCCGGCGGCAGCGCGGTGGTGCTCGCGGGCGCCTGCGAGGAACTCGCGAGCACGGCAAGGACCGCGACGAGGGCGGAAACGAGAAAGCCGGAGGACAGGCGGCGAAGGGGCATTCGGGGCTCGTGGGCAGCGTGGTTACAATATACAGTTTAGGCTAGATCGCACGGCGACAGGCGGCAAGCCTGCGACGGGGCGCACGGGGCAGGAGACGATGCGACCGCTCGCCATACTGATCGGAATCGTGATGGGTTCGACATTGTCGATCACCGTCTCCCTGACCCTCACGGCCATCGTGATGCTGTTCCTGCCGGAGCACGCCGACCGGCTGGCGCAGGAGCGTGGGCCGCTGCTCAGGGCGATCGCGCTCGCGGCCGCCGTCACCGCGCTCGCCGCCACGAGTTTCCTGGGGGAAATCCGCGCGCGACGCTGGCGCATCGCGGCCCACCTCGCACTCGTCGCGGGGCTGATCGGCGCCGGCTGGGTGTACTGGCCGCGATGATCGTTCGGCACGCCCCGTTCGACCATGCGTGGCGGCTGCTGGTTCCCGCACTCTGTCTGCTGGCGGCGACGGCGGCGCGCGCGGCGGATTCGGTCGCGCCCGGCGACTACGCGCGCCACATCGCCGCGCTCGCCTCGGATGCGTTCGAAGGACGCAGGCCGGCGTCGGAGGGCGGGGAGAAAACGGTCGCCTATCTCGTCGACGAATTGCGCAAGCTCGGCGCCGTGCCGGTCGGGGAGGGTGGCTATGTCCAGCCGGTGCCGCTCGTCGAAGTGACACCGCTGCCCGAACCGACACTCGAGTTCGCCACGCCCGCAGGTACGTCGCATGCGCGCTTCGGCCTCGACGCCGTCGTGTTCACGAAGCGCCAGGTGCCCACCGCCGCCGTTGCGGCAAGTCCCGTTGTCTTCGTCGGCTACGGGGTCGTCGCGCCCGAGTATGGCTGGAACGACTACGCGGGCATCGACATGCGCGGCAAGACCGCGCTCATCCTGATCAACGACCCGGGCTTCGCCACGGGCGACGAGACGCTGTTTCGCGGCCGGGCACTCACCTACTACGGCCGCTGGACCTACAAGTTCGAGGAGGCCGCGCGCCAGGGTGCGGCGGCCGCCATCATCGTCCACGAGACCGTGCCGGCGGCCTATGGCTGGGCGACCGTCGTCAACAGCTGGGCGAATCCGCAACTCGACATGCAGGCCGCGGATGCGCGCGCAGGGCGGGTGGCGATCGAAGGCTGGATCACGCAGGAATTTGCGACCGCGCTGCTCGCGTCCGCGGGCCGGGATTTCGAGACACTGAAGAAAGCCGCCAATGCGCGCGGCTTCAGGGCGGTGCCGCTCGATGCACGCGCGTCGGCGAGCGTGCGCAACACGCTGCGCGCCTCGAACTCGGCCAATGTCCTCGCGATGCTTCCGGGAAGCAAACGGCCGCGCGAGTATCTCTTCTATCTCGCGCACTGGGATCACCTCGGCCGCGGCCAGGGCGGCGAGGGGGACCAGACTTTCAACGGTGCGGTCGACAACGCGACGGGCACGGCGGGGTTGCTCGCGATCGCGGCTGCGTTTGCGCGCGCGCCGGTGCGGCCCGAACGCTCGGTCGTGTTCCTCGCGGTGACGGCCGAAGAGCAGGGATTGCTCGGCAGCGAATACTACGTCGCGCACCCGCGTGCGCCGCTCGCCGACACGGTCGCGGTATTCAACATGGACGCGCTGTATTTTGGCGGTGCGACGCGCGACGTGCGCATCGTCGGCGCCGGCGCGTCCGACCTCGAACGCCATCTCGCCGAAGAGGCGGCGCGACGCGGGCTCGCCGTCGTGCCGGAAGCGCAGCCCGAAAAGGGCCACTTCTACCGGTCCGATCATTTCAATTTCGCGCAGGCGGGCGTACCCGCGCTGTATCTCAAGACCGGTATCGATGATGTCGACGGCGGTGTCGCGGCCGGCATGGCGCGCGAGGCCGATTTCATCGCGAATCGCTATCACCAGGTCGGCGACAATTTCGTCCCGGGCGCGCGGCTCGAGGCGGGCCTCGAGGTCGTCGACCTCATCTATGCGGTCGGCCGCCGGCTCGCGAACGAGACGGCGTTTCCGAACTGGAACGCGGACAACGAATTCCGCGCGGCGCGCGATCGCAGCCGCGACGCGCGGCAGTGAGGCGATCGACCCGCCAGCCGGGTCAGCGTCGGGTCCGCTGGCGGTTCCAGATCTCCGCGCGACCGGTCGCACCGCTCGAATTGTAAGGATCGGTGCCGCGATTCACGGCGTCGATCTCGAGGGTCTGGGCCAGCTCCAGGCTGATTCGCGTCAGAGTGTTCGCGCGCGAACCGGCGGGGCGTACGGCCCGTTTCGCCGGTTCCACGGGCATCTGCCGCGCCCGTTGGTTCGCATCCTTCATCTCATCCCCGGTCAAAATCGTTATTCAGCCTGTACGAGTGTCGCACCGGCGGCCGTTGCCGGGGGCGAACTGCCCGGAAATGTGAAGCCCGTCACACTCGGGCGCTTTGCCGCCACGCGACCCGCGTTGCGCGAATGAACATAAGGAGGGCATAAGGGCCGAGCGCCAGGATCCACCAGGGCAGGTTGCCGCGAAAGAGCGCCACGAAGAAATCGCCCCAGAAGCGGAACAGGCCGCCGCCCGTGTAGGCCCCGAACACTTCGTGGCCGGAGAAGTACACCGCGATCGGCACGATCGTGATGCCGACGAGCAGTGCCGCGGCAAGCAGCGCGCACTCGCGCACGGGAAGGGAAGGAGAGCGGAAGGCTGCCAGCAGCGAACGCATGGCGGTGATGATAGCGTACCGCTCGCTGCTTCCGGCTTCTCCCCGCCCGCTGTACGCTTCCCCCATGCCCCAGCTACGCACGGCCGTCATCGGCGTCGGCTACCTCGGCCGCTTTCACGCGCAGAAGTACGCACAGGCTTCGGGGAGCCGGCTGGTCGCCGTCGTCGACGCGAGCGAGGCGGCGCGCACCCGCGTGGCGGAGGAGACCGGCGCGCAGCCCGTGGCGGACTATCACGAATTGCTGGGCACGGTCGATGCCGTGAGCGTCGTGACGCCGACGCCGGCGCATTTTTCGATCGCGCGCGATTTCCTGCGTGCGGGTGCGCATGTGCTCGTCGAAAAGCCGATCACCGGGACGGTCGAGGAGGCGCGGGCGCTGATCGACGCCGCGCGCGACGCAGGGCGCGTGCTGCAGGTGGGGCACCTCGAGCGGTTCAATCCCGCGGTGCTCGCCGCCGAACCGTATGTGCGCGCGCCGCGATTCATCGAATGCCATCGCCTGGCCCCGTACCGCGAGCGCGGCACCGACGTCAACGTCGTGCTCGACCTCATGATCCACGACATCGACATCGTGCAGTCGATCGTCGGCAGTCCGATCGCGTCGCTCGAGGCGGTCGGCGCGCCCGTGTTTTCCGACGAGATCGACATCGCCAATGCGCGCATCCGCTTCGAGAACGGCTGCGTCGCGAACACGACCGCGAGCCGCGTGAGCCTGAAGACAGAGCGCAAGCTGCGGCTCTTCGAGAACGATGCCTATTTGTCGATCGACCTGCAGCAACGCATCCTGACCGTGATCAGGAAGCGCGAGGGCGGACCCGCGGAGGGCCAGCTGCCGGTCACCATCGAGGAGCAGAATTTCGAGCAGGGCGATGCGCTACGCGCCGAAATCGAGTCGTTCCTCGATTGTGCGCGCCACGGCAAGGCGCCGGTGGTGTCCGGGGAGGACGGCCTGCGCGCGCTCGAAACCGCCATCCGCATTACGCGCGAGGTGACCGCCGGCGCGCGGCTGCGCGATCCCGCGTGACCCGGAGCCCGCAAACGCGCCCGGTGTTGAATTGGCCGCCGGCGCCCCCATGTCTGCCCGCATGAGCGAACCCGGTGCTTTCCCCATCGTCCCCGTGGCCGGCCTCGATATCGACCTGGTCGGCGATTTTTCGTGCCCGTGGTCCTTCCTCGGCACCCGCCGCCTCGCGCGCGCGCTCGAGCAGCTGCGCGGCGTGCCGGTGCGGGAATTGCGCTGGCATCCGCTGCGCCTGGTACGCCCCGCCGAGGCCGGCGGCGCGGGAAATGTGCCCACGAGCTGGCGCGGCCATCTCGCGGCGCGCCTGCCGCAGGGCGTCAGCGTCGAGCTCGCGGAGTCGAGCCTTGCGGAGGCCGGCAAGGCGCTCGGCATCCACTTCGACTTCACGCGGCTCGGCGGCATGCCGGACACCACGGCGGCGCATCGGCTGGTCAAGCTCGCCGCCGCCGAGGGGCTCCACGGCGCCGTGCTCGACGCGATCTTCCAGGCGTATTTCGAACGGGGCCAGGACATCGGCGACATCAGTGTGCTCGCCGCCATCGGCGAGGAGTGCGGTGTGTCGGACAAGGTGCTGGCGACTTTCCGCGACGACCCGCAGGCGGCTTACGCGGAGGTGATCGAGGACGAGCGGCGCCTGCTGCTGCTCGGCGTGAACTCGATCCCGAACCTGCTCCTCAACCGCCAGGTGCTCGTGCCGGGGCCTGCGGATGAGCAGATCTACGTCAAGGCGATCGACCAGGCGTTGTTTCCGGGCACCGGCTCGGAGACAAAACACTGAGAGAGGCGGGCGGCGAACAGCCCCAAGCTGTACGCTACCCGGATGTCCCCCGCGCACCTCGAGATCTCCCCGCGCCCGGTCACGGTTGCCGCGACCCAGTTCGCCTGTTCGTGGGATCGCGATGCGAACATCGCGACCGCCGAGCGGCTGGTGCGCGAGGCCGCCGGGCGCGGAGCGCAGGTGATACTGCTGCAGGAGCTTTTCGAGACGCCATATTTCTGCATCGAACAGGATGCACGTCATCTCGCGCTCGCAACCACGCTCGCCGACAACCCCGCCGTTCGTCATTTCGTGCCCCTCGCGCGAGCGCTCGGGGTCGTCCTGCCGGTCAGCTTTTTCGAGCGCGCGGGCAATGCGTTCTTCAACTCGGTCGCGATCATCGATGCCGACGGACGAATCGCGGGCGTCTATCGGAAATCGCATATTCCGAACGGGCCGGGTTACCAGGAGAAGAACTATTTCTCGCCGGGCGACACGGGTTTCAGGGTGTGGAATACGCGCTTTGCCCGCATCGGCGTCGGCATTTGCTGGGACCAGTGGTTTCCCGAAAGCGCGCGCTGCATGGCGTTGCTCGGGGCGGAACTGCTTCTTTATCCGACGGCGATCGGCACCGAGCCCCCGCCCGCACTCCCCGTGAATTCGCGCGAACACTGGCAACGCGCGCAGCAGGGGCATGCCGCCGCGAACATGATGCCGCTCGTCGCGTCGAATCGGCACGGCATCGAGCGATCGCTGCAGGATCCCGACGGGCTGTGGATACGTTTCCACGGATCATCGTTCATTGCCGACCCGACCGGCGCGATCGTGGCCGAGGCGGCCGGGGAAGGGGACGCGGTGCTCACCGCCACCTTCGATCTCGCCGCGGTCGAGCAGCTGCGCAACAACTGGTTCGTGTTCCGCGACCGGCGACCCGACCTCTACGGTCCGATCACGACGCTCGATGGTTCCATCCACACGGCTTCGTGAGCCGCAGGCTGCCTGGCGCGCGATGGCGCGCAAGGCGGGCAGGGTGTGGCGCGATCACGGGGCGCTCGAGTACCGGGAATGCCTCGCCGACGAAAGGTATTCGTCGACGTCTGACCGGCCGCGGAACCCGCGCGTTTGATCCGGATCAAGGAAGCCGCCGCCGCGTCCGCCTAGTCTCGGGGGATGATCCACCCCGATTACACGCGTGACGAGCATTCCGCGCGTTACCCGCGCGTCGAGCGGCTGATGCCCGCCATGGAGTGGGACGCGCACTTCGATACCGTGCGGGAGATCGAGCAACTGAAGCGCGAACGCAACGCGATCGTGCTCGCGCACAACTACCAGCGCCCGGAGATTTTCCACGGCGTCGCCGACGTCCAGGGTGACTCGCTCGCGCTGGCCGGCGCCGCGGCGCGCTCGCGCGCCGAAGTCGTCGTGATGTGCGGCGTGCATTTCATGGCCGAGACCGCCAAGCTCCTGGCGCCGCGCAAGACGGTGCTGCTGCCCGACCTCGGGGCGGGGTGTTCGCTCGCCGATTCGATCACGGCGGCGGACGTGCGCGCGTTGCGTGCCGCGCACCCGCGTGCGCCGGTCGTCTGCTACGTCAACACCAGCGCCGAGGTGAAGGCCGCGAGCGACGTCTGCTGCACTTCGGCGAATGCGCTGCAGATCGTCGAGAGCCTGGGCGAGCCCGAGGTGATCTTCGTACCGGACCAGTTCCTCGCGGCCTGGGTCGCGAGGCACACGCGCGTGCGGATCATCCCCTGGAAGGGGCGCTGCGAGGTCCACGAGCGCTTCACCGCTCCCGAAATCGAGGAATACCGGCGCGACACGCAGGCCTATGTGCTCGCGCACCCGGAGTGCTCGCCCGAGGTGCAGCAGGCGGCGGACTATGTCGGCTCGACCTCGGGCATGATCGAGGCGCTGCGCAAGGCGCGCCCGGCGCGCGCGGTGCTGATCACGGAATGCTCGATGGCGGACAACGTGTCGAGCGCCTTTCCGCAGACCGAGTTCCTGCGGCCGTGCAACCTGTGCCCGCACATGCAGCGCATCACGCTGACGGGTGTACACGCGGCGCTGCGCGACCTCGCGCCGCAAATCGAGGTGGACGAGGCGCTGGCGCCCGCTGCGCGCGCATGCGTGCAGCGGATGTTCGAGCAGATGTACCGGCTCACGGCGTGAAATCGCGCGACACCGATGTCGTGATCATCGGGGCGGGTGCGGCGGGTCTTGCGACTGCGCTGCACGCCCACAGCCGGCGCGTGCTCGTGCTGGCGCCGGGCGCTCCCGCGGGCACGGCGAGCGATCTCGCCCAGGGCGGCATTGCCGCGGCGGTGGGCCCCGGCGACAGCGTCGAGCAGCACCTGAAGGACACGATGATCGCGGGGCAACCGGCGGTCGATGCGAACGCGGCCACGTACCTGTGCGACGAGGGTCCGTCCGCGATCCGCTGGCTCGCGACGCTCGGGGTGCCGTTTGCGCGCGAGGGTGATCACTGGTCGCTGCATCGCGAGGCCGCCCATTCGTGCGCCCGCGTGCTGCACGTCGGCGGCGCGGCGACCGGCGCGGCGGTGATGAATGCCCTCAGGAGGGCGAGTGCGGCCTCGAACCACATCGAGTTCGCGTCGGGATTGCGGGCCGTGCAGCTCCTCCGGGACCGCGACGGCGTCGGCGGCGTACTCGTCCATGACACCACGGGTGAGCCGCTCGCGGTTCGCGCGCGCGCCGTCGTGATCGCGACCGGCGGCATCGGCGGGCTGTATGCGCGCACCACCAATCCGCTCGGTGCCTGCGGCGACGGACTCGCGATGGCGCTGGCAGCCGGCGCACGCGGCGCCGCCCTCGAGTTCGTGCAGTTTCATCCGACGGCGCTCGACGTCGAGTCGCAGCCGCTGCCCCTGATCACCGAGGCCCTGCGTGGCGCCGGTGCGCGCCTGATCGACGATACCGGGGCGTTGGTGATGGACGCGATTCCCGGTGGCGACCTCGCGCCTCGCGATGTCGTCGCGCGCGCGGTGCATGCCGCGCAGCAGCGCAGGCGGCGTGTACGGCTCGATGCGCGGCGCCTGCGGGATGGCACTGTGAGCGCACTTTTCCCGGAGATTGCGCGCCGCTGCCTCTCCTTCGGCATCGACCCGGACCGCGAGCCGATCCCGGTGACCCCGGCGGCGCACTACCACATGGGCGGTGTCGCGGTGGACCTCGATGGACGCTCGAGCCTGCCGGGCCTCTGGGCGGTGGGCGAGGCCGCCTGCAACGGTGTGCACGGCGCGAACCGGCTCGCGAGCAATTCGTTGCTCGAGGCGATCGTGTTCGGTCGCCGGCTCGGTGCGGGCCTCGCACGCACACCGCTGCGCCCGCTCCCGGGCAACGGCGACCTGCAGATCGAGCCGCATGCGTCGCCGGCGGGCGTCGTGTCGAGCGAGGTGCGTGCGTTGATGTGGCGCGCCGCGGGCGTGGTGCGCGATGGCGTGACGCTCGCGCGCGGCCTCGCGACCCTCGTGAACCTCGAACGCCAGGTGGGCAGGGCGGATTGCCTCGGCCGCGCCCGGCTGCTGCTCGTGCGGCGGATCCTCGAAGCGGCGCTCGCACGCACGGAGAACTGCGGCGCGCACTGGCGCAGCGATGCGAGGTCAGGGGTGCTCGCCGAGACCGCCTGATCGCGCCCGGCGCATGCCCGCCCGAACGGGCGTAAGCTCGCTCGACATGCAGGCATGCCGGATCCGGTTCGCCTTGTTTGCGCTCCTCGTCGCGATGGCTGGATGGCCCGCACGCGCCGCCGACTGGCCGCGCATCGACAGCGCGATCCGGCGTGATGAGGCGCTCGAGGCTCGCGTTCGCGGCATCGTCGCAGGCATGACGCTCGCGCAGAAGGTCGGCCAGATGACACAGGCCGGGATCCAGGCCGCGTCCCCCGACGATGTGCGCCGCTATTTCCTCGGTGCGGTATTGAATGGCGGCGGATCCTGGCCGGACGGCGCGAAACACGCCGCGCCGGCCGATTGGGTCGCGCTCGCCGATCGTTACTACGAAGCGTCGCTCGCGACCGGCCTCGCGGTGCCGATCCCGGTCCTCTGGGGAACGGACGCGGTACATGGTCACGGCAATGTCCATGGCGCCACGCTCTTTCCGCACAACATCGGCCTCGGCGCCGCGCGCGATCCGGCGCTGATCGAGCGCATCGCCGCGTCGACCGCGCGCGCCGTGCGCGCGACCGGCATCGACTGGGTGTTCGCACCGGCCGTGCCCGTCGCGCAGGACCTGCGGTGGGGTCGCAGCTACGAGAGCTGGTCGCAGGATCCCGCGCTCGTGCGTGAATACGCGGCGCGTTACACGCGCGGCCTGCAGGGGCGCTTCGCCGACGATGCGAATGCGATCGCCACAGTGAAGCACTTCATCGGCGACGGCGGCACGACAGGCGGGCAGGACCAGGGCGTGACGCGAGCGCCGCTCGATGAACTCATCGAAGTGCACGGTGCGGGTTACTTCGGCGCGTTGGCCGCCGGTGCGCAGACCGTGATGGTGTCGTACAGCAGCTGGGTCGACACCGCGACGGGCATCGACCACGGCAGGATGCACGGCAATGCGGCGCTGCTGGCGGGCGCCCTGAAGCAGCAGGTCGGTTTCGACGGCTTCATCGTCTCCGACTGGAATGCGATCGGGCAACTGCCCGGCTGCAGCAACGCGAGATGCGCCGCGGCCGTGAACGCGGGCATCGATCTCTTCATGGTGCCGGAGGACTGGAAGGCGTTCATCGCGAACACGATCGCGCAGGTCCTGGCGGGCGAGATCGCGCATGCGCGCATCGACGATGCGGTCACGCGCATCGTGCGCGTGAAACTGCGTGCGGGGCTGTTCGACGGCCGCAAACCCTCGCTGAACCGCTATGCGGGCCGGATCGATGCCCTGCAGGATCGCACGCTCGCGCGCGAAGCCGTGCGCGAATCGCTCGTGCTGCTGAAGAACGAGCGGTCGGCGCTGCCGCTCGCGCCCGGCGCGAAACTGCTGGTCGTCGGCAAGAGCGCCGACAACATCGCGAACCAGGCGGGAGGCTGGTCGCTCACCTGGCACGGCACCGGCAATTCGAACGCCGATTTTCCGCATGCCGACAGCATCCTTGCCGGCATCCGCGCCGTCGCCGGCGAGGCCAACGTGACGTTCAGCGCCGACGGGACGGGAGTCGATGCGGCCCGGTATGACGCCGTGATCGCGGTGATCGGCGAGACGCCGTACGCGGAAACGAGTGGCGATCTGCCGGCGCCGGGCACGGTGCGGCATACGGACCGATATCCCGAAGACCTCGCGGCGCTGCAGGCCGTGGCGGAAAAAGGCCCACCGGTGATCACGGTGCTCGTATCGGGCCGACCGCTTTACGTCAATGACCTCCTGAATCTATCCGATGCCTTCGTCGTCGCGTGGTTGCCGGGCACCGAAGGCAAGGGTGTCAGCGATGTACTGTTCGCCGCCGCAGGCGGTCGGCCGGTACGCGATTTTCGCGGCCGTCTGCCTTTCGCCTGGCCGGGCGTCGCCTGTCCCGGACCGCGCGCCAGCGGCCCAAACGGTGCGCCGCCGCTTTTTCCCCGGGGCTATGGCCTGCGTTACGCAAAGGGCGCGACGGTGCCGCGGCTGCCGCTCGACCCGGCGCGCCGGTGTGGCCTGGTGCAGCCGCCTACGGGCAGTGCTTCATGGCCGTCGGAATGAAGTTCTCCACGGTTTCAAACGTGGGGCGACCCAGCATGCGCGCGATTTTCCATTCGCCCTTTTCCCGGACGAACTCGTAGAAGTGCTGGCCTTCCACATGGTGGCGAGTGTTGGCGCCAAAGCCCGGATTGTTGTAGCCGAGGTGCACGAAGTAGTCGGCGCCGCTCGCTTCTGCTCCGCGGACTTCGACCCTGACGTTCGAGATGCTGCTGAAGGAACATTGTTCGGCACGGAAGACCGAATCCAGGAAGAGCTTCCTGATGGCCGCTTGCCCGACCGCACTTGCATGGCCGTAGGCGGATAGATCGTAAACGGCATCTTCGGCGAACAGCGCCATCACGTCTTCGATCTGCTTGCCATCGACCGCCCAGGCGTACCTCACGGGCAGCTTCGCGATCTCGGCTTCGGAGCGCAGCCGCTCCATCAGGCTCTCGCGATCGACGGCCGCGGGCGCCGAGCCCACGGCGGCAAAAAGCGCCGCGGCCAGGGTCCATAGATATCGGTTGCTCATCAGTGTGCCGCCAAGCCAGATGATTCAGCCGCGAGAATGGGGCAGTTGCGCCGCGAATGGAACGCGATCCCGGGATCAGATTTGCAGCGAACATCTGCAAAACTTCGTGTTTACAAGCCCGGGAAGGCCACCTAGCTTGCCTTTCGATACCTGAACGGGCCGGAAGGAAGACGAACATGCAGGCAATTCGGCACACCCGTGCGACGGGCGCAATCCGCGATGGCATGATTGCGGCCGCGCTCGGTGCCGCGAGCATTGCGGCGCAGGCGCAGGATGCGCCGTCGGCCGGCACGCCCGCGCTCGAAGAGATCGTCGTTACCGCTGAACGACGCGAAACAGCATTGCAGGACACGCCCATCTCGCTCGCCGTCATGGGGACCGCGCAGCTCGAGGCGATCGGTGCCTTCGAGATCAGCGATATCTCCGACCAGATACCGAACGTCCGTATCAATTCGATCGCCGGGTCACAGTCGAACATCGGCATCGGCATCCGGGGCGTTTCGGCGACAGATACACAGCTCGCCATGGACCCGGCGGTCGGCATTTATCTCGATGGCGTGTATATCGGCCGCCACACCGGCGCGGTATTCGACATCGTCGACCTCGAGCGGATCGAGGTATTGCGCGGCCCGCAGGGGACACTCTATGGGCGCAACTCGACGGGCGGTGCGATCAATCTCGTGACGCGCAAGCCGGGTGACGAGCCGGCGTTTGCACAGACCCTCGGTTACGGCAGCGAGAATCTGTTGCGCAGCACGACCCGCGTGGACCTGCCGCTGTCCGGGCAGCTTGCCGCCTCGCTCTCGTACAATCACACGCAGCGCGACGGTTACGTGGACAGCCTGTACAGCGGCAAGGATCTCGGCGCCATCAAGTCCGATGCCGCGCGCCTGGCCTTGCGCTGGGCGCCGGGCGAGCGCTTCACGGCGGACTATGCGTTCGACTGGTCGCAGCGCCAGGCGAACAATGCGACCGCGCAGCTGGTGCACGTGCGGCCACTGCAGATCAGCCTCGGCGGCCGCTTCTATCAGCAGCTCGCGGCCGTTTCGTCGCCGGACCGCATGCAGAGGCTGCCCCTGGTCCAGGACAGCAATGACGAAAACACGGCCGACGTATATGGCCACGCGCTGACCCTGCAATGGCATCCGGCGGCGGACCTGACCGTGAAATCGATCAGCTCATATCGAACGTGGAAGGAAGATGAGCGAGGCAACAGTTTTGGTGATGTCTTCGTCGACGCCAACACCGTGCTGAACGGCGCGAGCGGAACGTACATCCCGGCCGGCCAGCAGGTCGCGAATTTCTACTCCACGCGCAAGGACGAGCAGGAGCAGTGGAGCGAGGAACTGCAGTTGCTGGGCTCGGCCTTCGAAAACCGGCTGACGTACACCCTCGGAGCCTACTACTTCACCGAGGAGGGCAAGGAATTCAATCCGTCGATGTACGTCCTGCCCGCGCAGTTCGCCTTCGGCAGCCAGCCGCTCGCGACCCAGCGGTTCCTGTGTGCGGATTTCGTCTCGTCGACGCCGTGCCTCGGCAAGAGCGTACGCCTCGGCAACCCGGCGTTCCGGTACGCGGTCGACAATGAAGCCTATGCGCTGTATGGCCAGATGACCTGGGCGATCAACGATGCCGTCGACCTCACGTTCGGTGGCCGCTGGTCGAGGGACCGCAGGTCCGCGACCCTGACCACCCTGTTCGGCGGCGCACCGGGCACAGTGGAAGGCAGCAAGTCGTGGAGTGACTTCAGCCCGAGCGGCACGTTGTCCTGGAAAGCCAGGGAGGGCATCAACACCTATTTCAAGGTCGCGACCGCCTATCGCGCGGGTGGCTTCAATGCCCGCGCGACGACCATCGCGTCGTTCATGTCGCCGGTCGATGCCGAAACCGTGCTGGCGTACGAGCTCGGCCTGAAGTCCGAATTCTGGGGGCGTCGCGCGCGCTTCAACGTGGCGCTGTTCGACATGGACTACGAGGACCGCCAGGTGAAGCAGTTCGAGGCGGGCACCGGCGGCGCATCGCAGCGCTTCGTCAATGCCGGCAAGAGCAGCGCACGGGGAGTGGAGATGGATTTCACGGCGCTGCCTGTCGAGGGGTTGGAGCTCCGGCTGAGCTACGGTTATCTCGATGTCAAGTACGACGAGTACATCACCGCGATCTCGAATCCCGTGACCGGGCTCGGCACCGGCGTCACCGCCGACGTTTCCGGGATCGCGTCGACGCTGGTGCATGCGCCGAAGCACACCGGTGCGGCGAGCGCCGAGTACACCTTCCCGGCGACGAGCCACGGTACGTGGGCGCTGTGGGCGGGCGCCACCTACGCGAGCCGCCGGGACTTCGACCCGTTGCTCTATCTGTACACATCGACGGCGGCGCACACGCTGATCGATGCGCGCCTGACATTGCGTGATGTCCCGTTGCGCAAGGGCAACCTGCTTTTCTCGGTGTGGGGCCGCAACCTTGCGGACAAGGCGGTGCGCGAATGGAGCATTGATTTCGGCGCCATGGGATGGGCCATCAGCACCTTCGCGCCCGGGCGCACATTCGGTGTCAACGTGGGTTATCAGCTCTGAACCGGCCCCCGCGTGGCGAGCGCCGCGACCAGGTAGTCCGAGAATGCACGGATCGCCGCCCGCCGCAGCGCTTCGGGTAGCGCATAGAGGCAGATCTCCACCTCGCTCGTGAGTTCCGGGAGATCGAGTGGCACGAGTTCGGGATCGTTGCCGGCGAGAAAGTCCCAGGCGAGTGCGGCACCGAGGCCGGCGCGGGCCAGTTGCATCGTGACCGTGCCGGAAGAGGCCATCGCGACGACGTTCAGGTCGGCGCCGAGCGCGGAAGAGGGTCGCCGCGACAGCTCATCGGTGATCTGCGACGTGTCCCAGGCGATCCAGTCGACGTCCTGCGCGCGGAGGGGCCGGTCCCGACCGCTGCGAAAAGCGCGGTGGATGTAGGGCCGCGCACAGAACCGGCCGAGCGATATGCGCTCGAAGCGCTCGATGTTCTCGAGCGGCGCGAAGCGCGGAAATATGTGGATGTCGGCGAGGCCCTTGGTGACGTCCACGAAATCGTTGGTCATGTCGAGCTGCCAGACGATCTCCGGGTGCCGTCGGCGAAACCCGGCGAGATGCGGCGCGACCAGCCTCAGCATCGATTCCGACAGCGAGATCCGGATGATGCCGCGCAGCGACGTGCACGGTCTGGCCGCCTGCTGCTCGAGCCGCGTGAACGAACTCTCGATTTGCTCGAATATCGGCAGCAGTTCCTGGCCCTTGCCGGCCAGTGAAAAGTTCGAACGCTGCTTCTTGAACAGCGGCGCACCGACGAAGGCTTCCAGCGCCCGTATGCGTCGCATGATCGTCGTGTAATTGACGGACAGGCGCCTCGAGGCGCCGGAAATGGTTCCCGCGCGATAGAGCGCCAGGAAATAGCGGACATCATCCCAATGAAACATGTCGGCGCAATGATAGCCGCTGGTCGTGGCGCCCGCGCAGCGCGGGTCATCAGGATGCCGGCGTCAACCTGAGCAGCCAGCCCTTCCCGCCGTTCGTGCCATCTTCCAGCAGCCAGAGCGCGCCATCGGGCCCTTGCCTCACGGCACGAATGCGCCGCCGCATGTCGAAGCGTTCCGCCTCGCGTGCCTTGTCGCCCTGGAACTCGATGCGCACCAGCGACTCCGACGACAGGCCGCCGATGAACGCGTTGCCCCGCCATTGCGGGAACAGCGCGCCGTCGTAGAAGAGGAGGCTCGACGGCGAGATGACCGGTGTCCAGCTGATCGCAGGCGCGTGGAACTCGGGGCGCGTGACGTGATCCGGAATCGTGCGGCCGTCGTAATGATCGCCATTCGAGACGATCGGGTAGCCGTAGTTCGCGCCGCGCTCGATGCGATTCAGTTCATCACCGCCGCGCGGGCCCATCTCATTGGCCCACAGCTGGCCCGACGCATCGAAGGCGAGCCCGAGGACATTGCGGTGGCCGAGTGACCAGACCTGCGCGGCGACGCCGCCCTTTGCGGCGAACGGATTGTCGGCCGGCACGCTGCCGTCATCGTTCAGACGCAGGATCTTGCCGAGATTCGAGTTCAGGTCCTGTGCCGGATCGAATTTCTGGCGCTCGCTCGAGCTGATCCACAGCTTGCCGTCGCGATCGAAGGCGAGGCGATGGCCGAAGTGCCCGGCGCCGCTCGTTTTCGGCACCTGGCGCCAGATCACATGCAGGTCCTCGAGCGCGCCGCCACCCTGGCCATCGAGCACGAGGCGGGCGCGTGCCACGGCGGCGCCGACGCCACCCTCACCGGCTTCCGCGTAGCTCAGGTAGATGAGCTGGTTCGAGGCGAACTGCGGGTGCAGCGCGACGTCGCCCAGGCCGCCCTGGCCCTTCTGCACGACAGCGGGCACGCCGCCGACGACACCACTCCCGTGATTCGCCGGATCGTAGAGCTTCAGGACGCCCGCCATTTCCGTGACGAGCAGGCGCCCGTCGGGCAGGAAGGCCATCGCCCACGGGGCGTCGAATTTCACGACCTCGGTGGTCGTGAAGCTATTGCCGGTGGATGTGCCGCAGGCGGCGAGCAGCGCGACCGCGACGACCAGGGCCCATGGACGGCCGTTTCTTTTCATGACGACTCCGGTGCACGGGTGCGTGGCATGTGATTCTTTTCCCAGGAGATGAACGCCCAGCGCATCGTGCCGGGCTCCCGTTGAATCGAAGACGCATGCGAGCGCTCATACCACGTGCGCAGGCGCGTGAGTTCCCCGGGCGCCAGTTCCCCGAGCGACCACGCAATGCGGCGCGCGTATTCGTCGAAATCGGCGGCGGGGGCGAGGCGCTGTTCGCTCTCGATGTAATCGAGCCGCGGATGGATGCCCATGGCGTGCAGGATGTTCACGATGTAGATGTAGTCGGGCGGCGGTAGCAGCTTGCGGCCCATGGCCTCGAGCGCGCCGGGATCGAACTGGCGTCGCTCGACCTGGTGCGTCAGGTAGACGCGTCGGCGAGCCGCGGCGTTCAGCTTCGCGAGGGCTTCGGCCATGTCCGGCACGTTCATGGAGCGCGAAGCCACCACGATGTCGCAGGCGGGCACGTCCGACCAGTCATCCTCCCAGGCCCGGTGCAGCGCCTCGACATTCTCGAGTTCCATCTCCGCGGCGTTCGCGCGCAGCGCCTCGAGCATGGCGCCGCTGTAGTCGAGTCCGTAAACCCGCTCGAGACGGGAGGCGAGCGGTAGCGCGATGGTGCCCGGGCCGCAGCCGACATCGAGCAGTGTGCGCGCGCCGGAAAGGTCCATGCGGGCGATGAATGCTTCTGCGTAGCGGCTATGCCGCCACTTCTGCTGCAGGTCGCGGGCGCGCGAGTCCCAGGCGCCCGGCGGCTTCGGTATGCGTGCGGCGGCCTGCATGTGTTCGCGGTAGAGACGGCCGAAATCGACATCGGCGATCGTCACTTGAAACCCACCAGGTGTCGGCTCAGGTCGCCCCTGAGATCGAACAACGAGTAGTCGCGGTACGTGAAGCGCCAGGCGCCATCGACCCGCTCGAACTCGTCGTGATAGCGGCCGGCCGCGATCAACTGCAGCGGAAAGCCGTCGGTCGCCTGGTTGACGGAATAGTACGAGCGCACCGTGGCGCGGGTCGCGGCGCCATCGATCGTGATCACGGGATTCGTGACGACATGCTTGGTGCGTGGTGTGCCGTCCGGGTAGACGATCACGAGGCGCCGCCAGTTCTCGAGGATTTCCGCCTCGCCCGCGAGGGCTTCCTGCCCGCCGATTTTCACTTTCGCATGGCGGAAAAGCGCCGCCGCTTCCACGAATCGCCCCGCATCGATGTATTCGCAGTAGCGATAGAGGAGATTCATGATCTCGATGGCATGGTCGTTCATGGCGGGACTCACAGTGCCTGGGCCGCCTGCTCCCCGTCGGCGGCCATGTACATCGGCTTCTTCAATCGCGCAGGCGACGGGGTGCCGGGGAAGAGGGCATCTTAATACGCCCCACTCGCCATCGGTGCGGCGGGCAGGTGCCGGGCGAGCGGTTCACACAGGTATCGCAGTCTTGTCGAGCACCCGACGCAGCACGAAGCTCGTGTGCACGCCGGTGACGCCCTCGATGCGTGTGATGCGGTGAAGCAGCAACTCCTGATAGGAGTCCATGTCGCGCACGATCACCTTCAGCTGGTAGTCCGCCTCCTGGCCGGTGATGAGCAGGCATTCGAGCACCTCCGGCTGCGCCGCCACCTCTTTCTCGAAATTCGCGAATCGCTCCGGCGTGTGCTTGTCCATCGAGATGTGCAACAGCGCCATCAGCGTCAGCCCGAGCTTCCTGGCATCGACCATTGCGCGATAGCCGGTGATCACTCCGGCTTCTTCGAGCGCGCGAACGCGCCGCAGGCAGGGCGATGGTGACAGGCCGATGCGGTCGGCCAGCTCCTGGTTCGAGAGGCGGCCGTCGGTCTGCAGCACCTCGAGAATGAGGCGGTCATGGCGATCGAGTTGCATCCGTTTTCCGCTCCGGATTGCGCTCCATCAAGCAACAGAGCAATAGTATGTCGTATTACAATAAATGTAAGCAATATTATGGCTCAACGGTGCCAATAGATGGCGCAGTTCGCAATCATTCACCCGCCGACCCCGTCCAAACTCCCTTCATCGAACCCGTCCACGAAAGCGCCCGGACATGAAGTCAGCCGCCGACAAATACCGCCCGTTCCCTCCCGTCCGGCTCACCGACCGGACCTGGCCCGACAAGACGATCGACAAGGCCCCGGTGTGGATGAGTACCGACCTGCGCGACGGCAACCAGGCGTTGTTCGAGCCGATGAACGCCGCGAAGAAGCTCGGCATGTTCAGGATGCTCTGCGAGATCGGCTTCAAGGAGATCGAAGTCGCGTTCCCGTCCGCCTCGCAGACCGACTTCGACTTCGTTCGCACGCTGATCGAAGGGGGGCACATCCCCGACGACGTGAGCATCGAGGTGCTGACGCAGGCCCGCCCGGCGCTGATCGAGCGCACGATCGAATCGCTCGCCGGCGCGAAGCGGGCCATCGTGCACGTCTACACCGCCACCTCGCCGGTCTTCCGGGACACCGTCTTCGGGATGAGCAAGGAAGAGGTGGTCGCGATGGCGGTCGAGGCCGTGTGCCAGATCCGCGCGCTCACCGACGCGCGGCCCGCAACGGAGTGGACGCTCGAATACTCGCCGGAGACTTTCTCGGCGACCGAACTCGAGTACGCACGCGACATCTGCGATACCGTCACCGCCGCATGGGGCGCGACGCCCGAACGCAAGGTCATCCTCAACCTGCCGGCGACGGTGGAGTTGGCGACGCCGAATGTCTACGCCGACCAGATCGAGTGGATGCACCGCCAACTCGCCCGCCGCGACAGCGTGATCCTCAGCGTGCATCCGCACAACGACCGTGGCTGCGCGGTGGCCGCCGCCGAACTCGCGCTGATGGCCGGCGCCGAGCGCGTCGAAGGCTGCCTGTTCGGCCACGGCGAGCGCACCGGCAATGTGGACCTCGTGACGCTCGCCCTCAACCTGTACTCGCAGGGCGTCGACCCGCAGCTCGATTTCTCGGATATCGACCGCATCGCGCGCACCGTCGAGGCCTGCACGCAGCTGCCGGTGCACCCGCGCCACCCCTACACCGGCGACCTGGTGTTCACCGCCTTTTCGGGTTCGCACCAGGATGCGATCAAGAAAGGCATGGCCGCGCGTGACAACGCGACGCATTGGCAGGTTCCCTACCTGCCGGTGGATCCGCGCGATCTCGGCCGCAGCTACGATTCGATCATTCGCGTGAACAGCCAGTCCGGCAAGGGCGGCATCGCGTGGCTCATGGAATCGGGCTACGGGCTCGTCATGCCGCGCCGGCTGCAGATCGAGTTCAGCGGCGTCGTGCAGCAGCACACCGACAGCACCGGATCCGAAGTCACAGCCGAAGAGTTGTGGCACATCTTCAACTCGACCTACGTGCAGGCGAACCAGCCGCTGCGTTATATCGAGCATCATCTCTTCGAGCACGGCCGCGCACAGGGTGTGAAGCTCACGGTAGCCATGGGAGAGCGCCGCTTCACGGTGAGTGGCGAAGGCAACGGCCCGATCGACGCAGTGCTCCAGGCGCTGCGAGTGCCGGTGCGCGTGCTCGCCTACGAGGAACGCTCGCTCGGCCAGGGGGCCGACGCGCGTGCCGTCGCCTTCATCGAACTCACCGCGGAGGGGCGGCCGGGCAGCACGCACGGGGTCGGCATCGATGGCAACATCGTCACCGCCTCGATCATGGCGGTGCTCTCCGGCGTCAATCGCATCGCCGCGCGTGACGAGGACATCGTGCGGGAAATCGCCCGGCGCACGCCGCACGCCGCCTAAACCGGCGTGTCGACAAGGACTGCCTTGCGGCGAATAGCGCCCTTATCGCCGCAGAATATGCGGTGAATAACTTGCGTATGCGGAGATTGCAGGCCACAATCTCCGCATGGATAGCGGTGATTGTAAGTATATCTGGCAGGCCAGCGACTGGCCGAACTGGCGTTTTGACCTCACGGTGCTGGCCGGGCCCATGGCCGAGGTCAGCCGTGCGCAAGGGCTCCTGATGGGCCGCCTGGCTGACGTGGGCATGGCGCTGCGCGATCAGGCGAGCCTCGCGGCGCTCACCGAGGACGTGGTCAAGACCAGCGAGATCGAGGGTGAGCAGCTCAACGTCGAATCGGTGCGCTCGAGCATCGCGCGTCGACTGGGCGTGGACATCGGCGCCCTGGCTCCGGTCGATCGTCACGTCGAAGGCGTGGTCGAAATGGTGCTCGACGCCACCGCCAATTGCGCAGCCCCGGTTACGCGGGAACGACTTTTCGGCTGGCACGCCGCGCTATTTCCTGCTGGTTACACGGGCCTTTCCAGGATCAAGGTCGGCGACTGGCGAGACGATGCCAGTGGCCCGATGCAGGTGGTGTCCGGTCCCATCGGCCGCCGGTGCGTGCATTTCGAGGCACCTCCCGCCGATCGTCTGGAGTCCGAAACCAGTCGATTCCTGGACTGGCTCAACAGCGCATCAAACGAAGCGACGCTGCTCAAGGCAGGCCTCGGGCATCTTTGGTTCGTTACCTTGCACCCGTTCGACGACGGCAACGGCCGTATCGCTCGGGCCATCAGCGACCTGCTGCTGGCGCGTGCCGACGGCAGCCCGCAACGCTTCTATAGTCTGTCGGCGCAGATCCAGCGCGAACGCAAGGCCTACTACGACATCCTGGAGCGAACCCAGAAGCGATCGATGGACGTCACCGAGTGGCTCGGCTGGTTCCTCGATACCCTCCATCGCTCCGTCGATCAGGCGCAGCACACGCTCGATGCCGTACTGGCCAAGGCGCGCTTCTGGCGGCAATGGGCGGCTACACCCTTGAACGAACGCCAGGTGCAGCTGCTCAACCGGTTACTCGACGGGTTCGAAGGCAAGCTCACGAGCAGCAAGTGGGCGGCGATTGCCCGGTGCTCGGCGGACACGGCGCTGCGCGATATCAACGACCTGCTTGCGCGTGGCGTATTGCGGAAATCGGATGCCGGTGGGCGCAGCACCAGCTATGAACTGAACTCTCTCCCGGAGTAGTTGCGCACTTTGGAATCGGCTTGGCTTGTCGGCGTAACCAATCGGGAGCCGATCGGGTTTCGTTGGCGTGCACCGTGTCTGGTGGCGGACGGACGCCGGTTAAATTCCGTCTCTGTCGCTTGAATAGCAATGTAGCGGGCGTAATCGGCAATGGGCGGATCAAAGGACCGCTTCCAGCCCCTTGCGCTCGAGGATGTCCAGCAGCTTCTGCGACGGCCCGCTGGGGCGCTTGTCGCCCACCTCCCACTTACGGACAGTGGACGTGCTGGTGTTCAGCACACTGGCCAGCACAGCCTGACTCAGGTGCAATCGCTCGCGCAGCGCCTTGATCTTTGCGGCGTCGTAGTCCTGCACCGGCTCCAGGCACAGCGCGTCGTATTTTTGCATCTTGCGCTTGTCGATGAATCCCAGGCGATGCAGATCGCTGGCCGATTCGTGAACGGCTTCGAGGACGCGACTCTTGGTCTTGGTGGTCATTGGCAAATCTCCTGCAAAGCGCCGTCGGCAACGGCTTCATCCAGTTGCGGGCCTGTTCGAGCCAGCAGGTCGGCGGCGATGATCTGCAAGCCTTCGAGCTCCTCGCCGCTGACGTTCGCCCGCTCGTTCTTCTCGAAGCCGAACACGAAGAACCAACGGTTGCCCTTGTTGGTGGCGACCAGCGTACGCACGCCACCACGCTTGCCGCGCCCCGCCAACCCGACGCGTTTCTTCACCACGCTGCCGGCGAGGTCAGCGTCGATCAGGCCGGCTGCCATCTCCTGAACGGCCTTGCACAGGACGGCATCGGTGAGCTCCGTCTTGCGCATCCATCGCTGGAAGTGGCGAGTTTTGAATACTCGCGTCATCGGATTTACTATGCCACTGCGTGGCATAGTATGTCTACCCGCCGATTCCGGCACCCTGCCCAGCCGACATCACCATTCAAAGCTGCCTACAGACGGCGCACCCGAATCGACGCGATACCCCATCGCCCGATAGCCACGCTGGCGCTTGTCCCACATTCGCAGCAAGGCCGGACGCCCTGTGTCTACGAAGTCGATGATGCGCACGTCGGTATTTCTGGCGTGTTCCCGGTGCAGGCGACCGGCGTATTGCTGGTGGAGAACGGAACTGAACGCACGTTCGGAAAGTCCGTCGAACGGCCTGAATGACGCCGCGGGAGCCGCCTTCCCCGGCCAGCTGGCCGGGGAAGGACTTCGCCGATTGGTGGAGGCGGGGGGACAGCTGATCCACTGCTTTCGCAGCGGGCTGGACTATGCCTTCATCCCGATGCCGCCAAGGCCGGCAACTGGATGCGGAGCGTGTTATCCAACCGCGTCTCGTCCGACGTGGCGGATCCTAGTGCCCGCCCCGGTGCTGCCACCTCGGCGGGTCTATGAGTCTCTACAGGGCAGCCCTGAGGTTGGCCCTCTTGCTACCCCTCGGCGTTGCCGTGGTGTGCCGGCTGCAAGTCCGGAACACCGACGGGTTCACCGATGTGAGCTCCGTTGTCATCCGGCTCTCGCGAGCCGGCGCGACCATCGATCGAACCCCCGTCCGCAAGTCCTAGACTCCAGGATCTACGTACGTAGCTCTCTCATTGATTCTCGCCTCACGCTACCCGAGGAGCAGGGAAGACGCTCGGCCAGCGGACGGTGTCTCTTAGCAGAACCACCCCGTCGCACGGCGGCCCGCGATCCTGTGAGCGCGTCCCCTGGTTCACCGGCACAGGCACCGAGTGGTCAGAGGTTAGGCGGGATTAAGCCGCCAGAGCGTAGTTGTCGTCGTTGGCAACTAAGTTTTTGCACAGTGTTTAACGAGGGCCATGCGCCTCGGTACGCCCCTGAAGGTTCGCAACCCGCGTCGAAACCGGTCGCCCCCAAACAGGTACCCCCGAAGTATAGCCGATCGGGCCCGTTTCAAGCCCGGCGGACCTCGCGCGCCGGGTCGAGCGCCGCAACGAGGTGATAGAACGCGCCGAGCCGCGGCAGTTCGAGCCCGAACTCCGCGGCCTTCCCGACCGCGTAGCCCAGCGTCTCGTGCACTTCGAGCGGGCGGCCCCGCTCGAGATCCTGCAGCGACGACATGCGATGGTCGGGCGCGCTCGATCGGTAGCGCTCACCGATCGCCCCGACTCGATCGACGGCGCTCTGCTCGCTTTCGCCCGCGATGCTGGCGATCGGCAGCACCGATTCGTCCGAAACCGCGATGCCGAGCGCCTGCGCGAGCTGTACCGTTTCGCGCACGAGACGCACGATGACGAGCGCCGAGTCCGGATCGACGAGGAATTTCCATGTGGGCAGGCGCGTGGTCACCGACACGGCCATGAGGCCGGTCCACGCGCAGAACTTCGACCACTCGAGCGACAGCACCTGCGCCGAGGCCGCGCAGCGCACGCCCGCGACGTCGATTTCGCGCGCGATGCGCTCGACGCGTTCGCTGCTGCCCGCCGGCAGCTCGCCGATGGAAATGTTGACGTTGCGGGTGAACAGCACATCGCCGCCCGCCAGCAGTTCGGCGCTCGTATCGGCCAGCGCGCCGAGCACGCATTCGCGCCCGAAGGCCTGCGCGAGCAGGTCGTTCTTGCCGGGGCCGTTCTGGATCGAGAGCGCCGTATCGATAGCGGCGTGTCGCAGGGCGGCGAGCGCCTGCGCCGTGCCCGGGGTCTTGGTGGCGACGATCAATACCCGTGCCTTGCCGAGCGCCGATGGTTCCCGCAGTACGCGCACGGCCAACGTGAACTCCGACAGGCCGCGCAGGGTGATACCTTCCCGTTCGACCTGTTCGGCCCGCGCGCCGCGCGCAAGCAGCACAACCGTGTGGCCGGCACGCGCGAGATGCGCGCCGAGTACCGAGCCGAGCGCGCCGGCGCCGAGGATCGCGTAGTCGGCATGGAGCACGATCAGTGCCGCTTCAGCAGGCGTTGCCGGTCACGCTGCCAGTCGCGGTCCTTCGCGGTCGCGCGCTTGTCGTGCTGCTTCTTGCCTTTGGCGAGCCCGATCGCGAGCTTCGCGCGCCCGCGCGTCCAGTGCAGGTCGAGCGGCACGATCGTGTAGCCACGCCGCTCGACGGCGCCGACGAGATGATCGATCTCGCTGCGGGAGAGCAGCAGCTTCCTCGTGCGGGTGGGGTCGGCGTGCACGTGCGTCGAGGTCGTGTTGAGCGGCGTCACATGCGCGCCGATCAGGAAGGCCTCGCCACTTCGCAGATATACGTAGGCCTCGGTGAGGTTCGCGCGCCCGGCCCGCATCGCCTTCACTTCCCAGCCTTCGAGCGCAAGCCCCGCCTCGTAGCGGTCTTCGATGAAATAGTCGAAGCGCGCCTTGCGGTTTTCCGCGATCGGTTTGTCGGTCTTTTCCTTTGCCACGCCGTATTGTAGACAATTGCCCCATGCGGGAACTGACACGCTCGGCGCTGATCGGCAGGTCGCCCGAATTCCTTTATGCGCTGATCAATGACATCGAGGCCTATCCGCAGTTCGTGCCGTGGTGCACGCGCGCGGTCGTGGAATCACGCAGCGAGCGGGAGATCGTCGCGACGCTCGGTGTGCGCCGCGGCCCGCTGCGCACGGAATTCACGACCCGCAATACGCTCGACCCGGCTCGCAGCGTCGGCATGGAGCATGTCCGCGGTCCGTTCAGGACGCTGCAGGGTCGCTGGACACTCACGCCGATCGGCGCCGCCGGCACGCGCATCGAGCTCTCGCTGCGCTTCGCGTTCGCGAACGCGCTCACGGCGGCGGTCTTCGAGCCGCTGTTCGAGCAGACGGCGAGTTCACTGGTCGACGCGTTCGTCGCGCGCGCGCGGGCGATCCCGGCGTGAAGCGCTGTACGGTCGTGTACGCGCTGCCCGACGCGCACTGGATCTGGACAGTCGAGTTGCCGCCGGAGGCGACCGTGGCCGACGCGCTCGCGGCGGCGCGGGCACGCGCAGCGACCGTCCCGCAGGTGCCGTGGGAGACTGCGACCGTCGGCATTTTCGGGCAGATCTCTGCACGCGATGTCGTGTTCGCGGATGGCGATCGCATCGAGATCTATCGCCCGCTCGCCGCCGATCCGCGCGCGAGCCGGCGGGCGCGGGTGGAACGGGACAGGAAGAGGCGGGGGAGCGGGGCGTGAAGGGACGCGCTCCGGCCGTTCGCTAGTTCTGCGGCGGCGGTGCGTCCGGCGCGGGCGCGGGAGCAGATGGCGGTGCAGGCGTGGATGCCGGGGTGGGCGCGGGCGCGGGCGCGGTTGCGGGAGCTGGCGCCGGCGCAGACCCGGGCGCCTTCGGCGCCGGTGTCGTCGGCACTTCGAGCGGTGCGAGCACGTTGTGTTTCTCGATGCGCGCGACCTTGTCGTTCTCGAACCAGACCGTGAGGCGCCGCTGTTCGGCGGCGCGGATCCGGCCGCGCTTCAGGTAGTACAGGTAATCCCAGCGATCTTCGTCGAACGCGTCCGGCACCATCGGCGTGCCGAGAAGATAACGGACCTGGCTCCGTGTCATGCCGTCGTGCAGCTGCGCGACCGCATTCGGATCGAGGAAATTGCCCTGCTGGATATTCATCCGGTAAACGCAGGCTCCGGCGAAGCCGGCGACGACGAACGCGAGCACGGCGAGCCGCGCAATTCGGATCAAGGGTGGTTGCATGGTGCGCACTTGGGGGATAATCGGCGAATCATAACCGGGAGCGCCTGATTTGGAAGGCAAAGATCTGCGCAAGGCGGGCCTCAAGGTCACTTTGCCGCGCCTCAAGATCCTCGAGATTCTCGAAACCGGCTCGGTGCGCCACCAGAGCGCCGAGGCGATCTACAAGCGCCTGCTCGAGTTGAACGAGGACATCGGCCTCGCGACCGTGTACCGCGTGCTGACGCAATTCGAGGCCGCGGGGCTCGTCGTGCGGCATCATTTCGAGAACGGCATGGCCGTGTTCGAGCTGAACGAAGGTACCCACCACGACCATATCGTGTGTCTCGACTGCGGCAAGGTCGAAGAGTTCGTCGACAGCGACATCGAAGAACGGCAGGACGCGGCGGCGGCCCGGCTCGGGTTCGAGATCCGCGATCACTCACTTATTCTTTACGGTCACTGCCGGCGCAGGAACTGCCCGTCGCGCAAGCCCTAGCATTTCGCGCGCGTGATCGCGCGCCTTGCCGGTCACCTCGATGCCACCGAGCATCCGTGCGATTTCCTCGACGCGCGCGTCGGCGTCGAGCGTGACGATCTGCGTGCGGGTCGTCTTGCCGTCGGTGAGCTTGCTGACGCGCAGTTGATGATGTCCCTGCGAGGCCACTTGCGGCAGGTGGGTGACCGAGAGCACCTGGCCACGGTCGCCGAGCGCCCGCAACTCTCCGCCGACGATCTCCGCGACCGCGCCGCCGATGCCGGCATCGACTTCATCGAACACCATGCAACGGCCCTCGCGGCCCGCGCGCGAGACCTGCACGGCGAGCGACAGGCGCGCGAGTTCGCCACCGGAGGCGACTTTGGCGAGCGGCCGGAGCGGCTGGCCCGGATTGGCCGACACCCGGAATTCGATCTGGTCGAGTCCGTGCGGGGCGGGTTCCGGCGATTCGAGCGGCGAGATGTCGATCTGGAAACGCCCGCCGGTCATGCCGAGGGTCTGCATGCGCCGCGTGATTTCCTTCGACAGGGCCTTCGCCGTCGCGCTGCGCCGCGACGACAGTTGCGCGGCCCGCGTGCGCCATGCCGCGAGCGCCTCGGCCTGCTCCTTGCGCAGCGTCGCGAGCTGGGTGTCGGCGTGCTCGAGTCCGGCGAGCTCGGTCTTCAGCTGCGCGAGCCGCGCCGGCAGCTCCGCAGCGGCCACGCGATGCTTGCGCGCCAGTTCCTCGAACGCCGACAGGCGCCGTTCGACTTCCGCCTGGCGGCCCGTGTCGTGATCGAGGGTCTCGGCGTAGTGCGTCAGCTCGCGGGCCGCTTCACGCAGGTTGATCAGGGCTTCTTCGACCATGGGCGCGATGCCCGCGAGACGCGGGTCGTGGGCGCCCGCCGCCTTGAGCGCCGCGAGCGCGCGGCTGGTCGACGCATGGGCATTGTTTTCCTCCGCCTCGTAGAGGAGGGCGCTCGCCTCCTGCGCCGCCTCGACGAGGCGCCCCCGGTGCGCGAGCCGCGTGCGCTCCTCGAGCAGCTGCGCGAGTTCGCCGTCCTGCATGTCGAGCGCCTCGAGCTCGCGCGTCTGGAACTGCAGCAGATCGGTGCGCGCATCGCGCTCGCGCACCCGGCTCTCGAGGTCGAGGGCGCGATTCAGCAGGTTGAGCCAGACGCGCTGCAGCCCGCCGACCTCGCCGGCGAGTGCCTCGAGGCCGCCCGAGGCGTCGAGGAGTTCGCGCTGCGCCGCGGGGCGCACGAGCGACTGGAATTCGTGCTGGCCGTGGATGTCGACCAGCAGGACACCCACTTCGCGCAGCAACTGCAGAGGCACCGATTGCCCGTTGAGGTAGGCACGACTGCGGCCGTCGGCGCTGACGACCCGCCGGATCGTCAGTTCCTCGGCGCTGTCGATCGACTGTTCTCGCAGCAGCTTCACGAGCGGGCCGGTCGGATCGCCGGGGTCGAAGCTCGCCGTGACTTCGGCGCGCTCGGCGCCGTGGCGCACGACTTCGGTGCCCGCCCGGCCGCCGGCGAGCAACTGCAGCGCGTCGACGATGATCGACTTGCCGGCGCCGGTCTCGCCGGTCAGTACCGTGAGTCCCGGCCTGAACTCGATTTCCGCCGCGTCGATGATCGCGAAGTCACGGATCTGCAGGTGCGTCAGCATCGTGTGGTCACCGCGTGTGGCCGTGGCTGCCGCGACCCCAATGGAGCTTCGAGCGCAGCAGCCGGTAGTAGTCGTAACCCTTCGGATGCAGCAGCCGGATCGAGTGTGCCGATGGCCCCACCGCGAGCCGGTCGCCGACGAGGAGGTCGGCCATCACGATGCCGTCGGCGGTGATGTGCGCGCGCGTTCCCGGCCGGTCGATCAGCACGATCCCTATCGTGGAGCGGCGCGGCACGACGATCGGCCGGTCGGACAGGGTATGCGGGCAAATGGGCGCGACGACGACCACGTCGAGATGCGGTTCGACGATCGGTCCGCCACAGGAGAGCGCGTAGGCGGTCGACCCGGTCGCGCTCGCGACGACGATGCCATCGGCGCCGTGGGTGTTGACGTGTCGTCCGTCGATCCACGACTCGAAATCGAGCATGCGCCCCGTCTCGTGTTTTTGCAGCACGACATCGTTCAGGGCGAGCTGGGTCAGCCGCTCGCCCTGCGCGCGCTCGAGGCGCGCCTCGAGCAGTGGCCGTTCGTCGACATCGCAGGCGCCGTCGAGCGCGGCATCGATCGAGGCGACGAGGTCCTGTGGCAGCACGTCGGTCAGGAAGCCGAGCCGCCCGCGGTTCACGCCGAGGAGGGGCACGCCCCGATGCGCGACGAGGCGCGCGGCATAGAGCAAGGTTCCGTCGCCGCCGATCGCGAGCACGAAATCGGCAAGGCCGGCAAGCTCCGTGTCGGCAACGCGGCGGACACGCGCACCGGCGGCCTCGAGGCTGGTCGCTTCCGTGCCGTCGACGACCAGCACGGCGAGCCTCCGGCCCTCGAGATGGGCGGCGGCGGCAAGTGCGCTCTCGGCGACGCGCGGGTCCGAAAAGCGGCCGATCAGGGCAACGTTCCGCCAGGCGCTGGGCATACGCCAAGCTACCATGCATTGCGTCGTTTCTCGATCTCCGTTAGCGTGCCTGCACAATGGCGCACGAGCATCGGGACGAGCCGCTGGGCGAGCGCGCGCAGCACCTGCTCCGCGTGCTCGTCGAGAGTTACATCCGCGAAGGGCAGCCGGTCGGATCGCGCGCGCTGTCGCGCGAGTCGGGCTTGGCGCTGAGTTCCGCGACCATCCGCAACGTGATGGCCGATCTCGAGGCGCTCGGCTTCGTCTCCTCGCCGCACACGTCCGCCGGGCGCATCCCCACCGACAAGGGCTACCGCTTCTTCGTCGACTCGCTGCTCAAGGTGCAGCCGCTCGATTCGGCGGAAATCGCCGATTTCAAGCGCGAGTTGTCGGCGGGCGCCGACGACCCGAAGGCGCTGGTGAGCGCGGCCTCCCGGCTGTTGTCGAGCGTCACGCATCTCGCCGGCGTGGTGACGCTGCCGAGGCCGGTGGTACAGGCGGTCTCCCAGGTCGAGTTCGTGGGGCTTTCCGAGAACCGCATCCTCGTGATCCTCGTGTTCAACGACCGCGAGGTGCAAAACCGCATCATCCAGGCGGCGCGCCACTACTCTCCCGATGAGTTGAAGCGGGCGGCGAACTATCTCACCGAGCAGTTCCGCGGGCGCAGCCTCTCGCAGGGGCGGCAGGAAATCCTGAGGCAGCTGAAGGAAACGCGCGAGCACTTGAACGAGGTGATGGGCAGCGCGATCACGGTTGCGCAGCAGGTGTTCAGCGCATCCGAGGGCGGGCAGCTCGAATATGTGATTGCTGGCGAAACGAACCTGATGGGCGTCGCCGAACTCGCGAGCGTCGAGCGGCTGCGACGGCTGTTCGAGGCCTTCAACGAAAAGCGCGACTTCCTGCACCTGCTCGACCAGAGCCTGCGCGCCGAAGGGGTGCAGATCTTCATCGGCCACGAGTCGGGCTTCCATATCCTCGACGACTGCAGCGTCGTGACCGCCCCGTATTCGGCCGACAACGAGGTGGTCGGCGTGCTCGGCGTCATCGGACCGACCCGCATGGCGTACGAACGCGTGATCCCGATCGTCGATCTCACCGCCAAACTGCTCGGGGCCGCCTTGAATTCCCGCCGTTGAGCCCCCATATCGGGCGCCAAGCCGTAACCCTTTGATTCGAGGAAGTTTGATGGCCGAGACCGAAACCGGAATGCCGGAGGCAGTGGAGCCCGCGCAGGATCTTCAGGCGCAACTTGCGGCGGCGGAATCCCGCGCGAAGGAATGCCAGGACCAGTACCTGCGCAGCCTCGCCGAGATCGACAATGTCAGGAAGCGCGCGCAGCGCGACATCGAGGCGGCCAACCGCTACGGTCTCGAGCGCTTCGCGCAGGAGTTGCTGCCGGTGAAGGAAGGGCTCGATCTCGCGGTCGAGAACTCGGCCAGCGCCGACCGGGACAGCCTCGCGGCGGGCCAGCTCGCGACCCGCCAGCTCCTGTCGAAGGCCTTCGAGCGCTTCGGCATCGTCGAGTTGAACCCGCTCGGCGAACGGTTCGATCCGGCGCAGCACGAGGCGATGATGGTGCAGCCCTCGGAGACGGCGGCACCCGATACGGTGCTCACCGTCGTGCAGCGCGGCTATGCGCTGAACGGTCGTTTGCTGCGCCCGGCGCGGGTGATCGTCGCGAAGGCGGCCGATGCGGCCAAGGCGGCCGACGGCACTTGAATAGGTCGCGACGGACCCCCATCTCGGGGGCAAGGTTTCGTTTCTACGAATTGCGGAGACTGACATGGGCAAGGTAATCGGCATCGACCTCGGCACGACCAACTCGTGCGTGGCCGTCATGGAAAGCGGCAAGGCCCGCGTGATCGAAAACAGCGAGGGTGATCGCACCACGCCGTCCATCGTCGCCTTCAGCAAGGACGACGAAGTGCTCGTCGGCCAGTCCGCCAAGCGCCAGGCGGTCACGAATCCGGAGAACACGCTGTTTGCGGTCAAGCGCCTGATCGGTCGCAAGTACGAAGACCCGGTCGTCAAGAAAGACGTCGACATGGTGCCGTACCGGATCGTCAAGGCCGAGAACGGCGACGCCTGGCTCGATGTCCACGGCAAGAAGATGGCGCCGCCCGAAATCTCCGCGCGCGTGCTGATGAAGATGAAGAAGACGGCCGAAGACTACCTCGGCGAGGAAGTCACCGAGGCCGTGATCACCGTGCCGGCGTATTTCAATGACTCGCAGCGCCAGGCGACCAAGGACGCCGGCCGCATCGCGGGCCTTGCGGTCAAGCGCATCATCAACGAGCCGACCGCGGCCGCGCTCGCCTATGGCCTCGACAAGGACGGCGGTGATCGCAAGATCGCGGTCTATGACCTCGGCGGCGGCACCTTCGACGTGTCGATCATCGAGATCGCCGCGGTCGACGGCGAGCGCCAGTTCGAAGTGCTCTCGACGAACGGCGACACCTTCCTCGGCGGCGAGGATTTCGACCTGCGCATCATCCAGTTCCTCGCCGGGGAGTTCCTCAAGGAATCCGGCGTCGATGTGCGCAAGGATCCGCTCGCGATGCAGCGGCTGAAGGAAGCGGCCGAGAAGGCCAAGATCGAGCTGTCATCGAGCCAGCAGACCGACATCAACCTGCCGTACATCACGGCCGATGCGTCGGGGCCGAAGCACCTGAACATCAAGCTGACGCGCGCCAAGCTCGAGTCGCTGGTCGAGGACCTCGTGAAGCGCACGATCGAGCCCTGCAAGGTCGCGCTGAAGGACGCCGGTCTCGCCCCGTCCGAAGTGTCGGAAGTGATCCTGGTCGGCGGCCAGACCCGCATGCCGATGGTCCAGAAGTACGTGAAGGACTTCTTCGGCAAGGACCCGCGCAAGGACGTGAACCCGGATGAAGCCGTTGCCGTCGGCGCGGCGATCCAGGCCGGCGTGCTCGCCGGCGAGGTCAAGGATGTGCTGCTGCTCGACGTGACGCCGCTGTCGCTCGGCATCGAGACGCTCGGCGGCATCATGACGAAGGTGATCGAGAAGAACACGACGATCCCGACCAAGGCGTCGCAGGTGTTCTCGACCGCCGACGACAACCAGACGGCGGTGACCATCCACGTGCTGCAGGGCGAGCGCGATCGGGCGGGCGACAACAAGTCGCTCGGCAAGTTCGACCTGTCCGATATCCCGCCCGCGCCGCGCGGCATGCCGCAGGTCGAGGTCACGTTCGACATCGACGCCAACGGCATCCTGCACGTGTCCGCGAAGGACAAGGCGACGGGCAAGGAGCAGAAGATCGTCATCAAGGCGTCGAGCGGCCTCAACGAGGACGAAATCAAGCGCATGGTGCGCGACGCCGAGGCGCACGCCGAGGAGGATCGCAAGTTCCGCGAACTCGTCGAAACGCGTAATCGCGCCGACCAGATGATCCATGCCGTCGACAAGTCGCTCAAGGACCTTGGCGAGAAGGTCGACGCGGGTGAGCGCGCGAAGGTCGAGTCGGCGCTGTCCGACCTGCGCGGCGCGATGAAGGGCGACGACAAGGCCGCGATCGACAAGAAGGTCGAGGCGCTCGCGCAGGCGTCGGCGACCATCGCGCAGCAGGCCTACGCGGCCGCCGAAGGCGCCGCGGGTGCGGGCGGGCCCGAAAGTGCGGGCGGTGAAGACACGCCGAAGGCCGCCGAGGGCGACGTGGTCGACGCGGAGTTCGAAGAGGTGAAGGACAAGGGCCGCAAGGCCTCGTAAGCAGCGGCTTCGGCGCAGCCACGGGAGACGCATGTCGAAGCGCGACTATTACCAGGTGCTCGGTGTCGCCAAGAACGCCGGTGAGGCCGACATCAAGAAGGCCTACCGGCGTCTCGCGATGAAATTCCACCCGGACAGGAATCCGGGAGACAAGGAAGCGGAGGAGAAATTCAAGGAGGCCAAGGAGGCCTACGAGATCCTGTCGGACACGCAGAAGCGTGCGACTTACGACCAGTTCGGCCATGCGGGCATCGATGCCGCGCGGCAGGGCGGCGGGCCGGGCGGCGCGGGCGGCATGCATCCCGGGGACGCGTTCGGCGACATCTTCGGCGACGTGTTCGGCGACATCTTCGGCGGCGGTCGTCGTGGCGGCGGGCGGTCGCAGGTGTTCCGCGGCGCCGATCTGCGCTACGGGCTCGAGCTCGACTTGCACGACGCCGTGTTCGGCAAATCGATCGAGATCGAGATCCCGAAGCTCGCCGAATGCGAGACCTGCCACGGCAGCGGTGCCGCGAAGGGCTCGACGCCGGCGACCTGCGACACCTGCCACGGCAGCGGGCAGGTGCGCATTTCGCAGGGCTTCTTCCAGCTGCAGCAGACCTGTCCGAAGTGTCGCGGCAGCGGCAAGATCATCAAGAATCCCTGCGACACCTGCCTCGGCCAGGGGCGCGTGCGGCGCGTGAAGAAGCTTTCGGTCAAGGTGCCGCCCGGGGTCGATACCGGAGATCGCATCCGCCTTTCGGGCGAAGGCGAGGCCGGGCGCAATGGCGGGCCGCCGGGCGATCTCTACGTCGAAGTCACCGTCAAGGATCATCCGATCTTCGAGCGCGACGGTGCCCACCTCTCCTGCGAGGTGCCGGTCAGTTTCTCGATCGCGGCGCTCGGCGGCGCGATCGAAGTGCCGACCCTCGACGGCCAGGTGTCGCTCAAGATCCCGGCGGAAACGCAATCGGGCCGCGTTTTCCGCCTGCGCGACAAGGGCGTGAAGCCCGTGCGGGGCGGTTCGCGCGGTGATCTGTTCTGCCGTGTCGCCGTCGAGACACCGGTGAACCTGACCGCGGAGCAGCGCGACCTCGTGAAGCGGCTCGATGAGTCGCTGCGCAAGGGCGGCAACCGGCACACGCCGCGCGAGAAGTCGTTCTTCGATGGCGTGAAGAGCTTTTTCATGGGGGACGCGTGACGCGCGTCGTGATCGTCGGTGGCGCGGGCCGCATGGGACGCTCGCTCGTCGCCTGCGCGCGCGACGCGGGCGTCGAAGTGGGGGCGGTCATCGCCTCGCCGCACAGCGCCACGCTCGGCCAGGATGCCGGTGAGATGGCGGGCGTTCGCCGTCTCGGGGTGCCGATCACCGCCGATCTCGGGGCGGCCATCCCCGGTGCGCAGGTGGTGATCGATTTCTCGCGCCCGAATGTCGCGCGCGACCACGTCGATCAGTGCGCGCTCGCCCGCATCCCGCTCGTGCTCGGCACGACGGGCCTCGATGCCGGCATCGAAACGGATTTCGAACGCGCCGCCACGCGCATCGCATTGCTGGTCGCGGCGAACACGAGCCTCGGTGTCACGCTGCTCGCCGATCTCGTGGCACGCGCCGCGCGCGCGCTGCCGGACCGGTTCGACGTGACGATCGTCGAGGCCCACCATCGCGGCAAGAAAGACGCGCCATCGGGCACCGCGCTCGCGCTCGGACGCGCAGTCGAGGGCCCGGCAAAGCGGGCGGTCGACTACGCCGTCGTGCGCGGTGGCGACATCGTCGGCGAACACGATGTGCGTTTCATCGGGGAGGGAGAGGAGTTGAACCTCGCCCACCGGGCCACCGACCGGGCGATTTTTGCCCGTGGCGCCCTCCGGGCGGCAGTCTGGCTCGCAGGCCGGCCACCGGGGCGGTATTCCATGCGGGATGTTCTCGGAATTAAATCAGTTAGTTAGGCGATTAATCGCAGATGGGCGTGAGCTTCAGTGGAGAACTTGCACGGGCCTTTTCGCATGGACACCCCGGGCGGCGGACCTTACACTTTGGCCGTAATCCGATTGTCGGGTTAGTCCGTACAAGGCGGGAGGATGTTCGCAAGAACTCCTCCCGCTTTGTGCATCTGAGCAGGGGAAAGATTTGGTGAGCGTACCCGCAGTACTGGCGCTGGCGGATGGAACGATATTCCGCGGCCAGTCGATCGGAGCCAAAGGCAATACCACCGGCGAAGTCGTTTTCAATACCGCGATGACGGGCTACCAGGAAATCCTCACCGACCCGTCCTATTCGCGCCAGATCGTCACTTTCACCTATCCACACATCGGCAACACAGGCACGACGCCCGAGGATCTCGAGGCGGCGATCGTGCACGCCTCGGGGCTCGTGATCCGTGACCTGCCGCTCGCCGCATCGAGCTGGCGCGCGGTCGATACGCTCGGCGATTTCCTCGAGCGCTCGAAGACTGTCGCGATCGCGGGCATCGACACGCGCCGCCTCACGCGCCTGCTGCGGGAACGCGGTGCGCAGGCTGGCTGCATCATGACCGGCGACAAGATCGATCCCGCCGCCGCGGTGCGCGCCGCCGGCAAGTTCCCGGGCCTGAAGGGCATGGATCTGGCGAAGGTCGTCAGCGTCAAGCGCCCCTTTCAATGGAACGAGGGCTCGCTGTGGGTGGGCGAGCACGGCCCGCGCCAGTTGCGCGCGCACCAGCGGCTGCATGTCGTCGCTTATGACTTCGGCGTGAAGCGCAATATCCTGCGCATGCTCGCCGACCACGGTTGCCGCATGACGGTGGTGCCGGCGAAAACCACTGCCGAAGAGGCGCTCGCGCTCGCACCGGACGGCATTTTTCTCTCCAACGGGCCGGGCGATCCGGAGCCGTGTGACTACGCGATCGAAGCGATCCGGCAGTTCCTCGCGACCGATGTGCCCATTTTCGGCATCTGCCTGGGGCACCAGTTGCTCGGCCTCGCGGTCGGCGCGAAAACCGTCAAGATGAAGTTCGGTCATCGCGGCGCGAATCATCCGGTGCAGGACCTCGATACGGGCCGGGTGATGATCACGAGCCAGAACCACGGCTTCGCGGTCGACGAAACCTCGCTTCCCGAAGGTGTGCGCGCGACGCATCGCTCGCTCTTCGACGGTACGCTGCAAGGCCTCGCCTTCACCGACAAGCCGGTGTTCGGCTTCCAGGGTCACCCGGAAGCGAGCCCGGGGCCGCACGACATGCGGCCGCTGTTCCAGCACTTCTCGCAGTTGATGGTTCGGCGCCTGCAGAACCAGCTGCGGCTGCGGGCTTCGTGACATGCCGAAACGAACCGACATCCACAGCATCCTGATCATCGGCGCCGGCCCGATCGTGATCGGCCAGGCGTGCGAATTCGATTATTCGGGCGCCCAGGCCTGCAAGGCGCTGCGCGAGGAGGGCTTCCGGGTCATCCTCGTGAACTCGAACCCCGCGACGATCATGACCGATCCGGAAATGGCCGACGCGATCTACATCGAGCCGGTGAACTGGCGCACGATCGCGCGGATCATCGAGAAAGAACGCCCCGATGCGCTGCTGCCCACCATGGGCGGGCAGACGGCGCTCAACACCGCGCTCGATCTCGACCGCGAAGGCGTGCTCGCGAAATTCGGCGTCGAACTGATCGCCGCGTCGCGCGAGGCGATCGACATGGCGGAGGACCGCGAGCGCTTCCGCAACGCGATGCGCGAGATCGGCCTCGAATCACCGCGCTCGCATATCGCCAAGAGCCTCGAGGAAGCGCTCGCCGTGGTCGCGGAGGTCGGCTACCCCTGCGTGATCCGCCCCTCGTTCACGCTCGGCGGCTCGGGCGGCGGCATCGCCTACAACCGCGAGGAGTTCGAAGCGATCGTCGTGCGCGGGCTCGAGGCTTCGCCGACCGCCGAGGTGCTGATCGAGGAATCGGTGATCGGCTGGAAAGAGTTCGAGATGGAGGTGGTGCGGGACCGCAAGGACAACTGCATCATCATCTGCTCGATCGAGAACGTCGATCCGATGGGCGTGCACACCGGCGACTCGATCACGGTGGCGCCCGCGCAGACGCTCACCGACAAGGAATACCAGCGCATGCGCAACGCCTCGATCGCGGTGCTGCGCAAGATCGGCGTCGATACCGGCGGCTCGAACGTGCAGTTCGCGGTCAACCCGGCCGACGGGCGCATGCTGATCATCGAGATGAATCCGCGCGTGTCGCGCTCTTCCGCGCTCGCGTCGAAGGCGACCGGCTTTCCGATCGCGAAAATCGCCGCCAAGCTCGCGGTCGGTTACACGCTCGATGAGCTGCAGAACGACATCACGGGCGGCGCGACGCCGGCGTCGTTCGAGCCCTCGATCGACTATGTCGTGACCAAGATCCCGCGCTTCACCTTCGAGAAGTTCCCCGACGCCAATACACGCCTCACGACGCAGATGAAATCGGTCGGCGAGGTGATGGCGATCGGCCGCACGCTGCAGGAGTCGCTGCAGAAGGCGCTGCGAGGGCTCGAGACCGGGCTCGACGGCTTCACGCCGCAGCTCGCGATGCCGCCCGGTGACGAGGCCGCGGCGCAGCTGGCGTACGAACTGCGTTCGGCGGGGCCGTCGCGCATCCTGCTGGTTGCCGATGCCTTCCGCGCCGGCTGGACGCTCGAGCGCATCCACGAACTCACCTACATCGACCGCTGGTTCCTCGCGCAGATCGAGGACCTGGTGCGCGAGGAATCCGTGGTGCGGGAGCAGGGCTTCTATGCGCTGTCCGCCGAGCGCCTGCGCGACCTCAAGCGCAAGGGCTTTTCGGACAGCCGCCTCGCGGTGCTGACCGGCACGCAGGAAAAGGCGGTGCGCGGCCGGCGGCGCGACTTCGGCGTGGTGCCGGTCTACAAGCGGGTCGATACCTGTGCCGCGGAGTTCGCGACCTCGACCGCCTATCTCTACTCGACCTACGAGGAGGAGTGCGAGGCCGAACCGACTTCGCGCCGCAAGATCATGATCCTCGGCGGCGGCCCGAACCGCATCGGCCAGGGCATCGAGTTCGATTACTGCTGCGTGCACGCCGCGCTCGCGCTGCGCGAGGACGGTTTCGAGACGATCATGGTCAACTGCAACCCGGAGACCGTGTCGACCGACTACGACACGTCCGACCGGTTGTACTTCGAGCCGCTGACGCTCGAGGACGTGCTCGAGGTGATCGCCAAGGAGCAGCCCGAGGGCGTGATCGTGCAGTACGGCGGCCAGACGCCGCTCAAGCTGTCGCGCGCGCTCGAGGAAGCGGGCGCACCGATCATCGGCACCTCGCCCGACGCGATCGATGTCGCCGAGGATCGCGAGCGCTTCCAGCAGCTCGTGAGGAAACTCGGCCTGAAGCAGCCGGCTAATGCGACGGCGCGCACCGAGGAGCAGGCCGTGCAGCTCGCGCGCGAAGTGGGCTTTCCGCTGGTCGTGCGGCCGTCCTACGTGCTCGGCGGCCGCGCGATGGACATCGTGTTCAACGAGGCCGACCTGCGCGCCTACATGACCGCCGCGGTGAAGGTCTCGAATGACAGCCCGGTGCTGCTCGACCGCTTCCTCGATGTCGCGACCGAGGTCGACGTGGACGCGGTCTGTGACGGCGAGCGCGTGGTGATCGGCGGCATCATGGAGCACGTCGAACAGGCGGGCGTGCACTCGGGGGACTCGGGCTGCTGCCTGCCGCCGAACAGCCTGTCGCCGGAACTGCAGCAGGAACTGCGGCTGCAGACCGGGAAGCTCGCGCTCGCACTCAATGTCGTCGGCCTGATGAACATCCAGTTCGCGATCCAGAACGGCGTGGTGTATGTGCTCGAGGTCAATCCGCGCGCCTCGCGCACGGCGCCCTTCGTGTCGAAGGCGACCGGCGTGGCGCTCGCCAAGGTCGGTGCGCGCGTGATGACCGGGCGCAAGCTCGATGCGCTCGGCGTCACGGAGATCCGTCCGGAGAGTTACTTCTCGGTCAAGGAAGCCGTGTTCCCGTTCACGAAGTTCCCCGAGTCCGACCCGATCCTCGGCCCGGAGATGAAATCGACCGGCGAGGTGATGGGCACGGGACGCACGTTCGGCGAGGCCTACGCGAAAGCGCAGGCGGGGTCGGGTGTCACGCTGCCGCGAAGCGGCCTGTGCCTGCTCTCGGTGCGCGAGCGCGACAAGCCGCGCGCGGTCGAGCTGGCACGCCGCCTCGTCGCCCGTGGTTTCGAGATCGTCGCGACTTCGGGAACCGCGAAGGCGCTCGAGGAAGGCGGGGTCGGCTGCCGGCGCGCCAACAAGGTGCGCGAGGGTCGGCCGCATATCGTCGACATGATCAAGAACGACGAGATCGCGTTGATCGTCAACACGACCGAAGGCAAGCAGGCGATCCAGGAATCGAACGAGATCCGCCGCGAGGCGGTACACCGTCGTGTGACCTATTACACTACGCTGAATGGCGCGATGGCGACCTGCGAGGCGCTCGACCACATGGACGAAGTCGAGGTCCACAGCCTGCAGGAACTGCACCGCGAATTGCACGCATGAAACGCACACCGATGACAGCCCGCGGCGCCGAACAGCTCCGCGATGAATTGAAGCGGCTCAAGTCCGAGGACCGTCCGCGCGTGATCAAGGCGATCGCCGAGGCGCGCAGCCACGGCGACCTGTCGGAGAATGCGGAATACCACGCCGCACGGGAGCAGCAGGGCTTCATCGAAGGCCGGATCAGCGAGATCGAGGCGAAGCTTTCGTCCTGCGAGATCATCGATCCGGCGAAAGTCACCGACACCGGCAAGGTCGTGTTCGGCGCGACCGTGGA
This sequence comes from Steroidobacteraceae bacterium, assembly GCA_019187495.1. GTDB lineage: Bacteria > Pseudomonadota > Gammaproteobacteria > Steroidobacterales > Steroidobacteraceae > CADEFQ01. Next base: position 43,266 of record JABAQN010000030.1, read on the forward strand.
ACTCGAAGCGGAAGATGACGGCAAGCGCGTCACCTACGCGATCGTCGGCGAGGATGAGGCGGATATCCGCGCGGGGCGCATTTCGATCACCTCGCCGATCGCGCGGGCGCTGGTCGGTCGCTCGGAGGGTGATGTCGTGCAGGTCAATGCGCCGGGCGGCAGCCGCTCGTACGAAATCGTCGCGATCCGGTACGTGTAGGCGGGTGCGCCGTCAGGCGTCGGCGTCCGGGATCACGACCCGGGGATTTTCGGCCCGCGGCCGGTAAAGCACCGCAACGTGGCCGATGCGCGTGACGAGTGCGCTGTCCGTCGCGGCCGCGAGGCGTTCGACCATGGCATCGCGCCCGGCACGCTCCGCGCCGCGCACGCGCACCTTGATCAATTCGTGGTCGTGGAGCGCGCGGACCGTTTCGGCGATCACGCCCGGTGTGACGCCGCCGCCGCCGACCAGGATGACGGGTTGCAGCGGATGCGCGAGGCCCTTGAGGTGCCGGCGCTGTTTTTCAGTGATTTCCATCGGCTCGATTGTAGGACAGGTGGCGCATGGCGCGTCGGTCGAAGAGCAGCGCGGGCTGGTTGCGGGAGCATTTCACCGACCCGTTCGTGAAACGGGCGCATGCGGAGGGCTGGCGTTCGCGCGCCGTGTTCAAGCTCGAGGAGATCGACCGCAAGGAGAAGCTCCTCGCACCCGGCATGGTGGTGCTCGATCTCGGCGCCGCGCCCGGCGCATGGAGCCAGTACGCGCGGCGCAAGGTCGGGCGCAAGGGACGTGTCATTGCCTCCGACATCCTCGCGATGGAACCGATCGACGGGGTCGAGTTCCTGCAGGGCGATTTTCGCGACGAGGCGGTCTTCGGGCAACTGCTCGCCCTCATTCCCGGGCGCGGCGTCGATGTCGTGCTGTCGGACATCGCGCCGAACATGAGCGGCACCGATGCGATCGACCAGCCGCGTTCGATGTATCTGTGCGAGCTCGCGCTCGACATGGCGGGCAAGGTCTTGAAACCGGGCGGCGCCGCCCTCATCAAGACGTTCCAGGGCGCCGGATTCCAGGAGTTGGTCGCAGAAGCGCGGCGCCGGTTCGGTAAAGTCAGGTTCGCGAAGCCGGCCGCCTCACGTGCGCGCAGCCCGGAACTTTACCTTCTGGCGAGTGACTACCGGATGGTGTAGCGTGGCCGTATCGAAAATGAGGTCAACTCCTTGAACGATCTGACGAAAAACATCCTGCTCTGGGTCGTGATCGTGGTGGTGCTGCTGGCGGTTTTCAGCCGCTACATGCCCCAGGTCGGCGAGCCCGAGCCGATCCGCTATTCGACCTTCCTGAACGAAATGAAGGCCGGGAAGCTCGACTCGGTGGTGATCCAGGGCGACACGATCGTCGGCGTGCGCAAGGACAAGTCGCAGTTCAAGACGATCAATCCCGAGACCGATTATTCGGCGCTGATCGGTTCGCTCGACAAGGCGGGTGTCGGCATCGAAGGCCGTGCCCCGCGCCAGCCGAACTTCTTCGCGCAGCTGCTGCTGCAGCTCGCGCCGGCGCTGCTGCTCATCCTCGTGTTCGTCTACATGCTGCGGCAGATGCAGGGTTCCGCCGGCGGGCGCGGCGCCATGTCGTTCGGCAAGAGCCGTGCGCGCCTGCTCGGCGAGGACCAGGTGAACGTGACCTTCGCCGATGTCGCCGGCGTCGACGAGGCGAAGCAGGAAGTCGGCGAGATCGTCGATTTCCTCAAGGACCCGGGCAAGTTCCAGAAGCTCGGCGGCAAGATCCCGAAGGGCGTGCTGATGGTCGGCAGCCCCGGCACGGGCAAGACACTGCTCGCCCGCGCGATCGCGGGCGAGGCGAAAGTGCCGTTCTTCACGATCTCGGGCTCCGATTTCGTCGAGATGTTCGTCGGCGTCGGCGCCTCGCGCGTGCGCGACATGTTCGAGCAGGCGAAGAAGCACGCACCGTGCATCATCTTCATCGACGAAATCGACGCCGTGGGCCGCCACCGCGGGGCGGGGCTCGGCGGCGGGCACGATGAGCGCGAACAGACGCTCAACCAGCTGCTCGTCGAAATGGACGGCTTCGAGGGCAACGAGGGCATCATCGTCATCGCGGCGACCAACCGTCCCGACGTGCTCGACCCGGCGCTGCTGCGCCCGGGCCGCTTCGATCGCCAGGTCGTCGTGCCGCTGCCCGACGTGCGCGGCCGCGAACAGATCCTGCGCGTGCACATGCGCAAGGTGCCGCTGGGCGATGACGTCAAACCCTCGCTGATCGCGCGCGGCACGCCGGGCTTCTCGGGCGCCGATCTCGCGAACCTCGTCAACGAAGCCGCGCTTTTCGCGGCGCGCGCCAACCGGCGCACCGTATCGATGGACGAGCTCGAGCGCGCCAAGGACAAGATCATGATGGGCACCGAGCGGCGCTCCATGGTCATGAGCGAAAAGGAAAAGCGCAACACGGCCTACCACGAGGCGGGCCACGCGGTCGTCGGCGTGAACCTGCCCGAGCACGATCCGGTGTACAAGGTGACGATCATCCCGCGAGGCCGCGCGCTCGGCGTCACGTTCTTCCTGCCCGAGGAGGACCGCTACAGCCTGAGCAAGCAGCGGCTCGAATCGCAGATCGCGAGCCTGTTCGGCGGGCGTATCGCCGAGGAACTCGCGTTCGGTCCCGAGGCGGTCACCACGGGCGCCTCGAACGACATCGAACGCGCGACTTCGCTCGCGCGCAACATGGTCACGAAGTGGGGGTTGTCGGACCGCCTCGGGCCGCTCACCTACGCGGAAGACCAGGGCGAAGTGTTCCTCGGCCGCTCGGTGACGCAGCACAAGCAGGTCTCGGACGAGACGGCGCACGTGATCGACATCGAAGTGCGCCGCGTGATCGACCATGCGTACCAGAAGGCGCGGGGTATCCTCATCGAGAACCGCGACAAGCTCGATGCGTTGGCCGCGGCGCTGATGAAGTACGAGACGATCGACGAGGAGCAGCTGAAGGACATCATGGCGGGCCGCGAACCGAAGCCGCCGGCCGACTGGGACGACACGCCGCCCGTCGGCAAGCAGCCGCCCACGCACCCGAGCGCCGAGGGGCCGGCGGGCGGCACGCTTGCCCCCACGCCCTGAGGCGGCGTGAAGCTCGTCTGCGGGTCGCGGACGCTCGATCTCGCGACCCCGCAGGTGATGGGGGTCGTCAACGTGACCCCCGATTCGTTTTCTGACGGCGGCGCGTACTTCGATCCGGACGCGGCGCTGGCGCGCGTCGAACGCGTGGTTGCGGAAGGCGCCGCGATCGTCGATATCGGTGGCGAATCCACGCGTCCCGGCGCCGCGCCGGTGTCAGCCTCCGAGGAACTGCACCGGGTGATCCCCGCGATCGAGCGTGCCGTCCGGTTGCCCGTCGTCGTGTCGGTCGACACGAGTCGCCCCGAGGTGATGCGCGCCGCGATCGCGGCGGGCGCCCACATGGTGAACGACGTGCGCGCGCTCGCGGCACCGGGTGCGCTCGCCGCCGTGGCGGGTACACGGGCGGCCGTTTGCCTGATGCACATGCGGGGCAGTCCGGCCGACATGCAGGACGATCCCCGTTACGGCGACGTGGTGGCCGAAGTGGCGGCGTTTCTCGCCGCGCGGGTCGCCGCCTGCGAACGCGCCGGCATCGCGCGCGAGCGGATCGCGATCGACCCCGGATTCGGCTTCGGCAAGACGCTCGAGCACAATCTCGAGTTGCTGCGGCGACTCGGGACGCTCGGCGAAGCGGGCCTGCCGGTTGTCGTGGGCCTGTCGAGGAAGCGCATGATCGGTGCGATCACCGGCCGGCCGGTCGGCGAGCGGCTTGCCGGCAGTGTTGCCGCGGCGGTCATTGCGGTACTGCGTGGAGCGTGTATCGTGCGCGCCCACGACGTCGCGGAAGCGGTGGATGGGCTCAGGATCGTCGCGGCCGTCATGCAGGGAGAGAACGGGTGAGCAGGCAGTATTTCGGAACGGACGGGGTGCGCGGGCGCGTCGGCGAGCCGCCGATGACGGTCGATTTCGCGCTCGCGCTCGCGAGCGCGGCGGCGCGCGTGCTCGCGCCGCGCGGCGGTACGGTGCTGATCGGCAAGGACACGCGCCTTTCGGGCTACATGTTCGAGGCCGCGCTCGAGGCGGGATTCGTCGCGGCCGGCGTGAACGTGAAACTGATCGGCCCGCTGCCGACGCCGGGCATCGCCTACATGACGCGGTTTTTCGGATGCGACTTCGGGGTCGTGATCAGCGCCTCGCACAACCTGTACGAGGACAACGGCATCAAGTTCTTCGACCGCGAGGGCGGCAAGCTGTCGGACGAACTCGAGCACGAAATCGAGCGGGAGCTCGGCAATGGCACGACGACGCGCGGTTCGCGCGAACTCGGGCGGGCGCTGCGCGTCGACAAGCAGCGCACCGAATACCAGCGCTTCTGTGCCTCGACGCTGGCGCCCGGCGTCACGCTCGAGGGGCTCAAGATCGTGCTCGACTGCGCCAATGGCGCGGCTTACAAGGTCGGGCCACGCCTGTTCGCGGATCTCGGCGCCGAGCTGATTCCGGTCGGCAGTTCACCGAACGGGCGCAACATCAATGACGGCTGCGGCTCCACCTCGCCCGGGCTGCTGCAGCTTACCGTCCCGGGCGTGCGCGCGCAGGTCGGCATCGCGCTCGACGGCGATGGCGACCGGCTCGTGATGATCGACCACCTCGGCCGGATCGTCGACGGCGACCAGTTGATCTACATCATCGCGCGCGCGCGCAAGGAGGCCGGGGCGCTGCCGGGCCCGGTGGTCGGTACGCTGATGAGCAACCTCGGGCTCGAGGTGGCGCTCGGCGCCTGCGGCATCGAATTCCGGCGCGCGAAAGTCGGTGACCGCTACGTGCTCGCGATGCTGAAGGAGACCGGCGGCGTCATCGGCGGGGAGACCTCGGGCCACATCCTGTGCCTCGATCGCACGACGACGGGCGATGCGCTCGTGGCGGCGCTGCAGGTGATCGGCGTGATGCGCACGAGCGGCCGCAGCCTCGCCGAGCTCGCGGCGGGGATGCCGCGCTTCCCGCAGGTGCTGCTCAATGTGCGCGTCGCGGAACGCTTCGATCCCGCCGCCGTGCCGGCGGTCAGCGCCGCCGTCGCGCGGGTGGAGAAAAATCTCGGCCACGAAGGGCGCGTCGTACTGCGCGCCTCGGGCACCGAACCCGTGATTCGCGTGATGGTCGAAGGCAGGGAAGAGGCGGTCACGCGCGGATACGCCGAAGAGATCGCCGCGGCAGTCAAGGCCGCGGCGGCCTGAGCCAACCCCCGATCGAAGGAGCTTCCATGCGAATTGCCACACTGTGCCTGATGCTGGTTGCCGCCACGGCGCTGCGGGCGGCCGAACCACGTACACCGTCGCCTGCGGGCGCCGAGGTCTATTTCGAATCGCCCGCCGATGGCGCGACCATCCGGGGTCCGGTCACGGTGCGTTTCGGCCTGAAGGGCATGGGTGTCGCGCCCGCCGGGATCCGGTTCGACAATACCGGGCACCATCACCTGCTGATCGACACCGACGTGCCGGCCGACCTGTCGGCGCCGCTGCCCGCGACCGACAGGATCGTCCATTTCGGCAAGGGCCAGACCGAGACCACGATCACGCTGCCGCCGGGCAGGCACACGCTGCAGCTCGTGCTCGGCGATGCGCTGCATATTCCGCACGATCCACCGGTCATCTCGAAAAAGATCACGATCACGGTCAAACCCTGAGCGCGGCCGGGGGCGGCTGTCGTTGCGTCCCGGCGAGGGCGCCGCTATCATCGCGCGCCTTTTATGAGCCGCAGACCCCTCGTAGTCGGAAACTGGAAGATGCACGGCTCGCGTGCCGGGAACGCGAGCCTCGTCGACGCGATCGCCTCGAGCCACGGCCTCGGCGCCGCGGACTGCGTCGTGTGCCCGCCGTTCGTGTATCTCGCGGATGTCGCGCGGATGCTGCGCGACTCGACCGTGGCGCTCGGGGCGCAGGACGTCTGCGCGGAGGCACAGGGCGCCTATACCGGCGAGGTCTGTGCGGCGATGCTGCGGGACGTCGGCTGCACGATGACGCTCGTCGGTCATTCCGAGCGCCGCACGCTCTACGGCGAGAATGATCCGCTCGTGGCGCGCAAGTTCGCTGCGGCGCAGGCGCATGGCCTCACACCGATCGTATGCATCGGTGAAACGCTGGCGGAACGCGGCGCCGGCGAGACCCGGGCTGTGGTCGCGCGGCAGATCGATGCGGTGATGGACCTCGCGGGCGCCGCGGCGTTCGGCGCCGCGGTGATCGCCTACGAGCCTGTGTGGGCGATCGGCACGGGCCACAATGCGACGCCGGCCGAGGCCCAGGACGTCCATGCCTTCATTCGCGGGCGGATCCGCAGTCGCGATGCTAAAATCGCCGACGAGGTCCGGATCCTCTATGGCGGCAGCGTCAAGGCCGGCAATGCGGCCGAGTTGTTCGCGCAGCCCGATGTCGACGGCGGCCTCGTGGGCGGCGCATCGTTGAAGGCCGACGAATTCCTCGCGATCGTCGCGGCGGCTGGCCAGGGCGCATAACCGAAGGTTCACGAGCGTGCTTCGTACAGTATTGATGTTCATCCAGGTGTTCAGTTCGGTCGCGATCATCGCGCTCGTGCTGATCCAGCGCGGCAAGGGCGCGGACGCAGGCGCGGGCTTCGGCGCCGGCGCCTCGGGCACGGTCTTCGGCGCGCGCGGTGCGCGTACCGGACTGTCGCGCGCGACCGCGATTTTCGCGGCCGTGTTCATGCTGAACAGTCTCGCGCTCGTCTATCTCGGCAAGCAGGATGCCGCGCCGCCGCGCACGATACTCGATGAGGTCGGAACGCCCGCGGCTCCGGCCGTGCCGTCGCCTGATGCGGCGCCGGTGCCGCAGGTGCCGGCTCCCGCGCCGGCAGGGCAATAGGTACATACGCCGACGTGGTGGAATTGGTAGACACACTAGCTTGAGGGGCTAGCGCCGCAAGGTGTGGGAGTTCGAATCTCCCCGTCGGCACCACCTTTGATACAATGCGCGCCGCTTTTTTCTGCCGGCGCAACATGCTCAGCAACTACCTTCCGATTCTCCTTTATCTCGGCATCGCGACCGGCGTCGGAGTGGCCCTGCTGATCCTCGGCACGCTGTTCGGCCGGTATTTCACGCGCCACCCGGACGACGCGGAAAAGCGCTCCGCGTACGAGTGCGGCTTCGAACCCTTCGAAGACAGCCGTCGCAGGTTCGACGTCCGCTACTACCTCGTCGCGATCCTGTTCATCGTGTTCGATCTCGAGATCGCCTTTCTCTTTCCGTGGGCGGTCGCGATCGACGCCATCGGCGTCGCGGGCCTCGTGGCGATGGGTGTATTCCTCGCGATCCTCGTCGTCGGCTTCATCTATGAATGGAAGAAGGGGGCGCTCGAGTGGGACTAGACCGTGACGCCGCCGAAGCCGTCGAGCAGTACTCGCAGCGCGGCTTCCTGACCACGACCGTCGACAGCGTCGTCAGCTGGGCGCGCACCGGCTCGCTCTGGCCCATGACTTTCGGCCTCGCCTGCTGCGCGGTCGAGATGATGCACACGGCGGCTTCGCGCTACGACCTCGACCGCTTCGGAATCGTGTTCCGGCCGAGTCCGCGCCAGTCCGACCTGATGATCGTGGCGGGCACGCTCGTCAACAAGATGGCGCCGGCCCTGCGCAAGGTCTACGACCAGATGGCCGAACCGCGCTGGGTGCTGTCGATGGGCTCGTGCGCGAACGGCGGCGGCTACTACCACTATTCCTATTCGGTGGTGCGCGGCTGCGACCGGATCGTGCCGGTGGATGTCTACGTGCCAGGCTGCCCGCCGACGGCCGAGGCGCTGCTCTACGGCATCCTGCAGCTACAGAAGAAGATCGCACGCAGCAGCATCGCGCAAACCGGCGCTGCGGCCCGCTGAAGGGAAACCCGGCTTGTCTGACCGCATCGAAGCCCTGGCAAGGAACGTGGACGCGCAGCTCGCCGGCCGGGTGCGCCGCGTGCCCGCGCTGGCGGATGAACTCGCGCTCGAAGTCGAACCGGCGGAGCTGCTCGCCGTCGCGCAGGTGCTGCGCGATGCGCCGGGCCTGCAGTTCGACACGTTGATCGACGTCTGCGGCGTCGATTACCTCGACTACGGGCGCGACGAGTGGCAGACGAACTCCGCGACCCGCCGGGGATTCAGCCGCGGCGTCGATCGCATCGCCGTGCGGCCGGGCGGGGGCAGCGGGCGCTACGCGGTCGTCTACCAGCTGCTGTCGGTGGCGCTGAACCAGCGCCTGCGCCTGCGCGTGTACTGCGAGAGCGGCGAGGACCCGGTCGTCGACTCGGTCACGGGCATCTGGGCATCCGCCAACTGGTTCGAACGGGAGGCCTTCGATCTTTTCGGCATCTTTTTCCGCGACCACCCGGACCTGCGCCGCATCCTCACGGACTACGGCTTCATCGGCCATCCGTTCCGCAAGGATTTCCCGCTCATCGGCAATGTCGAAGTGCGCTACGACGAGGAGAAGAAGCGCGTGGTGTACGAGCCGGTGGAGATCGAGCCGCGCACGCTCGTGCCGCGCGTGATACGCGGAGACACGCTGAGTGGCTGACATCCGCAATTTCACGCTGAACTTCGGCCCGCAGCATCCGGCGGCGCACGGCGTGCTGCGCCTCGTGCTCGAGATGGACGGCGAGGTGATCACCAAGGCCGACCCGCACGTCGGCCTGCTGCACCGGGGCACCGAAAAGCTCGCCGAATCGAAGCCGTTCAACCAGTCGATCGGCTACATGGACCGCCTCGACTACGTGTCGATGATGTGCAACGAGCACGCCTACGTCCTGGCGATCGAAAGGCTGCTCGGCATCACGATCCCCGAGCGGGCGCAGTACATCCGGGTGATGTTCGACGAGGTCACCCGCGTCCTGAACCACCTGATGTGGCTCGGCGCGCACGGCCTCGACATCGGTGCGATGACCGTGCTGCTCTTGTGCTTCAAGGAGCGCGAGGACCTGATGGACTGCTACGAGGCGGTCTCGGGCACGCGCATGCACGCGACCTACTACCGACCGGGCGGCGTCTATCGCGACCTGCCGACCGAGATGCCGAAGTACCAGGCCTCGAAGTGGCGTTCGCAGAAGGATGCCGATCGCCTGAACGAGGCGCGCTCCGGCACGCTGCTCGACTTCATCGAGGACTTCACGCGGCGCTTCCCCAGGGCGATCGACGAGTACGAGACGCTGCTCACCGACAACCGCATCTGGAAGCAGCGCACGGTCGACATCGGGATCGTGACGCCCGAACGCGCCAGGCAGCTCGGCTTCACCGGGCCGATGCTGCGCGGCTCCGGCATCGCCTGGGACCTGCGCAAGCAGCAGCCCTATGAGGTGTACGACCGGATGGACTTCGACATCCCGGTCGGCGTGAACGGCGACTGCTATTCCCGCTACCTGGTCCGCGTCGAGGAAATGCGCCAGGCGAACCGCATCATCCGCCAGTGCGTCGACTGGCTGCGCGCGAACCCGGGGCCGGTGATGATCGACGACCGCAAGGTACGTCCGCCGCGCCGCGAAGAAATGAAGGGCGACATGGAATCGCTGATCCATCACTTCAAGCATTTCTCGGAGGGCTATTGCGTGCCCGAGGGCGAGACCTACGCCGCGGTCGAGGCACCGAAGGGCGAGTTCGGCGTGTATCTCGTCTCCGACGGCGCGAACAAGCCCTACCGGCTGAAATGCCGGGCGCCGGGTTTCGCGCACCTCTCGGCGCTGCCCGAGATGGTCGAAGGCCACATGCTGCAGGATGTCGTCGCGATGATCGGCACGCAGGACATCGTATTCGGAGAGGTTGATCGCTGATGGCCGTGACGACGAGTGATGGCGGGAGCTTCGAGCCCGTGCTCGGGGCGAAGGCGCAGCTGCTGAGCGAACACACCCGTGCCGAGATCGACCACTGGATCGGCAAGTTCCCGGCGGGCCGGCAGCGTTCGGCGGTGCTCGCCGCGCTGCGCTTCGCGCAGGAGCAGGGCAACGGATACCTCACGGTCGAGCTGATGGACGCGGTCGCCGAGTATCTCGCGCTGCTGCCGCTCCAGGTCTATGAGGTCGCGAGCTTCTACTCGATGTTCGAGACGCAGCCCTGCGGGCGCCACCACGTGAGCATCTGCACCAACATCAGCTGCATGCTGAACGGCGCCGACGACCTGGTCGCGCACGCCGAGCGCAGGCTCGGCATCCGGCTCGGCGAGAGCACAGCCGACGGACGCATCTACCTGAAGAAGGAAGAGGAGTGCCTTGCGGCCTGCACCGGCGCACCGATGATGATGGTGGATCATGTCTACCACGAGAACCTCACCCCCGAGCGGATCGATGCGATCCTCGACGAGTTGAAGTGATGGGCGCCTGGGACGACAAGCACAACTTCGTGGTGTTCGAGCCGCTCGGCCTCGAACAGCCGTGGACGATGGCGACCTACCGCAGCATCGGCGGCTACGACGTCTGGAAGAAGATCCTCGCCGGCGAGATGACGCGCGAGTCGGTGATCGAAGCCGTCAAGGCGTCGGGGCTGCGTGGCCGCGGCGGCGCCGGATTTCCCACCGGAGTCAAGTGGGGCTTCATGCCGCGCAACGCGCCGATGCAGAAATACGTCGTGTGCAATTCGGACGAGAGCGAGCCCGGCACCTGCCACGACCGCGACATCCTGCGCTACAACCCGCATGCGCTGATCGAAGGGATGGCGATCGGCGGCTTCGCGATGGGCGCGACGGTCGGCTACAACTACATCCGCGGCGAGTTCCTCGCCGAGCCCGTGCCGCGCTTCGATGCGGCGCTCGCCGAGGCCTACGCGGCCGGGCTGCTCGGCAGGAACATCCAGGGCTCGGGCATCGATTTCGATCTGCACACTTTCGTCGGCGCCGGCGCCTACATCTGCGGCGAGGAGACCGCGCTGCTCGAGTCACTGGAGGGCAAGCAGGGCTGGCCGCGCTTCAAGCCGCCGTTCCCCGCGAACTTCGGCCTCTACGGCGCGCCGACGACGATCAACAACACGCAGACCTACGCGTCGGTCCCGACGATCCTGCGCAAGGGGCCGCAGTGGTTCGCCGGCCTCGGACCCGTCAATTCCGGCGGCACACTGATCTTCTCGGTCTCCGGCCACGTCGAGAAGCCGGGCAATTTCGAGCTGCCGCTCGGGATCCCCTTCCAGGACCTGCTCGCAATCGCGGGCGGCATGAAGGGCGGGCGGAAACTGAAGGCCGTGATCCCGGGCGGCTCGTCGGTGCCGGTGGTGCCGGGCGAGACCATGCTCGGGCTCAACATGGACTACGACTCGCTGAAGGCCGTGGGCTCGGCGCTCGGCACCGGCGCGATGATCGTGATGGACGAGACGACCTGCATGGTGAGGGCGCTCGAACGGCTGTCGCGCTTTTACTGGAACGAGTCCTGCGGCCAGTGCACGCCGTGCCGGGAGGGCACCGGCTGGCTGAACCGCATGCTCAGGCGGATCCTCGCGGGTGCGGGCCGCCGCGACGACATCTCGCTGCTCGTGCAGGTCGCGAACCAGATCGAGGGCCACACCATCTGCGCCTTCGGCGACGCAGCGGCCTGGCCGATCCAGAGCTTCATCAGGCATTTCCGGCACGAGTTCGAATACATGGTCGATCACGGCGGGCGCAGCATCGTCGGGGCCGAGAGGCAGGCAGCTTGAGATGACCGACGATTTCGTCAACATCGAAGTCGACGGCGTGGCCGTCAAGGCGAAGAAGGGCGCGATGATCATCCAGGTCACCGACGCCAGCGACGTCTACGTGCCGCGCTTCTGCTACCACGAGAAGCTGTCGATCGCGGCGAGCTGCCGCATGTGCCTGATCGAGGTCGAGAAGTCGCCGAAGCCTCTGCCCGCGTGCGCGACCCCGGTCGCCGAGGGCATGAAGATCTTCACCAAGTCGCCGAAGGCGCTCGCCGCGCAGAAGGCGACCATGGAGTTCCTGCTGGTCAACCACCCGCTCGACTGCCCGATCTGCGACCAGGGCGGCGAGTGCGAGCTGCAGGACCTGTCGATGGGATTCGGCCGCGATATCGCCCGCTTCTCCGAGCGCAAGCGCGTCGTCAAGGACAAGAACATCGGGCCGCTGATCTCCACCGACATGACCCGCTGCATCCATTGCACGCGCTGCGTGCGCTTCGGGCAGGACATCGCCGGCATCCGCGAGTTCGGCACGCCGGGGCGCGGAGAATGGGTGAAGATCGGCACCTACGTCGAGCGCAGTGTCGACCACGAACTGTCGGGCAACGTCATCGACCTGTGCCCGGTCGGCGCACTGAACAGCAAGCCGTTCCGCTTCCGGGCGCGCGGCTGGGAAATGACGCAGACGCCGCTCGTCTCGCCGCACGACGGCGCGGGTTCGAACCTCTACGGCCACGTGCTGCGTGGCAAGCTGCTGCGGGTCGTGCCGCGACCCAATGAAGAGATCAACGAGACCTGGATTTCCGATCGCGACCGCTTCAGCTACGAAGGCGTATACAGCGGTGACCGGCTGAATTCACCCATGCTGCGCGAGGGTCGCGAGTGGCGTGTCGTGAGCTGGGAGGCGGCGCTGGAAGCCGCCGCGAAGGGCCTGAAGCGCGCCAGGGATTCGCTGGGTGTCCTCGCGGCTCCCTCGGGCACGGTCGAGGAGCTGTACCTCCTCAACCGGCTCGTGCGCGGGCTCGGGTCGCACAACATCGATCATCGGCTGCGACAGAGTGATTTTCGCGACCAGCATGCCGATCCGCTTTTCCCGTCGCTCGGCATTCCGTTCGC
>JABAQN010000027.1 GCA_019187495.1 Steroidobacteraceae bacterium
CGCACGTCCATGCGATTGCGCCGCGCGATCGCCGACAGCGTGTCGCCGCGCCGCACGACGTGCACGCCGCCCCGTGCCGGGCCGCCACGCACGCCGCGGTCGACGCGCAGCGCCGCGAGCTGCACCTTGGCGGGCAGCTCGCGCACGCCCGAGGGCACGCGCAGGTCGTCGCCGACCACGAGTTTCGCGTTCGCGTCGAGGCTGTTCAGTTCCCGGACTACGTGCGGCTGCGTGTGGTACTCGCGCGCGATGCCGGCGACGGTATCGCCGGCCTCGACGCGATGATGCGCGACGCGCATGCGTTCGTCCGGCGTCAGCTGCTGCACGCTTTCGCGGAACAGGTCGGCCGTGTCGGCCGGCACCAGCAGCCGGTGCGGACCGGCGGGATCGGTCGCCCAGCGGTGGAACGCGGGGTTCAGCGTGTAGAGCTCATCGTAGGAAATGCCCGCGAGATCGGCTGCGAGCTTCATGTCGATCTGGCCGAGGGTGTCGACACTCGCGAAATACGGCTCGTTCGGCACCGCGCTGAACTCGATCCCGTAGTCCTCCGGCGAGAGGAACAGGCGGGCCATCGCGAGCAGCTTCGGCACGTACGCGCGGGTTTCCTTCGGCAGTCGCGTGCGGATCGAGAAGAAATCGGTTCCGAGGCCCGCCGCCGCATTGGCGCGCACGGCGCGTTCGACATTGGCCTCGCCGCAGTTGTACGCGGCGACCGCGAGCAGCCAGTCGTCGAACTCATCGTGCAGGAACTGCAGGTAATCGAGTGCGGCGCGGGTCGATTCGATGACATCGCGCCGGCCGTCGTACCACCAGTCCTGCTTCAGGCCGAAGCGCGACCCCGTGGGCGGAATGAACTGCCAGAGCCCCGAGGCCCGCGCGCGCGAATAGGCATACGGTTCGAACGCGCTCTCGACCACCGGGAGCAGCGCGAGTTCGAGCGGCATCTGCCGTGACTCGATTTCGCCCACGATGTGGTAGAGGTACGGGCTCGCGCGATTGAAGACGCGATCGAGGTACTCGGGGTTGTTCGCATACCAGCGGAACTCGCGATCGATGGCGGCCGACTCCACGTCCGGGAGTTGATAGCCCGCGCGGATGCGGTCGAACAGGTCCGGGTATTTCTCCGGCGTGATGCCGGCGACCGTGACCGGGATTTCCGGTGCCGGCGCAATGAGCGGCGTGGGGGCCGCGACGACCGGCGCCGGGGCGGGCGCGGGTTCGGGTGCCTGCGCAGGCGGTGGCGGCTCGCGCAACGTGGCGCAAGCGCTCAGGGTCAAGGCGGCCAGAAGGCCCAGAATCCGCTTCAAAATCCGTCCCCCGTCGGCGAGGTGGCTGCCGCTTTAACGTACCCCCTTGAAACGCGGTATTTAACCTGTAAGTTCACATATTGGCTAGCTTTTTTGTGTCACCGTTCACGTAACGCATGTCCCCGTTCCCGCCCCAGGTGCTGCTCGAGGCCGAAAAAGCGCTGCTCGCCGAGGCGCTCGATGACGTTTTCGGCTGGGAATTGCTTCAGGTGGGCCTGTGGGGGCCGGCACGCGATCTGCTGGCGGGCGCACGAACGCGGCAGCGCACCGTGATCGCCGAACGGATCGAGGAGGGGGTCGATATCGTGGCGCGCCTGCCGCAATTGCCGATCGCGAGCGGCACCGTCGATGCGGCGCTGCTGCCGCACACGCTCGAGTATCTCGCCGACCCGAAGGCGATGATCCGCGAAGTCGATCGCGTGCTCGCGGGCGATGGCAAGCTGATCGTGGTCGGCCTGCGGCCGTGGAGCGTATGGGGCCTGCGCGCGCGGCTCTCGCGGCGCACTTTCCCGCTCGAGCCGAAGAGCCTCTTTGCCGAGCGACGCATCAGCGACTGGCTCGCACTGCTCGGCTACGAGATCATCGCGCTGCGCCGCTGCCTGCACGGCGCGTATATCCTGAAAGCCCGCAAGCGTCTCTACACCATGACCCCCATCCGGGTCCGGCCGCGTGAACGCGCCGCAGTCCTCGGCGGCCTCGTGAAGCCGACCTCGCGCACGCATCCATGACATCCGTGACGATCTACACGGACGGAGCCTGTCGCGGCAATCCGGGTCCCGGCGGCTGGGGCGCGCTGCTCCTCGCGGGTGATCACCGCCGTGAACTCTCGGGCGCCGAACCCGCGACGACCAACAACCGCATGGAACTCACCGCGGTGATCCGTGCGCTCGAGGCGCTCAAGCGGCCGGTGGCCGCGCGGCTTTACACCGATTCCGAGTACGTGCGGCGGGGCATCAGCGAATGGCTGCCTGCCTGGAAGGCGCGCGGCTGGAAAACCGCGGCGAAAAAGCCCGTCAAGAACCAGGACCTGTGGGAGATGCTCGACGCCGCCGCGAGCCGCCACCGCGTGGAGTGGCACTGGGTCAAGGCGCACGCCGGCATCGAGGGCAACGAACGGGTGGATGCGCTCGCGAATCTCGCGATCGACGCGCTGCTCGCGCGCGGTATCGAGTAGAATCGCGCGCGATGCGCCAGATCGTCCTCGACACTGAAACCACCGGCCTCGAAGTCGAACGGGATCATCGCATCATCGAAATCGGCGCCGTCGAGCTCGTCAATCGCCGCGCGACCGGCCGCAGCTTCCACCGCTACCTCAATCCCGATCGGGCGATCGACGAGGGCGCGCGCGCCGTGCATGGCATCGCGAGCGCCGATCTCGCCAATGCGCCGCGCTTCGCGGACATCGCCGCCGAACTGCTCGGGTTTCTCGCGGGCGCCGAACTCGTGATCCACAACGCGTCGTTCGACATCGGCTTCCTCGATGCGGAGCTTGCGCGCCTGCCCGAGGGCGCGGGACTGGCGCGCCACATCGGGGAACTGTGCACGGTGCTCGACACGCTCGCGCTCGCCCGCGAGATGCATCCCGGGCAGCGCAACAACCTCGATGCGCTCTGCAAGCGCCACGGCGTCGACAATTCGCATCGCGAGCTGCACGGCGCGCTGCTCGACGCGCGGATCCTCGCCGACGTCTATCTCGTGATGACGGGCGGGCAGAGCACGCTCGCGCTCGATGCCGCCCATCGCCCGGCAGCCGCCGGCCCGCGCGCGGGCGGGGTGCAGGCGCTGGTGCGCCCGGCGGCCGGTCTCGTCGTGCGTGCGGCGACGGCCCGGGAATGCGAGGACCACGAACGCATGCTCGACCTGATCGAGAAGGCGAGCGGCGGGCGCTGCGTGTTCCGGCAATGCGACCTGGATCGCGTTCGGCCGGCCGCCAACCAACAATAATCGCGGGTTATGGACTTCAACATGCGCAAATGTCGGATCGGCGTGGTCGGCCTCGGCTATGTCGGATTGCCGCTTGCCGTCGAATTCGGCAAGCATTACGAGACCGTCGGCTTCGACATCAAGCCCGAGCGGATCGCCGAACTGTCGAAGGGACGCGACAGCACCCTCGAGGTCTCGCGCGCGGAGCTGAAGGAGTCGCAGCGCCTGTCCTTCACGTCCGACCTCGCGCAGCTGCGCAAGTGCCGCGTGTACATCGTCACGGTGCCGACCCCGATCGACAACTACAAGCGCCCGGACCTCACGCCGCTCGTCAAGGCGAGCGAGACCCTCGGCAAGGTGCTGAAGAAGGGCGACATCGTGATCTACGAGTCGACCGTCTACCCCGGCTGCACCGAGGAAGAATGCGTGCCGGTGCTCGAGCGGGTCTCCGGTCTCGTATTCAACAAGGATTTCTTCGCGGGCTACAGCCCCGAGCGCATCAACCCGGGCGACAAGCAGCATCGCGTCACGACGATCAAGAAGGTCACCTCCGGATCGACGCCCGAAGTGGCCGAGTTCGTGAACAAGCTCTACGGCTCGATCATCACGGCGGGCACGCACAAGGCCTCGAGCATCAAGGTCGCCGAGGCCGCGAAGGTGATCGAGAACACGCAGCGCGACGTCAACATCGCGCTGATCAACGAGCTGGCGCTCATTTTCAACCGCCTCGGCATCGACACCGAGGAAGTGCTGCTCGCATCCGGCACGAAGTGGAATTTCCTGCCGTTTCGCCCGGGCCTCGTCGGCGGGCACTGCATCGGTGTCGATCCGTATTACCTCACCCACAAGGCGCAGGAAATCGGCTACCACCCCGAGATGATCCTCGCGGGCCGGCGCCTGAACGACAACATGGCGCTCTATGTCGCCGGCGAAGTCGCGCGGCTGATGACGAACCGCCGCATCCACGTGAAGGGCTCGCGTGTGCTCGTGCTCGGGCTCACCTTCAAGGAGAACTGCCCGGACATCAGGAATTCCAAGGTGGTCGATGTCGTGCGCGAACTCGAGAAGTACGGCGCAAAGGTCGACGTGCACGATCCGTGGGTCGATGCGCGCGAGGCGCGGCATGAATACGGTATCCGGCCGGTGAAGGCGCCGAAGGCGCGCAGCTACGATGCCGTGGTGCTCGCGGTGGGCCACCAGCAGTTCAAGGACCTGGGCGCCGCTGCGGTGCGCCGCTTCGGGCGCAGGAACGCGATCGTCTACGACATCAAGTACCTCTTCAGGGCCGACCAGGTCGACGGGCGGCTGTGAGCGGCGCGTGAAGATCCTGGTCACCGGCGCCGCGGGGTTCATCGGCTCGCACACGGCGCAGCGCCTGCTCGCGCGCGGCGATGAAGTCGTCGGTCTCGACAACCTGAACGACTATTACGACGTCAACCTGAAGCGCGCGCGCCTCGCGCGCCTCGAGTCGCAGGCGGGCTTTCGTTTCGTGAAGCTCGACCTCGCCGACAATGGCGGCATGGCGAATCTTTTCCGGCAGGAGAAGTTCGCTCGCGTCGTGCATCTCGCGGCGCAGGCCGGCGTGCGCTACTCGCTCGAGAACCCGCACGCCTACGTGACGAGCAATGTCACGGGCACGCTGAACGTGCTCGAGGGCTGCCGGCACAACGGTGTCGAGCACCTGGTGTTCGCCTCGACGAGCTCGGTATACGGTGCGCACACCGACATGCCGTTCAGCGTGCACAGCGAGGTCGGGCATCCGCTTTCCATGTACGCCTCGACCAAGCGGGCGAACGAGCTGATGGCCCACAACTACGCGTGGCTCTTCAGGCTGCCGGTCACCGGGCTGCGCTTCTTCACGGTCTACGGCCCGTGGGGGCGCCCGGATATGGCGCTGTTCCTCTTCGCGAAGAACATTCTCGCGGGCAAGCCGATCGACGTCTTCAACCATGGGCATCACAAGCGCGACTTCACCTACGTCGACGACATCGTCGAGGGCGTGGTGCGCGCGACCGACCGGATCGCGCAGCCGAATCCGGCCTGGGACAGCGCGCGTCCCGATCCCGCGACGAGCAGCGCGCCATTCCGGATCTACAACATCGGCAACAATCGTCCCGTGGAACTGCTGCGCTACATCCAGGTGATCGAGGAATGCCTCGGCCGCAAGGCCGAGATGAACCTGCTGCCGCTGCAGCCGGGTGACGTGCCGGACACCGAAGCCGACGTGCAGGAGCTGATCGACGACGTCGGCTACAGGCCCGACACCCCGATCGAAGTGGGCGTGCGCCGCTTCATCGACTGGTACCGCGGCTACTACAAGGGTGGATCGCCGGGCGAATCCAGGGTCGTCAATCTCGGCTAAACTGCGGGGCATGAAAGTCCCGCTGCTCGACCTCAAACCCCAGTACCGTGCGCTGAAGCGCGATATCGACGCCGCGATCGAGGCGGTCAGCGAATCGCAGCACTTCATCCTGGGCCCTGCCGTGAAGAAGCTCGAGGCCGATGTCGCCGCGTACTGCGGCACGAAATTCGGCATCGGCGTCTCCTCCGGCACCGACGCGCTGCTCGTCGCGCTGATGGTGCTCGACATCGGCGCGGGCGACGAAGTGATCACCTCGCCGTACACCTTCTTCGCGACCGGTGGCACGATCGCGCGCGTCGGCGCGCGGCCCGTGTACTGCGACATCGAGCCCGCGACCTTCAACCTGTCGCCTGCAGCGGTCGAGCGTTTCATCGCCCGCGACTGCGAGACGCAGGCCGGCCGGCTCGTCAACAAGCGGACGGGCGGCGTCGTGAAGGCACTGATGCCCGTGCATCTCTACGGCCAGGTGGCCGACATGGACCCGCTGATGGCGATCGCGCGCAGGCACTCCCTGCGCGTCATCGAAGATGCCGCGCAGGCGATCGGTGCGGCCGATGCGCAGGGCCGGCGCGCGTGTTCCTTCGGCGACATCGGCTGCCTGTCGTTCTTCCCGACCAAGAACCTCGGCGCCTTCGGCGATGCGGGCCTCTGCGTCACCAACGACGCCGCGCTCGCCGAGCGCCTGCGAATCTTCCGCGTGCACGGTGGCGAGCCGAAGTACTACCACGACTTCGTCGGCGGCAATTTCAGGCTCGACGAACTGCAGGCCGCGGTGCTCAACGTGAAGCTGCCGCACCTCGATGCGTGGACCGCGGGCCGGCAGAGGAACGCGGCATACTACGACGCCGCCTTCGCGAAGGCGGCGCTCGGCGGGCGTGTGAAGACACCGACTGCCGGGCGCGGCGCGCGCCATATCTACAACCAGTACGTGATCCGCGTCGAACGGCGCGACGCCCTGCGCGCCCACCTCGCGTCGTGCGACATCGGCACCGAGATCTACTATCCGGTGCCGCTGCACCTGCAGAAGTGCTTCGCCTATCTCGGCCATGCGGCCGGCGAGTTCCCGGAGTCCGAGCGTGCCGCCGCAGAAACGCTCGCGCTGCCGATCTTCCCCGAGCTGGAGCCGGCGCAGTTGCAGCACGTGGTCGACAGCATCGCCGGATTCCATGCATGAGCGCGGGGCCGCATTCATGACCGCGGGGTTCGCATCGTGAAGGCGGGGCCGGAGACGGCGCCCTGGTCGCGGCTGCGCGAGCTCGCCGCGTCCACCGGCGCGCGCCACCTGCGCGATCTCTTCGCAGCGGATCCGCAGCGCTTCGAGCACTGCTCGGCGCGCGCCGCGAACCTGCTGCTCGACTTCTCGCGCCAGCGGATCGATGCAGGCGTGCTTTCAGCCCTCGAAGCGCTCGCCGACGCGGTCGACCTGCGTGCGGCGATCAGCGCCATGCGCCGTGGCGAGGCGATCAACACGACCGAGAAGCGCGCGGTGCTGCATGTCGCGCTGCGCCAGCGCGCCGGGCAACAGCTCGGTGGCGCCGAAATCGAGCGGCTGGTGCTCGCCGAGCGCGCACGCATGCTCGAGTTCGCGGCGAGTGCCCGCGAGCGCTTCAGGACCGTCGTCAATATCGGCATCGGTGGCTCGGACCTCGGGCCCGCGATGGCGACGGCGGCGCTCACGCGCTTCACCGAAGGCGCGCCGCGCATGGCGTTCGTTTCGAACGTCGACGGCTGCCAGATTTCCGACGTCATCGCGACCTCCGATCCGGCGACGACGCTCTTCATCGTCGCCTCCAAGACCTTCACGACACTGGAGACACAGGCGAATGCGCGCGCGGCGCGGGCATGGATTGCCGGTGCGCTCGGCGAGGCCGCCGTGCCGGACCATTTCGCGGCCGTATCGGTGAACACCGCCGCGATGAACGCCTTCGGCGTGCACCCGGACTACCGCTTCGAGATGTGGGACTGGGTCGGCGGGCGCTACTCGATCTGGTCGTCGATCGGCGTGTCGCTCGCGATCGCGATCGGCGCGCAGAACTTCCTCGCCTTCCTCGAAGGCGGGCGCGATATCGACGAACACTTCGCGGCCGCGCCCTGGCGCGAGAACCTGCCGGCGCTCGCCGGGCTTCTCGGCATATGGAACGTGAATTTCCTCGGACTGCCGACGCTCGCGATCCTGCCCTACGACCAGCGCCTCGCGCGCTTCTCCGCCTACCTGCAGCAGCTCGAAATGGAGAGCCTCGGCAAGTCGGTCACCCGGGACGGGCGCGCCGTGGAATGGGAAACGGTGCCCGTGATCTGGGGCGAGCCGGGCAACAATGCGCAGCATTCGTTCTTCCAGATGCTGCACCAGGGCACACTGCGCGCCGCGCTCGATTTCCTGCTGCCGGCGCGCAGCTCGTGCGGCCGGCAGGATCAGCACGACCTCGCGATCGCCAACTGCCTCGCGCAGGCCGAGGCGTTCGCGTTCGGCCAGCCGCTCGAGGTGGCGGGTTCGGTGCACAAAGTGCACGCCGGCAACCGGCCCTCGACGATCCTCGCCTTCGACGCACTCGACCCGGCCACGCTCGGCCGCCTGATCGCGCTCTACGAACACAAAGTGTTCACGCAAGGCACGATCTGGGGCATCAACGCGTTCGACCAGTGGGGCGTCGAACTCGGCAAGAAACTGTGCGCGCAGCTCGTGCCGGCGGTGACGGGGCAGGGCGGGGAGGCGGGTGCAGCGCCGACCGGCGCACCGGCGCACCTCGCGCCGCTGCTCGGAGTGCTGCGCGGCTGGAAGTGAGCGACCCGGTTACGCCGCCGTTTCGATGATGCCAGGGAGATCCCTGAGCGTGAGTTTCGCAAGATCAACCTTTGCGGTCGCATTGTCGATGTCGATGCCCACCAGATTGCCGTGAGCGCCGAAATCCAGCACGACTCCCGCCGCAACTTCCCGGCTCTCCACACTCGGCTCGTCGGTCAGGTCGATATACAGAGAATCAGTGTCCGCATAGTAATGAAGCTTCACGGCCGAAATCCCCGATCCAGGAATGCGTTGTGAATCGTCACCATATCCTCGAGCGTTACTACTCTCAAGTACCGGGCGTCGAGCTCGGGAACGGCGTGAATGAGAAACCGCTCATGCGACCATGATGCGGATCTGGCCTTCGACTCCGGAGCCGCAAAACGCATGCGTTTGTATCGAAATGCGCGTCGCGAGAGTGAGCCGGACCTCTCGAGCCAAGGCTGTTCGCCGGTGATGTCAACAGGCGGACAGAATTGCGAGAATCGTCCGGGTGTTGACGGCGTGGCGGGAAGAAGGCGGCACCGGTGACGCGAAGCATGACAGTGCAGATGTTCTGGCACGGCCCCGCGCTGTCGCGCATGGAGCAGCTCGCGATCACCTCGTTCCTGCATCACGGGCACCCGGTCGATCTCTACGTCTACGACGAGCCGCGCGGCGTGCCGCAGGCCGCGGGGGTGCGCGATGCGGCGGAGATCCTGCCCCGCGGCGCGCTGTTCACGCACCGGCGCACGGGTTCCGTGGGCATCTTCGCCGACTGGTTCCGATATCGGCTCCTCGCGGAGCGCGGCGGCATCTGGGCCGACATGGACGTCGCATGCCTGCGGCCGATCGACTATCCGCAGGAAGAGGTCTTCGGCTGGGAGGACGAGAAGCAGGTCAACAATGCGATCCTCGGCCTCCCGGCGGGGCACGCACTCGCGCGCTGGCTCGCGGACTGCTGCGAGAACCCGAACCGCATCCTGCCGTACGACAACTGGCGCATGCGCCTGCGCAAGCTGCGGCGCCGCCACCTGCAGGGCGACCGTCGCGAGCGTGTGCGCTGGGGTGAACTCGGCCCGAAAGGGCTGACCGCCGCGGCTCGCCACCTCGGGGTGCTCGATCGCGCGCTACCGCGCGCGCACTTTTATCCGGTGCGCAGCGAGGATTGGCGCGTGCTCTTCGAGCCGATGCGCGGCGGCATGCTGCCGTGGGGCGATGACAGCCGCGCCGTGCACCTCTGGAACAACATGGCGGCGCGTGCCGCGCGCTTCAACAAGAATGCGAACTTCCCCGACTCGCCCTTCGAAGCGCTTTGCGAGCGGTATCTCAAAAGCGGTAGCTGAGGTACAGCGCCGCGCTCGTGATGTCGTAGAAGCTGTCGCCGCGGGCGCCCACGGGGTCGCCCGTGACCAGGTGGTCGCGCGCCACTTTGGACGCATAGCGCAGGTCGAGCGACAGGTCGAGCCGCGGCAGCACCTCGCGCCACTGCGCCCCCGCACCGACGTAGACACCATAGGCGGGCGTCGCGAGGTCGTAGCGCGCCGCGCCGACGAAGCCGGTGAGGGCGATGGGCCCGCGCACGCGGAAGCGGTAGTCGAGCGCGCGCACGCCGAGGAGCGAATGCCCGTCGATGTCGTCGTATTCGACTCGCACGCCGAGGTCTTGCCGCGCCGAGACCGCGCGCCGGGCGCCGAGCCCGAAGTGGGGTGCGACCTCCCGGTCGGTCGTCGCGCGCGGGATCGTGTCGTCGAGATCGACCTTCACCTCGTTCGTGTTGACACCGAAGTCGACGAAGAGCTCGGCGCCGTCCGGGCGTTGACGCGACGCGGGCCCGCTCGCCACGACCCCGAAGGCCGAACCCGTGGCGCCCGGCGCGTACCGCACGAATGCCGCGAGGCGCGAGAAATCCTCGCCGAACACGTCTCGGCCCGCGTAGAGCTCGCCGCCCACCGAAAAGGCGCCCAACGGCCGCGCGTAGCTGAGCGTCACGTCGTAGCCGCGCTCGTAACTCACCGCCGAGTACGTTTCGTTCTCGATCACGCGGCCACGCAGCGCGAACTGGCCGCCAAACGTGGGGCGCCAGCCGAGCCGCGCCATCGCGCTGCGCGCGCCCACGCCGTCGCCGCGCACACGCTGGTCCGCGCCCCAGTGGCCGATCACGCGATCGTCGTTGACGAGGCCGTCCTGGTAGACACTGTGCACATACCAGCCGTTCTGCCATTCGGAAGCCTCGAGCGTGAGGTCGAACCGGCGCCACAAGAGCGGAAAGTCGATGCCGACGGAAAGCGCCGCATTGCCGAGGAGATAATTGCGCCCACGCGAGGTGTCTTCGCCGGCGTACTCCGCGTACACCGAAAAGGGTACGGCGCCCGGAAACGCGAAGCGGCTCGTGAACGAGGCGGCTTGGTTGCCGAACTGCGCGTCGGGGTCGGCGCCGGCATTGACGTTGTCGGTGCCTGAAGGATTGAAGAACGCGTCGAGCACGTCGCCGATCGAACTCCCGCCTCGCGCGCCACCGCCGAACTGCATGATGCGATTGAAGCCGAGCGACCAGCCGCTCGCCGGCTCGATTGAAAGGCTGAAGCCCGCGAGCCGCGGATGGCCGGACGTGAAGCCGCCCTCGAAGGCAATCCGGTCGGAACTCGACATCTCCGCGACGAAGGCTTCGTAGCGCAGGCCGAGGCGGGTGAGCGGCAGGTAGTTCGACAGCGTCACCGACGGCATCGTCGGCGCCTCGGTCGACAGCAGCATCGCGCTGTCGGTGAACGGCGACAGCCAGTGATCGCGAAAGCCCGCGTCGAGCTGCGCGAAACTCCATCCGAGACTCACCAGCGAGCCTGTGGGGGTCGTGTCGCCGTCGTAACCGGTTCCGCCCAGGGTCAAGAGCGCATGGTCGAACGGCTGCCAGTAAAGCCGCGCGGCCGCCTCCCACGCGCTGTCCGCGGGCAGCCCGTGCCGGTTTGGCACCGGGTGCGCTGCGCCGTCCGTGGCGGCGCCCGAAATCGAAGCCTCCACCACGCCCGCGCTTTGCATGTAGCGCTTCAGATAGCGCTCGACACTGCGGCACAGCGCTTCATCGCGGGCACACGCCTTGGGCAGCGCATCCCACACGACGGCCGCGGCGATGGGTCGGGTGAGGAAGGGCCGGCCGGCGAGCGTGAGCACCTGCTCGATCTGCCGCTCCATCTCTGGGTCGAGATTCAGCGGCAGGTACGGCGACACGCCGCGCGCCTGCGCCGCGCCCGAAACCAGGCCGGCGAGCAGGAGGCTAGGCAGCCAGCCGCGCAAGCGTGTCCACCGCGAAATCGAGGTCATTGCGGATCGGGCGCAGGGCGAGGTTCTTCTCCTGCTGCGCGCGCCGGTCACTGTCATGGAACAACTCCTCGGCGGTGCGTGCGAGCTCGGCTTCATCGAGATCGACGCCTGCGGCGATCCCGATCTGCGCGCAGTGCTGGATGCGGTTCGCCTGGTCATGCGCGAGCGGCGCCGCGACGCATACCCGCCGGAACGACAGCGCCTGCAGCAGCGTATCGCCGCCGTTGGCGACGACCACCCGCGCGCGCGCCATCAGCGCCGCGAGATCACGGATCGGCAGGTGGGGCGAGTGGCGCAGGCTCGGTGCATCGCCCGACGCGAGCCCGTTCGGGCCGACGAGCAGCGTCGGGTGGCCACGGCGTGCAAGACGCAGCGCCGCCGCAGCCATCGTCTGGGGTCCGGCCTCTGCGCCGGGATGAGCGCCCCCGCCCCCCGGCACCACGAGCGCGAAGCCCTCGGGTTCGAGACCGAACCGCGCGGCGAGCGCCGTCGTTTCCTCGGCCGACGGGGTCGGCACGATCGCATCGACGAATCGCACCGCGGGCTTGCGCGCGCTCAGGCGCAGCTTCAGATGTTCGGTGGCGCTCAACGCGCCCGCCATGAACTCCGGCCAGGCGATCCAGTGCTCGTCGATCAGCGGCAGCCATTTGAAGCGAAACGCCTTGCGCCGCTGCCGGGGCCGGGAACTGATGAACACCACGCGCGCGCCGCTGTCGCGTGCGGCGCGCAGCTGCGCGGTCACGCCGGCGTTGTCGAACACCACGAGATCCGGGTGCCGGTCGCGGATCAGCGCCGAGACCTCCCGCGGGTGAAAGGTGGGCGAAGAGGGCAGCAGCACGGACGGAAACGGCGTCGACGCCGCGTACGGCGCATGGCGGTTCAGCACGAAGGAAATGTCGGCCCCGCCGTTCAACGCCTGCAGCGAAGTCGCGATCGCGAGCGACCTGGAATATTCGCCGGAACCGGTGGGTGCGGAGACGGGGATGAAAAGCACGCGCATGCGATGTGAAGCGTAACCTGAAAAGGGTGGCCGCGTGATGTCAGACGATGACGACATCGTCATCATCGAATCAGGTAATCTTCGCATCCTTCCGGCCGGTGCCGGTCAAAATTCGCCGTGAGTAATTTCGACTGTGGTCAAAATTAGCCGTACCCGGCACCTGCTGGCATTGGCAATGATGCTGGGGGCGTCGGGTGCCTACGCCGCGCCCTGGCTCGCGCCGGGCGATCTCACGATGCGCCATGACATCGAACTGCTCGCGGACGCCGGTATCCTGCGCGGCCCCATCACCACTTGGCCGATCTCCTGGCCCGACATCGCGCGGGACGTGAACGCTGCACGCTTGCCGGATCAGGTGAGCCCCGCGCTACGGCAGGCGCTGCAGCGCGTGCAGAGCTCGGCGCGGCGTGAGGCTCGCGCCGGTTTCAGTGGTATCGGATACCGCGCATCCGGCGCGCGCGACCCGGATCCGCTGCGGACTTTTTCGGATACACCCCGCGAGGAAGGTGAACTCGAGCTGGGCGCGAGCTGGATGGGCAACCGCCTCGCCGCGAACCTGCAGGTGACCGCGGTCACCGACGCGAGCGACGACCAGAGCGCGCGCCTCGACGGTACGTATGTCGGGCTCAACGTCGGCAATTTCATGATCTCGGCCGGCTGGATGGAGCGCTGGTGGGGACCGGGCTGGGAGGGGAGCCTGATCCTCGGCACGGCGGCGCGACCGATCCCGAGCCTGCGCATCGAGCGCAACTACACCGATGCCTTCGAGACGCGCTGGTTGCACTGGATCGGCCCCTGGCGCGCGAGCCTCGAGCTCGGCGAACTCGAGGGCAGCGACGTTCCCGTGCCCGACGTGCGCTTTCTTGCCGCACGCGTGAATTTCCGGCCGCGACCGTGGCTCGAGTTCGGCCTCAGCCGCACGGCGCAGTGGTGCGGCGAGGGGCGGCCGTGCGGGTGGAGGACCTTCCGGGACCTGCTGATCGGCCACGACAACGCCGATTCGAACCTCGGCACCAACGACGAACCCGGCAACCAGATGGCCGGGTACGATTTCCGCCTGCGCTCACCCTGGCAGCCGCTGCCCGTCGCCGTCTACGGACAGTTCATCGGTGAGGACGAGGCGGGCGGACTGCCGGCCAAGTTCATCGGCCAGCTGGGCGTCGAAAGCTGGGCTTCCTCCGCCTGGGGCGCGCTGCGTGGGCACCTGGAGTACGCGGACACGTCGTGCAACTTCACGCGGTCCCAGCCGATGTTCGGCTGCGCCTATGTTAATCATCTCTACCCGCAGGGCTACACGTTCCGCGGCCATTCGATCGGGCATGCGATGGGCGGCGATGGCCGCATGTATTCGCTCGGTGCGCTCCTCGTGCGGCCCGCAGGCGATTCGCTGAGCCTTCTCGTCCGCAAAGTCGAACTGGGTCGCGGAGCCGCAGCGAATGACGTCAGGAACGTCGAGGTCCAGTACAATCGCGCCTTCGCCCGGGGCGAGCTGCGGCTCGGCCTCGGCTACAACGATTTCCGGATCGAGCCGGCGGATGGGTCGGACTTCACCGGCTTCGTCGAATGGCGACAAGGTCTCTGATGCGCAGATTGTTCATTTTTCTGCTTGGCTTGCTCGTGTTGCCCGCCGTCGCGCAGGTGCCGACCGCCGAACAGATCCAGATCCTGCAGAACCTCACCCCCGAACAGCGCCAGATGCTGCTCGAGCAACTGGGCGTCGGTACGCAGGGGGCAGGAAATGCGGCTGACAAGTCGAAGCGCGATATGCGGTCGACCGAGGACGCGCGGCAGAAGACCGAGGCAAAGGACCGCGCCGAGCTTTCAGCAACGCTCGCGCGCAAGACGGGGCTTCAAGGCGAAGACACGATCATCGTGTCCATCAAGTTCCCGGAGGCGACCGTTCAACCCTCGATGCAGGAGGGCCAGCCGCCGCTCATCATCGATCCCACGAAGAACTGGGACCCTCTGGAAAAAGAAGAACTCGGCAAGACCATCGAGCGCATCATGGCGAAGAACCCGTATCGCCTGAACCGCTCGGGCGAACTCCTGATGCCGGGATTTGCGCCGATGCTGCTCGCCGGACTGTCGGAAGAGCAGGCGGCGCTTCGTCTGTCCGCGGAGCCGGGCCTCGCGCGCCTCACCGTCAAGGTGACCCGGCTGCCGCTCGAACGACCGGGCCCGGCCGGTCTCAAGCCGCTCGGGTACGATTTGTTCAAGGACGACTCGCTGTCGACCTTCGCGCCGATCTCCGAAGTCCCGGTGCCGGCCGAGTACATCGTCGGTCCGGGCGATGAGCTCATCGTGCAGCTCTACGGCAACCAGAACCGCACGCTGCGCCTCACCGTCGATCGCGAAGGCCGCGTCAACTTCCCCGAACTCGGTCCGATCAGCGTTGCGGGGCAGCGTTTCCGCAGCGTGCAGGCGACCCTCGAGGAGCGGGTCTCCAAGCAGATGATCGGCGTGAACGCCGGCGTCTCGATGGGCGACATCCGTTCGGTCAGCGTGTTCGTTCTGGGCGAGGCACGCCGGCCCGGCACCTATACGGTCAGCGGGCTTGCCACCATCACTTCTGCACTCTATGCCGCGGGCGGCGTCAAACCGATCGGGTCGCTGCGCGATGTGCAGTTGAAGCGCCAGGGCGAGATCGTTCGCCGGCTCGACCTGTACGACCTGCTGTTGCGCGGTGATACGCGTGACGATGCGAAGTTGTTGCCGGGCGACGTGATCTTCATTCCGCCGGTGGGACCCACCGTGTCGGTCGATGGTGAAGTGCACCGGCCGGCGATCTACGAATTGAAGGGCGGCGCCAACGCCGAGGATGTGGTGGCCCTGGCCGGTGGCCTCACTCCCGAAGCCGATCCGCAGACGGCTTCGTTGACGCACCTCGATGCGGACAAGCGGCGCGTCGTCTTGAATGTCGACTTGTCGGGTGCCAGCGGCCGGACTCAGGCCGTCGGCAACGGCGATGTGCTGCGCGTGGCGCGGCTGCGACCGACGCTCGATTCCGGCGTCACGGTGGCGGGACATGTGTACCAGCCGGGCCCCGTGGCCTATCGCAGCGGCCTGCGGTTGTCGGAAGTCCTCCGTTCGACCGACGATCTCAGGCCGAACGCCGACACGCACTATGTGCTGGTCCGTCGTGAGCTCCCGCCCGACCGGCGAATCGTCGTGCTGTCGGCGGATCTCGCCGCGGCGCTGCGCGCGCCCGGTTCAGAGGCCGACATCACCCTGATGCCTCGCGACCAGCTGACCGTGTTCGATCTCGAATCGGGCCGCGAGGCTGTGGTTGCGCCGTTGTTGAATGACCTGAAACTCCAGTCGAGCGCGACGCAGCCGACGGAATCGGTGCGCATCGATGGCGCCGTGAAGGTCAAGGGAACTTATCCGCTCGAGCAACATATGCGCGTTGCGGATCTCGTGCGCGCGGGCGGCGGTCTCGACGATTCGGCCTTGGCGAAGAGCGCCGAGCTGACCCGCTTCCGGGTCGTGGGCGACGTGCGCCAGACAGAGGCGATAAACATCGATCTCGAGGCGGCCCTGCGAGGCGATGAGGCGGCGAACGTGCCGCTTCAGGCGTTCGACATCCTCGTCGTCAAGGAAACGCCGGAATGGCGCGAACAGGAAGTCGTCAAGCTCGAGGGCGAGGTACGCTTCCCCGGCGAATACCCGATCCGCCGCGGCGAGTCGCTTCGCTCTGTGCTCGATCGGGCGGGCGGCTTGACGCAGTTTGCCGCGCCGCGCGCGGCGGTGTTCATGCGCGACAGCTTGCGCAAGCGCGAGCAAGCGCAAATGGACAAGCTCGCGGAGCGGGTGCAGATAGACCTTGCGATCTCCGCGCTGCAGGGCGCCCACATGAACCAGGCAGGCGCCACCACGGCGTTGTCGGTCGGCCAGTCCCTGTTGACACAATTGCGCGGCGCAAAAGCCGTAGGTCGCCTCGTGATCGACCTGCCGGCCGCCATTTCGGCGCGACCCGGAACTGCTGATGACGTGATCCTGCAGGACGGCGACCAGTTGATCATTCCGAAGCAGCGCCAGGAAGTCACGGTACTCGGCGAAGTGCACAACTCGACGTCGCATTTCTACCAGCCGGGACTGTCGCGCGACGACTACGTCTCGCTGTCCGGCGGCACGACACGCAAGGCCGACAACAGCCAGATCTACGTGGTGCGCGCCGATGGCAGCGTCGTCGCGCGCGCCTCCAACCGCTGGTTCAGCCGCGGCTCGCAGGTGAAGATGGAGCCGGGCGACACCGTGGTGGTGCCGCTCGATACCGAGCGCCTGCCGCCGCTGCCGTTGTGGCAGGCGGTGACGCAGATTCTTTACAACGTGGCGGTCTCGGTGGCGGCGATCAATTCGTTCTAGGAGCGGCCCAAGCAGTGCAAATCAGACACGTGACGGACACGCCTTTGTGCCCGATCTCCGCCTGCCCGTCACAACTCGCGGAGATCGCGGTGCACCGCCGAGTGCAACTGAGAGGGGCATGGGGTTGGCGCTTTCCTGCGGCAAGGTGGTTTGGATAAATGAGTGCGCCTGACGTTCTGCAAGAAGTTGTTTCAGTGTGCCGGCGGCGTTGGCTTGTTGTTCTTGGTAGCGTCGCAACTGGTGCGCTGGTGGGGGCAAGTATATCGCTGTTTCTGCACCCGGTTTTTAGGGCAGAGACCGTTGCAATATCAAGTTCCCTTGGAGAGGCGCAGGCATCCGTCTTGTCGAGCGCTGGACAACTGGGCGGCTTGGCGGCACTCGCAGGTATTGGCCTTGGGCAATCGGATGAGAAAAGCGAGGCGCTCGAGTTCCTTCGTTCACGCGTATTGGCTCGCAGGTTCATTGTCCAACATGATCTCCTGCCGCAGTTGTTCGCGTCCCACTGGGACACCGAGGGCAAAGTTTGGCGACATCGTTGGTGGGCAAAAGATCCAACGCTAAATGATGGCGTTGAATACTTTCGGCACTCGATATTTGGTTTGCAGGAGGACAAGCGTACTGGCGTGCTCCGGCTGTCAATGGAATGGGGAGACCGGGAAAGAACTGCCGAATGGGCCAATGCGTATTTGCGCATGGCAAATGACGAATTGCGCAAACGGGCAATTGACAGCACTGCGCGTAGTTTGAGCTACCTGGATCGTGAGCTTCAAGAGACCTCGGTTGTCGAACTTCGGCAGGGGCTGTTTCGCATGATTCAGGACCAGAAGCAGCGAGACATGCTCGCAAGGACACGCGAAGATTACGCATTCAGAATTGTAGATCCGGCCGTGGTGCCCGATTCCGACGACCCGGTCCGGCCGAGTGTCGGTGCTTTCGCCGTGCTCGCCGGAATGTTGTTTGGAGTCTTTACGGTCCTATTGCTGGTGCAACAGGTTCGCAGGCGCTAGCCAGATTCGATCCGTGCTCGGCACTATTCGACGTGATGCGTCACGCTTGGTCGTTGCGACCGGAATTGGGTATCTGCTCGCGATTCTCCTTGCTCCAGTGCTTTCGCGCTTGTACACGCCTAGTGAGTTTGGCTTGTACACGATCTTTGGCGCCGTGGCGTTTTGCGATGCTGTAGCGTGCCTCGGATTTGATCGGGCAGTTGGTGTCGCGCGTGACGAACGCTCAGCGCACACTTTGTTCGTCATTGCCTTGTTCTCAGTGGCAGTAGTCGCGGTACTTAGTGCGGGAATTGCCTGGTGGGCCGCGGGATTCTTTCCTTCAGCACCACTGTGGCTCTGGCTGGCAGTCCCGGCGTATGTGCTCAGTTTTGGGACGTCGCTTGCGCTTAGCGGATTGGCTCTCCGAAATAGGGCCATTCATCGTGTTGCCGCGGCCCGAGTCGGGCAGGCAGCAACCGTTCCGTTGTCACAGGTCTTGCTGGGCATGGCTTCGAACAGCGCTCCCAGTCTTGTCGCTGGCCAGATCGCTGGCCAGGTAGTATCTGCCGCAACCTACATGGTCAAAGGTGGAGGGGCGACGACCGCCAGAGTGAGAATTGCGGAGGTTCGACAACTAGTTGTCGAGTATCGACATTTCCCCAGTGTGTGGGTGCCGGCTACCTTGTTGAATAGCCTTAATCTGCAGGCATCCCTGCTTGCAGTGGGGTTACTGTACGGTGCAGGTGCTGCCGGCCTCTATGGGTTTGGTCAGCGAATTGCCGGTGCAGGAGTTGGTGTCATATCCTCAGCGGTATCGCAGGCGTATTTTGCGCATGCCGCAGCTGCAGTTCGTTCCTGTACGGAAGTTGACGGATTGCGGCGGCACGCTACGGACGTCCTCCGCAGCCAAGCGCTTTTGGCGGTGCCACTAATGTTGGTGTTGTTGGCGGCTCCTTTGTGGGTCGAACTGGTTTTTGGCAAGGACTGGATCGAGTCGGGAACCTATTTTCAGTTGTTAGCCGCCCCGCTCGCAGCGCAGCTTTGCATTAGTCCCCTGCACGCGATCATTGACGTATTGCAGCGACCAGAGCTTCACGTCGTACGAGAAGTGGTGCGTTTCGTCCTGACAGCAGTCGTTTTCGGTGTGGCGACCATCGCCGATGTAGGAATAGTAGCGACATTGGCTCTGTATGGCCTTGGTGTCTGTTTGAGCTACGCGCTCAGCCTCGGCTTGATTCGGCGGGCGATAAATAGGACGGCGAAGGCGGCATCCTGATGTTCAGCATCGTCTGGTATCTCTGCACTGTGGCGAGCAGCGCCCTCGTTGGCGTCCTATTGGTGCGCCAAAGGCACTCCATGATTCGCCCAAGCGTGCAGGTTGCGTGCCTCTATCTGGTTTTTATCATTTGGCCTGCTTGCCTGAGCCTGCAAGAGGTGGAAGCCTTTCTTCCTGATCCGTACTCATACTTGATTGTCTTGCAGGGACTGGTGCTAGTTCCTCTCGTTGTGGCGAACATGCGAAAGGATATGCAGTGCAAACGGATATGGCAGCGCATTGCAATCGGGGAACTGGCGGCTCTTGACTTGGACTGGAGGCATGTCGCGCTACTTGTCACGACCGTTGGAATGGTCCTCGCGTGGTACTTGCTGGAGGTGCCATTCAAATCAACCGGTCTCTACGCTGTGTTCACCAATCCCGTCGGAGCGGCGCTTGCGAGGGAAGAATCGTTCAAGCTCTTGGAGAGTGCTGCTCTGAGGTATGCGTTTGCAATCTTCGCGCTCACGGTTGCTCCTGTGCTCCTTGTGCTGATTTTGGCAGCGATTGCGCGGGTGAAGAATGGGCCGCGGCCATGGAAGTATCCAACTCTGTTGCTGGGCGCGATTTCGGTGGCGTTCCTGACGATAGCCGTAAGCCTGAGCGGCGCACGCAGTTTTGCAGTCACTCTTTGGTTGTGTGCAATTGCGGCCATGTGGTTCAGCCGAGGGCTGGCTGCGTTGTCCATGTTGCGGCTATTGGTGGCTGTGGGAGTACTGTTGGTACTGCCCGTGACCTTGACCCTCGCACGTGAGGGTCATCTGGCAGACCTCGGAAGCTTTGCAGAATACTTCTGGAACTTCATCGAGTACCGCATTGTTACTGGCCCCGGCGAGGTTGGAACCTGGTACGTACACTACGCCCAAACCGAAGGGCTCTTTGGGATCGCGGCCATTCCGAAGGCCGCCGCCCTACTTGGGTACCAGCCTATCGATGCGCCTAACTTGATCGGCAGAATGTATTACGGGGGTACGCTGGCTTCCGTAAACGCCAATGCGGGATTCGGATTCACCTACTTCAGCTACTTCGGTATGCCCGGGTGGCTTCTATCGATCGCGGGGGTCTTCGCCCTCGATTCGGTGCTTGCGGTATATCTAAAGCTTGATGGAGCACTATTGTTGGCGTGTGTTTCGGCCTGCAGTGTCGCTGCGTTAGGTTTCACGTACGCAGACTACACGACCGTTTTGCTTACGAACGGCTTTCTCGTGGCACCGCTCTTGTGTTGGGCGCTACGGTCCCTCGTAGCAGCCAAGGTCCCTGTAGCCCATATGAGCCCAATTTCATGAAGCGAATTGTTCACATGACCAGCGTGCATTCAAGGGGAGATACTCGAATTGCCCTGAAGGAGTGCAAGGCCGTTCTGCGCGCTGGATTTGAATGCATTCTGATCGTGGCGGATGGCAAGGGCGATGAGTTGGCCAATGGAGTTCAGGTCATGGACGTCGGTGCGGCGACTTCACGTCCATCGCGCATGACGAAGATTGCACTGCGAGTGGGAAAGCTGGCGAAAGCGTTGAATGCACACGCATACCATTTCCACGATCCCGAGCTGATTCCTGTTGGCTTGGCGCTGCGTCGGACGGGCAAGACCGTTATTTACGATGTGCACGAAGATGTGCCCGCGGACATACTGAGCAAGCCATGGATACCGGCTTGGCAGCGCCGAATTGTGTCCGCATCGTTTGGTCGGTTCGAAACTCATGCTATTCGCAAGATGTCGGCAGTAGTTACGGCGTGGCCCTATCTACGAGAGAAGTTTCAAACCTTGAATCCGCAAGTCGTCGACATTGTAAATTACGCTGTTGACGATGAACTCTTTATCGATGTGCCGTGGTGCAGCCGGCCACGCGATGTTTGCTATGTCGGGGGTATTTCAAATATTCGCGGCATTTTTGAGTTGATGACTGCCCTTGAGAGTTGTGACGCCCGCTTGATCTTGGGTGGTGACTTTCATGAGCGAGAAACGGAAGAGCGCGTTCGATCCATGTCGGCGTGGAATCGCGTCAACTATCTGGGTTTCCTTGATCGACGGGGTTTCGCGCAGGCCATGGCGCGATGTCGCGTGGGGCTGGTGACATTCCTGCCGGAGCCGAATCACCTCAATGCGATGCCGAACAAGTTGTTCGAATATATGTCAGCTGGCCTTCCCGTGATCGCATCCAATTTTCCACGTTGGCGCGAGATTGTAGAGGGACATCGGTGCGGCATATGCGTCGATCCGCGGGATCCCCGGGAGATCTCGCAAGCTATCCTCCGGCTAGTCAGTGATTCGGGTGAGGCAGAACAGATGGGTGCAAACGGGCGCAAGGCCGTCCTCAGCACGTTCAATTGGAGTACCGAGGAGCAGCGATTGATTGACCTCTATGAGCGGCTGCTCGAGGGCGGCGATGCGGGGGCTGCGCGAGTGCATGAGTTGAATCGGAAGGAGGCATAGAGCTTGTGCGGAATAGTTGCCGCCATAGGGCGAAACATTCTTGAGGGGCATGTGTTGGAGGCGATGCGACGGCAGCAGCATCGAGGACCAGACGGGAGCGGACTGCTTCACGAGGAGGTCGGAGACCGCACAATATCATTGGCGCATCAGCGCTTAGCCATCATCGATTTGAGCAATGCGGCTAGGCAACCCATGGAGAGCCACTCCGGCGATTGCGTACTGATATTCAATGGGGAGATCTACAACTACCGTGAGATGCGAGACGGATTGCGGGCACGAGGTGTGGAGTTTCGCACGGAGTCGGACTCTGAGGTTCTTCTGCAGGCCTTGGAGTTTGATGGTGTGGAGCGAACCCACAAGGCGCTCAATGGAATGTGGGCATTTGTGCTGCTTAATCGCCGTACTCGAACGTTACTTGTCTCTCGAGACCGATTTGGCGTAAAGCCGCTTTACTACTATCTGGATAGTTCGAGGCTGTACCTCGCTTCCGAGATAAAGGTTCTTCTGCAACTCGTTGGGCGTCGCTTGAATGTGAATGCGGCACTCGTTGAGCGCTTCTTGGCGCAGTCGCAGGTGGACTACGACAACGACACTTTTTTTGAATCCATCTACAAGGTGCCGGCGGGGCATTACGCCCAAATCGACCTGTCTCGACCGATATTGTCGCTTGGGTTCACTCGATATTGGCGCATGGACTTGGAGGATTCACCATCGGTGCCCCTCAGCTCCATCATTGAGCAAACCCGATCTCTGTTGGACGATGCGGTTCGAATCAGACTTCGAAGCGATGTTCGCGTTGGCGCCTTGGTTTCTGGCGGGATTGATTCGTCGGCTATCGCCGGGATCATGCAATGCAACTTGGCGGGTGGAGAAAACCTAAATCTATTCGGGGCAGTGAGCGGCGACCCACGTTTTGATGAGTCGCGCTACATGGACGCAGTTGCAAGGCATCTGGGCAAGGAAGTGCACAAAGTCCAACTGGAGTTTTCACCTGAAAGCACAATGGAACTGATTGAGAAATCTCTGTGGCACAACGATGAGCCGTTCGGAAATTTCACACCGGTGGCGACGTACCTGCTCATGAAGCGCGCGCGTGACCTTGGGATCACGGTAATTCTTTCCGGGCAGGGTGCTGACGAGGCGTTCTGCGGGTATCTGAAGTATGTTGGGTTCCATTTGCAGTCGGAGATGCGATCAGGCCGCCTTGTGGGCGTGATGCGCAGTCTCTTCGACTTCTGGAGGCAAGGCACCGTGCTCAACCAGTTCAACTATGCGGATGCCAAGCGATATCTGGCTGCGGGATTTCGCGGACGGGATGTCGATGTTCGCGGGCCCGCGCTGCGCGGGCTAGCTGCGCTCGATCTTGGTCTAGGTGCGTCGAATGACGTACGTAGGCGCCAAGTGCTGGATATCGAGCGATTTTCTATCCCTGTGCTGACGCATTGGGAGGATCGTATGTCCATGGCGTGGTCACGCGAAATCCGTAACCCCTTTCTCGACTATCGCCTTGTCGAAGTGGCGGTGCGGGCACCGACAAACTTCAAGTTGATGCGCGGATGGACAAAGTATCCGTTGCGGAGGGCAGTGGAAGACGTCCTACCGCCGGAGGTTACCTGGCGCCGTGACAAGATGGGGTTTACAACGCCCATCGGAGAATGGTTGAAGAACGATCTGGAAGGAAACGTAAGAGATTGTCTTGCGCCCGATAGCCATGTCGTGCGCAGCGGAATGCTGAACCATTCGCGGCTAATGTCGGTGTTCGAAACCTACCGTAGGCAGGCGCCGGAGCGCGGGCGAATCCGATTCACGGAGATCTGGAATCCAATGGTGCTTGAAATGTGGTGGCGAGTTTTTCAAGAGCACTTGGTATCGAATTGACGCGACGTGCGTTTCCGGTTTTCCGCGGATTGCAAGCCTTCAGGGAGGAGTCGCAGGCATGAGATGATGTTGTCTGGTTGCGACGCGAATCACGTCATGGGGAGCGTGCGTCCGTTCCAGCAATTTCCTTACAAGACCAAGTGCACGTTTGCGAGAGACGATTGCGAGCAGCGTCGCAGCGATGAGTTGGGCGTCGAGGGTGATGGACTGGTTCTCTATATAAATGAGCCCAAGGCGGCTCTTCCATGGTCGGATCAGGGCGTCATAATCGGCGTCGGGGTTGTGGCTCCCCGCAAGAATTGCGCCTTCATCGGCGAAAACAATGGAGGCGAAATCGGTGATCCCAGGTCGGATGGTCAATAGCCGCATTTCGCGAGGTGTGTACAGGTTTACGGCAGAACGTACCTGTGGTCGTGGACCCACCAGGCTCATGTCCCCCACCAGCACATTCCAAAGCTGAGTGATTTCGTCGAGCTTGTAGCGTCGGATGAAATGTCCGACAGGAGTGATTCGACGATCGCTGTTCGATGTCGAACTAACCCCGGTTCGATCGGCCCCGACTGACATCGAACGTAGCTTGACCATTCTGAATTGCCCCCCGCCGCGTGCAACACGTGGTGCGATATACAGAGGTGAGTGCCTGTCGCCCAGCCATACGACGACCATCACGCCGAGCAACAGGGGGCTCGTCACCAATAGGCCGACCGAGGCCACTGCAATATCCAGAGCGCGCTTCAGCATGCTGTGCTCAGCAGGGCCTTCATTCGATTGGCAACTGTCAAGGCGTCCAGCCCCCGGTGGGCGCGGAGATATTCCTGGGTACCTACGACCGAACAGTATTGATCGGGGAGTGCCATACGCGCGAACGCGCGCGGTCGGATGCCGGAATCCACCAAGATCTCAGCAACAATGGATCCCAAGCCTCCCGATAGCACGTGCTCCTCGAGGGTGAGGACTGCTGGGTATCTACGGGCAATGTCGAGCACGCCCTCGGCATCGATCGGTTTCAAGGTGTGCACACTGACGACCGCACATTCAATCCCTTCGCGCGCCAGGGATTCAGCCGCCTTGATTGCCTCACCAGCAATTCCGCCGCAGACCATGATGGCTGCGTGTCGTCCGCTCCGTAGCAGGCGAAGCCTGCCTGGCCGGAACTCGTCAGCATCTTGCAGGGGGGCAAGTTTGGACTTGTCGAGCCGCAAGTACGACGGGCCATCTTGTGTCACAAGCAGGCTGGTGATGGCGCTAGTTTCGACTTCATCGCACGGGGCATGAACGGAAATGCCTGGTAGTGCACGAAGTATGGCAATGTCCTCGGTAGCATGATGGGACATGCCGAGCGCCCCGTAACTGAATCCTCCGCCGATTGCGACCACTTTTACATTGGCTTCGTGGTAGCAAACGTCATTCCGCAGTTGCTCAAGGCAGCGCAGCGTTGGGAAGTTCGCTATGGAGTAAGTGAACACCGTACGGCCCTCAAGCGCCAATCCCGCAGCCATTCCTGTCATGTTCTGCTCCGCGACGCCTGCATTCAGAAACTGCAGTGGCAACTCGCGGGCGAAGGAATCAAGCACGCCGAACCCCAAGTCGCCGGTCATCAGCAGAACTCGCCGGTTCTGCCTTGCAATCTCAAGCAGCGCGGCCACAAAACAATCACGCATCAGGCTTCTCCCCAGCCTCGAGTTCGCGCAAGGCCGCCTTGAATTCATCTCCCTGTGGGCTGCGGTAGTGCCATAGGACCGAACCCTCCATGAAAGAGACCCCTTTACCTTTGATCGTATGGGCTATCGTCACGAGTGGACGATCACTGCCGACACGGGGTTCCAGCGCAGCAATCAATGCAGAATGATCATGTCCGTCAACATTGATGACTTCCCACCCAAACGACTTCCACTTGTCGGCGAATGGTTCCAATGCCAGAGTTTCAGCGACACTTGCGAGGCTCTGGATCTTGTTGTAGTCAATGATGGCTACCAGGTTCCGCAGCTTGTGGTGTGCCGCGAACAAGGCCGCTTCCCAATTGGATCCTTCGTCGCATTCGCCATCGCTGAGTACACAGAACACCCGATGCGTTCGGCCATCCAGCAAGGCTGCTTTCGCCATTCCGCATGCGACAGGCAATCCATGGCCAAGAGACCCCGTGGACAGTTCCACGCCCGGAACATCTTTGTGTGAAACGTGCCCGCTGAGATCCGAGCCATTCTGATAGTGCGTGCGGAGCTTTTCGAGCGGCATGAAGCCGGACTCCGCCAGTGCCGCATAAACACCCGCGCCGGCGTGTCCCTTGCTCAGCAGGAAGCGATCCCGATCAGGCCAGCGCGGATCCTGCGGGTTCTTTCGGAGGATTTTTCCGTACAGAACGGCGACTATGTCCGCCATGGAGAGCACGGATCCCACGTGTGAGCTCTTGCCGGAACTCGTCATGTGAATGGCGTGCCGCCTGATGCGATTGGCCAATTGTTGCGTCGAGATAATCATTCGATTACGGCGAACCCTATATATGGATCGAACTCAAGCCGCTCGATGCGAAGATTCGCTGCACCACATACCTCCAGCATGGCCGCCGTTTCTCCGGGCCAAAGTGGATTGTCCAGTTCGTCGAACGCGAGGACGGCACCTTTGGGCATACGCGGCAGGAAATGCTGGAGGGCCACTTTCGTCGGCTCGAACAAGTCGAAATCCATGAAAAGGAGGCTGATCAGCAAGTGAGGCGTGGATTCGACGAATTTCGGGATCGTGTGAGTGGCATCCCCGCGAATCAGGTTGACTTTTGGGATGTGCCCCAGGTAGCGCGTCGAATCGTTGATCGCGGCGAGTTCGCGGAGCTCTGCTTCCGAGTCTGCGTAGAGGTCGCCGGCCTTGACATGGGCGGCGATGCCGGCATTGTCGATCGCACCGACCGATGGAAATCCTGCGAAAGAGTCGAAACCGTAGATTCGCCTGGTCAAGTTCACCGGCTCCAGAATCGCCGACAGTTTCGCCCATGTCATGGTGCCGAAGCCACGAAATACCCCGCACTCGACGATTGAACCCTTCACCGGAAGGATGCGCTTGTAAATCTCGTAGAGAGCCAGGAACCGAGTCAGGTTCTGCCGCCTGACGTACTTTGGAAAGTTCTCCAGTTTCTTTTCCCAGGCCTCCGGATTTCGATCAAAGCAGGCCTTCAGCCGCGTTGCCTCTTCGCGTTCCGCACCAGTTCGGAACCCGCCCTCTACCGCCTTGTCGCTTGCTTGCGTCACTTTTTCGCCTTCTCCAATTGTTTCGGTTGCAGCTATCGGC
Organism: Steroidobacteraceae bacterium; assembly: GCA_019187495.1. Classification (GTDB taxonomy): domain Bacteria; phylum Pseudomonadota; class Gammaproteobacteria; order Steroidobacterales; family Steroidobacteraceae; genus CADEFQ01. Next base: position 26,929 of record JABAQN010000027.1, read on the forward strand.
CGTAGAACTGATGAATCTTGTCGCAGACATAATGGACGTCGTCATCGGAAAGCGACGTGTTCATGGGCAACAAGAAAAAACGACCCGTCATGGACTCGGTGTAGGGGACATCAGAGTTCAAACCCAGTTCCTTGAACTGATGGATGGTCTTGCCGCCCCACTGGATGATGGTCTTGACGCCTTGCGAATCGAGGTGTGCCCGCAGTTCATCTCGGCGCGAGCACTCAACCTCATAGTTCTGAAAGATGTCGAAATGGTCCGGGTCCGAATCCGGGGCTGGGGGCAGGAGCAGGTCGGGCAAACCAGCAAGTCGTGACTGATAGATGCCCGCGAGGTATCGACGCCGACGAATTTCGCTATCGTACCCGGCTAGCTTGAACTTGAGCACGGCCGCTTGCAGATTGTCGAGTCGGGAGTTGTAGCCGAACGTGACAACGTCCCCGGTGCTACTGCGCCCGTGATCCCGAAAGAGACGCAAGCATTCGGCGAGCGCATCGTCGTTTGTGAAAACAGCGCCGCCATCGCCATAGCACCCCAGCGTCTTTGACGGGTAGAAACTGCAGGTGCCAGCGGCACCGAACGTTCCTGCAATGCGCCCTTTGAATTTTGACCCTAACGCTTGGCACGAGTCCTCCACGACGATCAAGTTGTGATCGCGCGCTATATCCATGATTCCGTCCATGTTTGCAGTGCGGCCGTTGAGTTGCACCGGCATGATTCCGCGCGTGCGTGGAGATAGCTTGCAATGCACTGCTTCGGCGGTGATCAGATGATCCGGGCCGCAGTCTGCGAGAACCGGTTGAGCACCAACATGATGGATCGCCGCGGCCGATGCCACGAATGTATGTGATGGTACGATCACCTCGTCACCTGGTCGGATTCCTGCCGCTCGCAACCCCATCATCAGGGCGATGGTTCCGTCCGCTACTCCGACCACATGCTTGACCCCGAGAAAGCGGGCCAAGTCGCCTTCGAACTCGATCAAGTCTCTTTGCATGACGTACGCCCCGCGGCGCAGGACGTCCGTGATGATAGGTTGCAACCGCGCTTCGTCGCGGGCGTATAGGGCAGGGTAGTTGAAAAAGGGGATCTGTTTGGTCATTGACTCATCTTCTGTGCAACGCAGTAAAGCACTTGGTGGCGCAAGTCGGGTGACAGGGAATCGATCGCCTGTGGTGGAGTGTATTGCACGCCTGCATCGAGAAACTGCGCCGGCATCTGAACAAGCGGGCCAAAAACGATGCGCTTGAGCAGGCGTTTTCCGCGCATGCTCCCGGGAATCAGGTGCAAGGCAACGGCCAGGCGTTTCAAGTACCGCAGGGCCTTTGCCCGCGGTCCGGAAGTGTCAACTGGGCTGCCGCCGTAGAACTTGGTGTCGAAGCCAGCGCGGGTGAGCAAACTGGCAAGCTCAGGCGGGTTGAAGTAACACTTCGAGAACGGGCTCGGATTGAAATCCGGCAGGTCCTTGTTGGCGGTGGCGATCAGCAATACTCCTCCGTTGCGGAGCAAGCGATGCGCCTCCCGCGCGAAAGCTCCGGCATCCGGTAGGTAGTAGATTGCTTCAAACAGGATAACTACATCGAACGAGCTGCTCGCGAATGGTGTGGCAGCGGCATCGAAACGCAGCAAGCGAACACTGTCCGCGTAATTCGCCCGAGCGATCGCGAGCACAGTCTCCGACAGATCGCCCGCCACCAATGATCTACTACGGGATGCAAGGTATCCGAGACCAGGCCCCGTTCCGCAGGCCATTTCCAGCACATCCCTGTCTCTGCAGTAGCGGCCAGCCCAGAGATATCGCTGGTGGAATCGATCGAGCTGGCCACGGCTAACCAGTTCTCCCCCGCGTTCAGTCACAATGGAGAAGTCGTTGCTAGTGCTCATGCCAGCTTCTCTGTCTCGCCGTTTCCGTCGAGCCGCGCCACGCGCTCAACGTGGTCGGCCATGGCTGCATATACGTCAATTGCCGCAAATCGGTTTCGGTAAGTCTCCGATGCCTTGCCGCGCATGCGCGCCATGCCAGCCGGATCCGCAAGCAAGCTGACCAGAACGCGCCTCAAGTCATGCGGATTTCCAGCCGCATAAGAAAGACCGCAGCCGCTTTCATCCAGCAGAGTCTTGGTTTCACCTTCGAGGGACGACATAATCGAAAGGCCGGCGCACGAGTACTCCACCACCTTGTTCGGAATACCCTGCGGCGCATCCACCGCATACGCGGCCAGCCCAATACTTGCCCTCTCAAACACGGCTGCCAACTTCCCCGCAGAAAGGAGACCTGTAAATACGACGTTGGAAAGGCCGGCAGCGAGTTGGCGCAATGCATGCTCCTTCTCGCCAGTTCCGCACAGCACGAATAGAGGCGAGCTATCGCCCCTGCCGTCCATGAGGCGCGCCGCTTCGATGACGGTCGCCAGGTCATATGTGCGCCCAAACGAACCGGCGAACACGGCAATGTGCATTTCATCCGCCTGACGCAGTACTTCGTCTATTTCGAGTCTGTCTTGCTCGGTCGGTGTAGTCGGCTCGTAGCCCAGAGGAAACACGCGGTCAGTCGATCGCGTCGGCCGGCCCGCACGTTCTATCCCCCAGTCCAGGTACTTTTGGGATACCGCTACCACAGATGTGGCCGCACCCAAGAGAAATCGTGTGGCGCTGAAGTAGGGTGACAGCAAGAGCCTGGCTGGCCCTCGAAGCACCGGCGGAACCGCGTCTACGAAAATATCCGGCCACAGGTCGCGCACATCGACAATCAGTGGGCAATTCCAGCGGCGGGCATAAAGAGACGCCACGTAGGCGAGTTCGATGGTTGGGAACGAAGCAACAATCACGTCGGGCCGCGGGTTGCATGTGCGTGCAAGTTTGAAAAACCGCATTCCAAGTTGGACATGGTTCACGATTCGTCGCAGCGACAGGTTGCGCCGATATGCGATACCGTCGAGCCAACGCAGACATACTCCCCCGAGCACGACATCATCCTTTCCCTTAGTGGGGCGGCTGAAGGGCAGCTTGCGGCTGTGATCAAAAGTGGAGGTCCACCAGGTAACCTTGTGACTGCGCGTTGCCAAGGTCCTGGCTAGCAACCCGCAGCGCCACAAGCGCGCTGATTCACCTGGGAGCGGAAGCGGCTCCCCCACAGTAACCAGCCAGATGTTCAAGAAACCCTCGGATGTGCACGCAGTCTTTCAGTGGTCCCTGGTTGGAATGCCAAAAACCCCTGTTGGGTATCTATCCCATGTCGCCAACCGTATCGGCTGGCTTCGTCCCCGCTTTTCGCCGCTTGTGCCATCAAGTTCTACTAGCAGTCTGTCGGACTTAGCGACGGGCGTGAAGTGAGTGGATGCGAGATAATCATCGTCAGCTTCTCCCGCCGCACTGGAAGTCATGAGCAACTTTCGCACGATCAACCGCGACACGGGCTTTTTGCTGCCACCGTCGGTGGATGAGTGGCTGCCGCAGCGGCACTTGGCGCGCTTCGTGGCGGAAGTCATTGACGGATTGGATCTGTCGACACTGGTGAAGGCATACCGTGGGTCGGGTTCGGCTTCGTATCATCCGGCGATGCTGCTGGGCCTGCTGGTGTACGGCTATGCGACCCGGGTGTTTTCCAGCCGGGCGATTGAGCGGGCGACCTACGACTCCGTGGCGTTCCGATATCTGGCCGGCAACGAGCATCCCGATCACGACACGATTGCCGCGTTTCGCAAGCGCTTTCTGGGGCAGATCGAGACGCTGTTTGTTGATGTGCTGAAGCTGGCGCGCACGATGGGCATGCTCAAGCTGGGCACCGTGGCGATCGATGGCACCAAGGTACACGCCAACGCGAGCCGGCACAGCGCGCTCTCGTATGGGCATGCCAAGAAGATCGAGAAGCAGTTGCAGCGGGAAGTGAAGCAACTGCTGCGCCTGGCCGAGCAGGCCGATGCGGACGATATCCCCGATGGGATGTCGATCCCGGAAGAACTGGAGCGGCGCGAGACGCGCCTGGCGGCCATTGCCGAGGCGAAGGCCAAGATCGAAGCGCGGGCTGACGAGCGCCTCGAGCGTGAACAAGCCGAGTATCAGGCCAAGCTGGCGACACGGGCTGAGCAGGAAAGACTCACCGGCAAGAAGTCCGGTGGCCGGCCACCCGAGCCGCCCACCGGTGGGGTGCGGGAGAGCGATCAGATCAACCTGACCGATGAAGACTCGCGCATCATGAAGGTCGCCGGCGGTGGGTTCGAGCAGTGTTACAACGCCCAGGCCGTGGTCGCAACCGACAGTTTGCTGGTCGTGGCAAACGCGGTCACGCAAGCGGCCAACGACAAACGGCAGCTGGCACCGATGCTCGCAAAGCTCAAGGCGCTGCCCAAAGAACTGGGGCGCAGCCGACAGATGCTCGCTGACAACGGGTATTTCAGCGAGGCCAATGTCGATAGCTGCGCGGCGGCCAGGATCGAACCGCTGATCGCACTGGGGCGTTCTCGACATCATGTGAGCTGGAAGCAGCGCTTTGCCGCCGGGCCCAAGGCCCCGCCGGCTTCGGCTACTCCGTTGCAGAAGATGGCGCATCGGCTGAAGACGCCGGCTGGCAGAAAACTCTACGCCTTGCGCAAGCAGACTCCCGAACCGGTGTTCGGCATCATCAAATCGGTGATGGGTTATCGCCAGCCCTTGCTGCGAGGACTCGACAACGTCAGCGGTGAGTGGAATCTGGTGACGATGAGCTGGAACATCAAGCGCATGTTCGCCCTGCAGCCCGGCTGAACGGGCAGCGCGGCAACTCGACCCACCACTATTGACAGGCATCAGCATGAAATCACTCGAAGCGCAGGCATTTCTCCGTTCAACTGAAATCTTCAGCCCGACAGACTGCTAGCTTCGCAAAACTACTTGATTCCCCATTCCATAAAGACGACGCACTGCGTTGCCAGCGCGCTTGGGCCGGCCAGCGCACAGCGCGGCCGAATCCTGAACGCGGCAGCAGCCTCGCGAGAACCGAATTTGATATAATCGCACAATTCGCAAAGATGTCAGACATGGAACAATTACTGCACGCAATTGACGCCATCGATCGAATCGGCAACGACGAGTGGCTGGCCACGCTGGATGATCGCAAGCGAACCGAGTTGGAGTTTCATAATCGCGATCGTGATCCGGAGTTTCGGAAGCAAGCTGCCAGTTCGTCCGATACCTTCGAGAAATTCTACGGCAACAAGAAGTACTACGGTGCAGCCCGCCGATCCAAGCTGTATGTGGACAACTGGATTGCCGACCATGGTCGGGGCCGCATATTTCTGGACTATGCCTGTGGAAATGGGCAGTACGCCCTGCACGCGGCGAAGAGTGGGGCCAAGTTGGCGCTCGGGTTTGATATTTCGGATGTCTCAGTCCAGAACGCCAGGCGCAATGCTGCGGGACTGACAAACATCCGCTACTTCCAGGCGGACGCGGAGAACACGCGTCTGCCGGACGAGTGTATCGATGCCGTCATTTGCTCAGGCATGCTGCACCATCTGGATCTCAGCTTTGCATTTCCGGAGTTGCGCCGCATCTTGAAGCCTGGCGGCAAGGTACTCGCCGTGGAGGCACTCGACTACAATCCTGCCATCAAGCTGTACCGTTCCTTGACGCCTGACATGCGAACGGAATGGGAAAAGGCGCACATCCTCAGCCTCAAAGACCTTGCGTTTGCTGGCAGGTTCTTCGAGGTGACTGACGTGAAATACTGGCATGTTGTTGGATACGCAGGGGGGAAATTTCCCGCGCTACTGCCGGCGCTCGATGCGCTGGACAGGCTGCTCGAAGTCATTCCATTGGCGAACAGGCTCGCGTGGATTTTCACGTTCTGCTTGGTGAAGCCGCCCAGGAATTGAGTTGGGAGTGCTTGCAGGAGTGCGGAGATTCCTGAGGCTTCGTTTGCCTGTCGTCGACTGGCGACAGCGCTGGCCATTCTGGAAGTAGTGGATATCGCCTTAGTATCATGACCAACGTCGGGTGCGGCACCAGTGGGCGGTGCATTCCCGTCGTGTCTAGGAACGACAGGCCCCTCCACTAACTACGAGCACGGCTTCGGCATGAACGATTCGTATCCGGCTTTGATTTCCGCTGCTGCTTCGTTGCTTACGAATATGCCCCGCAACCGGAAGCGGGCGATAATGCTGCTGGCAGACGGGGTTTGCATACCACAGGTTCTGTGGCTCGCAGTGGTGCTCAAGGGCGGCGTGGAGCGCGCAGCGTCGATTGATCCCTGGGTGTACGTCGCGGCGCTTGTGGCGATCATCCCCATTTTCGGGCGACTCGGCCTTTACCGTGCGATCGTACGATTCATGGGGCCAACAGCCGTGGGCACAGTGCTTGCTGGCGTGACGACGTCAGTAATGATTCTCGCGGCGCTGAACGCGACTGTCTTGAGCCATTCGCTCCCGTTTTCCGCATTGGTGATTTTCTGGGCATTGGCTCTGCTGTACGTCGGGGGGTCTCGCATTGCCGTCAGGGGACTTGCGCATACTCGACCCGCGAATGCAGAGCGCGTGGTCATATACGGTGCGGGTTCTGCGGGCGCCCAACTTGCGTCTGCGCTGATGGTGAGCGGGCGCTACTTTCCGGTCGGTTTCATCGACGACAATCCGTCGTTGAACAAGAGTCTGGTCAACGGCACGAGGGTCCATGGGCCAGACAGCCTGGATCGTCTGGTACGCGACTCTGCCGTCACGACCGTGCTGCTGGCGCTCCCCTCCCAGTCCCGCAAGCGACGGCAGGAAATCCTGAAACTGCTCGAGCCGCTGCCGGTCAAGGTGCAGACGGTGCCGGACATCGGCGACATCGTGAATGGCGACGCGGCGGTCGATGAGTTGCGCGATGTGGACGCGGCGGACCTGCTCGGCCGGGATCCGGTGCCGCCCAACCCTGCGCTGCTCGACGCCTGCATCCGTCACAAGGTGGTGATGGTCACGGGTGCTGGCGGGTCGATCGGGTCGGAGTTGTGCCGGCAGATCCTGCGGCTGGGCCCCTCGCGTCTGGTCCTGCTGGAAATGTCCGAGCTTGCGCTCTACAGCATCGAACGGGAATTGCGCGCTTTGTTCAAGCGCGAAGGCTTCCAGGTGGAACTCGTGGCGCTGCTCGGCAACGCGCACCACCGCAACCGGGTTCGCGAAGTCGTGCAGACCTATGCCGTGCAGACGATCTACCACGCGGCGGCGTACAAGCATGTGCCGATCGTCGAACACAACGTCATCCAGGGCATCCACAACAACGTGTTCAGCACCTGGCACGCGGCGGAGGCGGCGCTCGAGTGCAACGTCGAGACGTTCGTCCTGATCTCGACCGACAAGGCCGTCAATCCGACGAACGTGATGGGCGCGACGAAACGTTTCGCCGAGATCGTGCTGCAGGGCCTGCAGGAACGCACGACGACGACACGATTCTGCATGGTGCGCTTCGGCAACGTGCTCGAATCGAGCGGGTCGGTGGTGCCGCTCTTCCGCGAGCAGATCCGCGCCGGCGGGCCGGTCACGGTCACGCACAAGGATGTCATCCGCTATTTCATGACGATCCCGGAGGCCGCGCAGCTGGTGCTGCAGGCGGGCGCCATGGGCAAGGGTGGTGATGTCTTCGTGCTCGACATGGGTAAACCAGTGCGTATCGAGGATCTCGCGCGGCGTATGATTCGGCTTATGGGTCTCAGCGTGCGCGACGAGGAGAATCCTGCTGGCGAAATAGAGATTGTCTACACCGGCCTGCGCCCGGCTGAGAAGCTATTCGAGGAACTTCTGATCGGCAGCAATGTGACAGGGACTGAACACTCCATGATCATGCGGGCGATCGAGCATCGTATGCCGTGGCGTGATGTGCAGCGCTTGATCGATGAGATGCTCGACGCGCTGAATCGCAACGACTGCGCTCGCGCGCGCGAGATCCTGATGAAGGGCGTTGTTGAGTATCGACCGGGTGATGAGCTCCGGGATCACGTCTGGGTGCGAAAGAATGAAATGGCCCACGCGAAGGTCGTTGGTAACGTCGCTGATTTCCAGGCGCACCGAATAGTTGCCCGAAGGTCCGCAGGCGACGCCTTCGAAAGACCAGTTCCGCCTGCATTCGAATGAAAAGGCTTTGCTGGGCTGTTCCGGTCGCTTTAAACACGGGCCCAAGTGAAATTGACTGACGGGAATTGGTTCATCGGAGATGTTCTGTGCGAACCTTCAAAATACACGTGGCAAAGACGCTGCTTTCCCGCCTTGTCAATCGGGCCGTCAGGATAGGCAAGTCGCTGGTGAAGGATTTGGCGCTCGATGCGCCGGTTGCTTCGCAAATGAAGCGGTTGGGGTTCCTCGCAGGCCAGATTCGTGTACCTGCAGATTTCGACCGGATGGGTGCCGCTGAAGTCGAGCAGCTTTTCACTGGCAGCTCTTGAAGCTCCTACCGGACACGCACCCGCTGCTCTGGACGGCGCGTCAACCCGAGCGATGTTCTGATGGCGCGCACATTCCGGGCGTACACGCCAGTATTCGCGATGGCACCGATTTGGAAGGATCCGTAGCGTTGATGCGTGCCTTCACAATTGCATGAAACGCTGCTGCTCCTGTTTCGCAATCGCCTCGCGCTCGCTCCGGAGCTGCTGCGTGACGCGCTGCATCGGGAGCTTCCGCCGTACACCGAAGTGCGGATCGATTCCGCCGATCTCACCGAGATCCAGCCCGCCGAGTACCGCGCAGATCTCGTGGTGTCACTGCTCGATGGAGCGCCCGTCCACGGAATCGTGTTCGAAGTCCAGCTGTCGCCGGATGAGCGCAAGCCTTTCGTCTGGCCCACCTATGTCGCAAATCTCAGGGCCCGGCTCGAACTACCCGTTTGCCTGCTGGTGGTCACGGCGGACGAGTCGACGGCCCACTGGGCGGCGAGGCCGATCGATCTGGGGAGCGGAAACTGGTTCACGCCGCTGGTGCTCGGTCCCTCAGGGGTCCCCGAGATCGCGGAGGAGTCCCGGGCACAGGAGGATCCCGAGCTGGCAGTGCTTTCTGCGATGGCGCACGGCCGGGACGCGGACATCGGCAAGGCTGCGCGCATTGCCGCAGCAGCGCAGGCAGCGAGCATCGGGCTCGACGAAGACCGGTCGCGGTTGTATTTTGATCTGGTGCTCGCCTCGCTGAGCGAGGCAGCCCGGCAGGAGTTACAAGCGATGGACCCGGCAAAGTACGAGTATCAGAGCGAGTTCGCCAAGCGCTATGTGGCGCAGGGGCGGAGCGAGGGCAAGGCCGAGGGACAGCTTGAAGGTCGGGCCGATCTCGTGGCCCGCCAGCTTGCGCTGCGCTTCGGCCCGCTGGGTGACGACGCGCGCGCCTTTTTATCGGGGATCAGCGCTGCCGCTGAGGCGATCTTCGGGATCGACGTGAACCAAGCCGTCCGGTTCCCCGCTGCCGGCCGGGTTGACTCGGGTGCATTACCGCAGTAATGTAACATGATGACTATCGCACATTCCAGGGTGACTGCCCAGGGTCAGATCTCCGTGCCGGCCGAGGTTCGCAAGAGACTTGGGGTAGGGCCTGGCTCCATCCTGGAGTGGGACGAACAGGACAACCAGGTCGTCGTGAGACGGGCAGGGCGGTTCAGCTCCACTGACGTGCACCACGCAGTGTTTCCTCGAGGCGATCGAGGCGCGAAGCGACCCGCGGACGTGAAGGAAGGGATCAGAAAGCACATCCGCAAGCGACATGCGCGCGCTTGATACGAACGCCCTGGTGAGGCTCCTCGTCCGTGATGAGCCCGGGCAGGTTCGGGCGGCAGAAGAATTCACCTCGAGGGGTGCGTGGGTGTCCCATCTGGTGTTGGTGGAGACCCTGTGGGTGCTCGACGCGGTCTACGAGCGATCGCCCGCGCAGATCGCCATGGCGGTCGACATGCTCCTCAATCACCAGCAATTGACCCTTCAGGACGCCGATGTGGTGGCAACCGGGCTTCGCCTGTTCCGCAATCGGCCTGCGGTCGGCTTCTCGGACTGTCTCGTTCTCGAAATCGCCCGCAAGGCAGGGCATCTGCCGCTCGGCAGCTTTGATCGGGATCTTGCTGCGCATGACGGAGTCGAGCGTCTGAAGAGCTGACAATGCACGATGTCAGGCCGCCGCGTGCAGCGCGCGCCGGGTGACAACGTGCGGGCCTTGATCTCCGCCGCTTTTCGATGCCGCGCTTCTGAAAGTCGGTTAACCTTCCGTCCCCATGCGAGTGACTATTTTCGGCTCCGGCTACGTGGGCCTGGTAACCGGCGCCTGCCTGTCCGATGCGGGTAATGATGTCCTCTGCGTCGACGTCGACGCACAGAAAATCGAGCGCCTGAAGCAGGGAGAAATCCCGATCCACGAGCCAGGGCTCGACGCGCTGATCAAGAAGAACGCGGAGGCAGGGCGCATCCGCTTCACGACCGACGCCGCCGAGGGCGTGAGGCACGGGCTTTTCCAGCTGATCGCGGTTGGCACGCCGCCCGACGAGGACGGTTCGGCGGATCTGAAATACGTTCTCGCGGTCGCGCGAACCATTGGGGAGCACCTTGCCGAGTACCGGGTCGTGATCGACAAGTCGACGGTGCCGGTCGGCACCGCGGACAAGGTGAAGGCGGAGATCGCGAAGGCGCTCGCGGCGCGCGGCTCGAACGCCGAGTTCGACATCGTCTCGAACCCGGAATTCCTGAAGGAGGGCGCCGCGATCGGCGATTTCATGAAGCCGGACCGCGTGATCGTCGGTACCGACAATCCGCGCGTCACGGAGTTGATGCGCGCGCTCTATGAGCCCTTCACGCGCAATCACGATCGCCTGGTCGTGATGGACCTGCGCTCGGCCGAGCTGACGAAGTACGCGGCGAACGCGATGCTCGCGACCAAGATCAGTTTCATGAACGAGCTCGCGAACATCGCCGAGCGCGTCGGCGCGGACATCGAGAAGGTGCGCGTCGGCATCGGCTCCGATCCGCGCATCGGCTACAGCTTCATCTACCCCGGCACGGGCTACGGCGGTTCGTGCTTCCCGAAGGACGTGCAGGCGCTGATCCGTTCGTCGAACGCGGTCGGGCACAAGCCGGCGCTGCTCGAGGCGGTCGAGGCGGTGAACGAGCGGCAGAAGGCATTCCTCGTCGGCAAGATCGCCCGGCACTTCGAGGGCAAGCTGAAGGGCCGCACGTTTGCGCTCTGGGGGCTCGCGTTCAAGCCGAACACCGACGACATGCGCGAGGCGCCGAGCCGCACGATCATGGAGAAGCTGTGGGCGGCGGGCGCGCGGGTGCGGGCGTACGACCCGGTCGCGAGCGAAGAGGCGCGGCGGATCTATGGGGATCGTGCGGAGCTTGCGATTTGCGCGTCCGCCTATGAAGCGATCGAGGGCGCGGATGCGCTCGTGATTGCGACCGAGTGGCAGGAGTTTCGCAGCCCGGACTTCGACCGGCTGAAGGCCGGGCTCGCGCAGCCGGTCATTTTCGACGGGCGCAATCTCTACGACCCGCAGCTGCTCGAGCGCTTCGGGTTTCGCTATTACGCGGTGGGGCGGGGTTTGGTCTGACAAGGCAGGTTTGCGAGCCGCAGCGGGAAGGTCCGTGCGATCGCCTCGAAACGGATGTGTCGACGACGAGCACGGACTATTTTTCGCGCCGGGCGCGCAGCTCGTCGAGGTTCGCGTGCCACGGTACCTTGCCTTGCTGCTCCAGCAGCCGGCGGCGCTTCAGCAGGTTGACGTACTCCGCCAGTGCGGTGTTCACGGCCGCCTTCCTGGTCGGAAACGCCTGCAGCTTGAACAGCTGTTCGAGCAAGGCATCGTCGATTTCTATATGGGTCAGCATGGCCATAAGCTATATCACTTGATGTACCGAGTGAGGCTCGATGGTGCACCCTGCCGGATCGCTCAGCCCGTTGAGTATCCGCGGGGATCGCGGCGATATCCTGCAGCGCGCCGCCGCAGCGGCTGCAGCGCGGAGGTCACGCCGGACGCCATCGGGGCCTACGTGAGCCTCGATCGCGGCAATGAACTGCTCAAAATCGTGAAGGCTGCGACCGAGGACTACTTCAGAGGAAGCAATCGCACACGCGTGCGTAGCGGGTCGACGTTGACGAGTGCGCCGACGTTGAGTTGATCGGCGAGCTGTCGCAGCGCATTGATCGTCTGCACTCCGATTACATCCGGGCTGAGGTTCCCGGAGCGTACTTGCACGACGCTCGGCTTCTCACCATGGGTGACTGCGAGGATTGCACCAAAATCCAGATCATTCGTGAGCACGACATAGTCGTGCGTGGCGGCATAAGCCATGATCTCCTGGTCGAGTGCATGCGGGCTGCCGACGCTTGACCAGTGCACCGCGTCGAATTGGGATCGCCTCAGTAGATCAACCCAGCGGGGCGACAGGTTCATGTCGACCAGCAATTTCATGCGTTGGCGATGTCGATTTCCCGTTCTTCAGCAAGCCAAGCGGCATAGCGAAGCGCCTGGAGGATGTCTTCACGTTCGAGGTAGGGATAGTCAGCGAGAACGTCCTCGGTCGTTCGGCCGGCGCCAATCTGGCCAACAACCATTCCGACCGTGACGCGCATGCCACGAATGCAGGGTTTGCCGCCCATCATTCCGGGCTGCTGCGTGATGCGATCCAGATTTGCCATATGCACCTCTTTCTCGCGTCAGGAGAGCATCGGCGAGCAGTAGGCATTCTAGCAGCCTGTTGAAAATCGCATGGAAGGGGCGGGGCGGCACCCATGCCGTATCTGTCGCGAGATTCTCAAGTATCGCCTATAGCTCCGGCGTTGCCTCGTCTTCCAGCATTCAGGCGAGTGTCACCGACGCGTTGAGGACGAATCACAGTAGCGGCGCCCTTCGTCGCTCAAGGCACGCAAATCCAGATCGCCCAGTTTCTGATCGGCGCGCAGCCGGCGCAGCCCGGCGATTTTCGATGGCCGCAATCTCCACGATCCGCCGCTGCTATCGGGATGTCGCCTGGCATCCGTATGTGTGAAGTCCCCGCCCTTGTACCGGGCGTTCAGCCAACACCCGCCTGCTGCGCGGCCGCCGCGAGCGCCGCATCGTGAGTGGCGAGCGATGAGCGGGTGCGCAGCGCAAGCTCGAGATAGGCGGCATCGTAGACGGTGAGGTCGTAGCGGGCGGCAAGTTCGATAGCCTCGCGCGCGGTAATGGCCGGCGATTCCGTGTCGGCCGTGAGCGGCAGTCGCCTCAGGCTGTCGAACACCGTGAGCGGCGGGTGCGCGAGCCGTTTTCGTCTGGCCGCGACATGCAGGGCGTTGCCGACTTCCAGCCAGAAGTGCGCCGGCACCAGCGCGCGCTGGTGCCGCAGTTGGTCCAGCCATTTCAGGCTCGCCGCCGTGCGCTCGTCATCGAGAAGCCAGCCGAGTGCGACCGATGCGTCGATGACCAGCATCAGTAGCGGCGCCCGGCGCTGACGAGTTCCTTCAGGTCGACATCGCCCAGTGTCTGCTGGCTTCGAAGCTCCTTGATTTGATCGATCGCACTCTGGGCGGCCTCGCGGTCGAATTCGGTCGCGGGCACCAGGCGCGCAACTGCATGGCCGTGGCGCGTGATGACGATTTCCTCGCCGCGTTCCACGCGCGCCAGCAGCTCGCTGAGACGATTCTTGGCTTCAAAGGCGCCGTAAGTTTTCATGACGCATCGCAGTATAGCTAGCTTGACTCTAGCTTATATGGGATGAGTCAATCGAGCAATCCAGGCGCTCAAAATGGCTATGATTCCGCGCCCGAACTGCCTGCAGCAACAAGGATTTCCGTGCTGATTCCCGTGATTCTTTCCGGCGGTGCCGGAACGCGCCTGTGGCCGCTGTCGCGCGAGCTCTACCCCAAGCAGCTGCTGCCGCTGGTGGGCGAACGGACGATGCTGCAGGCGACCGTGGCCCGCCTGAACGGCACCGGTGCGGCCGGGCCGATCGTCGTCTGCAACGAGGCCCACCGCTTCATGGTGGCCGAGCAGTTGCGGCAGATCGAGGCGACGCCGCGTGCGATCCTGCTCGAGCCGGTGGGGCGGAACACCGCGCCCGCGATCGCGCTCGCGGCGCAGGCGGCGCTCGACGGACTCCCGGGCGCCGACCCGATCCTGCTCGTGCTGCCCGCGGACCATGTGATCCGGGACGTCGCGGCCTTCCACGCCGCGATCCGCACCGCGGTGGCGGCCGCGGGGCTCGGGCACCTGGTCACTTTCGGGGTCGTGCCGACCGCGCCCGAGACCGGCTACGGCTACATCCAGCGCGGCGGGCCGCTTGCCGGCGCCTCGCGCATCGCCGCGTTCGTCGAGAAGCCCGCGCGGGCGGTCGCGGAGCAGTACCTGAAAGCAGGCAACTACCTCTGGAACAGCGGCATGTTCGTGTTCCGCGCCTCGCGCTATCTCGAGGAGCTGCGCAGGCACGCGCCGGACATCGCCGAGGCCTGCGCGAAGGCGCTCGCCGGCGCGAAGGCCGATCTCGATTTCACGCGCATCGAGGCGAAAGCCTTCGAGGCCTGCCGCGGCGATTCGATCGACTACGCGGTGATGGAAAAGACCGACGACGCCGTGGTCGTGCCGCTCGATGCGGGCTGGAGCGATGTGGGGTCGTGGTCGGCGCTCTACGAGGCGATGGAGCGCGACGCCGCGGGCAATGTCTCGCAGGGCGACGTGATCGCGGAAGACTCGAGCGGCAACTACCTTTTCGCCGAGAGCCGGCTCGTCGCGGCGGTGGGCCTCACGGACCACGTCGTCGTCGAGACGAAGGACGCGGTGCTCGTCGCGCCGAAGGGCCGCGTGCAGGACGTGAAGAAGATCGTCGAGCGGCTGAAGAAGGCCGGTCGCTACGAACATTCGCTGCACCGGGAGGTGTATCGCCCCTGGGGCAGCTACGACAGCATCGAGAACGGCGAGCGTTACCAGGTGAAGCGGCTGTCGGTGAACCCGGGCGCGACCATGTCGCTGCAGATGCATCACCACCGCGCCGAGCACTGGATCGTGGTGTCGGGCACGGCGCGCATCACACGCGGCGAGGAGACGTTCCTGCTCGAGGAGAACCAGAGCACCTACATCCCGATCGGCACGAAGCACCGCATTGCCAATCCCGGCAAGATCATGCTGCACATGATCGAGGTGCAGTCGGGCAGCTATCTCGGCGAGGACGACATCGTGCGTTTCGAGGATATTTACGGCCGATGAAGAACATTCACCTGATCGCCGCGGCGCGGCCGAATTTCATGAAGATCGCGCCGCTCTACCACGCGTTGTCCCGCGAGGCCTGGTGCCGCGCCTCGATCGTGCACACTGGCCAGCATTACGACCCGAACATGTCGGACGCGTTCTTCCGCGACCTGCGTATGCCGAAGCCGCATTTCCACCTCGAGATCGGCAGCGGCTCGCACGCCGAACAGACGGGCGGCGTGATGATCGCCTACGAGAAGGTGGCGCTCGCCGAGAAGCCCGACTGGATCGTGGTGGTGGGCGACGTGAACTCGACCGCCGCCTGCGCGATGGTGGGTGCGAAGCTGTGGATCCCGGTCGTGCATCTCGAGGCGGGGCTGCGCAGCCGCGACCGGCGCATGCCCGAGGAGATCAACCGGCTCGTCACCGATGCGATCGCCGATGTGCTGTGGACCCCTTCGCGCGATGGTGACGAGAACCTGCTGCGCGAGGGCGTGCCGGCCGAGCGCATCGAGTGCATCGGCAACATCATGATCGACAGCTACGAGATGATGCGGGGTACGATCGAGGCGGACACCACGCGCGCCGACCTCGGACTGACCCCCGGCGGATACGGCGTCGTGACGCTGCACCGGCCCTCGAACGTCGACACGCGCGAGGCGCTCGCGCCGCTGGTCGAGGCGCTGCGGGAGGTGTCGAAGCGCGTGCCGCTCGTCTTCGCGGTGCATCCGCGCACGCGCAAGAAGCTCGAGGAATTCGGCCTGATGGCGCGGCTGTCGGAGGGCGGGGCGATCCGCGTCGTCGATCCGCTCGGCTACGTCCAGTTCATGAACCTGGTCACCGGCGCGCGCGTCGTGATCACGGACTCGGGGGGCGTGCAGGAAGAGACGACCTACCTCGGCATCCCCTGTCTCACGCTGCGCGAGAACACCGAGCGGCCGGTCACGGTGACCGAAGGCTCGAACCGTCTGGTCGCGCCGGGCGCGCTCGTCGGGTCGCTCGATGCGGCGCTGGCGCACCAAGGTCGCACGGGGCGCATCCCGGAGCTGTGGGACGGGCAGGCCGCCTCGCGCGCGGTCGCGAGCCTCAGGCGGCGCAGCGGCGTCGCGGCGTAGGGTCTTGTGACTCGCGAACTCGAGGTGCTGCGCATCGTCGGCGGGCGCCTCGAGGCGCTGGGTCTGCGCTACATGCTGACCGGGTCATTTGCCATGTCGTTCTATGCGACACCGCGAATGACGCGTGACCTGGACGTCGTCGTGGAGATCGGACAGGCGAGCGTGGCGCCCCTCGTCGCGGCATTCTCGCGCGACTTCTATATCGACGGGGAAGCTGCACGTGAGGCTATCCTCCATGAGCGGCTCTTCAACCTGATGCATCTGGACACCGGTCTCAAGGTGGACCTGATCGTGCGCAAAGACCAGCCTTACAGGCGCCTCGAGCTCGAACGGCGATGCCGGGTCGAAATCGGCGCTGAACGCCTCTGGGTAGTGAGTCGCGAGGATCTCATTCTCTCGAAGCTTGTCTGGATGAAAGCGGCGGAATCGGAACTGCAGCGCCGGGATGTGCAAGCCTTGTGGTGCGCCGATCTCGATCTGGCGTATCTGCGCCACTGGGCCGGCGAGTTGACCGTGGCGGATGAACTCTCGAAGATCGTGCCATGATCGATACCACGCAGGAAATGGCGGAGCGGGTGGCAGCGCGCCACGCCGCGATGACGGTCGAGGAGCGCGTGCGTGCGGCGGCGTCGATGTTCGAGACGGCGTGGGCGATCGTCGAGGCCTCGATTCCCGCGGAAATCCAGGGCGAGGATCGGCACTACGCGGTGCTGAAGCGCTTCTATGGCGACGAGATGCCCGACGCGGCGCTTCGGGCCTGCGCGCGGGCGATGTCATAATCACGCCCATGAACCTCAAAGCCTTCAAAGCCTACGACGTCCGCGGCCGCATCCCGGATGAAATCAACACCGACCTCGCACGGCGACTCGGGCACGCCTACGCGGCATTCGTGAAGCCGAAGAAGGTCATCGTCGGGCGTGACATCCGCCACTCGAGCGAAGAGCTCGTGCGGGCGCTCACCGAGGGTCTGCTCGAAAGCGGGGTCGATGTGTACGACATCGGCCTTTGCGGCACCGAGGGCGTCTATTTCGCGACCTTCGCAGAGAAGATGGACGGCGGCATCATGGTGACCGCGAGCCACAATCCGCCCGATTACAACGGCATGAAGTTCGTGCGCGAGGGCTCGCGGCCGATCAGCGGCGACACGGGCCTTTTCGAGATGCGCGACTGGATCGCGGCGCGAACAACCGAACAGCGGGAGCCCGGCACCAGAGTGTTCGGTTATCGGGAGGGGAAGCGGCAGGCGCTCGCGACCGGGGCGAAGTATCTCGAGCACATACTCGGGTACGTCGACCGCTCGAAGCTGCGCAAGCTCAAGGTGGTCGTGAATGCCGGCAACGGCGGGGCGGGGTTGATCGTCGATCAGCTCGAGCCGCACCTGCCGTTCGAGTTCGTGAAGCTGAACAATGCGCCCGACGGTTCGTTCCCGAACGGCGTGCCGAACCCGATGATCGAGGCGAACCGCGCGCCGACGATCGAGGCGATCCGCAGGCACGGCGCCGACATCGGCCTCGCCTGGGACGGCGATTACGACCGCTGCTTTTTCTTCGACGAGCAGGGCACCTTCATCGAGGGCTATTACCTCGTCGGGCTCCTCGCCGAGGTGTTCCTGAAGCGCGAGAAGGGCGGGCGGATCGTGCACGATCCACGCCTCACCTGGAACACGCTCGACGTCGTCGCGAAAAATGGCGGCAAGGCCGTGCTGTCGAAGTCGGGCCATGCGTTCATCAAGCAGGTGATGCGCGATGTGGACGGCATCTATGGCGGCGAGATGAGCGCGCACCATTACTTCCGCGACTTCTCCTACTGCGACAGCGGCATGATCCCGTGGCTCGTGGTGCTTCAGGTGATGTGCGAGTCGGGAAAGACGCTCTCCGAACTGGTCGGCGAGCGCATGCGGCTCTTCCCCGCGAGCGGCGAGATCAACCGCCGCGTGCCGGATGGCCCGGCGACCATCAAGGCGATCCGGGCGGTCTACGAGCCGAAGGCGAAGTCCGTCGATTTCACCGATGGGCTGTCACTCGAGTTCGACCGCTGGCGCATGAACCTGCGCACGTCCAACACCGAGCCGCTGATCCGGCTCAATGTCGAAAGCCGCGGCGATGCGGCGCTGATGCACGCGAAGACGGAAGAGGTGCTCGCCGAAATGGCGAAGCTCGGCGCAGTCGCGGCGGATCATTGAAAGTGTCAGTGAAACAGGGTAAAGTGATCCGCCGTAATTGCTTTACGGCTCGCTCGCCATGAAGATTACTGTCACGCTGAGCAGCAAGTACCAGGTCGTGATTCCGCGCGCCGCGCGCGAGGCGATGGGGCTTTCCGCGGGTGACGAATTGCTCGTTCTGTGCAAGCCGGATCGCGTCGTGATGATGGCCAAGCCCGCGAGTTTCCGGGCGAAGACGGCGGGTTTGCATCGTGAGATGTGGCGGGGAGCAGCCGCATACTTGCGGGATGAGCGCGACGACTGGTAGTGCGTGGCTGCGCGGCCGAAAGCGCGTCCTCCTCGACACGAGCCTCTGGATCTATCACTTCGAGGCGCATCCCCGATTCGGCACACCTGCGGATCGGATTCTCGGCGATCTCGAAGCTGGCCGTTTTACGGGAATCGCGTCGGAGCTGATGCTGCTGGAGTTGACCGTGCTTCCCCTGCGGCAAGGGCGCCAGGACATTGCGGATGAGTACGAGCTGCTTTTGGCCAGGTTCCCGAATCTCGATCTGGTTCCGGTGAGTCGCGAGATCCTGCTCGAAGCGGCCGCGTTGCGGGCGGCACACGGGCTACGTACGCCCGACGCCGTCCATCTCGCCACGGCGGTCGTGGCCAACGCATCTGCCATTGTCACCAATGATGCCGCGTGGCCCCGGCTGCCGGGGATTCCGCTCCTGATCCTGTCTCAAAACGCGTAGCGGATCGTGCCGCGCAGCGTCCTCGGCTCGGCGGGATGGAAATGCAGGTCCTCGACCGGAGCCGCTTCGCCGGGTAGTTGCGATTCGTAGAAATAGGCGATGTCGTTCACGCGCCGGTCGAAGGCGTTGAACAGCTGCAACGTGATGTGCCACCGCTCGCCGAACCGTCGGCCGGCCTCGAGGTTCACGAGCGTCGAGTCGGGTGCGCGTACGCTGTTGTCCTCGAGCGGCGCGGCGGCGCCGAGATGGCGCAGGCGTGCGCCGCCGAACCAGCCCGAGGCGGTTTGCAGCGTGATGCCGATGGATGCCACCTGGTCGATCGCACCCGGGATGCGCCGGCCGACCGTGCCCGGGTCGCGGAAGCGCGCCTTCGAGGCAGCGTAGTCCGCGTCGATGATCATCCAGTCACAGGGGCGCGCGTAGAGGCCGAGTTCGATGCCTTCGCGGCGGCTCGGGCGCGTGGCCTCGGTCGTGCCGCCGTCGCCGATGAACAGCAGTTCCGAGTCGAGGTCGAGCCGCCACAGCGCGATCGACAGTTGCGCACGCGGCAGGAAGGCGGTGCGCAGCCCGATCTCCGAGCCTTGGGCGCGGGCGAGCGGCGTGACGCGATCGACCGGCGTGATGCCGTCGCTCGGGTCGACGGTGATCGCCGCGCCACGGACGTCGTTGCTGTGAAAGCCGCGGCCGGCGGCGAGGAAGAACTCGGTCTCGCGCCACGGTCCGAGCGCGATCGAGACCTTGGGGCTCACGAGCGAGTCGTGGCCCGCGCCGGAGTTCGCGGCGCGGTCGCTTGCGACATCAAAGCCGAGGCGATCGGCGCGCAGCCCGAGTTCGCTGCGCAGCCACGGGGTCCAGGCCGTCGAGAACGCGGTCCATGCGCTCGCGAGCTGCTGCTCGACGCGATCTTCGCGGATCGTCGTGTGTCGCTCGCGATTCGTGGTGAGGTAGAGCCCGACGGGTGCGATGTCATCGACGCGCAGGTCCGCGCCGATGCGCCAGACGCTGCCGCCGGCGCCGAAGGCGATCGGCTGCGACCAGGTGAGTGCGCCGCCGTACACGCCGCGGTCGTCACGCTGTTCGAACTGGTCGCCGTGCTCCGCGTCGAGCGCGTAGGTGAAGTTCGAGTAGAGCCGCAGCGCGTAGTCGAGCGCGTAGGCGCTGAAGTCGAGGCGCGCTGTGCCGAAGCTGTGGTGCCCGGTCGCCGACAGTGAGTAGCGGTGCGATTCACCGCCCGAAGACGGATCGATGAAACCGTAGCGATCGATCAGGCCGCTCTCGACGGCGCGCAGCGGGATCTGGTCGGTCGCGGTCCAGTCGCTCTCGTACGCCATGAAGTCGATCACGAGCGAGGAAGACTCGCCCCCGCGCGACCAGCGCAGCAGCGCATTGCGCTTGTCGAGGTCCTCGGGGAGCACCCACGGGCCGTCGGTGCGGTCGTATTCGAGTGCCCCGAGCAGCGAGCCGCCGCCGAGCTCCATGGAGCCTGCCGTGACGGCGCGCGTGTAACCGTGCTCGCCGAAGCCGAGCGCGACGAACGGCCGCACTTCGTCGACATAGTGCAGGTCGGCGGCGCCGACCGCCGAGAAGTTGCCGAGGTCGGCGTACCAGGTGCCCTTGCGGTACACGACACGCTCGACGAGCTCCGGGATCACGAAGTTCACGTCCATGTAGCCCTGGCCGTGGCCGTGCGTCGGCATGTTGGCGGGCATGCCTTCGACGCGCGTCGTGAAGTCGGTGCCGTGATCGAGGTTGAAGCCGCGCAGGAAGTACTGGTTCGCCTTGCCGTCGCCGGTGTGCTGCGTGACGATCAGGCCGGGCACGGTCTCGAGCAGCTCGCCGACGCGCAGCAGCGGGCGATGTTCGAGCTGCTCGCCGAGCACCGTGCCCTCGCTCGCCGCGCGCGGCGCGCCTGCGAGCGGCAGGCGGTTCGCGCGCACCACCACTTCCTCGAGATCCGCGCCCGTCAGGCCCCCCGCGTGCACGGCGCCCATGTGCAGGGCGCCCGCGCCGCCGAGCAGGCACAGGGCGGCCCGCAGCAGCCTTGCGGCGGCTCGCCTCAAGACGCTTGTTCTGCGCCGAGCCGCGGTGTCGCGCTGCGTCGCGCGGCCGCGCGGCCCCACAGGAAGCCGCCGAGGACAATCGCGACGACGACCGCGCCGAACGCGAGCTCCTTGCCTTCCGCCCAAGTGTCGATCCGCGGCAGCAGCAGCTTCGCCGCGCTGAACGCCGCGACGAGGAGGCTCACCGAGCCGACCGCGAGACCCATCACTCGCGAGGCGATGCGCGCGGTCTCGTCCGCCCGCACGATGAGCCGCGAGATCCACAGGCCGTTGACGCCGTCCGTCACCATCATGCCGAGCATGAAGAGGAGGCCGAGCGTCACGGCGTAGGGTGCCCCGCCGTACTGGCTTGATGCGAGCGCGAAGAACGCCGCCTGGCTGATGGTGTCGAACGACAGCGCGAAGAGGGCGCCGACCAGGGTGACGACGAGCGGATTCTTTGCGCGGCCGAGTGCGCCGAGGAAGCGACCCTTGACGCCGACCGGGGCCACGATTTCATCGGGCGCCGCGCGCCATACCGCGCGCAGGTTGAGCACGCCGAGCAGCGTCAGGAAGAAGATCGAGATCGCAACGCCCGCGAGGTCGAGCCACGCGGGTGTCTGCCAGCGCGCGACCGCGGCACTCACGAGCAACGCGATCGCGACGACGACCACGCCGTGGCCCAGCGAGAACAGCGCGCCGCAGTAGCGGGCGAAAATGCGGCCGGCGCGCGTGTTGACCCGCGTCAGGCCGTCGATCGTGGCGAGGTGGTCGGCGTCGAAGCCGTGCTTCAGGCCGAGGAGGAAAGCGACGGTCGCGAGGCCGCCGAATGACGCGGGCAGGTGTTCCATGCCGGCCCGAGTATGACGATTCGACAAATCGTCATACAAGACCGCTGCGGTCAATACTTAGGCTTCATGTGGCGGTGGCTGTGTCCGCCGTGCGCGTGGTGCTCGGCGTGCTCGACTGCGACGAGGTTGAGATTGCCGTGGCGCACGCCGGGCTCGGCGGTGAGGCTCGCGGCGAGCGCACGCACGGACTTCACCGGGCCCTGCAGCACCGCGCTCTCGAGGCAGTTTTCGTGGTCGAGGTGCACGTGCATGGTCGCGACCACGAGGTCGTGGTGCGCATGCTGGCGTTCGGCGAGGCGCTCCGCGAGGTCGCGCGCATGGTGGTTGTAAACGTAGGAAAGGCTCGCGACGCAGTGCCCGCGCGGCCCCTGGTCGAGTGCCTCACGGTCGAGACGCCTGCGGATGAGATCCCGCACGGCCTCGCTGCGGTTCTCGTAGCCCTGCTGCGCGATGAGCCGGTCGAAGGCCCGGGCGAGTTCGTCGTCGAGCGAAATGGTGACGCGTTGCATGGGCGGAGTTTATTGCATACTTGACGCCCCATGCGCGCCGCCGCTGTCTGCGCCATCGCCTTCCTTCTCGCCCTCGTCGTCGCGCCCCCGGTGCTCGAGGCGAGCGTGCTGCTCGCCGCGTTGCACGACGCGGCGCACGTGCTCGTCTTCGCGGTGATCGGGGCGCTGCTCTGCATGCTCGCCGAACCGCGACGCGCGGGCTTCCTGGCGCTGTTGGGACTGGTCGCGCTTTTCGCGGTCGGTACCGAGCTTGCACAACCGTATTTCGCGGGAGCGGGATCCTTCGAGGTGGCCTCGCCGGGCGATGTCGCGCGCGACCTGCTTGGCGCGGTGATCGGCGGACTCGCCTGGGTTGCGGTCCATCGCCGTCGGCGGCGTTTCTTCGTGGCGGCCCTCGCGCTCCTTGTCGCGGGGCTTGCGCCCCTCGCGTTCGTCGGCTGGGCCTGTGCGCAGCGTTTCCTGCATCCTGCAATCATCTGGGAGGCGGACCGCGTCACCTGGCGTGTTTTCCTCGACCGCGTCACCGCAGGCACCTTGATCCGCCTGCCGGGCTCGCCGTATGCCCGCTTCACCGCGAGTGGGGATTCCTATGCCGGCATGGCGATCGACGAGCCGCCGCCGGATTGGCGGGGCTACGAAACCTTCGTCGTCCAGCTCGCAAATCCTGGCCGCGTGCCCATCGCCCTGAACGTGCGCATCGATGACCTGCCGCGCGATACGGAATACGAGGACCGTTTCAACCGGGAACGCACCCTCGCGCCCGGGGCGGTATTGCAGTGGCGCATCCCGCTGGCGGACATCGAACGCGGCCCGCAGGACCGCGCGCTCGATCTGTCGCACATCACGCGCGTGGTCATCTTCCTGTCCCCGGGCTCGCGCGGGGCATCGTTCGATATCGGGAGCGTGCGCCTCGAGCGCGCGCCCTGATAGGCTACGCGCCCATGGATTCGTTCCTCGCGCTGATGTCCGAACCCGCCGCCTGGGCGGCGCTCGCCACCCTGATTGCCATGGAGGTGGTGCTCGGGATCGACAACCTGATTTTCATTTCGATCCTGACCAACAAGCTGCCGGAGGAGCACCGCAGCCCGGCACGGCGCATCGGCATCGCGCTCGCGCTGATCCTGCGCCTCGCACTGCTCGGCACGATCGCGATCATCGTGCGGCTCACGACGCCGCTCTTCGAGGCGTTCGGCCACGGCTTCTCGTGGCGCGACCTGATCCTGATCGCCGGAGGACTTTTCCTCGTTTGGAAGTCGACGACCGAGATCCACCAGAGCGTCGATCCGGATGCCGCGCCGCACGTGCTGGTCGGCAAGCAGGCCGCGATCGGTTTCTCATCCGCCATTGCGCAGATCCTGGTGCTCGACATCGTGTTTTCGCTCGACAGCATCATCACGGCCGTCGGCATGACCGAGCACATCCCGATCATGGTGATCGCGGTGATCGTCGCGGTGGCCACCATGCTGCTCGCGGCCGATCCGCTCGCGAAATTCATCCACGCGAACCCGACGATCGTGATGCTCGCGCTCGGCTTCCTGCTGATGATCGGCACCACACTGATCGCGGACGGCTTCGGCGCGCACGTTCCGCGCGGCTACGTGTACGCGGCGATGGCCTTCTCGGCGCTCGTCGAGGGGCTCAACATGCTCGCGCGCCGTGCACAGCGCCGGCGTCTCGAGCACCACGCGCAGGCTGCAGGCGCCGGTCAGGCCCCGCGCCAGACGAGCAGCTGATTGTTCGCCGGCATGGCGTGATCGGCGGCCAGCGTGAGGCCGGCGGCGCGCGCGAGCGCATCGACGGCCTCGAAATCGCGGATGCCGCTCGCGGGATCGCGGGCGCGCAGCGAGGCGTCGAATGCGGCATTGCTCGGCGTCGTGAACTCGCCGCGATACCTGAACGGGCCGTAGACCGCGAGCACGCACCGCGTCGGCGGTCCGGCTGCGGCGAACAGGCGGCCGACGCCATCGAAGAACGCCTGCACTGCGTGCCAGGCCATGATGTGCAGTGTATTGGCGGAAAAGACCGCATCGACGGGCGGGATCGAATCGTTCGCCGGCACGCGCCACGGGCTCGACGTCACATCGAGCTCGATCGGTGCGGGAAGCCCGCCTGCACTGTCCCGCGCGATCCGCGCACGCAATCCCGGCAGCCACTCGGCGCGATCGGAAGCCTGCCAGAGGAGGTGGGGCAGGGCCGGCGCGAAATACACCGCATGCTGGCCGGTGCCGCTGCCGATCTCGAGCACATGGCGCGATTGCGCCAGCGCCGGGCGGAGCACCTCGAGGATCGGCTGCTTGTTGCGTTCGCAAGCGGGCGAATCGGCGGTAGGATGCACGGCAGCGAACTCAGGGGGAAATCGCGATGACATGGCTCGTGCTCGGCTTGGTCCTGTTTCTTGGCATTCACTCCGTCTCGATTTTCTCGCCGGCGGGACGCGACCGTCTCGCGGTGAGCGTCGGCCCGATGGGCTGGCGGGCACTGTACTCGATCCTTTCGATCGCAGGCTTCGTGCTCGTGATCTGGGGATTCGGCGTGGCGCGCCAGCAGCCGACACTGCTCTACCAGCCGCAGCCCTGGATGCGCCAGCTCGCCGGCGTGCTGATGCTGCCCGTGTTCCCGCTGCTGTTTGCCGCCTACCTGCCGGGCCGCATCAAGATGGCCATGAAGCACCCGATGCTGGTCGCGGTGAAACTGTGGGCGTTTGCGCACCTGCTCGCCAATGGCACGCTCGCCGATGTGGTGCTGTTCGGCAGCTTCCTCGCGTGGGCCGTGTTCGACCGCATCTCGTTCAAGTCACGCACCCAGCGCGCGATTCCCTCGGCGCCGGCGAGCCGCTGGAACGACCTGATTGCGGTGGTGCTGGGACTCGGCGTGTACGTGCTGTTCGTCAGCGTGCTGCACACGAAATGGATCGGGGTGCCGGTGATGCCGTGAGGCACGCTCAGCGGCTCGTGAGCAGGAACCCCGCCCAGTAATAAGGGTGCTTGCCGAGCAGCGAAAGCTGCGCGAGCTGCAGCGCCCGTGCCGTGCGGCCGTCGCCGGCCTGCAGTGTCGCCATTTCGTCGTAGAGCTTGCGCATCAGGCTCGCGGTGCTCTGGTCCTCAACCCGCCACAGGCTCGCGATCACGCTTTCCGCTCCGCGCTTCTGCACGATCGTGCTCAGGCCCTCGACTTCGCGGCCGTCGCTCGTGACGGCGCCGCCCATGCCGGTCTGGCAGCCCGACAACGTGGTGAGTGCGATGCCGGAGAAGTCGAGCGTGCTGATCCGGTCGAGCGTGAGATGCGCGCCGTCGCCGAGCAGCAGGAAGGAGCGCATGGCATTGCCGGGGCGCAGATTGAAGTGCGTGCCGAGGTGCAGTATCGAGAAATCGTGCGGATCCTCGAGCAGCGCATCGAGCCGCGCCTCCGTGAACGCGGAGTCCGCGAAGCCCTTGCCCGGCAGTGCCCCGTGTCCTTTCGCGCAGGCCCTGCCCGAATCGGCCAGCCCCTCGATCGGGCCGCGGACGATGTAGCAGAGCTCGTCGGCGACCGCCGGCAGCGCGCGGTATCCCGCGATGGCCTGCGTGACGCCGAGCCCGCGTACCGTCAGCGCGCGCGCGCCCGGGTCGGCGGTGGCGCCACCCGCGGCCGGGTGGTGACCGGCGTCGGCATACAGCTGGATCGCGTAGCGCTCGATCAGGTACTGCCTGCCGTCATACAGCGCCGCGAACGGGATGTAGCGCAGCGCATCGTCGGGCCAGAGCACGAGTCGCCGCGCGCCGGCGCGAGCGGCCGCGTCGGCGAGCGGCCGGGCGAGGAGGGCATAGAGTGCGAGCGAGCGGGCACGAACATCTTCGCGCCGGTCGATCGCATCGAGCAGGTCGCCGATCTGCCGGCGCAGTGCCTTGGCCTCGACGTTGATGCGGTATTCGGACTGGCCGTCGCGGGTTGCGACCAATAGTCGCAGGTGATGGTCGGTCAGGAGATACACGCCGATGGCGCTGCCCTCGCCGTAGCGCTGCAGCTCGCGCGCGAGACGTTCGGTGGAGATGGCACGACCGCGAAGTGGCATGGCCGTGCCGGAGGCACCGCCGATGAATGCCTCGATGCGTCGGGCCCGCGCCGCTTCCTCACCCGGTTGCCGCGCGAGCAGCCGCCCGAGGCGTCGCGCTTCTTCGGGCGTGATGCGATCCGCCTCGCGGCGGCGGGCGAGGGTGTCGATTTCCGCGCCGGTCCCGGTGTCCGCGCGCAGCGTCGCAAGATAGCGCGCCCAGAGCCGCTGTTCGGCCGCCGTGAGCGAGATGCCCTGGTCGGTGTCGGCCACCGGCCCACCGCGCGGCACGAAGTCGCTCAATTCCTCGGCCTTCAGCAGATCGAGCACTTGCAGGCCCTCATCCATGCGTCCGGCCTGCATCAGCCAGTCGGCGACTGCGCGATACACGCCGACCTTGTCCTGCAGGAAGCTGCTGCGCAGGGAATGGTCGGAATCGTTGAAGCCCGCGCGCAGCGCCTCGACGCGCCCGATCGACTGCTTGCCGAAGAATATCGCGAGCGCCTCGTCGCCACGTGCGTGCAGCAGCCGCGCGACGCGAAACTGCGCCTGCCACTCGGGGTCGGGGGTGCCGAGTGTCGCGGCGGCCGAAAGCGCCTGCACGGCAAATGACCACGCACCGCTCGCGTTGCCGCGCGCCTCATCGAGCGCGCCCTCGTTGGCGAAGACCGCATGGCGGAGGGCCGGTTCGACTTCGCGCGCGGCATCGAGCCGGCGCTGCGCGTCGGCGCAGTTCGGGGCGTCGGCCGGTGACGTGCGCACCTCGATCGCGCACAGTTCGTTGACGACCCGCAGCAGGACCGGATGACCCGCGGGCAGGCGCGAGGCGAAGAGCGCACGAGACTCCGCGAGCTGCGAGCGTGCGAGCGCCGGGTCCGTGACGGCGTTCAGGCGCGCGAGCCGCAGCAGCACGCCCGCCCGTTCCGTCGCCATGCCGGCGCCGTCGCCGGCGACTTCGAGTCCGCGGGCGAGCGTCGCGCGCGCATCGGCGCTCGCGCCGAGGAGTTGTTGCAGCAGGCCGAGCCCGCGGTAGTAATCCACCTGTACCTGTCGCTCGACATCACCCGCGTGCGCGTCGATGATCCGGCCCGCCTGTTCGTACAGTTTGCGGGACGCCGGCAGGTCGCCGAGCACCCGGTCGATTTCGGCGAGGCTCAGCAGCACGCCCACGAGGTTGGGCGCGCCGGCGCCGAGTTGTCGCGTCGCCACTTCGACGGCGCGCTGCGCGAATGGCAGCGCTTCCTGCGGCTTGCCGCGCGCGTTCAGCAGTACGCTGAGCCCTCTCAATGCGCTCAGGTGGTGTCGTTGCAGCGGGCCGTCGGCCGCTTCGGAGAGGCGCACCGCCTCGCGCATCGCGTGCTCGGCTTTCCCGTACTCGTCGAGCTTCTCGAGTACCTGCCCGTAAAGCAGCCAGGCCGTCACGGGCTGCGCGGGCCCGCGCTCGGCGCGCAGCTGCAGCTCGATCGCGAGCTGCGCCTCGGCGTGGCGGCGTGCCAGCGGGTAGTTCTCTTCGCGCAGGGCGATGTTGGTCAACGCGTTCTCGATGGCGCCGGCGGCGTCGCTGACGCTCTCGCCGTGCCCGGCGAGGATCTGCTGCGCGCGCTCGAGCAGCGCGCGCGCCTGCGCGAACCGGCGTTGCCCGATACGCACATGCGCGAGGCCGACGAGCGCCTTTTGCAATTCGATCTGCTTCGCGCCCGGCACGCGCTCGCGGATGTGGAGTGCCGCGGACCATTCATCACCGGACACCCCAAGGCGGCCCTGGCGGAACGCGATCCAGGCGTACGCGACGTGCAGTTCCGCCATCTGCGCACTCGCGGGGCCGAGCTCGCGTTCGAGGATGGGCCGGGCATATTCGAGCAGCGGAATGGCTTCGGTGAACTCGTTCCGATAGGCGATCAGCGGCGTGGCGAGTGTCTGCACCCACCAGGCCATCTCGAGCGAGTCCGCGCCGTACTCGCGCGCGACGCGCGGAATCGTTGCGCAGAGGATGGCGACCGCCTTCATCGGCTCGCTTTCGCCGATCGCATCGACCTCGGCGCGCAGCTGCGCGATGGGCGCATCGATATTCGCGGGCGGCGCCTGCTCCCTGCACACGGACGGCAGCTCGATCGCCGCCGCATCGTGACCGGCGATCACCGAGGCGAGGAGCAGCAATGCCGCGAGCGCGGGCCGGCGCGTCATGGCGGCGCCGGCGCTTCGATCTCGATGCGCAGCACGCCGTCCGCCGGTTCGGGTATCCGGTAGCGGGCGAGGACGGCGCGCACGGCATCGGTCACGGGCCGCGGCAGCTCACCGTCGATGCCTTCGCGGCCGAAGCGCTCATAAGTCACGATCGCAACGCCCGCACCGCGCAGGGCGGTGGCGATTTCATCGCGCAGCGCGCGCGGATCGGCGGCGACCATGCGATGGAGCCGATCGGGCGCTTCGCGATACGCGGGGGATTCGCTCGCGGGCCGCAGCGTCCACACGAGCGCCACCGCGAGCCCCGCGAGGCCGGCCGCGA
>JABAQN010000063.1 GCA_019187495.1 Steroidobacteraceae bacterium
CAGCGCGGCATCAAGAGCGTACGTTCAGAACCTCTTGATTCCGCTGCGCATTGTAGCGTGCTTCGAACCTCCCCTTGATTTCTTCGGAGGGCAGTACTCTATCCAGCTGAGCTACGGGCGCCCGAACCGTTAATTATAGCCAGCCTTTGCGCTTGAACCACATGTAGGGGAGCACCGCCGAGGCAACCATCATTCCGAGCGCGTAAGGGTAGCCCGCCGCCCAGGAAAGCTCCGGGATCCTGTGGAAGTTCATGCCGTAGATGCTCGCGACCAGCGTCGGCGGCAGGAACACGACCGCCGCGACCGAGAAGATCTTGATGATCGCGTTCTGCTCGATGTTGACCATGCCGAGCGTCGCATCGAGCAGGAACTGCACCTTGGTGTTGAGGAAGCTCACGTGGTCGCTCATCGCGAGCGCATCGCGCGACAGCATCCGGAAGCGCGCCCGCACGTCCTGCGCGAAGTAGTTGGCGGGCTGCTGCTGCGCGAACGCCAGCAGGCGCCCCAGCGACACGAGGCTCTCGCGTGATTTCGACAGCAGCTCGCCGTTCTGTCCGAGCCGCTCGAGGAAGCCGCGGAAGTCGCGCGATGCCGAGCGGCGCCGGCCCGGCGAGGTGTGCGCGAAGATGTCCGCGGACTCCGCGTCGAGTTCGCTGCCGGCGCGCTCGAGTACGTCGGCGATCCGGTTGATGATCGCCTCGAGCAGGCCCGCGAAGATGGCCGCGCCCGAGGTGCAGTTCGCGGCGTGTCGCTCGGCGTAGGCGATGAAACGTCGGAATGGCAGCGGGTCGACGTAACGCACCGTGATCAGGCGGCTGCCCGAGAGGATGAACGTGACCTGCGCGCTCTCCGGCAGGTCGGAGTCGAGCTTGGTGACGACGGTCGACGTCATGAACAGCGCGCCGCCGTCCTCGTAGAGCCGGTTCGACGATTCGATCTCGCGCATTTCCTCGCGGGTCGGGATGTCGATGCCGAAGGAGGCTTCGAGGCGTTTCTCGTCGGCCGGCGTCGGGTCGCGCAGGTCGAGCCACAGCGCTTCCTTCGGCAGCGCGGCCTCGCAATCCGGCTCGACTCGCGTCAGGCCGATCGAGCCGGGTAGGAATGCGCTCAGCATGCCGGATCGCCGCCGCGCGCGCTGCTTACCGACGCTTCTCGTGGGCCGCGAGCGCGTCGATCAATTGCATGAGCTCCTGCTGGCCGCCGGCGAGACCGACATCGGTCTGGTACTTGCCCGCGACGAACACGACCGGGGTCGCATCGACCCGATAGCGCCGCGTCAGGTCCTCGGCGCGCTGCAGCTGCGTGTTCACGAAAAAGCCGTCGTACTCGCGCAGGAAGTCGGCTTCCGCGATGCCGTTCGCCTTTGCGAAGGCGAGCTGCAGCTGGCGCGTGCGCGCGTCGTCGTTCGCGGCGAGCATGTTGCCGCGCGTGTGGATCTCTTCGTACACCTTCGCGTGCAGGTCCGTGCGCTTCAGCGCGACGAGCGTGTAGTAGAGGCGCGCGTGCGCCGCGTTGACCGGGTTCCACATGACGGGCACCCGCACGAATTCGACGTAGTCGGGCTTCGATTTCTCCCAGTTCGCGAAGAAGGGTTCCAGCGCGAAGCAATGGCCGCAGCCGTACCAGAAGACCTCCATGACCTCGACTTTGCCCGCCGGAACGTCGGTCGGCTGCGCGGGTACGATCGGCTTGTAATTGACGCCCGCCTTCCAGCGGCCGCCCGGCAACTCGTCGGCGGCGGGCATCGGTGCGAGCCGCTCGAGCGAGGCATCGGCCCTCTCATCGGTGGTGTCGCCGGCACTTTCCTGGCTCGATGCAGCGGCATCGGCCGGTGCGGGGGCTGTCGGTGCCGTCGCCGGCGCAGTGCCGGAGGGCGTCGCGGCCGGTGTGGCGGGTGGCGGCGCAGCCTCACGCGAGCACGCCGCGAGGCCGCATGCGAGCAGTGTCGCGACGAGCAAGGTACGGATCATGGCAGGCCCCGGGCTCAACGCATGCCCTGGATGTAGGACGCGAGATCGCGCATGTCTTCCGCTGTGAGCTGCTTCGCGATCGTCTCCATCATGTGGGCATTCTTCGTGTCGTGGACCGCACCGGCCGCGTCGCTGTATCGCGTGCCGTTGGCGTAGGCCGTGAGCTGCGCCACGGTGTAGACCGAGTGCTGCGCCCTGACCGCCGGGTAGCCCGCCGCCGGGTTGCCGCGGCCGACGGGGCCGTGGCAGGCCATGCAGGCGGGAATGCCGCGTTCGTGGCTGCCGCCGCGGTAGAGCGCTTCGCCCGCCTTCCAGTACGAAGGGTCGGCTTCGAGTCCCGCAGGCGTCTGGGCCGAGAAATATGCGGCGAGATCGGCGATGTCCGCATCGGTCAGCGCCGCCGCCTGCGCCGTCATGACCATCGCATTCGCCGACGCGCCGCGCTGGCCGGCCCGGAACTGCGTGAGCTGCTGCGTGATGTAGGCCGCGTTCTGCCCGGCAAGGTTCGGCCATTCGGGATTGACGCTGTTGCCGTTCGGGCCGTGGCAGGCGGTGCAGACGATCGCCTTGGAGGCACCGGCCTCGGCCGAGCCGTCCGCGCGGGCGGCGGGCAGTGCGGCCGCGAGGGCCAGGGCGGCAAATGCGAGAGTGGTCTTGGTCATTCGGCTCACAGCTCCAGGTCGCATAACCGTAAAATTGTACACTTCCGCGAGGAGTCCCGTGAGCCGCTTCCCGAACGCCCATTTCATGCTGAGCGTCGCCGCGCCCGCGCAGTTTCCGGCCGATGACGGTGCGGAAGCGGCGTTTGCCGGCCGCTCCAATGCCGGCAAGTCGAGTGCGATCAACGCGCTCACGCAGCGCAAGGCGCTCGCGCGCACCAGCAAGACCCCGGGTCAGACGCGGCTGCTCAATTATTTCGAGCTCGCCCCGGGCCGGAGGATCGTCGACCTGCCGGGCTACGGTTACGCCACGGCGCCGCCCGCCGAGCGCGCGAAATGGGCGCCGCTGATCGAGCGGCTTCGTGCGCGACAATCGCTGCGCGGGCTGCTGCTGGTTGTCGATGCGAGGCGTGGCATCGGCGAAGAGGATGAGCGCCTGATCGCGTGGGCTGGCCCGACAGAACGACGGGTGCACGTGCTGCTCGCGAAGGCCGACAAGCTCACCCGCAACGAGGCGCGAGCGGCGCTTGCGGCCGCGCGTGCGGCGCTCGATGACAGCGTGACGGTGCAGTTGCTGTCGTCGCAGACGGGGGCGGGCGTGCCGGAGGCGCAGCGGGCGCTGCTCGACATGCTGTGAGGAAATGGTGCCGGGTTTTCGGTTGTTCGGTTATTGGGCGGGCGGAGCCGGTCGCCCAATAACCGAACAACCGAAAACCCGGCACCAGGATCGAAGATTAAAAGACCCCGGCAGCCTGGGAAGGCAGCCGGGGCCGACTTACCCGGCACAGGTCTCTTGCATCCGGGCTTTGCCCGCTCAGGGAGGGAAGCGGGGAGCGTTTGTGGCGCTCCCGGGGTATGACACGGTCCCGCGGGAATGGTTCCGTTCGTCGCCACGCCGCCGATCAGGCACTTACAGGAAAGTCCAGGTCAGCCCCAGGGAGAACAGGTCGAGGCCGTCGGTATTGGCGATGTCGAAGGACTCGTACTCGAGCCGCGCCCCGAGGCTGCCGAGGTGGGCCTGCACGCCGGCCCCGTACGCGAACTCCGTGCCGTCATCCTTCAGGCTGCTGACCGTGATCGAAGACAGGCTGCCCTTCGATTCCCAGTGCGCGACGCCGGCCTTCACGTACAGGTCGACGAACGGCAGCGGCAGCATCAGCATGCCGAAGCCCGCGAGCGCGTTGGCCTTCGCGTCGATCCGCGCCGCACCGAGCGTCGTGCTGTCGCTGCCGAGATCCATGTAGTTCAGTTCGACGGCGAACACGTCGAGCGGGCGGAACCCGGCGATCATCTTGTAGCCGGTGTCGTCGAGATCGAGGTTGCCGCCGAATCCGTCGATCTTCGACTGGCTCACGGCGGCACCGAGATAGAAACCGTTGTCGGCCGCGACGGCGCCACCGCAGATCGACAGCGCGCAAACGGGCAACAGGAACTTGCGGATCATGGGTCACTCCTCGTGACGAAAGCTGGACAAGCCGGGCCATTCTACCGGCTCAGTGTGCTTCATCCCAATTCGCGCCCGTGCCGATGTCTACTTTCAGCGACACCTTGAGTTTGCCGGCGTCCGTCATGCAGCGGCGCAGCCTGTCGCCGACCTGCGTCACCGCGTCCTCCCGCACCTCGAGCACGAGTTCGTCGTGCACCTGCATGATGAGTCGCGCGGGCGAGTGTTCCGCGCGGCACCAGGCGTGCACGTCGATCATCGCGCGCTTGATGATGTCGGCGGCCGTGCCCTGCATCGGTGCGTTGATCGCGCTTCTTTCCGCATACTGCTGCATCTGGCGGTTGCGCGAGCGGATGTCGGGCAGGTACAGGCGCCTGCCCAGCACGGTTTCGACATAACCCTGCTGCTTCGCGCGCTCCCGGGTGTCGTCCATGTAGCGCTTCACGCCGGGGTAGCGCTCGAAATAGCGGTTCACGTACTGCTGCGCGGCGCCGCGGTCGATGCCGAGCTGGCGCGCGAGGCCGAACGCGGACATGCCGTAGATCAGGCCGAAGTTGATTGCTTTCGCAGACCGGCGCTGGTCGGCGCTGACCGCATCCTGCGCGACGCCGAAGACTTCGGCGGCCGTGGCGCGATGCACGTCCTGGCCGGCCTCGAAGGCCGCGAGCAGCCCTGCATCGCCCGAGAGGTGCGCCATGATGCGCAGCTCGATCTGCGAATAGTCGGCAGCCATCAGCACATGGCCGGGCGGGGCGATGAACGCCTGGCGGATCCGCCGCCCCTCGGGCGTGCGGACGGGAATGTTCTGCAGGTTCGGATCGGTCGAGGAGAGGCGCCCGGTCTGCGCGACGGCCTGGTGATACGAGGTGTGCACGCGCCCGGTGCGGGCGTTCACCTGTTCGGGCAGTTTTTCCGTGTAGGTGGAGCGCAGCTTCGCGAGGGCGCGGTACTCGAGGATGAGCCGTGGCAGCGCGTGCTCGCCCGCGAGCTCCTCGAGCACATCCTCGGCGGTCGATGGCTGGCCCGTCGGCGTACGGCGCAGCGGCGGTATCGCGAGCTTCTCGAACAGCAGGAACTGCAGCTGCTTCGGCGAATCGAGATTGAACGGCTGCCCGGCCTCGCGATGCGCGGCGGCCTCGATCTCGACGAGGCGTGCGCCGAGCTCGCGGCTCTGCGTGCGCAGCAGGGCCGCATCGAGCAGCACGCCCGCTTCCTCCATCGCGCAGAGCACGGGCACGAGCGGCTGCTCGATCGAGGTATAGATGTCCCGCAGCGCCGGCAGCGCCTCGATCGCCGGCCAGAGGGTGCGATGCAGGCGCAGCGTGACGTCGGCGTCCTCGGCGGCGTATTCGGCGGCGCGCTCGACCGGTACCTGGTTGAAGGCGATCTGCTTCGCGCCCTTGCCGGCGACATCCTCGTAATGGATCGTCTCGATGCCGAGGTAGCGCGCCGCCGCGGAGTCCATGTCGTGGCGCGTCGCGACGCTGTTCCAGACGTAGGACTCGAGCATCGTGTCGTAGCGCATGCCGGCGAGCGCGATGCCGTGGTTCGCGAGCACGTGCGCGTCGTACTTCAGGTGGTGGCCGATCTTGCCGCGCGCCGGATCCTCGAGCAGCGGCTTCAGGCGTGCGAGCGCCGCGCCGCGATCGAGTTGCGCGGGGGCGCCGGCATAGTCGTGCGCGAGCGGGACATAGGCGGCCTCGCCCGGTTCGATGGCGAACGACACGCCGACGATCTGCGCGTTCATGTACTCGAGGCTCGTGGTCTCGGTGTCGAACGCGAAGAGCTCCGCGGCGGAAAGGCGCACGAGCCAGCGCGCGAACTCCGCCTCGTCCGTCACCATGGCGTAGCGCTTTTCGGCGACCACGGGTGGCGAGAGCGCCGGTGCATCGGGACTCGCGTCCGAGGGCGGCGCCACGAGACGCGGCGCGGCCGGCACGCGTGCGGGAGCCCGAGGCTCATCGCCCGGCGTGTCGTCGTCCGTGCCGGCATCGAGTTGGCGCAGGAGGTGGCGGAGTTCAAAGCGCGTGTACAGCGCGCGCAGCGCATCCGTGTCCGGCTCGCCACGCGTGAGGTCCTCGGGGCGTTCCCCGAGTTCGAGATCGGTCCGGATCGTCGCGAGCCGCCGCGAGAGTGCGAGCGTGTCGAGGCCGGCCCGCAGGTTCTCCCCGACCTTGCCTTCGATCGCCGCCGCGCTTTCGATGATGCCGTCGAGCGAGCGGTAGCGGTCGAGCCATTTGGCGGCCGTCTTCGGTCCGACCTTGTCGATGCCGGGGATGTTGTCCGAAGCGTCACCGACGAGCGCGAGGTAATCGATGATCTGCTCGGGGTACACATCGAACTTCGCCTTCACGCCGGCGCGATCGAGTGTCGAGCCCGTCATCGTGTTGATCAGCGTCACGTGGCCGTCGACGAGTTGCGCCATGTCCTTGTCGCCGGTCGAGATCAGCACGCGCCAGCCGCGCTCCGCGCTGCGTCGCGCGAGGGTACCGATCACGTCATCCGCCTCGACGCCCGGCACGCGCAGTACCGGCAGGCCGAGCGCGCGCACAGCCTCGAGCAGCGGCCCGGTCTGGGCCCGCAGTTCGTCGGGCATCGGCGGGCGGTGTGCCTTGTACTCGGCGAAGATCTCGTCGCGGAAGTTCCTCCCCGGCGCATCGAACACGACCGCGATCCGCGCGGTCGGGTGCTCCTTCAGGAACTTCAGCAGCATGTTGAGGACACCGAGCAGTGCCCCGGTCGGTTCGCCGCGCGAGCTCGTGAGCGGCGGCAGCGCGTGAAACGCGCGATAGAGGTAGGAGGAGCCGTCGACGAGGACGATATCGGGGCGAGTGTTCATGGCGGGGGCGCCAGTGTTGCAGAACGGGGCCGGGATCGCACGAAGTCAACGCGGCGCGGTCCAATGCGTTGAGGAGCCCCATGTCCACCGCAGCCGAAGCGGCGATCGCGACGAACCGTTTCGGGTTGGGTGCGCGCCCCGGCGAGCTCGCGCGGGCGGCGCCCGATCCACGGGGCTGGCTCCTTGCGCAGCTGCGGGGCGGGGCGCCGGCGATTGCCGAAGGCGCATCGCTCGAGCGCTCCGACACGATCCTGAACCGCGCGACCGCGCTGCGCGAGGCGAAGCGCGACGCTTCGCGCGCCGGCGGGGCACAGGGTGCGGTGCAGCGGATCGGCGCCTGGTACCGGTCGCTCTATGTCGCCGAAGTGCAGGCGCGCTTCGGCGCCGCGGTGGCGAGCGAACGGCCCTTTGTCGAGCGCCTCGTGCACTTCTGGGCCAACCACTTCGCCGTCTCGGTCGACAAGGCGGTCGTGCTCGGCGTCGCCGGCGCGTTCGAGCGCGAGGCGATCCGGCCGCATGTGCTCGGTCGCTTCGAGGACCTGCTGTTCGCCGTCGAGCGTCATCCCGCCATGCTGCTCTATCTCGACAATTTCCAGTCGGTCGGGCCGGACTCGCCGCTCGCGCGGCGCGCATCGGCCGCGCGTCGGCGCCGCGATCTCGGCCTCAACGAGAACCTCGCGCGCGAAATCCTCGAACTGCATACGCTCGGCGTGAACGGCGGCTATACGCAGGCCGACGTGACGAGTTTCGCGCACATGATCACCGGCTGGTCGATCGGCGGCGGGCGCGGCCGGCTCGCCGAGGGGGAGAGCGGCCAGTTCCATTTTCGCGCCAACCTGCACGAGCCGGGGGCGCAGCTGCTGCTCGGCAGGCGTTACGCGCAATCGGGATGCGGGCAGGGGGCCGCGGCGCTGCGCGATCTCGCGCGCCATCCCGCGACCGCCGATCATCTCGCCGGCAAGCTCGCGCGACATTTCATCGCGGACGATCCGCCGGCGGCGGCCGTGGCCCGGGTCGCGGACGCATTCCGGCGGCACGGCGGCGAACTCGTGCCCGTCTATCGCGCGCTCGTCGAGTCGCCCGAGGCGTGGGCGACGCCGCTCGCCAAGTACAAGACGCCGGCGGACTACGTCCATTCCGCCTATCGCGGCCTCGATCTTCCTGTGGACGGCAAGCGTTCCGGCCTCACCGCGTATGAGCTGCTCGGCGAGCGCACGTGGTCACCCGGATCGCCGGCGGGGTGGCCAGACCGCGCCGCCGACTGGGACGGCGCCTCTGCACTCCTGAAGCGCATCGAATGGGCCGATGCCGTCGGGGAGCGCCTCGGCGATCGTCGCGACGCGCAGCGCCTCGCACCCGCGATGCTCGGCGCCGTGCTGACGGGCAAGACTTCCGAGGCGATCGCACGTGCCGCGAGCGGCGCGCAGGCGATCACGTTGCTGCTCACCGCACCGGAGCTCATGCGCCGATGAATGCCACCACGATCGATCGTCGCAGGTTCCTCGCCGCCGCGGCTGCCGTGCCGCTCGCGAGTCGCCTCGTGCTGGCGCACGCTGCCGCCGCGCCCGAGGCGCGCTTTGCCTTCATCCTGCTGCGCGGCGCGCTCGATGGCCTCGCGGCGGTGCCGCCCTGCGGTGATCCGGCGTACGCCGGGTTGCGCCGCGAGATCGCGATCGCGCCGCCAGGCGCGACCCACGGCGCGTTGCCGCTCGACTCGACCTTTGCCCTGCATCCGGGCCTCATTTTCCTGCAGGAATCCTGGCGGGCGAAAGAACTCGTCGTGGCGCACGCCGTTGCCACGCCCTACCGCGAGCGCTCGCATTTCGACGGCCAGGATGTGCTCGAGAATGGCGGCCATCAGCCCCACGCCTTCGCGACCGGCTGGCTGAACCGCGCGCTCGCGGCGCTGCCCGCGAGCCGCGCCGGCCGCGGTCGTGAGGCGGGCATCGCGCTCGGCCAGAATGTGCCGCTCGCGATGCGCGGTCCGGCGCCGGTGGCGTCGTGGTCGCCGTCGCGCCTCGCGACCCTCGACGACGACACGCTCGCGCGCATCACCGATCTCTACGCGCGCGACCCGGTGCTTTCCGTGCGCCTCGCGGATGCGCTCGCGACGGACGACGTCGCACGCAGCGCCGCCATGGAGACAGCGCAGCGCGGCGCGCGCTACGGCGAGGCGCTGCGTGCGGCCGGTGCCTTCCTCGCGCGCGACGACGGCCCGCAGGTTGCGATGCTCGACACGACCGGCTGGGACACCCACGCCAACGAGGGCGGCGCGCAGGGGCAGCTTGCCTCACGCCTCGGCGTGCTCGATTCGGGGCTTCGTGAACTGAAGGGTGCGCTCGGCGCGGCATGGTCGCGCACGGTGGTCGTGCTCGCGACGGAATTCGGGCGCACGGCCGCGGTGAACGGCACGCGCGGCACCGATCACGGCGCGGGCACGGTGGCCTTCGTGGTCGGCGGCGCGGTCCAGGGCGGCAGGGTGCTCGCGGACTGGCCCGGGCTCGCCGCGCGCGCGCTGCGTGACGGGCGCGACCTCGCGCCGACGCTCGACCTGCGCGCATTGCTGAAGGGCGTGCTGCACGATCACCTGCAGGTGGCGAGCGCCGCGCTCGATCGCGAAGTCTTTCCGGAGTCGGCGAAGGCGCTGCCGGTACGCGATCTCGTTGGTTGATCCAGGTCAATCGGCGGGGATTCCGGGCGCATGACCTGTCGCCGGCGCGCGCACGACGTACAATGCCGCGCAATGGAAATCCGCACGTTCAGCGATCTGCTCGAAGCGGCGCATTCACAGCGCGAGCCGCAGCGGCTGCTGCTCGTCTTCGCGGTGGCCGAGTGCCCGCCTGACAGCACCGAGGCCGAGAAGCAGGCGTTCGCCCGTGGCGAAGGAGGCGCGCTCAATCCCGTCGTGTGCGTCGACAAGCTCCCCTCGGAAATCGCGTCGTTCGAAGCATTGAAGGCGGAATCGCGGAATGCGATCTCGCGCTGGGACATCCTGTTCGTCGCCGCGCTCGACGGGCGAGCCGGTGTTGCGCCGAACAGCGACGAAGCGGCGGGCCCGCTGCGCATGATGCTCGAGTCCGTCCGCGTGGGGCGCATCGCCAACTTCCTCGCGGTCGATCCCGCGGGCGAGCTCGTGCAGCTCGCGCACAGCTGAGCCGGCTGCAGCGTGACGGGGATCAGCGTAAGCTTTTCGATGCCGGAACGGAGGCGACAAATTGACGGTCACGACCTGGTTCCTTGAAGACAAGCCGGGGCGCACGCCGCTCTGGGTGGCGTTCTGGATCTACGGTGTGCTCGCGAGCCATGTGCTCTTCGGCGCGATCCTGCTGGTGTTCCGTGCCGTCAGCACGCCGGTCATCGCGGTGATCCTGGCAGCATTCGTCGTTTACACCGCGTGGATCATGCGGACGGTGTGGTGCAATGCCTTCAACGTGCGCAATGCCATCTACGGCCACATGGCGCGGGCCCTGACCGTGGCCTGGGCGCTCAACACGGTGTTCGTGTCGCTGTTCCTGTTCCTCGGCCATGTCGGGAAAATCCAGTTGCCGTTCTGATCATGCAACGCCTCCGCGCGGCAGTGGCCGGCCTGTCTCCGGCCTACTTCAGCATGGTCATGGCGACCGGCATCGTGTCGATCTCGGCGCACATGCTCGGTTTCGAACAGCTTGCGCGCACGTTGTTCTGGCTCAACTGCGCGTTCTATGCGGGCCTCTCCGTGCTCTATCTGCTGCGCATGACCTGGTACCCGCGGGCTTTCTTCGGCGATCTCGTCGATCACTTGCGCGGGCCGGGCTATTTCACCGTGATCGCGGCGTCGGGCGTGTTCGGCAGCCAGATCCTGCGGTTGTACGACAACATCGATGGCGCATTCGCGTTCTGGCTCGTCGCGGTCGTGCTGTGGCCGGCGATCACCTACGCGATCTTCACCGTGTTCACGGTCAAGGAGTCGAAGCCGCCGCTCGATCGCGGCATCAACGGCGGCTGGTTGCTCGCCGTGGTCGCGACGCAGGCGATCGCGGTGCTGTCGGCGCTGCTTGCCGCGAGGATCGGCCAGCCGTACCGGCTGGAGCTCAATTTCTTCGCGCTGTCGATGTGGCTGTGGGGCGGCATGCTCTACATCTGGATGATGTCGCTGATCTTCTACCGCTACACGTTCTTTCCGTTCCAGCCGGGCGATCTCGCGCCACCGTACTGGATCAACATGGGCGCCATGGCGATTTCGACGCTCGCGGGATCGATGCTGATCATCAACGCGCCGGATGCCCCGTTCCTGCAGTCGTTGCGGCCGTTCATCAAGGGCTTCACGGTGTTCTACTGGGCGACGGGCACCTGGTGGATACCGATGCTGCTGCTGCTCGGCGTGTGGCGCTACATCTACAAGCACTTCCCGTTCGCCTACGACCCGCTTTACTGGGGCGCCGTGTTCCCGCTCGGCATGTATGCCGCGAGCACGCACGAGCTGATCGCGGCGCTCGATATCGACTTCCTCGCGGTGGTGCCGCAGGCCGCGTTCGCGGTCGCAATCGCCGCGTGGCTCACGACTTTCGTTGGCTGGCTGCGCGCTGTTCTGCGGCCCGTGCCGCCGTGATCTCCGGCAGGTCGTGCTCGGCGCCGAGCTTCGGGAACCGTGCGAGGTCCATGCGCCGGATCGCGAAATGCATCCACGCGAGCGCGGTCGCGACCAGCACGAAGAGCAGCATGAAGCAGCTCGACCAGATGTTCGTGTAGTCGCTGAGCGCGCCGAACGCGATCGGCAGCACGAAGCCGCCGAGCCCGCCGATCATGCCGACGACACCGCCGACCGAGCCGACGTGTTGCGGGTAATAGACCGGGATGTGCTTGTACACCGCGGCCTTGCCGAGCGACATGAAGAACCCGAGCACGAACACGAGCACGGTGAAGGGCACGAGGCCGATCGCGAGGCTCAGGCGGATATCGCCGTCGATGCCCTTCACGATGTACTGCGTGTCGGGGTAGGAAAGCACGAAGGTGCAAAGGGCCGACACGCCGAAAGTCCAGTACATCACGGCGCGCGCCCCGATCCGGTCCGACAGCTGTCCGCCGACGATGCGAAAGACGCTCGCGGGGATCGAATAGCAGGCGGCGATCAGGCCGGCGGTCCTGACGTCGAGGCCATAGGCGCCGATCAGATAGCGCGGCAGCCACAGCGCGAGTGCGACGAAGCCGCCGAAGACGAAGAAGTAGTACAGCGAAAAGCGCCACACCTGCAGGTTCGCGAGCGGTTCGACCTGCTTGCGAAACGGCATCGGCTTCACGCCCGCTGCGCGCCGTGCCGCGAGCTTCGGGTCGTCGGCGGCCAGCAGCCAGTAGGCGATGCCCGTCACCGCGAGCGCGACTGCCCAGACCTTGGCAACCATCTGCCAGCCCGCCGCGACCATCACCAGCGGCGCGAGCAGCTTGGTCACGGCCGAACCCACGTTGCCCGCACCGAAAACTCCAAGGGCCGTACCCTGCTTTTCGGGCGGGAACCACTGCGACACATAGGTGACGCCTACCGAGAACGAGCCACCCGCGATGCCGACGAAAAGGGCGGCGAGCAGGAAGCCGGGATAGGTGGTTGCCCAGGTGAGCATCCAGGTGGCCGCCGCGGCAACCAGCATCACGAGCGCCAGCACGAGGCGGCCGCCGAACTGGTCCGCCCAGATACCGAGGAACATGCGAATCAGGGATCCGCTCAGGATCGGCATCGCGATCAGCAGGCCGAACTGCGTGCCGGAGAGGCCGAGCGTCTTCTGGATCGAGATGCCGATGATCGAGAAGATCGTCCAGACCGCGAAGCACACCGTGAATGCGAACGTGCTGAGCCACATCGCACGGTTCGCCTGGCCGCTCGAAATCACCGCGGTGTCGTTCAAGCGGCGGGCCCCGCCTCAGTCGCCTGTGCCTCGATTTCCGCGAGGCCCCGGACACCGTGCCGATCCTGCAGCTGCAGCAGCCAGAGCTGCAACTCGCGCTGGCGAACCTGCAGCTCGAGGTAATCGGCGATGCGGGCGCGCACGTCGTCGAACGACAGCGCGACGCCGGGCGCGAGTTCCTCCACGCGCACCACGTGATACCCCCAGCGCGACTCGATCGGAAATGGTGCGAGTCCGGGTGGCAGGCGAAAAAGCTGCCGGTCGAACTCGGGCGTCGTCTGCCCGCGTTGCAGCCAGCCGAGATCGCCGGCGTCGCTCTTCGACGGGCAATCCGACCGTCGCATCGCCAGATCCGCGAACAGCACGGGATTCGCCGTGAGTTCCCCGATCAGGGATTCGGCCTCGCTGCGTGCCCGCAGCCGTCCGTGGACATCATCGGCAGCGGCAGCGAGCAGGATGTGCCGCGCGCGCAGCCGGTCGGGAGAACGGAAGCGCTCCGGGTTCTGCTCGTAGTAGCGCCTGCAGTCGTTCTCGGTCGGCGCACGATCCGCGAGTTCCCGCTCGATCAGCAGGCGAATGCCGGCTTCCTCGTCCGCCTCCTGGCCCTGCGGAGTGACTTGCGCATCGAGGCCGAGCCGTTCGACTTCGCGCCGCAGCAGTTCACGGACCACCAGTGCACGCGCGGCCGCGGCGCGCGACTCCGCGGGGCGCGGGGCGCGGTGATGCTGCATCTCGCGCGCGATCGCGGCTTCGTCGATCGGCGTGTCGCCGACGAAGAGCACGCACGGCGCCGCTTGCCCGAGCGTGCGGGGCCCGTCGTCCACGTCGTGCACATGGCGATGCGCGGCAGCGCTCATCGGTCAGGCCCGGCGCCCGTAGTCGAGCGTGGCGGGCCGCTTGCGCACGATCTGGTACGGCCGCCAGATGTAGCTGAGCGGCAGGCTCCAGATGTGCACGAGTCGCGTGAATGGCGTGATCAGGAACAGGGTCAGGCCGAGCAGGATGTGCGCCTTGAATACCCAGTGGACGCCCAGGATGTAGTCGGCCGCGCCGGCCCGGAAGGTCGCGATGTGCTGCGCCCACTCGCCGAGCAGGATCATCACGCCGCCGTCGAGGTGCTGCATCGAACGCGGGATGCTGATCAGCCCCAGGGAGAGTTGCGCCAGCAGCAGCACGAGCACCAGCACGTCGCCGAACGACCCGGTGGCGCGCACGCGCGGATTGAAGAGGCGCCGCACGAGCAGGATCACGAGGCCGGCGAAGCACAGGAGCCCGGCGATGCCGCCGACCACGATCGCGAGGATCTGCTTCTGCTCGGCCGTGATGAAGAGCGCATAGACCGAGTGCGGCGTCAGCAGGCCGAGCAGGTGGCCGCCGAAAATCGCGAGGATGCCGATGTGGAAGAGGTTGCTGCCGAGGCGCATGCCACGGGTCGACAGCAGCTGGCTCGAGCCGGTTCGCCAGGTGTACATGGCGTAATCGAAGCGCGCCCAGCTGCCGATGAAGAACACGGCGAGCGCGATGTACGGGTAGATCTGGAAGGCAAACTGGTGAAAGTAGTTCATCGCGGCACCTGTCGTGTGGTCGGCGCACAGTCCCTGGCGGGCACTTCGACGCCGAAGCGCACCGCCTCCTCCTCCCACAGGCGATCCATCGCCTCGGGGGTATCGTCACGCGGCTCTTCGCTCGCCCTCGCGCGCAGCGCACGCACGTCCATGCCGCCTGCGCCCATGTCGACCAGGATGTCGAACAGCACGGCGTACGGGCTGCCACGCTCGGCAGCGCGCGCACCGAGCAGGGCGACGATATGGCTCACGTGCTGCAGCCAGTCGGCGCCTT
This sequence comes from Steroidobacteraceae bacterium, assembly GCA_019187495.1. GTDB lineage: Bacteria > Pseudomonadota > Gammaproteobacteria > Steroidobacterales > Steroidobacteraceae > CADEFQ01. The sequence continues at coordinate 14,628 of JABAQN010000063.1, forward strand.
CCGCCGCCGGCCGCTGCGCGAGGTACTCGAGCACGAGCGGCAGGTAGTCGGGCAGCTCCTTCGCGGCGAGCTCGAATCCGTTCCTGCGATAGGCGGCGATCAGGTCGACCATCGCCTGGCCGCGATCGCGCGACTCGCCGTGGATGTGCTCGAACAGCAGCAGGCTCATCGAGCGACCGCGATCGAACAGGCTGAGCCAGGCGTCCTGCGCATCGAGCGGGTCGGCGTCGAGGATGCCGTGCGTCAGCGCGACGAGGCGCTTGCGATGGTCGCGCGACAGCGGAGCGCCTTCCGCGGCGGCGAGCAGCTCCTCGCGGTGCTGCCAGAGCTCGTCGCCCGGGTAGTCGAGCAGCACGCTGAGGAGCTTGAGGACGCTCATCGCCCCACCACGTAACCGGTGGTCTTGCGTGTCGAGAAGAGGTCGGCCGTACTGTCGCCGCTGCAGCCGTTGCCGAACGTGAAGCCGCAGCCGCCGCGCTCGCCGTAGGCGTCGTTCGCGTACTCGCGATGCGCGGTCGGAATCACGAAGCGGTCCTCGTAGTTCGCGATCGCGAGATAGCGGTACATGTCTTCGGCCTGCGCAACGGTGAGTCCCGCCTGCTCGAGCACCGCCCGGTCCTCGACGCCGTCGACGTTGCGCGCGCGGCGCCAGGCGCGCATCGCCATCATCCGCTCGAGGGCACGCACCACCGGGGCCTCGTCGCCCGCGGTCAGCATGTTGGCGAGATAGCGCACCGGAATGCGCAGCGAGGCGACATCGGGCAGCTGGCCGTTCATGCCGACGCGCCCACGCTCGGCCGCCGACTGGATCGGCGACAGCGGTGGCACGTACCAGACCATCGGCAGCGTGCGATATTCCGGGTGCAGCGGCAATGCCAGCCGCCAGTCGATCGCGAGTTTGTAGACGGGAGAGGCCTTCGCGGCATCGAGCCAGCTGTCCGGAATGCCCTCCTTGCGCGCGGCCTCGATCACGCCGGCGTCGAACGGATCGAGGAAGATATCGAGGTGCGCCTCGTAGAGATCCTTCTCGGCCGGCACGGACGCCGCTTCCTCGATGCGGTCGGCGTCATAGAGCATCACGCCGAGGTAGCGGATCCGGCCGACGCAGGTCTCGGAACAGACGGTCGGCTCGCCCATTTCGATGCGCGGATAGCAGAAGATGCACTTCTCCGACTTGCCGCTCTTCCAGTTGTAATAGATCTTCTTGTACGGGCACGCGGACACGCACATGCGCCAGCCGCGGCACTTGTCCTGGTCGATCAGGACGATGCCATCTTCTTCACGCTTGTAGATCGCGCCCGAAGGGCAGGCCGAGACGCACGCCGGATTCAGGCAGTGCTCGCACAGGCGCGGCAGGTACATCATGAATGTCTTTTCGAACGCGCCGTAGATTTCCTTCTGGATCGCGTCGAAATTGCGGTCCTTCGAGCGCTTCGCGAACTCGGTGCCGAGGATTTCCTCCCAGTTCGGCCCCCATTCGATCTTCTGCATGCGCTCGCCGCTCACCAGCGAGCGCGGCCGCGCGGTTGGCTGGTGCGCGACATCCGGTGCCGTGTGCAGGTGCTGGTAGTCGAAGGTGAACGGCTCGTAGTAATCGTCGATCTGCGGCAGGTCCGGATTCGCGAAGATCTTCGACAGCATCCGCCAGCGCCCGCCGGCGCGCGGCACGAGCTTGCCGGCGCCCGTGCGCACCCAGCCGCCGTTCCACTTGTCCTGGTTCTCCCATTCCTTCGGGTAGCCGATCCCGGGCTTGGTCTCGACGTTGTTGAACCATGCGTACTCGACGCCCTCGCGCGATGTCCAGACGTTCTTGCAGGTGATCGAGCAGGTGTGGCAGCCGATGCACTTGTCGAGGTTCAGCACCATCGCGATCTGTGCGCGCACTTTCATCGCAGCACCTCCGCGGCCGCGACCGCCGGTTGATCGTCGAGCCAGTCGATCCTGTCCATTTTGCGCACGATCACGAACTCGTCGCGGTTCGTGCCGGTCGTGCCGTAGTAGTTGAAGCCGTAGGCGAGCTGCGCGTAGCCGCCGATCATGTGCGTGGGCTTCACCACGACGCGGGTGACGGAGTTGTGGATGCCGCCGCGCGTGCCGGTGATTTCCGAACCCGGCACGTTGATGATGCGCTCCTGCGCGTGGTACATCATCGCCATGCCCGCCATCACGCGCTGGCTCACGACCGCGCGGGCCGCGATCGCGCCGTTCACGTTGAAGAGCTCGATCCAGTCGTTGTCCTCGATGCCCGCCTCGCGCGCGTCGGTTTCGCTGATCCACACGATCGGCCCGCCGCGCGACAGGGTCTGCATGATCAGGTTGTCGCTGTAGGTGCTGTGGATGCCCCATTTCTGGTGCGGCGTGATCCAGTTCAGCACGATCTCGCGATTGCCATTGCCGCGCTTGCCGAGCAGCGGCCGCACGGTCCTGGTGTCGACCGGCGGGCGGTAGCTCATGAAGCCCTCGCCGAAGGCGATCATCCAGTCGTGATCCTGGTAGAACTGCTGGCGCCCGGTGATCGTGCGCCACGGGATCAGTTCGTGCACGTTGGTGTAGCCGGCGTTGTAGCTGACGTGCTCGTCCTCGAGGCCCGACCAGATCGGTGAGGAGATGATCTTGCGCGGCTGCGCCTGGATGTCGCGGAAGCGGATCGCCTCGTGCTCCTTGCCTTCGGCGAGGTGCGTGTGGCTGCGCCCGGTGGTTTCGCCGAGCGCGGCCCAGGCCTTGACGGCGACGTGGCCGTTCGTTTCCGGCGCGAGGCTCAGCACGACTTCACACGCGTCGATCGCGCTCTCGATGCGCGGCCGGTCCTGGCTGACGCCGGGTTCGTCGACCCGCCGGTTCAGCTTGCCGAGGAAGTCGACCTCATCCTGCGTGTTCCAGTGGATGCCCTTGCCGCCATTGCCGAGCTTGTCGAGCAGCGGCCCGAGCGAGGTGAACTTGCGATAGAGGTTCGGATAGTCGCGCTCGACCACCGCCATCGCCGGCATCGTGCGCCCCGGGATGGCCTCGCACTCGCCCTTCTTCCAGTCGAGGGTGCCAAACGGCATCGCGAGCTCGCCCGGCGTGTCGTGCTGTGTCGGAGTGAGCACGAGGTCTTTTTCGATGCCGAGCACGCCTGGCGCGAGCGCACTCACGGTGCGCGCGATACCCTTGAAGATGTCCCAGTCACTGCGCGATTCCCACGCCGGGTCCACCGCCTTCGACAGCGGATGGATGAACGGGTGCATGTCGGAGGTGTTGAGGTCGTTCTTCTCGTACCAGGTCGCGGTCGGCAGCACGACGTCGGAGTACAGCGCCGTCGTGCACATGCGGAAATCGAGGGTCACGAGGAGGTCGAGTTTGCCCTCGGGCGCCTCGTCGCGCCACTTCACTTCCTCGGGCTTCACCGCGCCGCGTTCGCCGAGGTCCTTGCCCTGCAGTCCGTGGCGCGTGCCGAGCATGTGCCGCAGCATGTACTCGTGGCCCTTGCCCGAGGAGCCGAGCAGGTTCGAGCGCCAGATGAACATCACGCGCGGGAAGTTCTCCGGTGCATCGGGATCCGCATAGGCGAAATCGAGCTTGCCGCTCTTCAGTTGCGCGAGCGCCGCGGCCACCGGGTCCTCACCGGCCGCGAGCGCCTCGCGCGTGAAGTCGAGCGGATTCCTGTTGAGCTGCGGTGCGCACGGCAGCCAGCCCATCCGCACGGCGCGCAGGTTCAGGTCGACGAGGCTGCCCGAATACTTCTGCGGGTCCGCGAGCGGCGAGAGCAGTTCCTTCGTCGCGATCTTCTCGTAGCGCCACTGGTCCGTGTTGAAATAGTAGTACGAGGTGCCGTTCATCTGCCGGGGCGGCCGGCTCCAGTCGAGCGCGAAGGTGAGCGGCAGCCAGCCGGTCTGCGGCCGCAGCTTCTCCTGCCCGACGTAATGCGCCCAACCGCCGCCGGTCTGGCCCACGCAACCGCACATCATCAGCAAGTTGATGAGGCCGCGGTAGTTCATGTCGTTGTGGAACCAGTGGTTCATGCCCGCGCCGACGATGATCATGCTGCGGCCGCGCGTCTTGTCGGCGGTCATCGCGAATTCGCGCGCGATCTCGATCACCTCGGCGCGCGGCACCTTGGTGATCCGCTCCTGCCACGCGGGCGTGCCCGGCACGTCGGTGTCGTAGTCCTTCGCGACGTTGCCGCCGCCGAAACCGCGATCGACCCCGTACTGCGCGAGCAGCAGGTCGTACACCGTCGCGATCGCCCATTCCTTGCCGTCGGTGAGCCGGAGCCTGCGCACGGGCACGTTGCGTTCGAGCACGTCGGCATGCGGCGCCGAGGTCCAGCGCTCGTGTTCGATGCCGCCGAAGTACGGGAAGCTGACGGCCTCGATGCCGTCGTTCGCCGCCGCGAGCGACAGCAGCAGCTTCGTCTCGCGCCCGGCGCTGTCCTTCTCCTCGATGTTCCACTTGCCCTTCTCGCCCCAGCGGAAGCCCACCGAACCGTTGGGCACCGTGAGCTCGCCGGTCTTCTCGTCCCACGCGAGCGTCTTCCACTCGGGATTGTTCTGCTCCCCGAGGCCGCCGAGATCGCTCGCACGCAGGAAGCGCTCCGGCACGAGCCGGCCATCGGCGCGGCGCTCGAGGCGCACCGCGAGCGGCATGTCGGTGTAGCGGCGGCAATAGTCGAGAAAATAGTCGGACGGCTTCCGGACGTGGAATTCCGTCAGGATCACGTGGCCGAACGCGAATGCGAGTGCCGCATCGGTGCCCTGCTTCGGGTGCAGCCAGTGGTCGGTGAGCTTGGCGACTTCGGCGTAATCGGGCGTGATCGCGACTGTCTTCGTGCCGTTGTAACGCGCCTCGGTGAAGAAATGCGCGTCGGGCGTGCGCGTCTGCGGGACGTTCGAGCCCCATGCGATGATATAGCGGCTGTTGTACCAGTCGGCCGATTCCGGCACGTCAGTCTGCTCGCCCCAGACCTGCGGCGAGGACGGCGGCAGGTCGCAGTACCAGTCATAGAAGGAGAGGCAGGCGCCGCCGAGCAGCGACAGGTAACGCGCGCCGGCCGCGTAGCTGATCATCGACATCGCCGGAATCGGCGAGAAGCCGATCACGCGGTCGGGGCCATGCCGCTTCACCGTGTGAAGGTTCGACGCGGCGACGATTTCGTTCGCCTCGTCCCAGGAGACGCGTACGAAACCGCCGAGGCCGCGGCGGCTCTTGTAGGCGCGCGCCTTCGCCGGGTCATGGGTGATGCTCGCCCAGGCATCGACCGGGGAGAGCGTCTTGCGTGCCTCGCGCCACATCCGCAGCAGCGCGCCACGCACGAGCGGATACTTCAGGCGGTTCGCGCTGTAGAGGTACCACGAATAGCTCGCGCCGCGCGGACAGCCGCGCGGCTCGTGGTTCGGCAGGTCGGGTCGGGTGCGCGGGTAGTCGGTCTGCTGGGTTTCCCAGGTGACGAGCCCGTTCTTGACGTAGATCTTCCAGCTGCACGAGCCCGTGCAATTCACGCCGTGGGTCGAGCGCACGATCTTGTCGTACTGCCAGCGCGCGCGGTAGCTGTTCTCCCAGTCGCGATTCTCCGCCTTGGTGATGCCGTGGCCGTCGGCGAACTCTTCGTTGCGCCGCTCGAGGAAGCGCAACCGGTCGAGAAAGTAACTCATCGTCCCATCCTCCTCAGCAGGGCGCTTCCGCGCCGCGCCGCAGATACCACCACCAAGTGATGGCGAAACAGCTCACGTAGAAGGCGATGAAGCCGTAGAACGCCGCGTCGGGCCCGCCGGTGATCGCGATCGAACTGCCATAGCTCTTCGGAATGAAAAAGCCGCCGTAGGCGCCGATCGCCGAGCTGAAACCGACGACGGCAGCCGATTCGATGCCCGCCTGGCGCTGCGCCGCCGCCCTGCCCGCCGGGTCCGCGCCTGCGGACAGCCGTTCGTGCACAGTGCGGAATATCACCGGGATCATCCTGAATGTCGAGCCGTTGCCGACTCCCGCCACCACGAACATCGCGATCGAGGTCGCGAGGAAGCCGGGGAAATTCCCGGCCGTGCCGGCATGCGGCAGGAAGTGCATTTTCAGGAGGATGCCGCCCGCCATCAACACGAATACCCAGAACGTGAGCGCCGCGCCCCCGACGCGGTCGGCGAGCCAGCCGCCGGCGGGCCGGGCGAGTGCGCCGACGAGCGGGCCGAGGAACGCGTACCGCAGCGGGTCGACGTCCGGAAACTGTGTCTTCACGAGCAGCGGAAACGCCGCCGAGAAGCCGATGAAGGAGCCGAAGGTGCCGACATAGAGCCAGCACATCAGCCAGTTGTGCTTGCGCCGGAAGATCGTGGCTTGTTCGTTGAACGACGAGCGCGCACTCGCGAGGTCGTGCATGCCGAACCAGGCGGCGAGCGCGGTAATGAGGAGCAGCGGAATCCACACGAAGCCCGCGTTCTGCAGGTAGAGGCCGTCGCCGCCCGCACCCGACTGTGGTTCACCGGCGAGGGCACCGAACACGGCCGCGCCCACGACCGCGGGCACGAGGAACTGGACGGTGGAGACGCCGAGATTGCCGAGGCCCGCGTTCATGCCGAGCGCGTAGCCCTGCATCGCCCTCGGAAAGAAAAACGAGATGTTCGCCATCGACGACGCGAAATTCCCGCCGCCGAACCCGCACAGGATCGCGATCGCGACGAATTGCCAGTACGGGGTGGCCGGATCCTGCACGGCAAAGCCGAGCCAGACGGCAGGCAGCAGCAGCAGCGCCGTCGAGACCGCGGTCCAGCGCCGTCCACCGAAGATCGGCACCATGAACGAATAGAAAATGCGCAGCGTTGCGCCGGAAAGCGCCGGCAGCGCGGTCAGCCAGAACAGCTGGTCGGTCGTGAAGGCGAAGCCGGCCTGGTTGAGCTTGACCGCGACGACCGAGAACAGCATCCATACGGCGAATGCCAGCAGCAGCGCGGGAATCGAGATCCACAGGTTGCGCGTCGCAATGCGGCGCCCGGTCGAGGACCAGAATGCCGGGTCCTCGATTTCCCAATGTGCAATCTCGGCCTGTCTTGCCATGCGGACGCTCGAGTCCAAGCCCACGTTTCGTTGCGGAAAGTCTAGGCGGTGCAGTGCATCACGACCTTGCCGTGGATCAAGACCGGCGTCGCGCTACGTACTTGACGCACGCCGGTTCGGCGTTGCGCCACGCACTCCTATACTGCCACGGTCAGGAGGATTTTGATGGCCCCGACCACGCCTCCACCCGTAGATTCCCCTTCCGGTTGCCCGAGCGCCGTATTGCGGTTGCGGCCGCGCGCGCTCAGAAGCGGCGGAACACGAGCGAAGCGTTCGTGCCGCCGAACCCGAAGCTGTTCGACATCACGGTATCCGCCCGCACCGCCCGCGTCTCGCGCAGGATCGGGTAATCGGCGCAGGCAGGGTCGAGCTCGTCGATGTTGGCGGAGCCGGCGAGGAAGCCGTCGCGCAGCATCAGCAGTGAATAAATGGCTTCCTGCACGCCCGCAGCGCCGAGCGAATGGCCCGACAGCGACTTGGTGGACGACACCAGCGGCAGGTCGAAGCCGAACACTTCGCGCACGGAGTTCAGCTCGATGATGTCGCCGAGCGGCGTCGAGGTGCCGTGGGCGTTCACGTAATCGATCGGCGCGGCGACCCCGGCGAGCGCCTGGCGCATGCAGCGCACGGCGCCTTCGCCCGAGGGCTGCACCATGTCCGCGCCGTCCGCGGTGACGCCGAACCCGACGAGTTCGGCGACGATCGGCGCGCCGCGCGCCTGCGCGTGCTCGAGTGCCTCGAGCACGAGCATGCCGCCGCCGCTCGCGATCACGAAGCCGTCGCGCGTCGTGTCATAGGCGCGCGAGGCGCGCTCGGGCGTTTCATTGCGCGCCGTCGAGAGCGCCCCCATCGCGTCGAACAGCGCGGTGAGGGACCAGTGCTCTTCCTCGCCGCCGCCGCAGAACATCACGTCCTGGTTGCCCCAGCGGATCTGCTCGGCCGCGGCGCCGATGCAGTGTGCGCTCGTCGCACAGGCCGAGGTCAGCGAATAGCTGACGCCCTTGACGTGGTAGGTGGTCGCGAGACAGGCCGCGATCGTGCTGCACATGGTCCGCGGGACGCGCGTCGCGCCCACCTTGCGCAGGCCGCGCTCGCGCAGTGCGTCCGCGGCTTCGACGATGTTCGCCGGCGAGCCGCCGCCGGTGCCGGCGATCAGCCCCGTGCGCGGATGGCTCACGACGCTCGCATCGAGGCCGCTCGCCTCGATGGCGCGCGCCATCGCGATCGCGGCGAAGGCCGCGGCATCGCCCATGAAGCGCAGGTCGCGCCGGTCGAGGTGCTCGGCGACGACGATCTGCGGGATGCCCGCGACGTGGCTGCGCAGGCCCGCGTCGCGATACCCGGGCATCGCGCGGATGCCGGAGCGCCCTTCCGCCAGCGCACGACTGACTGTGCCGAGGTCATTGCCGAGGCACGACACGATTCCCATACCGGTGACGACGACGCGACGCATCAGCTTGTGCCATCCTGGTTGAAAAGCCCGACGCGCAGGCCCTTTGCAGTGTAGATGTGTTCGCCGTCCGCGAGGAGGGCCGCGTCGCTGACGACCATCACGAGCTTGCGGTCGATCACCCGCTTGATGTCGATGCGGTAGTCGACGCGTTTGACCTTGGGCAGGACCTGGCCCGTGAAGCGCACTTCGTCGACGCCGAGTGCGCGGCCGCGGCCATCGTGGCCACGCCAGGCAAGGAAAAAGCCGGTCAGCTGCCACATGGCGTCGAGGCCGAGGCAGCCCGGCATCACCGGGTCGCCGATGAAATGGCAGGCGAAGAACCACAGCGCGGGGTCGATATCGAGTTCGGCGCGGATTTCGCCGGCGCCGTAGGCGCCACCCTCGTCCGAGATCCAGCTGACCCGGTCGACCATGCCCATCGGACCGACCGGCAGGCGCGGGGAGTGCGGCCCGAACAGCCGTCCTTCGCCGCAGGCGATCAGGTCTTCCTTGGTAAAGCTGTTCTGGCGCGTCATCGTGGAATGATTACAGTCCCGCGAGGGCGCGTCCATATTGATGGCTGTCAACGGAGCTGCTCCCACATCGCGTCGGTGCGTCGCAGCACCTCGGGGGTCATTGCGAGGGGGCGTCCCCAGCGCCGCCGGGTCTCCCCCGGCCATTTGTTCGTGGCGTCGATGCCCATCTTCGAGCCGAGCCCCGCGATCGGGCTCGCGAAGTCGAGGTAGTCGATCGGGCTGCGCCGCACGAGTTGCGTGTCGCGCGCCGGATCGACGCGCGTCGCGATCGCCCAGACGACCTCCTGCCAGTTGCGGACATCGATGTCGTCGTCGGTGACGATCACGAACTTCGTGTAGAGGAACTGCCGCAGGCTCGACCACACGGCCTGCATCACCTGCCGCGCATGCCCGGGGTAGGCCTTGCGGATGCTCACCACCGCGACGCGATACGAGCACGCCTCGGGCGGCAGGTGAAAATCGACGATTTCGGGGTGGCTTCTCTGCAGCATCGGCACGAACATTTCGTTGAGCGACATCGCGAGCACCGAGGGCTCGTCCCACGGCGAGCGCCCCATGTAGCCGCCGTGGTAGAAGGCGCCGCGCCGCATCGAGAGGCGCTCCACCGTCAGCACCGGGAACTGCGCCTGGCTGTTGTAGTAGCCCGTGTGATCGCCGAACGGCCCTTCGAGGGCCGTGTCGCCGGGCATCACATGGCCCTCGAGGACGATTTCGGCGCTCGCGCAGCAGTCGAGGCCGACTGCGCTGCGAAAGACTTCGCTGCGTCGGCGCCGCAGCAACCCCGCGAACTGGAATTCGGAGACGGTGTCCGGGATGGGCGTGGTCGCCGCAATGAGGATCGCGGGATCGGCGCCGATCATCACGACGACCGGAAAAGGCTCGCCGGGCCGGTCGCGCTGCCAGTCGCGGAAATCGAGCGCGCCACCCCGGTGCGACAGCCAGCGCAGGATCACGCGATTGCGCCCGATCACCTGCTGGCGATAGGGCGCGATGTTCTGCCGCGCCTTGCGGGTGCCGCGCGTGACGACGAGTCCCCAGGTGATCAGCGGTCCGGCGTCCTCCGGCCAGCAGGTCCACACGGGCAGCTGCGACAGATCGACTTCGCTGCCGGTTTGCACGCTCTCGTACTCGGGCGGGCGCGACACGACGCGCGGCGAGGCGCGCAGCAGCGGCAGGAACGCCGGCAATCGTCCGAGCGCCTCGCGCGGCCGGTCCGGCCAGTGGGGTTCGCGCAGGAAGGCGAGCGTCTCGCCGATTTCCCGAAAGCGCGAGACATCCTCGTAACCGAGCGCGGCGGCAACGCGCCGCTGCGTGCCGAAGAGGTTGCCGAGCACCGGGATCGACGATCCGCGCGGCTGCTCGAACCAGAGCGCGGGACCACCGGCCTTGAGGCTGCGCTGGCACAGGTCGGTCATCTCGAGCACCGGGTCGACCGGGAACGGCACGCGCTTCAGTTCGCCGCGGCTTTCGAGCGCGTGCACGAAGTCCCGCAGGCTCGGGTACGTCATCGCGGGGCTCCGTGAACGGTGGCCGGCTTGATGATCGTCAACAGCGCACGGCGCGACTCGTGGCATGAAGGGGATTCCCCGTCGTCCCGGAGACTGCCGTGCCCGACCCGATGTCCATTGCCCAACGCCTGCTGCGCCTCGCGCCCGCACCGCTGCAGGCCGAACTGCTCGCGCGCGCCATCACGCAGCTGCTGCGCGGCCAGGGCCTTGCCGGGCAGCTGGCGGATCTGGCCGGCAAGTGCTTCTGCCTGCGGGCGGATGATGTGCCGCTCGCGCTCACTTTCGAGATCGTGGCAGGCGGCCTGCGCCGCTCGACGCGTGCGCCGCACGTGACGATACGCGGCAACCTGCAGGACTTCGTCGATCTGGCGCGCCGGCGCGAGGATCCCGACACACTCTTCTTCCAGCGCCGCCTCGCCGTCGAAGGCGAGACGGAAACCGGCCTGCACCTCAAGAACCTGCTCGACGGCTGGGAGTACGACCTGCCGGCGCATCTGTCCGCGGTGCTGCCCGCGCCGCTCGCGCGACTCAGCCTGCATGGCTTATCCCGGCTTCGCCCCGCAGGTAACCGTCGCAGTAGCCGCCCGGCAGCGCAGCGGCCGGGAGTGTCGCCACTGCGGCATTAGAGTCGAGCGCGGCACGATAGGCGGCGACCACCGCGGCGAAGCCCTGTGACTGCGGCGAGAGCCGGAGGATGTCGACGCCGGCGGCGCGCAGGGCCTCGAGGTCGGTGGCGGCCTGGACGGCCGCCGACTGGGTCTGGATGCCGTTCAGGGTCAGGAACGGCTGGTCCTCGCGCGAGTAGAGCGTGATGCCGTCCGGAAAATCGCCGCAGATGAAGCCGCATTCATCCTTCGGGCGGTTGTGGGCGCGGGCCGTGAAACAACGTGCCGAGAACGCGAGCGGCAACCGTCCATAGGCGAATACCTCGATCTCGAGGCCGTCCGGTCGCGCTGCGCCGAGTTCGGCGAGCGTCGCGAGCGGCAGTTCCACCGGCGCCGCCCAGCGCCGCGCGCCCTGCGCCGCCATCCAGTGCAATGTCGCGGCGTTGTAGATGTTGAGATGCGGGCCCGCGACGAACGCGCGACCGGCGGCGTGCTGCACGGCGGCCATGTCGTTCGCCTCGAAGAGCGCCGGCGCGCGGTCGATGATCCGCGCCATCGTCGCAAGTTCCGATTCGGCCTCGATCAGCGCGAGCGTCGAATACACGACTTCCTTGCCCGCCGCCGCGAGCGCGCCCGCGACCGTCGCCCAGTCTTCTTTATGCAACAAGCGCCGCTTGCTGCAGACGACCTCGCCGAGATACACGATGTCGACCGGCGCCTCGCACAGTGCCGCGTAGAAATCGAGCGCGACGCGGCGATCCCACAGGTAGAGGACCGGGCCGACCGCGAGCTTCATCGGGCGCGTGCTCATTGCCAGGGCCGGTGCAGGGCGCCGAGCGTGTGCGTGCGGCCTTCCGCGAGCGCATCGAGTGCCGCGAGGAGATCGGGGGGCGGCGTCCAGTCGCCGGTCGCGCCGCGGCGCGAGTCCGCGCACAGGTCGAGCGCGCGTCGCAGCAGGCGCGTGACCTCACCGACATACGCCGGCGAACGCTGGCGCCCTTCGACCTTGATCGCCTTGACGCCGCAGGCGGCGAGCGAGGGCAGCACGTCGAGCGCATTGAGGCTGGTCGGTTCCTCGAGCGCGTGGAACACGGCGTCGTTGACGCGAAAGCGTCCCTTGCAGAGCGTCGGATAGCCGGCCGCTTCGCCCGGCGCGTAGCGATCGATCAGGATGCCGTTCAGGCGCGACTGCCGGCCGTCCGGCGTTTCCTCCCAGCGCACCGCGTGCGCGGGCGAACAGACTCCCTGCGAGTTCGGGGAGTGGCCCGTGGCGTAGGACGACAGCGCGCAGCGCCCTTCGACCATCACGCAGAGGCTGCCGAAGCCGAACACTTCGATCTCGACGGCGGTGCGGCCGATGAGGCGGGAGACCTGGGCGACCGAAAGCACGCGCGGCAGCACGGCGCGCTGGATGCCGAACTCGCGGCGGTAGAGCTCGAGCGCGCGCCAGTTCGTGGCCGATCCCTGCACGCTGAGATGCAGCCGCAGCGTCGGGTGGTGATCCGCCGCATAACGCAACAGGCCTGGGTCGGCGAGGATCAGCGCGTCGGCGCCGAGGCGTGCCGCGCAGTCGATCGTCGCGGTCGCGAGCGGCCAGTTGGCGGGCGAGGGATATACATTGAGCGCGACGAACACCCGCGCCCCGCGTTCGTGCGCATAGGCGATGCCCGCTTCCGCCTCCGCCGCGCCGAAATTGAGGCCGGGGAAATTGCGCGCGTTGGTTGCGCCGCGAAAGCCGATGTACACCGCATCCGCGCCGTGATCGACGGCGGCGCGCAGCGCCGGCAGCGTGCCGGCCGGGCAAACGAGTTCCAGGCTCATGCGCGCATGGTCGCGTCCCGCGCGCGCGCGCGCATTGACGACCGTCAACCCGTCGGCTTGAGCGACAGCAAAGTGACCTGCTGGCCGGTGATCTCGATCGCCCGCTCGCGATGCAGCTTCTGGATCATGCGGCTCACGGTCTCGATGCGCGTGTCGAGCAGGCTCGCGATCTCCTGGCGGGTCATGCCGAGCGAGAAACGGCGGCCGTCGAGGCCGCGCTGCTCGAAGCGCCGTGCGAGTTCGAGGAGGAGCCCCGCCACGCGCTCGCGGATCGACCCGCGGGCGAGCGCCGCGCGTGGCGCCGACGCGCGGCTCAGGAGATTGATCAACGCCGCGGCGAGTTCGCGCACGCGCGAATACTGCTCGCTGAGCAGCGACAGCGGCAGTTCGCAGCACACGACCGGCTGCAATGCGACGACGTCGTGCGAGTACATGCGCCGGCCGAAGGCTTCCGTGCCGAGCACGTCACCGGGCGTGTTGACGGTGATGATGCGCTCCTCGCCGTCGGTGCCGACTTCCACGGTCTTCAGCATGCCCTGGCGCACGGCGAAGAGTGAGTGGGCCGGCTCCCCGGCCCGGTAGAGGCGCGTACCCGCACGCAGCGTGCGCAGCGCTCCGGTGCGATGCGTACCGTTTCGGTCGCCGAGGGCGATCAGGCCGCCCAGGCGGCAGACTTCATGCAGGTCGCAGGCGCGGCAGGCGATGGGCCCGGTCGATGGCGTCGTCATGGCGTGTCCGTCTGGTTGAGATCGGTCAAACCATTCTCTGCCTGTCACCACCCCGGATCATTGATCCAGGTCAAGCGTACCGAGCCGCAGTGCATTGGCGACGACCGAGACCGAGGACAGGCTCATCGCGAGCGCCGCGATCATCGGGCTGAGCAGCAACCCCGTCAGCGGGTAGAGCACCCCGGCGGCGATCGGCACGCCGAGCGCGTTGTAGAGGAATGCGAAGCCGAGGTTCTGTCGCATGTTCCGGACCGTCGCGTGCGAGATCGCCCGCGCCCGGACGATGCCGCGCAGGTCGCCCCGGACGAGGGTCACCTGGGCGCTCGACATCGCGACATCGGTGCCGGTGCCCATCGCGATACCGACGTCGGCGCCCGCGAGCGCCGGCGCGTCGTTGATCCCGTCGCCCGCCATGGCGACGCCGCGGCCCTCGGCCTTCAGGCGCTGCACGAGTTCGATCTTCTCCTTCGGGCGCATTTCGCCGTGCACCTCGTCGATCCGCAGGCGTTGCGCGACGGCATTCGCCGTGGCGACGCCATCGCCGGTGGCCATCACGATGCGCAGGCCCGCGGCGTGCAGCGCATCGATGGCCGCGGGCGTCGTCGCCTTGAGGGGATCCGCGACCGCGAGCAGGCCCGCGAGCGCGCCGTCGAGTGCCACGAACATCACGCTCGCGGCCTCGCGCCGCAGCGCCTCGGCCTGCGGCACGAGCGCCGAGACGTCGATGCCGAGCTGCTGCACCAGCGCGGTGTTGCCGATGGCGATGCTTCGGCCCGCAACCTGTCCGCGGACGCCCATGCCGGTCGAGGACTCGAAGCTCTCGTGCTTGTCGAGCGACAGGCCCCGGCGCCGCGCCTCGGCAACGATCGCATCGGCGAGGGGGTGTTCGCTCGCCTGGTCGAGGCTCGCGGCGATGCGCAGCAACTCATCCGCATTCGTGCCAGGCGCGGGGATCGCCGCGCGAAACGCGGGCCGACCTTCCGTGAGCGTGCCCGTCTTGTCGACGATCAGCGTGTCGACGCGTCGCAGCCGCTCGATCGCCTCGGCATCGCGGAACAGCACGCCCACGTGCGCGGCGCGCCCGGTGGCCACCATGATCGACATCGGCGTTGCGAGCCCGAGGGCGCAGGGGCAGGCGATGATCAGCACTGACACGGCATTCAGCACCGCGAAAGTCCAGGCCGGGTCGGGGCCGATGAGACCCCAGGTCACGAACGTCGCGATCGCGACCGCGAACACCGCGAGCACGAACCAGAACGACACCTTGTCCGCGAGGCGTTGCATCGGCGCGCGCGAACGCTGCGCCTGCGCGACGAGCTGCACGATCTGCGCGAGAACCGTGGCCGAGCCGACCTTGGCCGCGCGCATCACGAGGCTGCCGCTGCCGTTCAGCGTCGCGCCGATCACCTCTGCGCCCACGGTCTTCTCGACCGGCACGGGCTCACCCGTCAGCATCGATTCATCGACGTTCGAGCGGCCCTCGAGCACGATGCCGTCGACCGGCACCTTCTCGCCCGGCCGCACGCGCAGCCGGTCACCGACGTGCACGTGCGAGAGATCGATGTCTTCCTCGGTGCCGTCATCGCGCAGCCGCCGCGCGGTCTTCGGCGCGAGGCGCAGCAGCGCCTTGATGGCGGCCGATGTCTTCGAGCGCGCCCGCAGTTCGAGCAGTTGTCCGAGCAGCGTCAGCGAGACGATGACGGCCGCGGCTTCGAAGTACACGCCGACCCGGCCGTGTTCGTGAAAGGTCGGCGGAAAGAGCGCGGGCGCCACCGTTGCGACCAGGCTGTAGCCCCATGCCGCCGCGACGCCGACGCCGATCAGCGTCCACATGTTCGGGCTGCGGTTTGCGATCGACTGCACGCAGCGTTCGAGGATCGGCCAGCCCGCCCACAGCACGACGGGCGCGCTGAGGGCGAGTTCGAGCCAGGTGCGGGCATCGACCGGGAGCCAGCCGAAACGATGGCCGAACATCGCGAGGACGAACACGACAAGCGTGAGCGGCAGCGTGAAGGCGAAGCGGCGCGTGAAATCGCGCAGTTCCGGGTTCTCCTCGTCGTCGAGGCCCGGCATTTCCGGCTCGAGCGCCATGCCGCATTTCGGGCAGGTGCCGGGACCGGCCTGCCGGACCTCCGGGTGCATCGGGCAGGTATGGATCGTTCCGGCAGGCACGGCTTCGGCTGGCTTGTCCGCCGGGGAGAGGTACTTCTGCGGATCGGCGATGAAGCGTTCGCGGCAGCGCGCGCCGCAGAAATGCCAGGTCGTGCCGGCATGCTCCGCGTGATGCGGAGTCTTCTGCGGGTCGACCTTCATGCCGCAGACGGGGTCGGTGTGTTGCTGGCAGCAATGATTCATGATTCCTCACCGGAGAGGGCAGCCAGGATCGGGCACTGCGCCAGATCGCCGTGGCCGGGACAGGCGTCGACCAGCGCGCGCAGGCCGTCCCGCACGCGCACGAGATCGGCGAGCTTGTGCTCGACGTCCGCGAGTTTCCCGCTCGCGGCCCGCTTTACGCCCGCCATGTTCCGGCCGCGGCGCGCGGTGAGCGCGAGCAGGTCGCGGATCTCCTCGAGCGTGAAGCCGAGCGCCTTGGCGCGGCGGATGAACCGCAGCCGCGCGCGATCCCCTTCGTCGTAGCTCCGGTAGCCGGAGGGCCGGCGCCGCGGCGTGGGCAGGATGCCGTGGCGCTCGTAATAGCGCACCGTGTCGATCGGCACGCCGGTCGATTTCGCGAGTTCACCGATTTTCATGGCGCCAGTATGCACTCTGGAGTCAAGTCCAGAGTCAAGCCGTGGTGCCGGGGTTTCGGTTGTTCGGTTATTGGGGCATTCGCCCGCCAATAACCGAACAACCGAAACCCCGGCACCCGCTATACTCCGGGCGTAACCATGGTCGGCTTCCTGCTCTGGCTGCTGCTGCTCGTCCTGTGCTGGCCGCTGGCACTCGCGGCGCTCATTCTATATCCGCTCGTCTGGATCATCCTGCTGCCGTTTCGGCTGCTCGGCATCGCGGTGTCCGGAATATTCGAGCTGCTGAAGTCGCTCATCCTGCTGCCCGCGCGCGTGCTGCGCGGCCGGCCGGTGTGAGCGGCGGAAGGTCAGGGCGGCGGGGCCGGGGTCGTGGGCGGCTTCTTTCCGTCCTTGTCGTCCGGAGGCTGCGCCGGTGTCGAGGCGGGGCGTACGACCACATTGCCGCCCGGCTCGGGCAGGTAGAGCGGCCCTTTCTGGCCGCAGGCGGACAGCAGCAGGAGTGCCGCGATCAGCGCGCCGCGCATCACGTGTACATCGTCCGCCGGTCGCGAAGGGCGATCCAGCCGCGAGCGATCCGGTAGACGACCCAGACGGCGACGACCAGCGCCGCGAGGAAGAACGTCAGGATGCCGAGGCCGAGCGCCAGCACGAGTGGCGCCGACACGATACCGGCCACGACGATCCACAGGAGCGCAAACCAGAAAGTGCGTATTTGCCAGCGGAAGTGGGATTCGAGCCAGGTGCCGCGCGCATCGGACTGGCGCAGGTAGTTCATGATCACCGCGATGATCGAAGGCAGCCCGAACACGAAGCTGCCGACCACGGTCGCGGGGCCCGTGACGCCGATCAGCACTGACAGGGTGTGCAGGGCGTAGATGATGTTCGTGTAGGTGACGAGGCCGGGGTCGACACCGGTCGTCGGCTGGGTTGTCTCGTTCATCGGCGCTCCTCGACGAGGCATGGTGCCGGGCTTTCGGTTGTTCGGTTATTGGGGCTTCGCCCAATAACCGAACAACCGAAAGCCCGGCACCAGGTTTCTGGTTCGCATCATACTCGCCGCTCCACGATCGCGAGCGTGATGCGCGATACGCAGACGAGATGGTCCTTGTCGTCGCGGATTTCAATCCCCCAGACCTGGCTGCGGGCGCCGATGTGGTAGGGGCGTGCGGTGCCGGTCACGAGGCCGCTCGAGACCGGCCGCAGGTGGTTGGCGTTGATTTCCTGGCCGAAGCACTGGTACCGGCCGTTGTCGATGCAGCACGCCGCGCCGGTGCTCCCCATCGTCTCGGCGAACGCCACCGAGGCGCCGCCATGCAGCACGCCATACGGCTGGCGTGTGCGCGTATCGACCGGCATCGTCGCGCACAGGTAATCGTCCCCGACTTCGGTGAAGTGGATGTCGAGATGGCCGACGAGTGTCTTCTCCCGGTGGCTGTTCAGCCTCCCGGGTGTCGGCCGCTCCCGCCCATACCAGATCGCCATGCTCACTCCTTGCGAAGCCGCGCGCCGATGCGCCGGTACGCCTCGCGAAACGGGATGCCCTCGGCCACCACGAGCGCGTTGGCTTCCTCCGCCGCGTGGATCGCCGGGTCGAGCGTGATTCGCTCGCGGCGGAAGCGCACCGCACCGAGCGCCGCCGCCACGATGTCGAACGATTGCAGCGCGAGGTCGATGCCGCGAAAGAGCGGCGCCTTGAGGAGCTGCAGGTCGCGCTGGTACCCGGACGGCAGCTTCGCATAAATTCCCAGCGTTTCGATGAGGCTCGCGTGCGCCGTCGCCGTGCGACCCCGCACGAGCTCGAACACGTCCGGGTTGCGCTTCTGCGGCATGATCGACGATCCGGTCGTGAACGCCTCGGGAAGCTCGACGAACGCGAACTCCTTTGTATGGAAAAGAAGCAGGTCGGCCGCGAGCCGGCCGAGGTCCTGCATCGCGAGCGCCACCTCGAACAGCACCTGCGCTTCCGCCTTGCCGCGCGAGAGCTGCACGGCGGTCACGGGCTCATGGATCGCGGCAAATCCGAGCGCGGCACGCGTCGCCTCGCGGTCGAGCGGCAGGCCGGGCGTGCCATAGCCGGCCGCCGAGCCGAGCGGGCATTTCGCGGCGCGCCGATGTGAAAGTCGCAGGCCCTCGGCATCATCGCGAAGTTCGGCGGCGAAGCCGCCGGCCCACAGCGCCACTGAACTCGGCATCGCCTGCTGCATGTGCGTGTAGCCCGGCAATACCGTGTCGCGTTCGCGCGCCGCGAGCCCATCGAGTGCGTCGGCGACCGAAGTCGCGCCCGCACGCAGCTGCTCGATCGCATCCCGGAGGTAGAGGCGCAGCGCGGTGAGCACCTGGTCGTTGCGCGAGCGGCCGAGATGCACGCGGCCACCCGCCTCGCCGATGCGCTCCGTGAGGCGTCGCTCGAGCGCCGTCTGGCCGTCTTCGTCGGCGAGTTCGATGTGCCACTCGCCGCGTGCGTGCGCCGCGCCGAGCGCGACGAGGCCCGCTTCGATGGCAGTGAAGTCGGCATCCGCCAGCAGGCCCTGCGTGCGCAGCATCGCCGCATGCGCGATCGAGGCCGCGACGTCGTAGCGGACGAGGCGCTCGTCGAGCGCGTAGTCCTCGCCCGCCGTGTAGGCGAGGACCCGCGCATCGAGCGGCGCGCCCTTGTCCCAGAGGCGTGTCACGCAGCGCCGCCCTTCTGCTCGGCGACGGTCAGCGCATTGACGTCGGCGACGATCAGCGTGCCGGTGCCCTCGTTCGTGAACACCTCGGCGAGGATGCTCTCGGGCGAGGTGTAGGCGATGACGTGGACGCGGCGCACGCCGCCGCGGATCGCGTCCTCGATCGCCTTGGCCTTCGGCAGCATGCCGTCCTTGATCGCGCCATCGTCGCGCAGCCGCTTGAGGCCGCGCAGGTCGGTGTACGACACGATCGATGTCGGGTCCTCGACGCGCTCGAGGATGCCGGGCGCGCCCGTGCAGAGGATCAGCTTCTCGGCGCTGAGCGCGGCGCCGATCGCCGACGCGACCGTATCGGCGTTGATGTTGAGGAGCAGGCCGTTCGCATCCGCCGACAGCGGGCTCACGACCGGCATCAGCCCGTTGTCGAGCAGCTTCTTCAATACCGAGGTATCGACGGCATCGATGTCGCCGACGAAGCCGAAGTCGACCGTCTCGCCGTCGCTCATTTTCACGGCCGGGCGCTTGTGCGCGGTGATGAGCCCGGCATCGACGCCGCTGACGCCGACCGCATGGATGTTGAGCTCGCGGCAGATCCCGAGCACGCGCGTATTGATGAGGCCGTTCAGCACCATCGCCGTGACGTCGATCGACTTCTGGTCGGTGATGCGCCGGCCCTGCACCATGCGGGTCGGCACGCCGAGCGCCTCGGTGAGTTCGGTGAGCTGCGGTCCGCCGCCGTGCACGAACACGACCCGCACGCCAAAGTAGTGCAGGATCGCGATCTGCTCGATCAGCGCACGGGTGGCGTGGGTGTCGCCGAACACGGCGCCGCCCGCCTTGATCACGAAGGTCTTGCCCTTGTACATGCGGATATAAGGCGCGGCGCTGCGCAGCGAGTGCACGGCGAGGGCCTGGTCGGCGCGATGCTGGATCATTGCGGTCTGTCACTCCCCCTGGAAAGCATGCGATGCAGGACCGCCATCTGCGCGGTCATGCGATTGTAGGCCTCGCGCTGCACGATGCTGCGCGCGCCGTCGAGCACCGCGTCCGCGACCGCGACATTGCGCCGCACGGGCAGGCAGTGCATGAACCTGCAGTCGGCATCGGCGGTGTCGAACCACGCGGGCGTCACGCACCAGTCGGTGAGTGCGGCGCGCAGGCTCGCGTCGCCCTCGGCATCGCCATAGTGCGCGGTCGATCCCCATTCCTTGGCATAGAGGACGTGCGCGCCCGCGAGCGCCTCGTCGCGTTGTGCCGTCTCGCGCACCGAGCCGCCGGAGGCCGTGGCGGCCACCCGCGCCTTGTCCATGATCTCGGGCGGCAACGAGTATCCTTCGGGGCGCAGCACGACGACATCCATGCCGCGCATCGCCGCCATGTGCACGGTCGCGGCGGGCACGGCCAGCGGCAGCGCGCGCGGGTGCTGCACCCAGGAGAGCACGAACTTCCCGCGCCGCGGCACGCCGAGGTCGTCCATCGTCTTCCAGTCGGCGAGCGACTGGCACGGATGGTTCATCGCCGACTCGAGGTTGATCAGCGGCTTGTCGACGACTTCCGCCATGGTGCGAAACGCGGTCTCCGCCAGATCACGCGCGAGGTCCTTGCCTTCGGCGAAGGCGCGGATGCCGAGCGCATCGCAATAGCTGGCGAGCACCGGCAGCCCCTCGCGTACATGCTCGGCCGCGCCGCCGTTCATCACCGCGCCGATGCGTGTCTCGAGCTGCCACGTGCCCTGTCCCGGCGTGATCACGAACGAGCTGCCACCGAGGCGCGCCATGCCCGCCTGGAAGGAGGCGAGGGTGCGCAGCGACGGGTTGAAGAACACGAGGCCGAGGATGCGCCCGGCGAGCGCGCGCGGTTCGGGGCGCTGCTCGAGGCGGCGCGCGAGATCGATCAGTGCGACGATCTCGTCACGGCTGAAATCGGCGAGGTCGATGAAGCGTTGCATGCACGGCCCGCGCGTCACAGCGCCGCGAGCGCCCCTTTCAGCAGGTCCACGTGTTCCGTCCCGAGTATGAACGGCGGCAGCAGCCGCAGCACCTGCGGGTCGCCGCTCGTGCCGGTGAGGATGTCGCGCGCGAGGAGCGCCGCCTGCACTTCCTTCGCGGGGCGTGAGAGCTTCAGGCCGAGCAGGAATCCTTCGCCCTGGAATCCGGTCACGGGCCCCACGCGGCAAGTCTCCCGCACGTATTGCGACACGCGCCGCACGTTCGCGAGCAGCGAGCCGCCCTCGATCGCGTCGATCACCGCCTCGATCGCGGCGGCCGCCATCGGGCCGCCACCGAAAGTCGTGCCGAGCGTCTCCGGCCTGATTGCCTGCGTGACGGGTGGCGACATCAGGAGCGCGGCGCAGGGGAAGCCGTTGCCGAGCGCCTTCGCGGTCGTGAGCATGTCGGGCACGACGCCATAGAGATTCGCCGCGAACGGCTGGCCCACGCGCCCCATGCCGCACTGGACTTCGTCGAAAACCAGCAGCGCGCCGGTCTCGTCGCAGCGCTGACGCAACGCGCGCAGGTATTCCGCGCCCATGTCGAACGCGCCGCCCACGCCCTGCACGGGCTCGACGATCACGGCCGCGGTGTCCTGCGTCACGTGCTGCGCGATGGCGCGCGTGTCCCGCCGCGGCAGCCACGACACATCAAATGGCGTGCGCGGAAACGCATGCCATTTCTCGCGCGCGCCCCAGGTGATCGCACCGGCCGCGGCCGTGCGCCCGTGGAATCCGCCCTCGACGGCGGCGACCTGCGGGCGACCGGTCATCCGGAATGCCATCTTGAGTGCGTTCTCGTTCGCCTCCGCGCCGCTGTTGACGAAGAACACGCTGTCGTACGCGCCACCCGCAAATCGCAGCAGCCGCTCGCCGGCGCGTTCGCGCACGGCCATGGGCACGGCGTTGCTCTGGAACTGGCAGGCCGCGATCTGCGCCTCGAGCGCGCGCGTCCAGCCCGGGTGCCCGTAGCCGAGCGCCGCGACCGCATGGCCGCCGTAGAGATCGAGCACACGCCGCCCGCCGGGCGCGTACAGCCACACGCCCTCCGCCCGTTCGACCTCGAGTGGATACTGCGCGAAGACCGGCGCGAGTGCGCTCACGGTTGCACCGTCGTGCTCACGTCCAGCCCGCCGCGGGTGCGGTGAGCCCGGCGGTCTCGGGCAGGTCGAACAGGCGGTTCATCCACTGCACCGCGCCGCCCGCGGCGCCCTTGTTCAGGTTGTCGACGACACAGCTGACCGCGACGCTGCGGCCGTTGGCAGCCGCCGAGAGCCGCGCGTAATTGCTCGCGGCGACATCCTTCACGTGCGGTGCCTCCGCCGTGATCGACACGAACGGCGCACCCTCATAGAACCTGCCGAGCGCGGCGAGCACCGCCGCGGTATCCATGGCGGTCTTGAGCACCGCCTGCACCGTCACATGGATGCCGCGCGCGAAGGGCCCCGAATGCGGCACGAAGGCGTAGTCCGCGGTGACGCCGCTCGCCGCCGCCGCGCAGGCGGCGATCTCCGGCGTATGCCGGTGCGCGAGCGCGTTGTAGGCATAGAAATCGCTGTGGCGCTGCGGATGGTGCGTGCCTTCGACAGGCTTGCGTCCGGAGCCCGTGCTGCCGGTCACGCCGGCGACGAAAAGCGTCGGCGTGACGAGATCGAGCGCGAGCAGCGGCACGCTCGCGAGCAATGTCGCGGTCGAAAAGCAGCCCGGGTGCGCCATGTGCTTCGTCGGCGCGCGCGCGAGATGCTCGGGCAGCGCGCAGGTGAATTGCGAAAGACGCTGCGGGGCGCCGTGCGGATGCTTGTAGACGGCCTCGTAGGCCGCTGCGCTCGGGTAGCGGAAGTCGGCCGAGATGTCGACCACGCGCGCGTCGGTGCCCGCGGCCTCCGCCCGCGTCAGCAGCGAGTCGATCAGCGCGGCCGACACGCCATGCGGCGCGGCGCCGAAGATCGCGACGCGCTGCAGGCGCGCGATCAGGGCCTCGATCGCCGCCTGCGCCTCGAAGACGCGCCCGCCGACGACCGGCGCGAGGTGCCGGAACGCCTTCGCGACCGGCTCGCCCGGCTGGCTGTCCGAGAGAATGCCGGCGAGCTCGAAATGCGGATGCGCGGCGAGCAGCCGCAGCAGCTCGCCCGACACGTAGCCGGTGCCGCCGAGCACGATCGCGGGGATCCTCGCGGGCGTGCTCATCCGGCGAGCGCCTCGACCGCCCGCGCGCCGAGGCCGAGCGCGTCGATCACGCGATCGCCGAGCGCGGCGCCCGACGACAGCGCATTGAAGGCGGGCACCTGCATCTGCTGCTCGATGATCTCGACGCCCACCGCATTGTCGGTCGCGGGACCCGTGACGACGCACGGCTCGATCCCGAAGCGCTCGCGCAGGAGGCGCACGCCGCCCCAGGCCGCGACCGGATCGTTCGCCGACAGCACGACGCTGTTCAGTGCCTTCGCGATGTCGGGGCACGCGAGGATCGCGTCGACGCCGTAGGTGCCCATCAGGCCGTCGCCCAGCTCGAACACGATCACGTCGGGCCTGGTCGCGGATAGGTCCGTCAGCATCTGGCGCGTGAGCGCCGGCCCCGTCTTCGGCGTGGTCGTGATGACACCGAGATCGGTGAAGATCATCGTGTTGCGCGCACCCGCGTCGGCCATCGCGAGGATGTCACGACGCAGCGATACGCCCGTCGCCTTGAAGGCATCGACGACGAGGCCGCGATGGCGCATGCGCGAGACGATCGAGCAGGCGGCGGCGGTCTTCCCGGCCTCCATGCAGGTGCCCGCGAGTGCGACGACGGGCACACCCTTCGTGTCGAGCGGTGCGTCGTAGTCGAGCCTGCGGTAACCGGCGCGCGCCGGCACGCCGATGCGCTCGCCGAGGTAGGGGAACTGCAGCACGACGCCGAGCACGCGGCAGTCGAACGGCTTGCCCTTGTCGGGGTTCACCGAGTCGCAGATGCCGAGCACGCCGCCGATGTTGAGCATCTGGATCACGTCCCCGGCGCGCAGCGACTCGGGGATGTGGCCGGAATAGCCGAACAGCGCCTTGCGATGGCCGAGCGCGCCGACGACGATGTCGCCCTTGCCGACTTTCGCCATGCGACCGCTCGTGAGTTCGAGGGTGTTGTAAGTCGACTTGTTGGTGAGCACCTCGACGACGACGACCACGCCCTCCTCGGACGGGATCTCGCTCGAGATGCGCAGTTCGTGCCCGAGGCCGAGCGCCTGCGTGACCGATGCGATCTTGTCGACGACGACCGACTTCATCATGACTGCGCACTCCGTGCGAGTTCGCCGGCGCGTGTGTGGAACACGCCGGGCAGGGCGACGAGCTTCGAGAAACCGAGGGCGTCGGCGGCCGACCACTCGCCGGCCGCCTCGCCGTAGACGCCCTTCGATGCCGCCATCAGCGAGTAGGGCGAGCTTACGCCCTCGACGAACACGCTGCCCGGGCGGAAGAGCAGGTTCACGCTGCCCGTGACGCGCGCCTGCGAGGAGACGAGCAGCGCCTCGATGTCGCGGCACACCGGATCGAGCAGCTGGCCCTCGTGCACGAGATCGCCGTAGGGTTGCGCGACGGTTTCCTTGACGCGCTGCTGGCGCGCCGTCAGCACGAGCTTCTCGAGCTCGCGGTGCGCGACCAGCAACGCTTCCGCGGCCGGCGCCTCGAACGCGACGCGGCCCTTGGTGCCGATGATCGTGTCGCCGAGGTGGATGCCGCGGCCGATGCCGAACGGCGCCGCGAGCGCCTCGAGCTTCTCGATCACCTCGACCGGCGCGAGCTTCGCGCCATCGACAGCCACCGGCCGGCCGGCGGCGAACTCGACTGCGTGGCGCTCGGGCGCGCGCGGCTTCGTGAACGCGTCCTTCGACAGCACCCACTGCGCCTCCGGAATGCTGCCGTCCGAGGTGAGCGTCTCCTTGCCGCCGATCGTGACGCCCCAGAGGCCGCGATTGATCGAATAGGCCGCACCGAACGGCGGCACCGGGAGCTTGCGTGCCTGCAGGTACTCGAGCTCTTCCTGGCGCTTGAACGCCTTGTCGCGCACCGGCGCGATGATTTCGAGTTCGGGCGCGAGCGTGCGCAGCGCGACTTCGAAGCGCACCTGGTCGTTGCCGGCCGCGGTGCAGCCGTGTGCGATGCTCTTCGTGCCGAGCCTGCGCGCCATGTGCGCGATCGTCTGCGCCTGCATCACGCGCTCGGCGCCGACGCACAGCGGATAGAGCTGGCCGCGACGCACGTTACCCATGATGAGGAAGCGCAGCACCTGCTCGAAGTAGTCGGCGCGCGCATCGACCTGGTGGTGCTCGACCGCGCCGAGCGCGAGCGCGCGCTCCCTCAGCGTGCCTGCCGCGGCCGCGTCGATGCCGCCGGTGTCGACCGTGACCGTGATCACCGGGCGCCGGTACTGCTCGGCCACCCAGGGCACGAGGAACGAGGTGTCGAGTCCGCCCGAGTAGGCGAGGACGATGGGTTGGGTCATGGCGGGAGTCAGGCTTTGAAGAGTGAACGGAGGCGCTTGACGAGTGCCGCCTGGTCGCGGGCGCTCGCGGTCGCGATGAAAATCGTGTCGTCGCCGGAGATGGTGCCGACGGCCTCGGGCCAGTTCGCGCGGTCGATCGCGAGCGCGACGCTCTGCGCGCCGCCGATGCGCGTCTTCAGTACGGTGAGCGAGGGGCCCGCGGTGCGCAAATCCAGCACGAAGGGCGCCAGCGTCGCGAAATCGCCGGCCGCGCTCGCCGGCTCGCCACCCGGCAACACGTAGCCGTCGGCAGCCTTCAGCACGCCGATTTCGCGCAAATCGCGGCTCACGGAGGACTGCGTGACCGCGTGGCCCTGCGCCTTGAGCAACCGCACGAGGTCGGCCTGCTTGCGCACGCCGCCGCTGCGCAGCAGGCGGGTGATGGCGCTGCGGCGTTCGGCGAGGTGGTGGTCGGGGGTCGAGTGCATAAGTAATCAAATATTATGCATAAACATGCATCTACCGCAAGTGGGCCAGGGAGGGACGAACAGCGGGCGGCGGGGAAGCGGGCGGCCAGAGGCGTTGATTGAGCGCTGCGCAGATCAAGCCATGTGGCGGGCGAGGAAGGGCTCGAGGACTTCGACCACCTCGGGTTCGTCGAGCAGGGGCGGATGGCCACGGGCCGGCACGGTCACGCGTGCGAGGTCGGGTTTCGCGGTTTTCATCCGCTCGAAGGCCGCGGTCGTGAGCACGTCGGAGATTTCGCCGCGCACGGCGAGGATCGGCATCGCCCGCAACTGCGTCCATATCTCCCAGAGGTCCGCCGGGGCGGCGGTGCGGCCGCTGCGCAGCGCATCGCCGATCCGCGGGTCGCAGTCGGCGACGATGTGGCCGTCCGCCTCTTCGCGATAGCCGGCGCGGGTGTAGGCCAGCCAGTCCGCGGCGGAGAAATCCGGGAAGGCGCCGCCGGAGTCGGCTTTCGCCTCCGCGACGGCTGACTGCCAGTTCGCGTGCCTGCGGGATCGCCCGGCGTAACCGGCGATGCGCGCGCGGCCCGCGGCAGCGATCTCGGGACCGATGTCGTTCAGCACGATGCAGGCGACGGCGGCGGGCACCTGGGCGCCGAGCAGCATCGCGACGAGCCCGCCGAGCGAAGTGCCGATGAGCGCGACGCGCCCGCCCGTGTGCATGCCGATGAGCTGCAGCATGTCCTGCGCATACATGCCCGGGTCATAGTTCGCGGGATCCGCATCCCGCTGCGAGCGGCCACGCCCGCGAAAATCGGGCGTCAGCACGCGGTAGCGCGCCGCGAGGCGCCGCGCCAGCGCCTCGAAGTCGCGCGAATTGCGCGTGAGCCCGTGCAGGCACAGCACCGTACCGGCCGCGCCTGCCCGCGTGTACTCGCGACAGAACAGTTGCAGGCCATCGGGCGAGGCGTGGCTGAATTCCCGGTACCGGATTTCCATGCGGCTGCGACCTTCCGTTCGGTGCACGGCCCGGCCTGGCCGCTCGCCCCCGCTACTTCTCGATCGTGTACTCGAGATCCGCGCTCTGCACCGCTCCCGACTCGAGCTTCACGGTCCAGTCGTCGCCGAGCGTATAGCGCATCTTGATCGTGTTGATCGCTTCGGTGAGGCTCACGCCGTAGCTGACGTAGAGCCGCGGCGTCAGGTACTTGCCGAGCACGAGCGAGGTCTCGTTGCTGAGCGTCGATTCGAGGCTGATGTCCTCGAGGCCGACGTACTCGCCGAGTTGCTGCGCGAGGATCGCCCCGCCCTGCACGGCGAACGGATTGCTGCGGCGGGTCGCGCCGTTGCCGTTCTGCGCCTGCACCGATTCGAGCGAGCCGCCCGCGATCAGCAGCGACAGGATCTGCGACTGCGGGATCTGCGGATCGGAGAACAGCGTGAGGCGCGGCTCGCGCAGCGTGCCGCGCACGTTGGCGCCGGCCGTCACATCGGGAAACTCGCGGCTCGCGCGGATGTCGATGCCGGGATCGGCGATCGGGCCGTTGTTGAAGATCAGTTTGCCGCGCTCGATGTCGAGCCGCCGGCCAAAGGCAATGTATTTGCCCTCGACGATCGCGAGTTCGCCGGTGCCGCGCGCGACATCATCGCCGCTCGTGCGCACTTCGAGCGAGCCGGTGAGCCGGCCCGAGAGGCCGTAGGTGTCGATCGTGACGCGATCGCCCAGCACGAGATCGACGCGGGTCGTCACGAGGAACTGCTTCGACGGATCGGGCGCTCGCTCGCCGACGATCTGTTCATCCGCCGATGCGAACACCGCGCCGGTGAGATCGGCGGGGTCGAGCCGCGCATTCGGCACGACGACTTTGCCGGTGACATCGATCCTGCGGCCATCGATCCGGAATTCGAGGTCGGGCGAGGCGAACACGCGCGCCTCGGGGATGTTCGCGACGCGCAGGTTCTCGCCCCGCATCGTGACGAGGCCGTAGGGCAGGCCACCGCGCCAGTTGAGGCGGCCCGAGGCCTTCGCGCTGCCGTCGCCGGCGGTCGTCGAGCCGTCGAACGCGAGGGTGTTGTCTTCGAGTTTCGCATCGAGCGAGATCGCGCGCAGCGGCAGGTTCACCTGGTAGAAATCGAGTTCGCCGTCGCGTACCGACAGGCTGCCGCCGAGGCGCGGCGCCCCGAGCGTGCCGCCGAGGCGGATATCGGCGGTGAGTCGCCCGGCCGCACGATCGACCGCATCGACGAGCACCGCGATGAAGCCGAGTGAATCGGTCTCGAGATGCAGTTCTCCGCCGAGCGGCCACGCCCGCCACGGATCCCGGGTCCGCGTGACGACGGCGTGACCCAGGAGCCCGCCCGAACGGCCCGCGTCGAGCTTCGTGTCGACGACGATCGCGTCGTCGGTCGCCGAGCCGATGATCGTGCCGCCGCCGAGTTCGGTGACGTCCTCGCGCCTGTTCGCGAGCCGCCGGCGCGTGCGCGCATCACGCAGTTCCGCATTCAGGCTGCCGCGCCAGCGCTCGCCGCGTTTCGCGCCGGCGGCCGCGTCGAGGTTCATCGTGCCCTCGTACGTCACGCCCGGCGTAAGTCCGGCGGTGAAGGTGCTGAGGGGCAGGCCCCTGGCGGTCAGGGTGACCGCCCAATCCTGCGGGCTTCGATGGCCAGTGGCGCAGAACTCGGCCGCCTGGCCGCGCAGGCAGGTGGTGTCGAGCCGCACGAGCGCAGGGCCCAGCGTGAAGTTCGAAGGCCCGGCGAGGTGCAACGCGGATTCTTCGCCGTTCACGAGGTCGAGGCCGGCGATCGCGAGCTGCCACTGGCGATCGGCGTAACTGCCGCTGCCCCGCGCCGCGACCGTGAGCGGTTTCGAGGACGCAGTCAGCTTCACGTCGTGCCGCCCGGTGGTGCCGAAGGCGCTGAGATCGAGCGCTTCGAGGCGCCGGGCACCGGTGGCGAGCCCGCGGGCGCGCAGGCTGACATCGAGCGGCGCGCCGGCGGTCGCGCTGAACTGTACGCGGCCGTCGAGCGTCGCGAGCTTCGTGCCCCGGTAGTCGATGCCCGCGCCGTGCAGCGTCGCATCGAGCACCGGCGTCGCCGATGTGCCGGCGAGCACGCCGCGCGCGGCGAGTCGGCCGCTCGCGGTGGCCTCGAGGAGGCCCAGGTCGTCGGCATCGAAATCAAAGCGCAGCGCATACCGGTCGGGCGCGAGATCGCCATCGAGCCGCAGGTGCGCCGCGCCGGCCTCGAGGTCGACGCCCTCGAACGCGAGTCGCGGACCACGGCGCAGGATGCGTCCGCGGCCAATCGTACGCCCGCCGCGCAGCTCGCCCGTGAGGCGCGCGACGCGCACGTCCACTTCGCCATCGGGCGAAAAGCCCGCGCCACGCGCGTCGAGATCGAACGACAGCCGCCCGGGTAAACGCGCATTGAACTGCCCGGTATCGAGCGCAGCAACGCGTCCGGCGACCCGCCAGGTTTCAGCGGGTTGCCAGGCGACGGTGCCGCTGAGGTCTGCCCTACCGCCGTAGCCGTCGACACGCAGCTGCCCGGCTTCGAGCCGCTCGCCGTCGAGACGCCCCTCGAGCGCGACACGGACGGGATCGAGTTCCGCCGCCTGGACGGTGCCGTTCAACGTGAGCGCGTAGGGCATCACGCCGCGCAACCGGTACTCACCCTGGCCACTGCGCATCGCGGGCGCCTCGTCCGGCAGCGGCCAGCGGAAATCGTTCCAGCGTCCCGACAGGTCGAGCCACGGACCGCCATCCTCGATGCGGATCCGTCCGGCCGCGGTCGCTCTCGCGCCCGACCCCTGGTGGCGGAGGTGCGCACGGCGGATCGCGAGCGTCTTCGCCGTGTACTTGCCGTCGAAATCGATATCGAACGGGCCCGCGGCGAGGCCCTCGGGCGTGAGCGCGCCGTTGGCGAAGATGCCGTCGCCATTCACGAGGACGTTCACCTTGCCGTGGATGTCGCCGAGCGCATGGCCGCCGCCGAACGCGGCGAGATCGAACTCGCTGACCTGCGCGGTGCCTTCGATTTTCCAGTCGCTCGTCAGGGTTTCCGCCGCACCGGTCACATCGGCGCGAAACGGCGCGGCCAGTTCTCCGGTGATCGCGAGCCGGTCGAGATCGCCGCTGCCGCTGAAGTTCGCGATCCAGTGCGTGGTCGCGGGCGCATCCCACTCGGCGTGCCCGCTGGCATCGATGCGCATCGGGTCGGCGGCGCGCAGGATGCCGTTCGCCGCGACCTGCATCCCCTGGAACTGCGCCGCCGCGTCGAAAATGCGGATCGATCGATGGCGCACCACTCCGCTCGCTCGTGCCGTGAGGAAGTCGACGCGCTCGCCCTGCGGCGAGACGATCGTGACGATGCCGGCGCGGGCATCCGCCGCGTCGATCCGCAGCAGGCGTGGCAGGAAGCGCGGCGTTCCCTGCGGTGGCGGCGTCTCGCGCGCGCGGACCTCGATCAGCACGCTCTTCGCCCGCGCCACCGGCACGTCGATCGTCTGCCAGAGCAGTGGCGCGATCGCGAGCTGCGCGTGGGCGTCTTCCACGACGAGATGCACGCGCTCATGGGTCAGCTCGAAGCGCGCGACATCGAAGCCGCCGGCGATCGTCCCGTGCACCGCGCCGATCCGCATCGTGACCGGCCCCACCCGGTACGGGACCCGCGCGACGATCATCGCGAGCCCCTCGGGCGTGCAGGCGAGAAACCAGAGCAGGGCGAACGGCAGCGCGCAGAGGATCGCGAGCAGGACGGCGAATGCGAGGGTGAGCGGGCGCGCCATCAGAGCTTCGGCGAGAAGTTGATGTGCAGGCGCGGCGAGGCGCCGCTCACGGACAGTGCCTGCGCGATGTCGAAGCCGACGGTCGCGATCGGCAGCCGGAAGCGCAGGCCGACGCCCGCGGAGTATTCGAGCCCGTCGCCGAAGCTGTTGAACGCGTTGCCGGCGTCGACGAAGACCGCGATGCCGAGGTTCTTCGGCAGGTCGCGGATCACTTCGACCGTGCCGACGACCATGTGCCTGCCGCCGGTCTTCTCGCCGTTCGCATCGATCGGCGACAGCTCATTGAAGCCGAAGCCGCGCACGCTTCGATCGCCGCCCGCGAAAAAGCGCTCCGAGCCCGGCACGCCGTTGAAGTCGTCGGCCCACGTCGTGCCGAATTCGGCGCGCAGCAACAGGTGCCAGATCCGCGCGAAGTCGATCACGCGCTCACCCGAGGCCATGAACTGCAGGTAATCGGTCTGGGCGCCGAGCCCCGTGCTCGAGCCGCGCAGTTCCGCATAGAACTGCCGGCCGAACAGCGGCTCGCCGAGATATCCCTTCGGCACCGAGGCGAAACTCACGCCCGGGATCAGGAGCCAGGTCTCGGTGCGGGACGTCGCATCCTCGGTGATCGCATTGACGAGGCGCGTGTAGAAGACACGCTGCCAGCGGTGCGGCACGCGCGTGATGCTGGCGCGCGCTTCCGTGTTGTACGTGTCGAGGTCGGCGAGGACCTGGTGCTCCCACGTGCCCTCGACCTCGAACTTCTCGAGCGCGGGATCGCCGATCGGCCAGATGTAGCGGCCGGAGATCTTCTGCGAGATCTGCGCGACCTTCAACTCGGCGCGGAAGCGGTGGCCGTAGCTGTTGACCACGCGGTTGTCCCAGCTGACCGTGCCGCGTGCCTCGGTATCCGTGCCATAGCCGACACCGAATGACCAGCGTGAGCGCCGGTTCGCCGCCGCGGCGATGCGGATCGGTACCGTCAGCGTCGCCTTGTCGCGCGGCTGCGGCAGCACCTCGACCGTCGAGAAGTACTGGCTGTCGTCGAGCGCGAACTGCGTACGCAGCAGTTCGGTGGCGTCGTAAGGCTGGCCTTCGCGGTAGCGCACGTACTTCTTCATCAGCGCCGGGCGGATCACGTCCTGCGCGATTTCCGTCGCACCGAAACGGTAGCGCTCGCCGGTCTCGAATTCGATCACGACGCTCGCGGTGTGGCCGGGCGGATCGACCAGCAGTTCGCTCCGGACGAAATGCGCATCGAGATAGCCGTAGGTCGCGGCGCTGCGCCGCAGGTCGCTCTTCAACTGCTCGTAGTCCTGGTGGTGCAGCTGCGCACCCTTGTGCAGCGGCAGGTTCGCGAGGAGGTCGCGAAACACCTGATCGCCCGCGCGCGGGCCGGTGATCCGCACGTCGACCTTGTCGAGCATCACCGGTTCGCCCGGCCTGATGTCGATGTCGACGCGCCAGTCCTCGCCGTTGGGACGCGCCTCGACGGTGGATGTCACGGTCGGGTCGTAGTAGCCGAATGGGCGAAGCGCGGCCCGTACTTCCCGTTCGACGCGCTCGTGCAGGCGCTCGATCGTGTCGGCGCGCAGCCGGTCGCGGGTCTTGTAGCGCTCGAACGAGAGATAGGCGAGCACGTTGCGCCGCGCGTCGCCGTCCACGCCTTTCACGTCGATGTCGATATCCGCCCGGGCCGACACGGCGGCGAGCGCGCACAGCGCGAGCAGGCCGCAGCGCGCAGTGAGACTCGTCGGGAAGTCGCGGAGAGGTCCTTGCATTGCGCCCGGGCGGTCGACGGATGGTGGAGTTTAATCAGAGTCGGGCGGGCGCGGGCGGGTTCCCGGCCGGCCATGCGCCGGGCGCGAGTGGCCACGCGGCGATGCCGGTCATCAGGCCATCTTCCCCGAAGCGGTGTTCCTCGATCAGGACGCTTTCGTCGTGGCCGATCGCGAGCACCGTGGAGCAACGCGTGCCGTAGCCGCCGCGGACGACGAATGGCGCCGACAGCGCACGTTCCCATTCGGGCGCCAGGCCGGTGTCGGGCAGATCACCATCGACGGCGGGCTCGCGGTCGGCGAGCAGCGCGAAGAGGGCAGCGAAGTCCGCGCCCGGCGCATCGAGCCAGCGTTCGAGCCCCCGGCGCACTCGCACGACTTTCGGCCAGGGCGTGTCGAGGAAATGATTCGCGAGGCCGTAGACGCCGGGTGGCAGGGCTCGCGCGAAGCCCGCCGCACGGTTCGATGCGTACCAGAGCGACGTGCGATCCGCGAGCAGCAGGTTGAAGCCGGCGTACCGTGCCGCGCCTGGCGCGAGCTGCTCCACGAAATGTTGCGGATCCGCGGATTGCGCGAGCCAGTCGGGAATCAGCCCGCCGCGCGTCGGGGCCCCGGCGGGTCGCGGCACCATCTCGCGAAAGTTCGTGACGATACCGAAACGGCGCGCGGGATCGACGCCGAGCCAGGTGCCGCCGGCTTCGAGATCGCGGCCCGCGAGCATGGGGGGCGCCGTCCAGGGCGCGAGCGGCGCCGCCGCACGCTGGTGATACTCATCGCGGTTCGCCGCGACGATCAGGCGATACTGCGGATGGACCCGCCACGCGAGCACGAGGAGGCACATGCGCGGCTCAGCGTGCCGGCCGCAGCAGGCGGCGTGCGAACCGCACCGCGATCCAGATGAGGGCGATGACGAGTGCGACCGCGAGCACGGGCGCCGCGATCGCAAGGAACGCCATCGCGATCGAGCCGCCGAGCTCGCCGGTCGCGACGGCGCCGTTGCCGAGTCCGCCGGTGAACGCCGTCGACTTTGCGCGCAGGAGCGCGGTCACGCCCTGGGTGAGCCCCGCGACGCCACCACCGGCGATCAGCGCCGTCGTCCATCTGACGATCGGTGGCAGGTCGGTCATCACGGCGGCGGCGACCACCGCACCGGCGACGATCGCCGCGGGTGTCGCGATCGCATCGAGCAGGTTGTCGACGCCGGGGAGGTAGTACGCGAGCACTTCGATCACGGTCGCGACCGAGAGCATCACGAGCGCAG
Organism: Steroidobacteraceae bacterium; assembly: GCA_019187495.1. Taxonomy (GTDB): domain Bacteria; phylum Pseudomonadota; class Gammaproteobacteria; order Steroidobacterales; family Steroidobacteraceae; genus CADEFQ01. The sequence continues at coordinate 48,417 of JABAQN010000063.1, forward strand.
GCGTGCTCGCGAGCCACTCAAAGGCTGGCGCGAGTTCGAGATGCCCGGAATTGGCGGCGATGCCCACGACGAGAAACGGCAGGAAGAGGCGCAGCCCCGTGGCGGCCGCGAGCCCGACACCGAGCGCGACCGACAGCAGCATCGCAGGCAGCTGCGCGTCCATCAGAGCGCCCGAACCTGCGACAGCGGCGTCGGCCAGCCCGCGTCGAACCACGTCTCGATGAGCCGCCACGAAATGGAGGTGTGCGCACCGACGAGCGGATGGCCGCCGGCGATATCGGCGCGCGTGAACCACTGCGCATCTTCGAGTTCCGAATCACGCCGGTTGATGACGCGGCTCGCCGCGGTGGCGTGGAAGCCGAGCATCAGCGACGACGGAAACGGCCAGGGTTGCGAAGACTGGTAGGCGATGTCGCCCACTTCGATGCCGGTTTCCTCCATCACCTCGCGCGCGACCGCATCCTCCACGCTCTCGCCGGGCTCGACGAAGCCCGCGATCGTCGAATAGCGACCGCTCGGCCAGCTCGCCTGGCGGCCGAGCAGCGCTCGCTCGCCGTCGATGACGAGCACGATGATCGCGGGATCGATGCGCGGGAAGAGCTCCTGGCGGCACGTCGTGTTCGAGCACGCGAGCACATGCCCGGCGCGCGCCGGGCGGGTGGGCGCACCGCACCTGCCGCAGTAACGGTGCTGCGCGCGCCAGATCGAAAGCGCGCGGGCATACGCGAGGAGGCCGGCTTCCCGTTCCGGCAGTTCCGACGACAGCGGGCGCAGCTCTTCGTAGCGCGCCCCGGAGATGACGGCCGGATCGACCCGACCCGCTTCGTCCTCGACGAGCACGCAACGCGCACACTCGAACCAGCCGAGGAGCACCGCCTGGCGCTCCTCGACGCAGGCGATGCGGGGATCGTCGCCGCCGAGGAAGGCGACATGCGGCGCCGGCCCGTGCACCACGAGGTGCGTGGTGCCGCGCGCGACGATGTAGCGGGTCGAGGCATCGCACCGCGCCATCTCGAACCACGCGGCATCCTCGCGTGCCGCCGCGTTGCGCTCGAGATAAGGTCCCGAGAAATGATTGAAGGAACTGCGCTGCTGCATGGGGGGCACCGGGATGCGCCCCCATTATAAGGTGTGCGGCCGATCAACCCCGTCCGACGGGCCCGAGCCGGGCCGGTGCCGGCGTGCCTCGCGCGGCCGCCGGCACCGCCGGCGCTCGCATTGCAGGTCCCGCCGGCGCTTCATCCGGCAAGCCGCGGGCGGCCGGGGCACAGACGCCGCAGGCGCTCGCGCGCAGCGCATAGCGATCGTCGACGGTGAGCGCACCGCATGCATTGCAATGACTCAGCGTGAGCTCATCGCCATGCGCGAGCGCCAGCACGAGAAACGCCGCGTGCTCGAATGAAATGCGCGGCTCGGCGACCAGCCCGAGGTAGGTTTCATAGGCGAGGCACAGCAGTTCGCCCTGTGCGACCGACAGCGCATGCGGATCGAGTCGTGCGCCGTGGCTCACGATGCCGACCATGCAGAAGAGCCCGGCGAGCACTGCCGCCTCCTGCTGCATGCGGGGCGGACGCAGGAAATAACTGCAGCGCTGCGGCGACTTGCCGCGCCGGCGCGCGATGCGCTCCTGCGGATGCTCGGCGATGTAGGTGCGATAGAGCTTGCGCACGCGGTCTTCGGTGAGACCGGTCCAGGTGCGGATCGTGTGCGTGCGCGCTTCGTGGCCGATCAGGCGCAGCGCCAGGTCGAAGCGCAGGCGGTCGCGGCAGTATCGATCGTCGGTGACTCGCATGACAGCCCACTCCCTGTGAGGCCGGAACCGATTTGGTACAAATATCCCAAATTTGCGGATGGCTTAACAGCCCTGTTTGTGGGCAATATCGGGCGGAAAAGGGGGAAGCATGCAATCCGATCCGGCCGCGGTGGCGCCCGGTGCGCTCGCGCCGCTCGCGGAAATCAACGACCTCGCGCTCGAGCTGATGGCGCTGCGCGCCGCCGGCGAGCCGGCCGGGCTACCGGCGATCCTGCGCGAGCCGGTGGAACTGTGGCGCAGCCTCACGCCGCAGCAGCGCGGCAGGCTCGCGGGCTGCCCGTTCCTGCTGGTCGACATCGGCCTCGATACGGCGCTTTCCCCGCCGCGCACGGCCCTCGAAGGGGTGCGTGAGCCGCAGGAGACCGCACAGTGGTTCGCGGAAGAATCGCTGCCGCGCCTTTCCTACCTGACCCTGACTTACGCATGGCATCTCGCGCGGACCCGGCGTCTCGCCGCGCGCGTCGTGCTCGGATTGCCCGACGACGGCGCCGAGTGGCTGGCCGGCCTCACCCTGCGCCAGCTCGGCGAGTGCCTCGAATGCAGCCCGCGTTTCCTGCGGCCCCGCTGGGAATCGAGCCCGGCCGTCTGGCGCCACCTGCTCGCCGCCGCCGCGAGCGCGGAGCCGGCCGAGTTCGAGCGTGCCCGCCTGCGGGGCATCCAGTTGCTCGCGGCCGCCTACTGGCCGAAGAGCGTGCCGAGGCCGCGGCGGCCGTAGCCCGCGCGCGCCCGCGGCGGCACCCGCCCGTGTGCTAACCTTCGCCGCTCGCATGCACGCGCTCTCAGCCCACGGCCTCGTCAAGACCTACAGGAATGGCGTGCAGGCCCTGAAGGGCATCGATCTCGAGGTGGAGGAAGGCGATTTCTTCGCGCTGCTCGGCCCGAACGGCGCCGGCAAGACCACGCTGATCGGCATCGCGACCTCGCTCGTCAACAAGACGGGTGGCCGGCTCGCGATCTTCGGCCACGACATCGACGTCGAGCTCGAGGCCGCCAAGGCCTGCATCGGGGTCGTGCCGCAGGAAGTGAACTTCAACATGTGGGAGACGCCGCTCGAGATCGTCGTCAACCAGGCGGGCTTCTACGGCATCGAGCGCCGGATCGCGAAACAGCGCGCCGAGTTCTACCTGGGCAAGCTCTCGCTCTGGGACCGTCGGCACACGGTGTCGCGTTCACTTTCGGGCGGGATGAAGCGGCGGCTGATGATCGCGCGGGCGCTGATGCACGAGCCGCGCCTGCTGATCCTCGACGAGCCGACCGCCGGCGTCGACATCGAGATCCGCCGCTCGATGTGGGAGTTCCTGCGCGAGATCAACGCGCAGGGGACCACCATCATCCTGACGACGCATTACCTCGAGGAAGCCGAGAACCTGTGCCGCAACATCGCGATCATCGCCGGCGGCGAGATCGTCGAGCGCGACCGCATGGCGAGCCTGCTGCGCAGGCTGAAGAGCGAAGTGTTCGTGCTGAACCTGCGCGATGCCTTGACCGCGACACCGCAGGTCGAGGGCTACGGGATCGTGCGGGTCGACGACCACACGATCGAGGTGGAAGTCTCGAACGGGCAGGGCCTGAACGAAGTATTTGCGCGCCTCGGCGCGGCGGGGCACGAGATCGTCTCGATGCGCAACAAGGTGAACCGGCTCGAGGAAATTTTCATGCGCGTC
>JABAQN010000047.1 GCA_019187495.1 Steroidobacteraceae bacterium
CGATCGCCGCAGCCGGCATCGCGCCCGGCGAAATCGAAGAGGCGATCTTCGGCTGCGTGCTGCCCGCAGGGCTCGGCCAGGCGCCGGCGCGCCAGGCGGCGCTCGCCGCGGGCGTGCCGCAATCGGTGCCCGCCACCACGATCAATAAAGTCTGCGGTTCGGGCATGAAGTCGATCATGCTGGCCGCCGCGCAGATCCGCAGCGGCGAGGTCGACGTGGTGCTCGCCGGCGGCATGGAATCGATGACCAACGCACCATACCTCCTGCAGAAAGCCCGCGGTGGCTATCGGCTGGGCCACGGCGAGTTGCTCGATCACATGTTCTACGACGGCCTGCAAAACCCGTACGACGGCAGGATGATGGGCTTTTTCGCGGAGGCAACGGCCGCGAAGTACGGCTTCACGCGCGCCGAGCAGGATGCGTTTGCAGCCGAATCGGTGCGCCGCGCACAAGCCGCGGTTGCGAATGGCGCGTTCGCCACCGAAATCTCGCCCGTGACCGTCAAGGGCCGCAAGGGCGAGACGGTCGTCGCGACGGACGAAACCCCGGCGAACTGCAGCATCGAGAAAATCCCGACGCTGAAGCCCGCGTTCAGCAAGGATGGCACGGTGACCGCGGCGTCCTCGTCGTCGATCGCGGATGGTGCCGCGGCCGCCATCGTGCTCAGCGAGGCCGCCGCGAAGCGCCTCGGCGCAAAGCCGCTGGCGCGCATCCTCGCGTATTCGAGCCACGCGCACGCACCGGAATGGTTCACGACCGCACCGGCCGGCGCGATCCGCAAGGTGCTCGCGGCACTCGGCTGGGAAGCCCGCGACGTCGACTTGTTCGAAATCAATGAAGCATTTGCCGTGGTGACCATGGCGGCGATACGCGACCTCGGGCTCGACCCCGCGCGCGTCAACGTCAACGGTGGGGCCTGCGCGCTCGGCCATCCGATCGGCGCGACGGGCGCGCGCATCGTCACGACGCTCGTGCACGCGCTCGCGCGCACGGGCGGCCGGCGGGGCATCGCCTCGCTCTGCATCGGCGGCGGCGAGGCGACGGCAATCGCGATCGAGCTGCTGTAAGCTGCCGCGCCATGGCGCGACTCGGCACTGCGATCGACCCGGCGGGCGAGACATTCCGCGCCAACCGCGCCCACATGGAGCGGTTGGTCGCGGACCTTCGCCGCGAACTCGCGCGCGCGGCGCGCGGCGGCAGCGATGCGGCACGTGCGCGCCACACCGCGCGCGGCAAGCTGCTGCCGCGCGAACGCGTGGCGACGCTCCTCGACCCCGGCAGTCCGTTCCTCGAGATCGCGCCGCTCGCCGCGCACGGCCTGTACGAGGGCGAGGCGCCCGCCGCCGGCCTGATCGCCGGCATCGGCCGCATCCACGGCCGCGAAGCGCTCGTGATCGCCAACGACGCGACCGTCAAGGGCGGCACCTATTTTCCGCTCACCGTGAAAAAGCACCTGCGCGCGCAGCAGATCGCACTCGAGAACGCCTTGCCGTGCGTCTATCTCGTCGATTCGGGCGGCGCCTACCTGCCGCTGCAGGACGAGGTCTTTCCCGACCGCGAGCACTTCGGCCGCATCTTCTACAACCAGGCGCAGATGTCGGCACTCGGCCTCGCGCAGATCGCGGTGGTGATGGGCAGCTGCACGGCGGGCGGCGCCTACGTGCCGGCGATGTCGGACGAGACCATCATCGTGCAGAAGCAGGGCACGATTTTCCTCGGCGGGCCGCCGCTCGTGAAGGCGGCGACGGGCGAGGAGATCGACGCGGAGTCGCTCGGCGGCGGCGACGTGCATGCGCGCCGCTCCGGTGTCGCCGATCATCTGGCGGAAAACGACGCGCACGCCCTCGCGATCGCGCGCTCGGTGTTTGCGACGCTGCGGCCGCGCCCCGCCGCGTGGCTCGATCTCGAAGCGCAGCGCGAACCGGCGCTCGATCCGCGCGAAATCGCGGGCATCGTGCCGCAGGACACCCGCCAGCCCTACGACGTGCGCGAGATCATCGGCCGGATCGTCGACGCGTCCGATCTGCACGAATTCAAGCCCGAATATGGCACGACGATCGTGTGCGGCTTCGCGCGCATCCACGGCTGCCCGGTCGCCATCGTCGCGAACAACGGCGTGCTGTTCTCCGAATCGGCCCTCAAGGCCGCGCATTTCGTGCAACTCGCGAACCGCCGCGGCACGCCGCTCCTTTTCCTGCAGAACATCACCGGCTTCATGGTCGGCTCGAAGTACGAGCAGGCGGGCATCGCGAAAGACGGCGCGAAGATGGTCACCGCGGTCGCCTGCGCCACCGTGCCGAAGTTCACGGTCGTGATCGGTGGCTCGTTCGGCGCCGGCAATTACGCGATGTGCGGCCGCGCCTACGGCGCGCGCTTGCTGTGGATGTGGCCGAATGCGCGCATTTCGGTGATGGGGGGCGAGCAGGCGGCGCAGGTGCTCGCGACCGTGCGGAGCGACGGGCCGCAGCAGGCGTTCATGGACGAAATACGCGCGCAATACGAAACACAGGGACATCCGTATTACGCCACCGCGAGGCTGTGGGACGATGGCGTCATCGATCCGCTCGACACGCGCCGCGTGCTCGCGCTCGCGCTGCACGTCGCCGCGCGCGGTCCGCGACCGGCCGACGAGCGCTATGGCGTATTCAGGATGTGATGGAGAGTACGACTCGATGAGCCAGGAAGCCGACGCACAGCCATTGATCGCCTACATGCGCGAACGCGCCGGCGCATTCATGCGCATCCTCGGCGGGCAGGTCGAGGCGATCGACCCGGCGAAGGGCTGGGCGCGGCTGCGCTGGCAGCCGACCGAGGCATGCTGCCATTCGGGCACGATCGTGCAGGGTGGATTCGTGACCTCGATGCTCGACGCCGCGATGGCCCACGCGATCACCGCGCGCGTCGGCACCGGGATGATGGCCCCCACGCTCGAACTGAAAGTCTCGTTCTTCCGCGTGTGCAGCCCGGGCGTGTATTTCAGCGAAGGCAGCGTCGTGCACGCGACGCGCTCGGTCGCGTTCGCCGAGGGACAGCTCACGGACGCCGATGGCGTGACGATCGCCCGCGCCTCTGCCACCTGCAAGATCGCGCCGCTGAAGGGTTGAGGAGCGCCGGGCGAGCGCGGGCGAATTCGAGGTCTGACATGAGCCAAGTCGCACCACCCCTCGAAGCCGGCATCGATGGTGACGGCGTCGCGCGCGTGACGCTGAACCGCCCACAGCGGCACAATGCCTTCGACGGCGCGCTGGTCGCGGCGCTGCACGAGGCGGTCGGCGCGCTCGGGCGCGATCCGGCGGTACGCGTCATCGTCATCACCGGCGCGGGCCGCAGCTTCTGCGCGGGCGCCGACCTCGGGCACATGCGCGCGATGGCGGATGCCGCCGAAGCCGGGAATTTCGGCGACGCGTTCGCACTCGCCGAAATGCTCGCCGCGCTCGACGAATGCGGCAAGCCGCTCGTCGCGCGAGTGAACGGCGACGCTTTCGGCGGCGGAGTCGGCCTGATCGCGTGCTGCGACATCGCGGTGGGACTCGCCGGCGCCCGTTTCGCGCTGTCGGAAGTGCGGCTCGGCCTCGTGCCGGCGACCATCGCACCCTACGTGGTTGCCGCGATCGGCGCCCGGGCGATGCGCCGCTTTGCTCTCTCCGGCGAACGGTTCGACGGTGCGCAGGCCTGCCGGATCGGCCTGCTGCACGAAGCGGTCGCCGACACGGCCGCACTCGATGCGTCCATCGCACGAATCACCGCGGAACTGCTGCGGGGCGGTCCGCAGGCGCAGGCCGAGGCCAAGGCGCTGCTGCGCGAAGTCGCCGGCGCGCCACGCGATGCCGCGTTGCGGCGCTCGACCAGCCACCGACTCGCGCGCCTGCGCGTGTCGGAAGAGGCCCGCGTGCGCGTACGGGACTTTCTCGCGCGCGGCAAATGATTGTGATCTACTGAGAGGTTCATCATGAAGATCAAAGACGCACGCGCCGTGGTGACCGGCGCAGCCTCGGGTCTCGGCAACGCCGTGGCGCGGCATGTCGTCGCGCAGGGCGGCACCGCGACGCTGCTCGATGTGCAGGAAGGCCCCGGGCAGGCCGCCGCGGCCGAACTCGGCTCGCGTGCCCGGTTCGTCAAATGCGACGTGACGTCCGAGGCGGAAGTGAACGCCGCGATGGACGGCGCGAAGGCGTTCATGGGCGGCATCAACCTGCTGGTCAATTGCGCGGGCGTCATCGGTGCGGGACGCGTGCTCGGGCGCAACGGCCCGATGGCCGGGGACTTCTTCACCAAGGTGATCCACATCAACCTGATCGGCACGTTCTTCTGCGACAAGGCCGCCGCCGCGATCATGCAGGCGAATGCGCCGAACGAGGACGGGGAACGCGGCCTCCTGGTCCACACCTCGTCGGTTGCGGCTTTCGAGGGGCAGATCGGCCAGGCGGCCTATTCGGCGACCAAGGCGGGGGTGATGGGCATGACGATGCCGCTCGCGCGCGAGTTCGCGGCGTTCGGCATCCGCTGCGTGTCGATCGCACCGGGCATTTTCCACACGCCGATGGTTGCCGGCCTGCCGCAGGACGCGCAGGACTCCCTCGGCCGCCAGGTGCCGTTCCCGTCACGCCTGGGCAAGCCGGAGGAGTACGCGGCACTCGTGCAGTCGATCTTCGAGATCCCGATGCTGAACGGCGAGACGATCCGCCTCGACGGGGCGATCAGGATGCAGCCGAAGTGAAGAAGAAGCGGACAGCGGGCGGCTTGCAGCGGACAGCCGCAGCGCGCGGTCGCGCGCAGGCGCCTCTGGCCGACCGCCGCACGCCGTCCGCTGTCCGCATTCGAATTTCTGCGTTGACGGGAGCTTGCTACCAATGACGGGCACATCAAACGAAGCTGTCGAGCGCGATGTGATGGAGTACGACATCGTCGTGGTCGGCGCCGGGCCGGCGGGCCTCGCCTGCGCGATCCGCCTGAAGCAGCTGAAGCCGGAACTCAACGTGTGCGTGCTCGAGAAGGGCGCCGCGGTCGGCGCCCACTCGCTGTCCGGCGCCGTGATGGAACCGGGACCGCTCGATGAGCTCGCGCCGGAATGGCGCGAGGCGAATCTAGGTGTATGCATTCCTGCCGCGCACGATGAACTTCGCGTGCTGACGCGCAAGCGCGTGCTGCGGCTGCCCGTGCCGCCGCAGCAGAGCAACCACGGCAACTTCATCCTCTCCCTCGGCCTCCTCACCCCGTGGCTCGCGCAGAAGGCGGAGGGCCTCGGGGTCGATGTATTCGCCGGCTTCGCCGCGGCCGCCGCCCTGTTCGACGACGCCGGCGCGGTGGCGGGCGTGCAGATCGGCGACATGGGGCTCGACAAGAACGGGGAGCCCGGCCCGAACTATGCGCCCGGCCCCGAAATCCGCGCGCGCACGACCGTGCTCGCGGAGGGCTGCCGCGGCAGCCTCACGAAGCAGCTGATCGCGCGTTACCAGCTCGATGCGGCGAGCGACCCGCAAACCTACGGCGTCGGTCTCAAGGAGTTGTGGCAGGTGCCGCCGGGGCGCGTGCAGCCCGGCCTCATCCAGCACAGCGTCGGCTGGCCGCTCGACAACGCCACCTATGGCGGCAGTTTCATCTATCACCTCGGCGGCGATCGGGTGTATGTCGGCTTCGTGGTCGGGCTCGATTACCAGGACCCCCGCCTGATGCCGTTCGAGGTCTTCCAGCAGTTCAAGCACCACCCGGCCGTGCGCCCGCTGCTCGAGGGCGGCGAGATCGTCTCCGCCGGCGCGCGCACCATCGCGGCCGGTGGCTGGCAGTCGCTGCCGAAGCTCGAGATGCCGGGCGCCATGATCGTCGGCGACGCCGGCGGTACGCTCAATTTCCCCAAGATCAAGGGCATCCACCAGGCGATACGCTCCGGCGCACTCGCCGCCGCGCACCTCGCCTCGAGCGGTGCACCGGCCGGGTTCGATGCCGCCTGGCGCGCCTCGCCCGGCGGGCAGGAACTGCGCAAGGTGCGCAACTTCAAGCCTGGTTTCAAGCGCGGGCTGTGGTTCGGGATCGCCAATTCGGCGCTCGAGGTCGCAACCGGCGGGCGCACGCCCTGGACGCTGCACAATTCCGACAATGCCGCCGCGATGCGCCGCCTCGACGAGTACACCTCGCCCGATCGCGGCTGGGTCGAGCGCACGCTGCCGCCGCGTGACCGGCTCGCATCGGTGTTCTTTGCCGCCACCACGCATGACGAGGCGCAGCCGGCGCATCTCAAGGTCGCCGACCTGGACCTCTGCGCGACGCGTTGCCGTGTCGAGTACGACAACCCGTGCACGCGATTCTGCCCCGCGAGCGTCTACGAAATGGTCGACGACGGCGCCGGCGGCAAGCGCCTGCAGATCAACGCCGCCAATTGCGTGCACTGCAAGGCCTGCGACATCAAGGACCCGTACGGCAACATCACCTGGACGACGCCCGAAGGCGGCTCCGGCCCGAACTACCAGACGCTCTGACACGCTCGATGACGACCCCGATCTGGACACCCTCGCGCGCGCGAATCGATCAGGCAGTCGTCACCCGGTTCAGGTCCTGCGTCAACGCGCGGCGCCAGCTCGCGCTCGCGGATTACGCCGCGCTCGAAGCGTGGTCGCTCGGGCACCCGGTCGATTTCTGGACCGAGCTCGCCCGCTTCAGCGACACGCGCATCGACTGGGGTGACGGCCCGGGCATCGAGAACGGCGCGCAGATGCCGGGCGCACGCTGGTTCCCGGCCGCACGGCTCAATTTCGCCGAGAACCTGCTGCGTCACCGCGACGACCACGCGGCGCTGATCTTCGTCAACGAGCGGGGCACGCGCCGCGAGGTGTCGAGGCGCCAACTCGCCGACGAAGTCGCCCGCGTTGCCGAGGGGCTGCGCGAGCTCGGTGTCGGGCCGGGCGACCGGGTCGCCGGGTTCATGCCGAACCTGCCCGAAACGATCGTCGCGATGCTCGCGGCGACGAGCCTCGGGGCGATCTGGTCCTCGTGTTCGCCCGATTTCGGCGTGAACGGCGTGCTCGACCGTTTCGGACAGATCACGCCGAAAGTGCTTTTCACTGCCGACGGCTATTTCTATGCCGGCAAGGCGCTCGATTCCCTCGCGCCGATGGCGCAGGTCGCGCCGCAGTTGCCGGGGCTGCTGCGGGTCGTGGTCGTGCCGTATGTGAATCCGCAGCCCGTGATCGATGGGTTGCCGAATGCGGTCCATTACGGGTCATTTGGTCGCGCCGGCGCGAAGCCGCGTTTCACGCGCCTGCCGTTCGACCATCCGGTCTACATCCTCTACTCGTCGGGGACGACCGGCAAGCCGAAGTGCATCGTGCACGGCGCGGGCGGGACCCTGCTGCAGCACCAGAAGGAACACCTGCTGCACGTCGACCTGCGCGAGGGAGACCGGCTGTTCTATTTCACGACCTGCGGATGGATGATGTGGAACTGGCTCGTGAGCGGCCTCGCGAGCGGCGCGACACTTGTCCTGTATGAAGGCTCGCCGTTCCATCCAGAGCCGCGCGTGCTGTGGGATATCGCCGCGCGCGAGCGCGTGGCCGTGTTCGGCACGAGCGCGAAGTACCTCGCGGCGCTCGACAAGTCGGGCTTCGCGCCGGGCGAGGCGGTCGATCTCGCCGCACTGCGCAGCGTGCTCTCGACCGGCTCGCCGCTGCTGCCCGAGACCTACGATTTCGTCTACCGGGCCGTGAAGGGCGACCTGCAGTTGTCGTCGATCTCGGGTGGCACCGACATTGTTTCCTGCTTCTGCCTCGGGAGCCCCGTGCTGCCGGTGTTCAAGGGTGAACTGCAGTGCCGCGGCCTCGGCATGCGCACGGAGGTGTTCGACGGCAGCGGCCGGCGTGTCATCGGCGAGCGCGGCGAACTCGTGTGCGCGGCGCCGTTTCCGTCGATGCCGGTCGGCTTCTGGAACGACCCGCAGGGGGCGCGCTATCGCGACGCCTATTTCACGCGCTTTCCGGGCGCCTGGCACCACGGCGACGATGCACTCGAAACGGAGCACGGCGGCTTCGTGATCTACGGCCGCTCCGATGCGGTGCTGAACCCGGGCGGCGTGCGCATCGGCACCGCGGAGATCTACCGGCAGGTCGAGCAGCTGCCGGAAGTGCTCGAGTCGCTCGCGATCGGCCAGGAATGGCAGGGCGATGTGCGCATCGTGCTGTTCGTGCGGCTGCGCGAAGGCATCACGCTCGACGATGCACTGCGCGGCCGCATCCGCGACGCGATCCGGCGCAACACGACGCCGCGGCACGTGCCGGCGAAGATCATCGCGGCGCCCGACCTGCCGCGCACGCTGAGCGGCAAGCTCGTCGAACTCGCGGTACGCAACGTCGTGCATGGCCGGGCGGTCGCGAATCGCGACGCGCTCGCCAACCCCGACGCACTGGAATTCTTTCGCGACCTGCCCGAGCTCGCCTCCTGACGATGCCGGGACGGGTCCTCGCGCGCGAACTCGGGCGGCGCGGCATCGTGCCGGACGCCTCGCAGCTCGCTGCCGTGGCACGCCTCGAGGACCTGCGCTCGCGCCTGGTCGCCGCCGAGCGCGATGCGCAGAAGCCGCTTGCGCGCATGCGCCGCCTGATGCGCTCGCGCGGGCACCAGGCCGAACGGGGCGTCTATCTCTGGGGCGGAGTCGGCCGCGGCAAGACGCTGCTGATGGACGCGTTCCACGCGAGCCTGCCGTTCGAGGCGAAAAGCCGCCGGCATTTCTACCGGTTCATGCGCGACGTGCACGCGCAATTGCAGGCTCTCCCGCATGCGCAATCACCGCTCGCGATCGTCGCCGAGCGGTTCGCGGCGCAGGCCCGCGTCCTGTGCCTCGATGAGCTGCACGTCAACGACATCGCGGACGCCATGATCCTCGCGCGATTGTTCGAGGCGCTGCTGAAACAGGGAGTCACGCTCGTGTTCACCTCGAACGTGCCTCCGCGGGGCCTCTACCGCGATGGGCTGCAGCGGCGGCGCTTCCTGCCCGCGATCGCGCTCCTCGAGAAACACACCGAGGTGATCGCGGTCGATGCCGGCACGGACTATCGCCTGCGCGAACTCGCGAAGGCATCGCTGTATCTCGATTCGGCGGCGCCGGAAACGGCGGCCGCGATGGCGCGACTCTTCGAATTCTTCGCCGGCGGGTCCGGCAAGGCCGGCGGGCAGATCACGATCGCCGATCGCCCGATCGCCACAGTGAGGGAAAACCACACGGCCGTCTGGTTCGAGTTCGCGGCGCTGTGCGAGGGTCCGCGCGGCAAGGACGACTACAGCGAAATCGCCGGCAACTACCCGGCCGTGCTGGTATCGAACGTGCCGGTGTTCGACGAGACACGGGACAATGCCGCCCGCCGGTTCATCTCGCTGATCGACGAGTTCCACGACCGGGGAGTCGATATCGCGGTGAGCGCCGCCGCGCCGCCCGACAAGCTGTATCGCGGCACGCGCCTCGCGTTCGAGTTCCAGCGCACCGCGAGCCGGCTCGTGGAAATGCAGACCGAGGCGTATCTCGCGCGCCAGCACGGCTGACGACTTCCGGCCGCCACTCGAGGCTGTCCGCCGCCCGCCGTTCGCTCTTCAAATCACCCCGCGCCGCACCTGGTCGAGTTCGATCGACTCGAACAGCGCGCGGAAGTTGCCCTCGCCGAACCCTTCGTTGCCCTTGCGCTGGATCACTTCGAAGAAAATCGGCCCGATCACGTTCTGCGTGAAGATCTGCAGCAGCGTGCCCTCGCCGCGGTCGGGGTTGCCGTCGATCAGGATCCGGCGCTCGCGCAGCGCCTCGATGCGCTCGCCGTGGTGCGGGACGCGCGCATCGACCCCTTCGTAATAGGTGTCGGGCGTGTCCTGGAACTCGATGCCGCGCGCGCGCAGCAGGTCGACGGTGCGCAGGATGTCGTCGGTCGAGAGTGCGATGTGCTGGATGCCCTCGCCGTGGTAGAGCCTGAGGTACTCCTCGATCTGCGACTTGTCGTCCTGCGACTCGTTGATCGGGATGCGGATCTTGCCGCACGGGCTCGTCATCGCCCGGCTGAACAGCCCGGTGTGGCGGCCCTCGATGTCGAAGTAACGGATCTCGCGGAAGTTGAAGAGCCGCTCATAGAATCCCGCCCAACGGTCCATGCCGCCACGCTGCACGTTGTGCGTCAGGTGATCGATGCGCGTGAAGCCGACGCCCGCGGCACTGCCGCCGGACACGGGCTCCGGGCGGAAGTCGACGTCGTAGATCGACGATTCCCGGTAACGATCGACGAGATAGAGCAGCGAGCCGCCGATGCCTTCGATCGCCGGGATGTTGAGCTCCATCGGCCCGACACGCCCGACATGCGGCGTGGCGCCGAGCGCGAGTGCGCGCTCGTACGCACGCGCGGCGTCGTGCACGCGAAACGCCATTGCACAGGCGGAGGGCCCGTGCTTCGCGGCGAATGCCTGGCCGAAGGAATCCGGCTCCGCATTGATCAGGAAATTGACGTCACCCTGGCGGTGCAGCGTGACGTCCTTGCTGCGATGGCGCGCGGTGACCGGGAATCCCATCCGTGCGAACAGCGAGCGCAGCAGCTGCGGATCCGGCGCCGTGTATTCGACGAATTCGAAGCCGTCCGTGCCCATCGGGTTGTCGAAACCGGCGACCATCGTGACCACCCTGCAAATGGTTTCAGTTGCAACTATTATACCCGTCCATGCCGGATGCACCCAGCCTGCTGCTCGACCGCTTCGTCCCCTACCGGCTGTCCGTGCTGGCGAACCTCGTGAGCAGCGCGATCGCGGAAGGTTACGCCGTGCGCTTCGGCCTCAGCATCCCGCAATGGCGCGTCATGGCGGCGCTCGGCGAGCACCCCGGCATGAGCGCCGCGGAGGTTGCCGCGCGCACCGCGATGGACAAGGTCGCCGTCAGCCGTGCGGTCGCGTCGCTCGCGCGTTCGGGCCGGCTCGCGCGCGCGCGCTCCGGTGACGATCGTCGCCGCTCGCTGCTGCGGCTGTCACGGGCCGGCGCGGCAGTGTACGCCAGGGTCGCGCCATACGCGCTGGCCTACGAGGCGGCGCTGCTCGCCTCGCTCGATCACCGCGAGCGCGATGCGCTCGACCGGCTGCTCGCGAAGCTGACGCGGCGCGCGATCGACCTCGCGCCCTGTGTATAATCGCGCGCACTCGCGCAGGGGTTCCGATGAAAACTGTTGTCGAGTCCGGCACCAGCTTTCAGCCGTTCCTCGCCGCCGTGCTCGCTGATCCACGAGGGTCGGCCTGGGAGAAGGAACCCGCATCGTGAAAGACACCGTCCCTGCTGCCCGCCTCGCGCTGATCGAACGGATCGTGAAGGCGGCGCCGGCGAAGGGCGGCGCGCGCCAGCGCACCGCGCAAGCCGACTTCTTCCGCGTGTATTTCCGTGGTGTCGCCGACCTCGACCTGCGCGAACGCCCCGCCGCCGAGCTCGCCGGCATCGCGCAGAGCCACCGCGAACTCGGCCGCCGCCGCCTGCCGGCGCGCGCCTGCGTGCGGGTATTCAATCCCGATCCGGCGCGCGACGGATTCCAGTCGCGACACACGATCGTGCAGGTCGTCACCGATGACATGCCGTTCCTCGTCGATTCGGTCGGCATCGTCTTCGCGCGCAACCAGCTCGCGATGCACCTGATCATCCATCCGGTGGTCGCCGTGCGCCGCGATGCGCGCGGCGGCATGACCGGCGTCGCGGCCGGCGGCGATCCGCGCGCGCGCGCCGAGTCCTGGCAGTTCTACGAGATCGACCGGCGGAACGATCCGCAGGCGCTCGCGCGGCTCGAGGGCGAGATCCGCGCCGCGCTCGTCGACGTGCAGGCGGCGGTCGAGGACTGGATGCCGATCCGCGACCGGGTACGCGGCATCGCTGCCGGCCTCGCGGATGCGACGCCGCTCGCCGCGACGGAAGTCTCCGAGGCACGCGAACTGCTCGAGTGGATGGAAGCGCAGCATTTCGTGTTCCTCGGCTACCGGCGCTACCGCCTGGTGCGGGGTGCGCACGAAGACCGGCTCGTGCCGGTGCCGCGCTCGGGCCTCGGCATCCTGCGCGACGGACATGGCGGGCGCCGCTCGCACGCGGTGCGCATGCGCGGGGAACTGCGCCAGCGCGCGCGCGAACCCGAACTGCTGGTGCTGACGAAGGCGAATACGCTCGCCACGGTCCACCGGGGCACCTACCTCGACTACGTCGGCGTCAAGACCTTCGATGCCAGGGGACGCGTCGACGGCGAGCACCGCATCCTCGGGCTCTGGACCTCGACGGTCTACTACCGCAGCGCCCGCGCGATCCCGGTGCTGCGCCACAAGGTCGAGAGCGTGATCAATCATTTCGGGCTCGCGCCGCAGAGCCACGACGCGAAGGCAGCCGTCAACGTGCTCGAGACCTATCCGCGCGACGAGCTGTTCCAGGCGAGCGTCGCGGACCTCATCCACATCGTGCGCGAAGTCGTGAACCTCTACGACCGCCGCACCGTGCGCCTGCTCGCGCGCCGCGACCCGTACGGCCGCTTCTATTCCTGCCTCGTCTATGTGCCGCGCGACCGCTACAGCACCGACGTACGCCGCGAGATCGAGCGCATCCTGATGGCCGGTCTCGGTGGCCAGGCGTTCGAATCGCAGGTGCAGATTTCCGATTCGCGCCTCGCGCGGGTGCACGTCGTCGTGCGAATCGACCGTACGCGGCGCGCGGCGCCCGAGGTGGCGCGACTGCAGCGCGAGATCGCGACGGCCGCGACCAACTGGTTCGACCGGCTGTCCGTCGCGCTGAAGGCGAGATACGACGAGGCGACATCGCTCGCGCTGCTCGAGCGTTATTCGCGGGCCTTTCCGGCCGCCTACGAGGAGGAAGCCACCGCCGCCGACATGATCGAGGACATCGCCGATCTCGAGCATCTGCGGCGCGAGCCCGGCGCCCTGCGGCTCAACCTGCACCGGCCGGCCGGCAGCCGCGCCTCGACGGTCCACCTCAAGTTCGTGAAGCGTGGCGCCACGATCCCGATCTCGGACATGCTGCCGCTGCTCGAGAACTTCGGGCTGCGCGTGATCACCGAGCGTCCCTACGAGCTCGCGTGGCCCGAAGGCGGCGAGGCGTGGATCCAGGACTTCGAACTCGAGCATCGCGATGGCCACGCGATCGACATCGCGAAGGTCGAGGATCTCTTCAAGGAAGGCGTCGGCGCGGCGTGGGGCGGCGCGATCGAGAACGACGGCTTCAACCGGCTCGTGCTGCTCGGGAACCTGCCGTCGCGCGATGTGACGGCGCTGCGCCTGATCGCGAAATACCTGCTGCAGACCGGCGTGCCGTTCAGCCAGGCCGCGATGGAGCGCGCGCTCGCGCGCCATGGACGCATCGCGGGCGAGCTCGTGGCGCTGCTGCACGCCCGCTTCGATCCCGCCGTTTCCGCCGCGGCCCGGGCGCGCCAGTCCGAACGCATTGTCCGCTCGATCGGCGCGGCGCTCGCGCAGGTCACGAGCCTCGACGAGGATCGCATCCTGCGTGGCTTCCTCGCGGTCGTGCGCGCCATGTTGCGCACCAACTTCTACCAGCGCGACGCCGGCGGGAACCCGAAGGACTACATTTCGGTGAAGCTCGACCCGGCGAAGATCCCGGACCTGCCGCTGCCGCGCCCGAAATTCGAGATCTTCGTCTACAGCCCGCGCGTCGAGGGCGTGCACCTGCGCATGGCCGCCGTCGCCCGCGGCGGCATCCGCTGGTCCGACCGCCGCGAAGACTTCCGCACCGAAGTGCTCGGCCTGATGAAGGCGCAGAACGTCAAGAACACCGTCATCGTGCCGGCGGGCGCCAAGGGCGGCTTCGTGCCGAAGCAGCTGCCGGCGCTCGGCACGCGCGACGACCTGCAGAAGGAGGCGATCGCGGGCTATCGCACGTTCATCCGCGGCCTGCTCGACATCACCGACAACATCGTCGGTGCGAAAGTCGTGCCGCCGGCCGACGTCGTGCGCCACGACGGCGACGATCCCTACCTCGTCGTGGCGGCCGACAAGGGCACGGCCACCTTCTCCGACATCGCCAACGGCATCTCTGCCGAGTACGGATTCTGGCTGGCGGACGCCTTCGCCTCGGGCGGTTCGGCCGGCTACGACCACAAGGGGATGGGCATCACGGCGCGCGGCGCGTGGGAATGCGTCAAGCGCCACCTGCGCGAAATCGACATCGACACGGAACAGCACGATTTCACCGTCGCGGGCATCGGCGACATGGCGGGCGACGTGTTCGGCAACGGCATGCTGCTGTCGAAGCACATCCGGCTGGTCGCCGCATTCAATCACATGCACGTCTTCCTCGACCCGGAGCCGGATGCCGCGCGCAGCTTCACGGAGCGCCGACGGCTGTTCGACCTGCCCCGCTCGAGCTGGGACGACTACGACCGCAAGCTGATCTCGCGCGGCGGCGGCGTGTTCCTGCGCAGCGCGAAGTCGATTCCGCTGTCGGCGGAGGCCCGCCGCCTGCTGGGCGTCGACGCCCCGTCGGCGACGCCGCAGGACGTGATCCGCGCGATCCTGCGCATGCGCGTCGATCTGCTGTGGAACGGCGGCATCGGCACCTACGTCAAGGGATCGACCGAGCGCCATGCGGAGGTCGGCGACCGCAGCAACGACGGCGTGCGCGTCGATGGACGCGAGCTGCGCGCCCGTGTGGTCGGTGAAGGCGGCAATCTCGGCTGCACGCAGCGGGGGCGCATCGAATATGCCTCGACAGGCGGCCGGATCAACACCGACTTCATCGACAATTCCGCCGGCGTCAACACCTCGGACCTCGAGGTGAACATCAAGATCCTGCTGTCGGCGCCCGAGCGCGCCGGCCGCCTGACGCGACCGGCCCGCAACCGGCTGCTCGCCGGCATGACACGCGAGGTCGCCTCGCACGTGCTGCGCAACAACTACCTGCAGGGCCAGGCGATCTCGACGCTCGAAGTGAATGCCGCCGCGCGCCTCAGCGAGTACCGCGGCCTGCTGCGCGCGCTCGAGCGCGCGGGTGATCTGGATCGCGCGATCGAGTTCCTGCCGGGCGAGGATGAACTCACCGATCGGGCCAAGCGCGGCGTCGGCCTCACGCGCCCCGAGCTCGCCGTGGTGCTCGCCTACAGCAAGATCTGGCTGTCGGGCGAGCTGATCGGGTCGGATGTGCCGGAAGATCCGTACCTCGCCGAGGAACTGCGGCGCTACTTCCCGCAGGCGCTGCGCCGCCGGTTCGCGCGCGACATCGAGCACCATCGGTTGCGGCGCGAGATCATCGTGACCGCGACGACCAACAGCCTCGTCAATCGCATGGGCCCGGTATTCGCCTGGCGTGCAGCCGAGGAGACCGGCGCGTCGATGGGACAGATCGCACGCGCGTACACGATCGCGCGCGAGGCATTCGCGATGCGCGATACCTGGACCGCGGTCGAGGCGCTCGACAGCAAGGCGCCCGCGAGTGCGCAGTACCAGGCCCTCGACCAGACGGCGCGCAGCCTCAGGCACATGAGCTACTGGTTGCTCACGCACCGCCGGCGCAACCTGCACGTCGAACGCACCGTGGCCGAGTTCCGGCCGGGCGTGCTCGAACTCAGGGCCGCGCTGCAGGAAGTCGCGACCGGGCTGGTGCACGAGAACAATGCGCGACGCATCGGGCAACTGCGCGACGCCGGCCTCCCCGCGGCGCTCGCCGAGCGCGTCGGCGTGCTCGAATCCATGGAGCCCGCCTTCGACCTGGTCGAACTCGCGGCGGAGCATCGCATCGCCGTGCGCGAGACGGCGCGCATCTACTTCGCGGTGGGCGCGGCCGTCGGCCTCGACTGGATCCGCGCACAGATCGGCACGCTCGCGGTCACGGGTCCCTGGCAGGCGAGCGCGCGCTCGGCGCTGCGCGCCAGCGCCGCACGCGCCCATCGCCGGCTCGTCTCGCAGGTGCTGCGCGCGGGCGGGCGACGCGGCGCGGCGCGCGACCCGATCACGTCCTGGATCGCGGCGCAGGGCGACGACCACGCGCAATGGGCGCGGATGCTCGCGGACATGCGCGCGACGGATCGTCCGGATTTCGCGACCCTGTCGGTCGGCGTGGAGGCGATCCGCAAGCTCGCCGACGGCTGATGCGCCTGTCGCTCGTCGTCACGACGTACGAGCGGCCCGACGCGCTCGCGGTGGTGCTCGCGACGATCGCCGCGCAACGGCGTGCGCCCGAAGAGCTGATCATCGCCGACGACGGCTCGGGGCCGGCGACGCGCGCAGTCATCGATGCATTCGCGGCGCGCTGCCGCGTTCCGTGCACGACCGTCCGGCAGGAGCACGCGGGATTTCGCGCGGCGCGGCTGCGCAATCTCGCGATCGCCGCGAGCCGTGGCGACTACGTCGTGTTCGTCGACGGTGACATGCTGCTGCACCCCGCGTTCGTGCGGGACCACGCGGTGGCGGCGCAGCGCGGGTCGTTCGTGCAGGGCATGCGGATTGCGCTCGATGCAGCCGGCACGGACGCGATGCTCGCCGCGGGAGCGCTGCCGCCCGACGGCGGGAGTCCGCGCGGTGCGCGCGGCGCGCGCCGCCTCTACGCCCGCCACAGCCCGACCCTCGCGCGCCTCTCGATGCGCCTCGCAAACCGCATCGTCGCGGTGAAGAGCTGCAATCTCGCGATCTGGCGGGACGATCTCGAGGCCGTGAACGGCTTCAACGAGGCGTTCACCGGCTGGGGCCCGGAAGACAAGGAACTCGTCGCCCGGCTCGTGCACCTCGGCCGGCGCCGGCGCACGCTGGTCTTCGGCGGCATCGCCTGGCACCTGCACCATGCGCCGGCCGCCCGTGACCGGCGCGCGGCAAACGAGGCGCTCTACGCCGACACGCTGGCCCGCCGCACGGTGCGCTGCGAGCAAGGCCTCGCGTCCCACCTGCCGCAAACGCCCCGCTGGCTGTAATCTGTAAGCCGTTCACTGTCCGCTTTTCATTGGAGCCATCGTGCCCGGCAAACTCCTGCTCATCCGCCACGGCCAGAGCGCCTGGAATCTCGAAAACCTCTTCACCGGCTGGACCGACGTCGACCTCACGGAACAGGGTCGCGCGGAAGCGAAGCAGGCGGGCGTCGAGATCCGGCGCGCGGGCCTCTCGATCGATCTCGCCTTCACCTCGGTGCTGAAGCGCGCGATCCGCACGCTCTGGCACGTGCTCGACGAAACGGACCGGATGTGGATACCCGTCGAGCGCAGCTGGCGCCTGAACGAACGGCACTATGGCGCGCTCCAGGGGCTCGACAAGGCGCAGACCGTCGAGAAGCACGGCGAGGCGCAGGTGAAAATCTGGCGACGCAGCTACGACATCCCGCCGCCACCGCTCGCCGCCGATGACCCGCGCCATCCGCGCTTCGACCCGCGCTACGCGGACGTCGACCCCGCGCTGCTGCCGGCGACCGAGTCGCTCAAGGACACGCTCGCGCGCGTGCTGCCGTACTGGAACGAGCGGATCGCGCCGGCGCTGCGCGCCGGACGCAATGTCGCCGTCGTCGCCCACGGCAACAGCCTGCGCGCGATGGTCAAGATGCTGGACGAGGTATCCGAGGCGGACATCGTGGAACTCAACATCCCGACCGGCGTCCCGCGGCTCTACGAACTCGACGCCGCGCTGCGCCCGGTCGCGAGCCGCTACCTCGGCGATGCGGCCGCCATCGCGGCGGCGGCGGAGGCCGTGAAGCGCCAGGCCTCGGCGCGGGCCTGAGAGGCCGGCCTCGCCGGAGCGGTGATGTTTTCGCGCAACAATCGACTCAATCCTGCCCTTTGACACCTGAAAGAAGTAGGCAGAATATGTTGCCTAGTCCCTACAACGGGACCCCATAAACATATCAGGGGAGTCTTTCAAGGATGGGTACCTATCACTCACGTTCGTGCGTGGGCGCGCGAGCGCTCGCGCGCGGCAGCCTGCTCGCGCTCGCGGCACTCGCGACCGCCACGTCGGGCTACGCCCAGGGCGAAGCCGCCGAGGAAGTCGTCGTCACCGGGTCGCGCATCGCACGCGGTTCGGATTTCGAGAATCCCTCGCCGGTCGCCACGGTCAGCCGCGAAGACATCGACCGGTCAGGCTACAGCAACCTGCAGCAACTCATGGAGAAGCTGCCGGCGAACGGCGCCGGCGCATTCTCCACCCGCGGCAACAACCAGGACTCGACCGCCAACGGCGCGGCTTCGATCAGCCTGCGCGGGCTCGGCGCCGACGCGACGCTCGTGCTCGTCAACGGCCGGCGCGTCGCGATCAGTTCGTTCGCGGAGAACATCACGACGAACTTCGTCGACATCAACTCGATCCCGGTGGCCGCGATCGAGCGTGTCGAGGTCCTGAAGGACGGCGCATCGGCGATCTACGGATCGGACGCCGTCGCAGGCGTGATCAACATCATCCTGCGCAAGGACTACCAGGGCCTGGAGCTTTCCGGCGGCTACGGCAGTGTCACGAGCGGCCCGTATGACGAGTCCACGGCATCGGCGATCTGGGGCCTCGGGGACGACGACTCGAACCTCACGCTGATCTTCGACTACTTCAAGAACACGACGCTCTACAACAAGGATCGCGGCTCGCTCGGCACGGCGAACCAGACCGCCCGCGGCGGCGAGGACTTCCGCTCCTCGCGCGGCTATCCGGGCCGCTTCATCGTCAATGGCGTGACGACCATCGACCCGGCCTGCCCGCCGGCCAACCGCGCGGGGCAAACCTGTCTCTACGACTACGGCCCGTGGAACCTGCTGATCCCGAAAGCCGAGCGAACCGGCCTCATGCTGCTCGGCCACCAGGCGCTCGGCGGCGGCGTCGAGTTCTTCACGGAAATCGGCGTGCAGCACAACAACTCGTTCGCGCAGGGTGCGCCGACACCGCTCGACGAGTCGGCCAATCTCTCCGTGCCCGTCACGCACCCGAACAACCCGTTCCCGGGCGCGACCACGCTCCTGTTGGGGCGCTATCGCACCGTCGATGCCGGTCCGCGGCAGTGGGATATCGAATCCGACAACTTGCGCGCGGTCGCAGGCCTGCGCGGCAAGATCGGCGAGGACTGGAACTGGGAGGTCGCCGCCCAGCGTGCGCGCAGCAAGTCCGAACAGTCGGGCGACCGGTCGATGGGCTGGGTCCGCACCGATTTCCTGCAGGCGGAGATCAACGCCGGGCGTTACAACCCGTTCGGCGGCGTGCAGAACCCGCCAGCGGTGATCGATGCGATCACGACCAGCCTCGTTCGCCGCGGCAAGTCGGAACTCACGATGTACGACGGCCAGATCACCGGCGAGCTGTTCGACATGCCCTCCGGCAAGGTCCGCATGGCCGCGGGTGTCGAGTATCGCGACGAGAGCGTGAGCGACGTGCCGGATGACCAGTTCCAGCGCGGCCTGATCTTCGGCACCGAGGCGGTGAGCGCCGCGGGGTCGCGAGACAGCTGGGCGGCGTATGTCGAGCTGGCGGTACCGCTCTTCAAGGGTCTCGACCTGTCGCTCGCGGGCCGCTACGACGATTACAGCGATTTCGGCGACACGACCAACCCGAAGGTCGCGGTACGCTGGGCGCCGCTCGATTCGCTCGCATTCCGGGCCTCGTGGGGCACCGGCTTCCGCGCCCCCTCGCTCGCGCAGATCGGGCTCGGGCCCTCGCAGGAATCGCAGTTCTTCGTCGACACCTATGGCTGCGCCGCCGGCGTGCCGGGCGCGTGCATTCCGCTCGACTACAACATCATTTTCTCCGGCAACCCGAACCTGAAGGCCGAAGAATCCGAATCCTTCAATTTCGGGGTGGCATGGAGGCCGTCGTCCGATCTCGAGCTCTCACTCGACTACTGGGACATCAAGCAGGAGAAGAAGATCGAGGAAGCGCCGTTCGGCTTCATCTACCAGCAGTTCTGCGGCGTGCAGTCGAGCACGGTCTGCGTGCGCAGCGCGCCGTTGCCCGGCCAGACGCTCGGCACACTGCAGTCGATCAACAGCGGCTTCCAGAACATCGGCGAGCAGAAGGCGAGCGGACTCGACTTCGCGGGTCATTTCAGCTTCGAGGTCGGTGGTGGCACGTTGACCTCGGGACTCATCTACACGCGGCTGCTCAAGTTCGAGAAAGTCGAGCTGAACCTGGCCGGCACCGCGTTCGTCACCCGCCCGCTCGAGGGCGAGTACGAGTACCCCGAGGACCGCGCGACGCTGACCGGTGACTGGGGCAATGACCAGTGGGGTGTGTACGCCGCGATCAACTACATCGGGCCGTTCCAGGACGCGCCCGACGCCGACTTCGACGGCATCCTCGATTTCGACACCGTCAAGACGCGCGACGTCGGCTCCTTCACGACGCTCAACCTGCAGTTCCGCTACACCGCCCTCGACCACCTGAGGCTGACGCTCGGGGTCGACAATGCGCTCGACGAAAAGCCGCCGTTTGCGATCGGCGACGGCGACGCGGACCTGTACGGGTACGTGCAGAACGTGCACAACCCGCGCGGGCGGTTCTGGAATTTCAGGGCGACGTATACGTTCTGAAGAAGGGCGAACGGCGGACAGCCGTAAGCGGACAGCCAGAGGCGCTCACTGCGCCTCTGGCTGCCCCGCCGCCCTCTTCCCGCTGCTCGCTGTTCGCCGCTCCAGGTCAGCCGTCTTGCTGGCGTTTGTTATGCGCCGCCGCCCAGCCGTCGTAGCGGCCGTGGAACTCGTCGGCGAGCGCGTTGAACCTGCGGCTCGTCGCCTTCATGTCGGGCACGGACAGCCGCAGCGAGCGCTGGGCGTGCACGGCGTAACAGAATTCCGGCTGGTCCGGCACGTGCTTGTACTCGGCTTCGAAGCCCTCGCGTGCGAGCCGCTCGACGACCCGTCGCGCCGCTGCCTCGCTCGGCATGCCGAAGAAAAACACCACGTCGTGCGGCTGGAACGGGTCCGAGCCTTCAGCGCGCAGTTTCGCGATCAGCTTCTCGTCCCAGCTGTGTGCCGGCAGGTCACGCGCCCGCTTGATGCTCACCCAGATGCGCGCCAGCGCGATCGCTCCACCGAGCAACAGCAACAGCAGATAGACGATCTTCATGCGTCACGGCCGCTATCTGGCGAATTTCGGCTTGCGCTTCTCGAGGAAGGCGCTGATGCCCTCGTGCCCTTCCGCACTCGCGGCCTGCGCCGCGATCGTTTCGCTCTCGAGCGTCATCTGAGTCTCGAGCGCGCCGAGTGACGCCGCGAGCAGGCGCTTCGATCTGCCGAAGGCACCACCGGGTCCGGCGGCGAGCTTGCCGGCGAGCGCGAGCGCCGTATCGAGCACTTCCGCGTCGGGAACGACCTGGTTGACGAGGCCCCACGCGAGCGCCTCCTCGGCACCCAGCGCGCGGTTGGTCAGGATCAGTTCCGTCGCGCGCTTCGCGCCGATCGCGCGCGGCAGCAGGAACGAGGTGCCGCCGTCGGGCGTGAGCCCCACGCCGGTGTAGGCGAGCGACAGCTTCGCGCCGGCCGCGAGTATCGCGAGATCGGCCATCGCGACGAGGCCGATGCCGGCGCCGGCCGCCGTGCCGTTCACCGCGGCGATCACCGGCGCGTCCATGCGCATGAAGCGCGCGATCGCGGCGTGCAGGTGCGTCGTCAACTCCTTGAGGTACGGCTCGGCCGGCAAGCCGCCCGCGATCATGCCGCGCAGGTCGCCGCCGAAACAGAACGCCTTGCCCGCGCCCGTCAGCACGACGGCGCGCACGGCGCCCTCCGCCTCGCAGCGCAGCGCCGCGGCGAGCAGCTCGCGGCCCATCGCAAGGTCGAGCGTATTGGCGGCCTCGGGCCGGTTCAGGGTGACGACGGCGATGTCGCCGCGGATATCGACCAGTACGGTTGCAGTCACGGGCGCCTCATTCATCGGGTGCGAGGGTGACCTTGAGGCCATCCAGCGCGGGTGTGAAATCGATCTGGCAGGAAAGGCGCGATCGCGCCTCGTAGTGCGTGAGTTCGGTGAGCAGGTCCTTCTCGTCGGACATCGGCGCGGGCAATCGTGCGGCCCATTCCGGATCGACGAAAACGTGGCAGGTCGCACACGAGCACATGCCGCCACAGATCGCGGCGACGCCATATTCCAGTTCCCGGAGGACTTCCATCACTTTCTGCCCCGGTTGCGCCTCGACCTCGTGTTCGACGCCGTCACGGTCGACGACCTTCAGCACCGCCATCCCCATTCCCTTCGATCAAAGATTTCTATTATGCACGAGGGCGCGGGCCGCGCCTTGCTCCGCCGCAAGATCGGCGGCGGACGGCGCGACCGCGATCCGGCGGGCCCGGTACCAGAGGTAGACGAGCAGCCGGAAAAGCCACACGACGGCCTGGAGCTCGCGTGGGGTGGCTTCGAGCCGGAGCGCATCCAGCAGGCGGGCGGCCTGCGGCGCAGCCTGCGGGTAGTAGCCGAGCACGCAGGCCGCGTCGTGCAGCGGATCGGCGAGTGCCGAATATTCCCAGTCGATCAGCCAGAGCGCCTCGCCATCGACCAGGTTCGAGCCGTTGAGGTCGCTGTGCACGAGTGTCGCCCGGCGCGCTGCCGCGCCGGACTCGCGCTGCCGCCGTTGCGCTTCGGCCAGCAGCTGCTCTAGCGACGCGCGCTCGTCCGGCGCGGCGGCCGCGATGCGCCCGGCATACTCCCGTGCGCGGACCAGCGGATCGAGCCGGGCGAGGCCCGGGATTCCCGTCACATCGAGGGCATGCAGGCGGCGCAGCCGCTCGCCGAGCCGCTCGATTTGCCCTGGCTTCGCGAAGTCGGCCGGTGTCCACTCGCGCCCCTCGACAAAGCGGGTGACCAGCAGGCCGCTCGCGACGTCATCCACCACGATCGGCGGCGCGATCCCCGCGCTCGCGGCGAGCCGCTGTGCGGCGATCTCGCCGCGCCGATCGATGGCGAGCAGCGCGTCGAATGCCGTGCCGAGGCGCACCACGAAACGCCCCGCCGTCGACGTGACGAGAAAGCTGCGATTGGTGAGACCGCCCTGCAGCGGCTGCACGCCGATGCACTCGCCCGGCACGCGCGCGAGCACTTCCGGGCCTGGCCCGGCAATCACGGTGCGACCGTTCCGGGCAGGCGTTTCGACCACGCGGCAAAACCGACGGTGGCCACCCCGAGGTAAACGAAGTAGAGCAACGCGACGAGTGCCAGCGCCTGCGACGCATACAGCACGCCGAGCGCGGCGTCGATCACGATCCAGTAGAGCCAGTTCTCGATCCGCGCGCGCGCCGCAAGCCAGGTCGCGAGCAGGCTCCCCCATGTGCATCCTGCGTCGAGCAACGGTCGCGCCGCCTGCGTGTGGTGCGCGAGTACCTGCGCCGTGAGCAAGGTCGCCGCCGCGATCGCGATCCAGGCGGCGATGTGCAGTCGCGCCGGCCACCAGCCGACCCTGACATGCCCGCCCGCGTCCCGATCGGCGCTCCAGCGCGCGAAGCCATACACGGCCATCAGCACGTAGAAAACCTGCAGCGCCGCCTGCATCGGCACCGCGGCGCGCGCCGAGAGCCACGCGAGGCCGGCCGATGACAGTCCGCCATAGACCCAGCACCAGCGGCTGCGCGCGACCGCGAGCACCACGTAGACGAGCCCGAGCAGCACCGTCGCACCCTCGAGCAGCGAGGTCGCGCGCAGGTCGTCGAGCAGTTGACCGAGGAAGGCCGTCAAGCGCTCACGCGGCCGTATAGGGTCCGATCACTTTCATGACGAACACGGCCTTGCCGCCCGACTCGAATGTCGGCCGCAGCTCCTGCTGCAGCAGCGCCATCACGCGGTCATAGGGCCCGAAGATCTGCGTGCTCAGGCTGTTGGTGACGACCTTGACGCCGGCATGCCTGTTCACGCGCTCGATGAAACCCGCTATGGGTGGAATGAAATCCGCATCGAGCGGATAAAGGCTCACTTCGACTCCGATGTCCATGGGCACTCCGTTCACCTGAAGTGGTAATCGATCGTGACGCCGAGCAGGCGACCGTCGGCGAGCTGCACGTAGCGCCGCGCCGGGAAATCCGGCGGCTCGACGCCGAAATGGAAACCGCGCATCGCGTAGCGCGCATCGAAGAGATTGCGCGCGAACACCGCGGCCGACCAGCGCCCGCGCGCGTAGCCCGCGCGCAGGTTCACGACCCTGTAGGGGCGCGAGCGCTCGTCATGGCTGGTGTCGAAATAGAAGTCGTCGACGCCCTGCAGGTCGACGCGCGCGAACAACCCGCCCGGATCGCGATAGCGCAGCGCGAGCGAATACTGGTACTGCGGGGCGTGCGCCTGCTCGCGTCCGTCGAGCGCGGCATCGCGCAGCGGATCGCCGGTGCGATAGCCGAGATACGCGCTCTCGAGCAGGCCCAGTGTCGCCGCGAGATCGAGGCGCGAAGCCACGGCCCATTCCGCGCTCGCCTCGAGTCCGTAGTTGCGTCCGCGCGCGGCATTGTCCGTGTAGAAGACATACGACAGCGGATCACCCGGGACGAGCTGCTGCGAAGTGGCCACCTGCTGCGACTCGCGACGCATGTAGAAGAATGAACTGCGCATCGACCAGCGCCCGTCGGCGGCGCGCCATGCGACGCCGGTTTCGAGATTCCACAGTGACTCGGGATCGAATTCGCGGCGGTCCGCCGGCACGGCGCTGCCGATGTTGAAGCCACCCGCCTTGTAGCCACGCGACAGCGTGACATACCACGTGCGCCCTTTCCCAGGCTCGAACGTCAGGCTGGCGTGCCCGCCCCACATCGTGTCGGCCGGCGCAAACGCGCTCGACTCGCCGGCGAGCGCCTCGACGTCGCGATACCTGGCATCGCGCCGCTCGGCGCGCGCTCCGAGCGACAGCACCGTGCGCGCGCCCGCGCGCCAGTTCATTTCGCCGTACAGCGCCAGATTCGTCGCGCGGTAGTTGCTCGCGAGTTCCCGGAAGTCGACGCCGCTCGACGCATCGCGCTGGTCGTTGTCCTCGCGAAGCTCGAGCGCATAGGCACCCGCGATCCAGCCGGATCGGCCGCCGCGATCCGCATCGTGCGTCGACACGAAACGCAGGTCCTGGCTCGCCGTGCGCCGCCGCCTCGCGTAGTGGCTCGTGTAGTCGTAGGGCGCATAAATGCCCCATCCGGCGTCATTGCCCCAGTCGCCGTCGAACCCGTAGCCGATCTTCGAGTCGGCCCAGGTGGTGATGCCGCGCAGCTCGAAGGGTGTGAAGCCCCGGTAGGTCGCGTGCAGGGCACCCGCCACCGAGCGCTGCCGGTCGACCCCGGGGTGATCGGTCTGCGTGACCCGCGAATTGTCGATCGAGAAGGCGTCATAGCCGTCATCGATGTCGACGAGCATCGCGGTGAGGCCGAGTTCGAGTGCGTCGGCGGGCGTCCAGCGTGCCCGCGCACGCAGCGTGTTCTCGTCGTAGCCGTTGGTGTCGTCGCGCCCGAGGAAGGCGTTGCGACGAAAGCCGTCGCTGGCGTAGTGCTGTGCGACGAGGCGCAGCGCGATGCGACCGGTCGCGTCGATCGCGCCGCCGATCACGCCACCGGCGCCCCACGTGCCGTAGTCACCCGCGGTCGCCTCGCCACCCAGCTCGAATCCGGGCTGCGCATCGCGGGTACGCACACTGACGACCCCGGCGAGCGCATTGGCGCCGTAGGCCGTGCCCTGCGGGCCGCGCAACACCTCGATCTGCTCGACGTCGAAGGTCGTCGCCGGCATCGCGACACCCGAGAAATCGATGTCGTCGATCAGGAAGCCGACCGAGGGATTGGGTGCTCCCTGGTACTGGTCGAGTTCGCCGATGCCACGCAACTGGAAATAGCGTGGCCGGGCGGTGCCCGCCGACCAGTTGAGGTTCGGCACGAGCGCCATCACATCCTCGAAATGTTGCAACCCTGCGTCGATGATGGTCCGCTCCGGCAGGACCGTGACGCTCGCCGGCAACACGTCGGCGGGGGTATCGCGCAGGCGCGAAGTGACGATCAGCACCTCGTCGAGATCCTGCGCGCCCGCAACCGTCATCGATAGCGCGCACATCGCGCCGCACAGGCGCCCCAGCGAGCCGCTCCGGAATTTCATGCCTGCTCCCTACGCCGGTATTAGCCGGATCAGGTTCAACGGGTTCGCCACACGGCATCTCAGGCCCCGCGAGCGGGCCACCCCAAGGATGTATCCGCAATGTTAGTGATCGTGCGACGCATTGCAAGCGATTAGAATCACGCGCATGAGTCGTTCCCTCGCGGTGTTCCAGGTCGACGCCTTCACGCGCCGGCGTTTCACCGGCAATCCCGCCGGCGTCGTGCTCGGTGCCGACGCGCTGTCCGACGAAGACATGCTCGCGATCGCCCGCGAACTGAACAATGCGGATACGGCCTTCGTGCTGTCGCCGGACGGCACCGACCACGACCTGCGCGTGCGGTTCTTCACGCCGCGCACCGAAGCCGCCTTCGTGGCACACGCAACGGTCGCCGCACACTACGTGATGTCGCGCCGACCCGGCCCGCGGCGGCTGCGGCAGAAGCAGAAGGCCGGGATCGTCGACATCGAAGTGCGCGGCGACGGCGAGACGAGGCGCATTGCGATCCACCAGGCGCCACCGGCGATCGGTCGCGAACTGTCCGCGCGCGAACGCCTCGCCGTGCTCGATGCGCTCGCGTTGTCGAGCGGCGATCTCGACGGGCGCTGCCCGCTGATCGTGTGCGGCACCGCGAGCACGCGGCTCATGGTCGGAGTACGGGGCACCGAGCAGCTGCGGCAGCTGAAACCCGACGCCGCGCGGCTTACCACGCTCTCCGCACAGCTCGGCGCCGCCGGCTATTTTGTCTTCACCCTCGAACCGCAGGTCGCGAACGTGCTGACCGAAGCCCGCATGTTCTCGCCCGCGCTCGGCATCCCCGAGGATCCCGTGAGCGGCAATGCGCATGGCATGCTGGGGGCCTATCTCGCGGCGCGGGACCTCGTCCCGCGCGACGGCGATCTCGCGCGCTTCTCCGGTGCCCAGGGGCACTACCTGAATCGGCCGGGCCAGGTCGATGTCGAGCTCGAGTACCGGGACGGCGGCGTGCACGCCATCCGGGTCGTCGGCGACGCGGCGCTCGTCTTCGAGACGAGCCTCGCGCTCTAGCGCCGCGCATGGCGGATCTGCGGTTCGTCCCGACGCTGTCCCTGTCTGCGCTGCGGCCAGGCGGCATGCGGCCCTGTACGGTCGAAGGCCGCGAACTGCTCCTGTGTCGCGTGAAAGACAGCCTGCACGCGGTCGACAACATCTGCACGCACGCGTTCGCCCGCCTGCACGAGGGACGCCTGCGCGGCACCCGCCTCACATGCCCGCTGCACGGCGCCGTGTTCGATGTGCGCGACGGGCACGTGCTGAAGGGCCCCGCGACGGAACCCCTGCCGGTGCACCACGTACGGGTCGTGGCGGATCAGGTGGAGGTCGCGCTCGAGCCGTCGGCCCCGCCGGCGCCGTCCGAGTTCTGACCTGTCCTCGCCCCGCCGGCGCGCGGGTCGTCCCGCAGCGCCGCACGATAGAGCCGCGCGCGGGCGCGATAGTTCGCGGCCGCCTCAGTGATCAGCGCGAGCTCGCGCTCGCCGACCTCGCGCACGATACGCGCGGGCGCGCCCATCACCACGCTGCCCGCGGGGATTTCCCGCGCCGGCGGCACGAGCGCGCCGGCGGCGATCACGCAATGGCGGCCGATGCGCGCGCCGTCGAGCACCATCGCGCCATTGCCGACCAGAGTATCGTCGGCCACCGTGCAGCTGTGCAGCAGTACGCGATGTCCGATCGTGACGTTCGCGCCGATGTGTGTCGGTGCGCCATCGTCCGTGTGGATGATCGAGCCGTCCTGCACGTTCGTGCCGGCGCCGATCGCGATCCAGTCGCTGTCGGCGCGCAGGACGGCGTTGAACCACACGCTCGCACCCGCGCCGAGGCGAACGCTGCCGATCACCTGCGCGCCCGGGGCGACGAACCAGTCGTCGCCCTCCGTGACCATGCGTCGCTCACCGAGTTCGTAGATCATTCCGGTCTCCCCTTGCGGCGTAGTCCTGCAGCAGCCGCGCGATGAAATCGGCGAATACCCGCACGGCCAGCGAATTGCGCGCACTTGCGGGATAGACGATCGACACCGGCGCACCCTCGACCTCATGGCCGGCCAGCACCTGCTGCAGGGCGCCGGATGCCAGCGCCTTCGATGCGAGCAGGTGGTTCGCCTGGAAGATGCCCGCGCCCGCGAGACCCGATGCGAGCACCGCCTCGGCGCTGTCGAAGGCGATGCCGCAGGCGACGCGCAACCGCACGCTCCCCTTGCCCCGCCTGAACTGCCACTCGCGCAGCCGCCCGGTATCGGCGGCGAGGTAGCCGATGCAGCGATGCGCAGCGAGATCCGCGGGTTCGTTCGGCATTCCGTGCGCGGCGAAATAGGCCGGCGCGCCGCAGGTGATCCAGCGGGTCACGAAAAGCCGGCGCGCGACCAGCCGGCCGTCGCGCACCGGGCCGAAGCGCAGCGCGAGATCGACTTTCTCCGCAACCAGATCGACGGTGCGGTCATTGAAGCTCACTTCGAGCGACACGGCGGGATAGCGCTGCGTGAACGAGGGCAGCGCCGGTATCAGCAGGTGGCGGCCGAACGCGACCGGCACATCGATCCTGAGCCGCCCCTGCGGCCGATCGCGGCTCCGGGCGACGGCTTCATCCGCCGCCACGAGTTCGGCGAGTATGCGTTGCGCGCGCTCGAAGTACTCGGCGCCGTCGCTGCTCAGCGCGACCTTGCGGGTCGTGCGGTCAAACAGGCGGGCGCCGAGCGTCTTCTCGAGCGCCGCCACCTGCTGGCTCGCCCGGGCGCGCGAAATGCCGAGATCGTCGGCGGCGCGGGAGAAACTGCCGCGCTCGGCGACCCGCACGAAGATGCCCATGGCCGCAAACCGGTCCATGCGGATTGTTTAGCAACGACAGACAATGATTTCAAGTTTGTCGGCTTTTTCGGCGGGATCCGCCGCGGGAAACTGGCCTCCGCCACAAGGAGGTCGCCATGTTCACCTATCCCGGCCGGCCATTCTTCCCCGTCATCGCCGCGCTCGCCCTCGCCTGGGTTTGCGCGTGGTTCGGCTGATCTTGCGCTTCGCGGCCGGCTTCTTCTTCGCCGCGAGCTTGCGTTTCCGGGGTGCGCGCGAGCGGCCGGCGTAGACCGCAATGCCCGCGAGCGAGCGGGCCTGCCCCGTCGCCACCCTGCCGACGACAGTGCCCGGACCGAGCGCGACCTTGGCGACTTCACCCGTGAAGAAGCTGCCGACATACGCGTGGCGGCCGTCACCCGACAGCGCGATCGTCGCCCAGCCGAAACCCTCGAGCGGGATCGACCGCACCGTCTCGCCGTGCGCGTTCACGGCGTCGATCCGCGCGCCGCGCAGCACCAGGAGCGTGCCGTCCGGCGCGTAGGCCATCCCGAAGAACATTTCCGGCGGCCCCTGGAACGGCGGCTGGAAGGATTGCAGGTCCGGCAGCTGGCGGTCGTGCACGAGGTCGTAACGCATCAGCCGCGGCCCGGTCTCCGAGCAGTAGGCGATCGTGCGGCCGTCCGGCGCGAGCGCCGAGCCCGTGATGCCGAGGAAACCGCCCATGCCGCCCTGGGTCTGGGTGGCGTACTCGCGCAGCAGCGCGCCGTCGGGGGCGAAGTGCCACAAATGGCCGTCCCCATAGCGATCGCCGCCCGGGAAGAACGGCAGCTTCGTCTTCATGCGCGAGGCGATCTCGGGGCGCACGGCATCGCCGACGAGGTGCTCACCAAGGTAGAACGAGCCGTCCTTCGCGAAATTCACGTGCGAGAACGCGCGCGTCGGCAGCTCGTCCCGGATCTGCACGCGCCCGTCCGGGTGGATATTGAGCACCACGAACGCGTGTGAATCGAAGGCCCACAATACCCCGCGCGCATCGATATTGAGGCCGCCGACGAGGTGCGTCGTGGCGCCGAGCCACAACACCGCCTTCTGCCTGAGGTTCGCGTCGTACTGGATGATGCGGCCGCGCCCGGCGTGATCGTCGAGCGGATCGTTGAGTTCGGTGACACCGACGAATACGTCGCCCCTGGCAAACGGCTTCAGGCTCTCGCTCATGGCGGCAGCATAGCCCGCCCGAAGTCTGTCAGGCGGATATCATGGAATCACGGCCACAGGCCGCACAGCCGATCCGGTTCAATATGCGAAACCCGGCCTGCGGGGATCGATCGGAAAGCGGACTTGTAAGGAGCGCAATGTGTCTTCGCACGGCAGCGTGCGCATGGCACACTTTGCCGGTCGAGGTCGACGCCTATGGTCGTACCGGTTACGGGCGGACTGAAGCAGGGAGACATGACATGCGAGACGTGGAAGCCGGATTCGCTTGCAGTCCGGGCACGCGGCGGCTGCGCGCAATCTGGACGCTCGGCCTGATCGCGGCGCTATTCAGTGCCGCAACCCAGGCAATGCCTGCATTTGCGCGTCAGTACAACGTGACGTGCGCGGCATGCCACAGCGCATTTCCGCGCCTGAATGGCGGCGGCGAGGCCTTTGTCGCCGCGAATTTCCGGTTTCCCAACTGGCGCGACACCACACTCGACGTCGGTGACGAGCGGCTGGCATTGCCGCGCACATTGCCGCTCGCGATTCGCGCCCAGGCCTTCGTGCAGACTCGCAGCGGAGAAGACATCGATCCGGCGACCGGCCCGACCGGCCGCGACTCGCGCGCCGACGTGCAGGCCCCGTACATGATCAAGCTGCTCTCGAGCGCGCCGCTCTCGGACCACGTGAGCTTCTACTTCTACGGCATATTCGCCGAGAAGGGCGGCAACGGCGAAGTGATCATCGAAGACGCGTGGTTCAGCCACGACGACGTGTTCGGTACGGGAGTGACCGCGCAACTCGGGCAATTCCAGGTCTCCGATCTGATGTTTCCGCGCGAAGTGCGGCTGACATTCCAGGACTTCTACGCTTACCGGGCGGCCGGCATCACCTACGATCGCGGCCTGATACTGGATCGGACGATCGGGCCGGTGGATGTGGCGGTGGGACTCGTAAACGGCAACGGCATCGAGCAGAACTTCAGCATCGACAGTCCGGGTTACAAGCGCCCCGACAAGATGTTCGACAACGACTCCGACAAGAGCTATTTCGGTCGCATCGGCCTCGGGCTCGGCCCGGTCAATGTCGGACTGTTCGCATTGGCGGGCAAGCAGGCCAGCGCGACAGGCTTCGCCGGTACTGGTACAGGCACTCGGCAGAGCGACAAGCGCATCGCGGGCCTCGACCTGTCTGGCACCGTGGCGGGAAACGTGCACTGGTTCGCGCAGGGCCTCTGGAACAGCTGGGAGGGCTTCCTCGAAGCCGATCCGACGCGGGACTTCGAGTGGTTCGGCGGCTTTGCGGGTGTCGACTACATTCCGAACGATCGATGGTCATTCTCGCTGCTCTACAATTACGCCGAGGCGGACGAGTTCGCGGGCACCGGCACGATCTACGAAGGCATCGCAATGAACTCCCTGTCCGTCGGTGCATCGTATTACCTGATGCGCAACCTCAAGCTGGTGGTGGAAGTGAATGGCGACCTGCTGGGCAGGACGCGGGGCGGCCCACCCTACGTGGGACATCAGACGAGCGAGAACAGTCTGCTCGTGGGATTTGACACCGCCTTTTGAGCGGACACGACCAGCTCTGCGGCCGGAGTGTGTTCGAACTCAGCCGTTGACGGCGCGGCGCTTCGAGAGGGCGATCGCGAACGCGGCGGGCGCCGCGATCAGCGCACCGAGCAGCAGCGGCGAGGCGGCACCGAAACGCGCGAATACCGCGCCCGAAACGAACGGCCCGATCACGCGCCCGAGGCTGCTGCTCGTCTGGTAGGTGCCCATGACGCTGCCGCGGTTCGCGCCGCTCGCCTCCTTCGACGCGAGCGCGGACCCGGACGGATTGAAGGCACCCGAGCCCGCGCCGCAGATCGCCAGCCCGACGAGCGCGACGCCGATGCCGGGCGCCATGGCCGCGATCAGCATGCCCGTGACGAATGCCGTGACACCGGCCACCGCGAGCCGGTGCTCGCCGAAACGTGGCACGAGCACACGCACGAGCCCGCCCTGCATCACGACGGGCACGATCGCGAGCCCGAACATCAGCAGCCCGACCGTGCGCGGGCCGTAGCCGAAACGTGCCAGCGCCCACAAGGCGAAGATCGACTCGAATATCGCCTGCGCGATCGCGATGCACAGCGCGGCCAGCGTCACATAGCGCAGGCCGGGCAGGCTGCGCAGCAGCGCGAGCGGCGTGCGATGCGTACCCCCCGCATGCGCCGCATGGGCGCGATGTTCGGCGGTGTGGCTCTCGGGCAGGTAAAGGGCGACGAGACCGATCGCGAACAGGCTCAGTACCATGGCGACGAGCGCCGGGCGCACGAAACTCGCCGTCGCGAGGTTTTCACCGGCGAGGATGCCGCCGATCGCCGGCCCGAGCATGAAACCGATGCCGATCGCGGCGCCGATCGTGCCGAGCGACTTGGCGCGATCCTGAGGCGTGCTGATATCGGAGGCGTAGGCCATCGCGGCCGAGATGTTTCCCGCCATGAAGCCGCCGAGCACGCGCGACCCGAGCACCCATTCGATGTTCGGCGCAAAGCCGAGCATCGCATAGGACACGCAGGCGCCGGCGAGCGAAAACATCAATATCGGGCGGCGCCCGTAGCGGTCGCTCAGGCGCCCCCAGATCGGCGCGGCGATCAACTGGCACAACGCGTGGGTCCCGAGGATCGCCGTGATGAGCGCGGCCGACGCGTCGAAGCGCGACCCGATGTACGGGATCAGCGGCACGATGACACCGAAGCCGAGCACGTCGATCACGCAGACGATGAACAGGATCAACAAGGGTTTCAAGGGCCGCTCCGTTCGGGGTTCAATGCGACGGCACGAGCACCGCCGGGTCCGGCATGCCTTCGCCGACCGCCTGCACGCCGGGACGATCGGTTACACCACGCAGCACGGCATCGAACATTCTCGCATCTGTCCCGTCGCGCGCCGCGGATACCGCCGCACCCGTCCGCAGGATGACGAGTCGCAGCGGGGGTATCACCCAGAGATCCGCATCGTCCGGCCCGCGCAGGCGGTACACGTCGCGGAGCGCGCCGGATGTCGGGCGTTGCCCCGGGACCGCGTGCCGCGCGAGTACCTGCGCGGCCCATCCCGGCCGCACGATCTCCTCCCCGAGGTAGGCGCCATCGTTTGCGAGCAGCTCGCCGATGCGGATCCAGTCCCCCTGCGCCGCGTGCAGCGCCGGAGCCAATGTCGCATCGTACGCGCCGAGCGGGCGCCACAGGCGTTTCGACAGATACGCCTCGTATGGCATCCCTGCCGCGGCGCTGATACTTGCCCGATCGGGGGTCGTCGCCGCGGGCAGCGGCCTGCGGTCCTCGGCGAGCGCACCGGCGAGCAGGTCGTCGATCACGCCCTGCCAGGCGCCCGTCCCGATCGGCGTCGCGAACGTCGCGCCATGCCAATAGCGCTCGAAAACGAGATGTCCGTTTCGAACGACAAGGAGCGCCGCGGCGCCTTCGCGCTCCGCATGCAGCGCCGCGGCTTCGAGCGCCGACGGGTCGATGTGCGCGTCCGCCGGGGGAAGCGGTGGCATCGGCGGTGAGTTGCCGCCACCCACGGACACCGTGGGGATCGTGCCCTCCTGCGGCGCACAGGCCGTGCCCGCGATCGCGAGCGCCGCGAGCGCGATCCGCGCGCAGGCCCGGAAGCGTTCGCCGGAATCGCGCATGGTGGCGGCGGCATTCATGCGCGCCGCGGCCCCTGGTACCTCGTCGTGCCCCGGCGCAGCTCGAGTTCGTGGGTCGCGAAGGCGGGCCATTCCTCGCGATGATGGGTCGCGATGACGACCGCGGCGCCGCCGGCCGCGCGGCGTGCGAGCCGGCGCATCAGGTCGGCGCGCGCGTCGGGATCGAGCCCGGCAAACGGTTCATCGAGCAGCAGCAGATCCGGGTTGCCGATCGCCGCGCGCGCGAACAGCACGCGGCGCACCTGTCCATAGGAAAGTTCCGCGAGCGGGCGCGCGGCGAGCCGTGACACCCCGAACTCGCGCATCGCGGCCCCCGCCGCGAGGCGCTCGCGTGCCGTGGCGCGCTGTGCGAGGCCGATGCTCGCATGCGCGCCCGACTGCACGACCTCGGCCACCGTGAGGTGCAACGGATGATCGGTCTGCAGGTGCGGCGCGACGAAGCCGACCCGCATCCTGAATGCTTCGAGCGCGACGCCCGGTTCGATGCCGTCGCGGAAGGCGGTTCCGCCGCTCGCGACTCCATGATCCCCGTAGAGGGTCCGCAGCAGCGTCGTCTTGCCGGATCCGTTGCCGCCGTGCACGACCCAGCACTCGCCGGCGCGCAGCTCGAAGTCGAGCCCGTGCAGCACCCGTGTACCGTCGAGGTAAACCGCCGCGCGCGTGAGGCGGGCGAGCATGCGCCCGGCAGGCACCGGTCGCGATGCGCGGTGCGGTCGGGCGCGGGCGGTGTTCGCGCTCCCGAACCATTGGGCGAGCGGCGCCCGCGCGATGCGGCCCCGGAAGACGATGCGACCGCGTTCGAGCACGAGCGCGTGCGTCGCCGCGCGCGGAATGTCGCCGGCGCGATGTGCCGCGAGCACCCACGGTCGCCGTGATCGTGCGGTGCGCTCGAGCCAGGTGGCGACGCGCGCGCGATACACGGCGTCGAGGCCCGTGAACAGTTCGTCGAGCAGCAACAGCTTCGGCCGTGCCGCGAGTGCGCGGGCGATCAGCACGAGGCGGCGCTCGCCGAAGGACAATGTGAGGAAGCGCCGGCGCGCGAGCCGGCCGACGTCGAGCGCGGCGAGCGCGCCGCGCACTGCGCGGCGGGCCGCCGCATCGGGTGCATCGAGTGGAATGTCCGTGCGGAAGTGGCCCGTCGCGACGACCCGTTCGACGGTCGCGTTCCAGCCGTAGCGCTGGTAGCGGTCCTGCCGCTCGGGGCCGAGGTAGGCGATTTCGCCGAGCGCGTCCTGCGGCGTGTCGTGCCAGGTGCCGGCGAGCCGGTAGCGTCGCCGCGCGTGCCGCGTCGGCCTGGGCCACACCGCGCCGGCAACGAGTTTCAGCAGCTGCGTCTTGCCCGCACCGTTCGCGCCGAACAGCAGCCAGCGCTCCCCCGGCGCGATCGTCCAATCGATGTTCCGCAGCACCGCGCGACCACCGCGATCGAGATCGACCCGCGCGAGTTCGACCGTGAGATGGCGCGAAGCGCGAGTGTCAGGGCGCATGCCAGTTCGTCCCGCGGCGTGCGACGCGCCCCTCGCGCGCGAGCTTGATGAGGTGTGCCTCGAGTGTCAGGCGCGCGAGCGCGTGCCTGTCCGCCGGCACGTCGGCGTAGACCGGCAGCAGCAGCTCATCGAGCGTGGCGACGCGGCGCGCCGCGAGCGCCGCGACGATTTTTGCCTCGCGCTGCAGGCGATGCGCGATCACCCGGTCGATTTCGGCAAGCGGTTCGCCGATCACGCGCCCGTGCCCCGGGGCGATCGCCCGCAACGGATATCCCTTCAGGCGCTCGAGCGAGTCGAGGTAGGCACCAAGGTCGCCGTCGGGCACGGGGATCACGGGCGTGACACCCTCGAGGATATGATCGCCGGAAAACAGCAGGCCGTCGCCTTCGAGCAGCCAGCAGACGTGGTTCGAGGCGTGGCCCGGGGTGTCGATCGCGTGAAGGCGCAATGCGCCGACCGCAAAAACTTCGTCGCGTGCGGGTATGGCGTCGGGCACGAAGCCCTCGTCCTGCCGGCCGTCGGCGGGTGGCGGACGGCCGACGAGCCGCGCGCCCGTGCGCGCCTTCAGCGCCCGCGCGGCAGGCGAGTGATCGGGATGCGTGTGCGTGACGAAGACTGTCTCGAGGCGCGGTGCGGCCGCCAGCAGCGCCTCGATGTGCGAGGGTATCGCGGGCCCGGGATCGAGCACAGCCACGGGCGGATCGCCGAGCAACCATGAGTTCGTGCCGGGACCCGTCATCATCGAGGCGTTCGGGGCGAGCAGGCGCTGCACGCCGGGTGCGATGGACATCGCCGCCAAGGATAGTGGCTTCCGGCGCGAGGGTGGTAGGTTTGCGAACGCGGCATCCGCCGGCGCGACACCCGTGCCGTTCGATCACCCCGCGGCGCGGACGGGTGCGCAAACGCGCACGGCATTGCGCCCCGCGTGCTTCGCCGTGTACAGCGCCTCATCCGCGCGCTGCAGCATCGCGCTCGGGGTATCGTCGGGCGTGGACGCGGTCACGCCGATGCTCACCGTGATCGCGCGACCGACCGGGCAGATATGCGACAGGTCGATCGCCGCGATGCGCTCGCGCAATCGTTCGGCCATCGCGCGCCCTTCGACCGAATCCGTGTCGGGCAGCACCACGAGGAACTCCTCGCCGCCGAGTCGGCCGAAGAACGCCGGCTCGCGCAGCTCGTCGCGCAGCGCCTGCGCCATGATCTTCAGCACTTCGTCGCCGACCGGATGGCCGTAGCGATCGTTGATGCCCTTGAAGTGATCGATATCGGTGATCAGGATCGTGCAGGTGCCGGCGCCCTCGCCCGTGAGGGTCGCCGCCAGGCGGCCGAGCACCGCGCGGCGGTTCGGTGCCGCAGTGAGTTCGTCCGTGTGCGCGAGCTTGCGCATGCGCCGTGTCGTGCGCCGCTGGTGGATCGCGAGAGTGGCGAGCAGTGCGGCCAGCAGCATCGCGAGCGCGATGGCGACCCACTGCAGCCGGCGCACGGCGCGACTCTGCGCGAGCGCCCGCTCGTTCTCGCGCACGTCCCGCATCAGCAGTGCGTTCTCCGCTTCCTTCGACGCCGTGTCGAATTCCACGCGCAGCGTCGCGAAGCGCTGGTCGATCTGGTTGCGCAGCAGCCGCTCGCTGACCTGCTTCGCGAGCGCGAGTTGCGTGTAGCCGGAACGCCAGTCGCCGCGCGCGGCCTCCACCGCGGCAAGCTCGGCGTAGCTCGTCGCGAGCTCGCCGCGCGCCTCGCCGCTCCTGAAGACCTCGATCGCCGCGCGCAGCGCCGCGGCGCTCGCGTCGAGCGCGCCGACGCCGTGCAGCGCGATGCCGCGCGCCAGGTCGATCTGCGCGCGCAGGCGTGCATCCGGTGTGCTCCGCTGCAGCGCCTGCGCCTGCTTCAGCGTATCGAGTGCACCGCGCCAGTTGCCGAGCCCGTTGTCGACCGCCGCCAGCCCGCGCAGTGCATACGCCTCGCCGCGCGCATAGTGGATCTCGCGCGCGATCGCGAGCGACTCGGTGAACGAGCGGCGTGCCGCGGACCACTCGCCGAGGTTCTCGTGCGCCCGGCCGAGGTTGTGCAGCGTGACCGCCTGCTCGCGCAGCATCTTCGCCTCGCGCTGCTGCGCCAGCGCCGAGGTGTAGATATCGCGCGCCTGCGCATAGTCGCCCATGCGGTTGTACAGGATCGCGATGCCGTTCATCGCGGTGAGGGCGTGGACGCGCATGCCGAGCGTCTCGTAAAGGCCCTGGGCACGGCGCAGATCGGCGAGGCCGAGCGCGTACTCGCCCTGCAGGCCGAGGACATAGCCGCGCGAGAACAGCGCCCCGGCGATCATCTCGTCGTCGCGCACTTCCGAGGCCACGCGCACCGCCTGCTCGAAATAGGCGAGCGCCTGGGCGTTGTCGCCGAGCGTCTCGCGCATCTCGCCCTGGCAGGTCAGGAGGCCGGCGCGCAATCCCGGCCGATGCGTGCGCGGCAGCAGCGCCTCGATGGCGGCGACCTGCGCCTGCATCGCGCGTTCATCGCGCTCCGACTGGTAGTCACACAACAGCAGGCGCGCGCGGATCTCGAGGTCGGCGTCGGGGTGCGTACGCAGCAGCGCGAGCGCGGCCTCCGCGTCGCGCCGGCTCGCATCCGGATCTGAACGCATCGCGATCGCGCCCCGGTCGACCAGCGCGGCGGCGGGATGCTGTGGCGTGGCGGCGGCCGCCACGACCACGGTCGCGGGCGCGAGCGACATTGCCGCCAATGCCGCGATCCACGCGCCCCCACGCCATGTTCCCCTCATTTCCAAGTGCCGCAATTTAGCGCATGTCAGGTGGCGGCGTCCGCATTGCCGGGCGCCCTGCCTTATGGCGAATGTGCGTTACCATCTGCCGATGCACATCGGAATGATCGGACTCGGCCGCATGGGCGGCAACATGGCGCAGCGCCTCGCGCGGCACGGCATCGATGTGACGGGATACAGCCGGCCGCCGATACCTGTCTTGCCGGACGAACCGCGCATACGGATCGTCGCGACGCTCGACGAACTGATCCGCGCGCTGCCCGCGCCGCGCATCGTGTGGCTGATGGTGCCTGCGGGCGAGGCCACCGAGGAGAACGTCGAAGCGCTCGCCACGCGGCTCGCGAGCGGCGACCTCGTGATCGACGGCGGCAATGCCTTCTATCGCGACTCGCAGCGCCGCGCGCAGCAGCTCGCGGCACGCGGCATCGGATTTCTCGATGCGGGCGTATCGGGCGGTGTCTGGGGCCTCACCGAAGGCTACGGCATGATGGTCGGCGGCGAGCGCGCCCATTTCGAGCGGATCCTGCCGCTCGTGCGGGCGCTCGCGCCGGCGCCCGACAGGGGCTGGGTGTACTGCGGACCGGTGGGCGCGGGCCACTACACGAAAATGGTCCACAACGGCATCGAGTACGGCCTGATGCAGGCGTATGCCGAGGGTTTCGCGCTCCTCGCCGCGCGCAAGGACCTCGCGCTGCCGCTCGGCGAAATCGCCGAAGCCTGGCGCCATGGCACGGTGATCCGCTCGTGGCTGCTCGATCTCACCGCCGGCGTGCTGCGCGAACCTGCCGCGCTTGCGCGCGTCGGCGCACGGATCGCCGACTCGGGCGAGGGCCGCTGGACGGCGCGCGAAGCGATCGACCTCGGCGTGCCG
This sequence comes from Steroidobacteraceae bacterium, assembly GCA_019187495.1. Taxonomy (GTDB): domain Bacteria; phylum Pseudomonadota; class Gammaproteobacteria; order Steroidobacterales; family Steroidobacteraceae; genus CADEFQ01. Next base: position 38,837 of record JABAQN010000047.1, read on the forward strand.
GCGCCGGTGATCAGCGCGGCGCTGATGACCCGTTTCGCATCGCAGGGCGCCGACGACTTCGGCGCGCGATTGCTCGCGCTCGTGCGCAACGCCTTCGGCGGGCACCCGCTGCCGCCCGCCACGGCACCGGACCCTAAGGCGCGGCCGCCGGATCGGTGAAGACCGTCGCCTGATCGCGCGCCACGAGGCTTGCCGCAATGCCACGATCCTCCGCATGGAGCTGGCGCACCGCGCCCCGGCGGGCGGCGCCGAGCACGAGCCAGACGATGCATCGCGCGCGCGCGAGCATCGGCAGCGTGAGGGTCAAGCGGCGCAGCCCGAACCGCGGGGCGCTGATGCCCACATCATGCGTGGTCTCGGCGATCAGCCGGTCGCCGACGAACAGCGAGGCGGTGTGCCCGTCGTCACCGATGCCGAGATGGACGACGTCGAGCGCCGGCGGATCACCGCAGAACTCGCGCAGCGTCTCCTCGTAGCGCCGGGCCGGATCGCCCTGCTCCACCGGCATCGGGTGTTGCGCCGCTGCCGGGATCCGCTGCGCGAGCGGCGTTGCGAGCCACTGCTTCCAGTTGCGCTCATCGCTGTCCGCCGCGACGATGCGCTCATCGACCTGGAACAGGTGTACGCGCGCCCACGCGACGTCCTGCTGCGCGAGACGCGCGAACATGCTCCACGGCGTGCGCCCGCCGCTCACCGCGAGTGAAGCGCGGCCGCGCGTCCTGATCGCCTCCGAGAGCCGCGCCGCGATGAACTCCGCGGCCGCGAGTTCGGTCGTGGCGACGTCTTCCCCGGTCACCCATTTCATGCGCTCAGCAGCCCGTGCCCGGATCGACCCAGCCGCCGATGTCGGCCGCCATGGCCTGTGCCTGCGCGGGTCCCCAGCTGCCGGCCGCGTACTCGATGGGCGCCGGTGTCGCCGCACCGCTCGCGACGCCGTCGACGATGCGCCACGCCGCCTCGATCGAATCCTGCCGCGCAAAGAGCGCCGGATCACCGCGCAGGGCGTCGCCGATCAACCGTTCGTAGGCGCTCAGTGCACCGGCTTCCTCGTCACACATCAGCAGCTCCGTGTCGCGCCCGCGCATTTCCTCGCCGGGTTCCTTGGTGCGCACGCCGAGGCCGATCGATACCCGGTCCGGCCCGAGCCGAAAGCGCAGGTAGTTCGGATCGGCCGGTGCCGGATCGAACAGCGCAGGCCGCGGCGCGACGAGGCGCACGCTCACCTGGGTCGCCGTCACCGCGAGCGACTTGCCGGTACGCACCAGGAACGGCACGCCCGACCAGCGCGGCGTGTCGATGCCGAAACGCATTGCCACGTAAGTTTCGACGCGCGAATCCGCGGCCACGCCCTGCTCGCCCCGGTAACCCGTGTACTGGCCACGCACGACCTGCCGCGCCGCGAGCGGCGCGATCGACTTCAGCACCCGCACCTTCTCGTCGCGCAGCGCATCGCTCGAATACACCGCGGGCCGCTCCATCGCGAGCAGGCTCACGATCTGCAGCAGGTGGTTCTGCACCACATCGCGGATCGCGCCGAGTTCCTCGTACAGCCTGCCGCGGCTTTCGACACCGAAGGTCTCCGCCATCGTCAGCTGCACGCTCGCGATGTGCGCACGATTCCAGATCGGCTCGAGGAAGGCGTTCGCGAAACGGAAATACAGCAGGTTCTGCACCGGTTCCTTGCCGAGGAAATGGTCGATGCGATAGATGCGCGCCTCGTCGAACACCTGCGTCAGGTGCGCGTTCAGGACCTTTGCGGAGGCACGATCGCGCCCGAGCGGCTTCTCGACGACCACGCGCGAACGCGCGGTGGCGCATCCCGAAGCGCCGAGCTGCGCAACGACGTCGCCGAAGAGGCTCGGCGGGATGGCAAGATAGAAAAGCGGCGCGCGCGCCTCGCCGAGTGCGGCTTTCAGGCGCCTGAAGGTGTCTGGCTCGCGATAATCGCCGGCGACATAGCTCACCCTGGCCGCGAGCGCGCGGGCGGTCGCGTCATCGTAACGCGGGCCCTGTGCGCGCAGGCTCGCGCAGAATCGCGCCGCGAGCTGCGGCGCTCCCCAGCTGTCGCGCGCGACTCCGAGCACCGGACCACGCAGCCGGCCCCGGCCCGCGAGTCCGGCGATGGCCGGAATGATCTTCTTGAACGCGAGATCGCCCGTGATGCCGAAAATCACGAGCGCGTCCTGCTCGCCCGGCCCGCTCGTCATGGCCCGATGGATCAGGCCTGCCCAGCCGCGCGCGCGGGCGGCTGGTAGCTGCCGGCGACCGACCGGAACGGAATCGCGAGCCGGTTCCAGCCGTTGATCGTGATGACGGCCAGCGTCAGGTTCACGAGTTCCCGCTCGTCGAAGTGCGCGCGGACGCGCGCGTACAGCTCGTCCGGGATGTCATTCTGCGAGATCAGCGTGAGCGCTTCGGTCCACTCGAGCGCGGCACGCTCGCGCGCGGAGTAGAAGGGTGTCTCGCGCCAGGCCGACAGGCCATAGAGCCGCTGTTCGGTCTCGCCCGCCGCGCGCGCATCCTTCGTGTGCATGTCGATGCAATAGGCGCAGCCGTTGATCTGCGATGCGCGCGTCTTGACGAGCTCGAGCAGCGGATGCTCGAGGCCGCACTGGCGCACGAAGCGTTCGAGGCCGAGCATGGCCTGGAACGCGCCGGAGGATGCTTCGTGGTATTCAAGTCGCGGGGACATGGCGGAAACCTCCATACTTCGTGCGGTGAACGCCCGCGCGCGCCGCTTCGCGCGCCCGGAGAGATTCGAACTCCCGACCCTCAGGTTCGAAGCCTGATGCTCTATCCAGCTGAGCTACGGGCGCGTGCAGCGACTATACCCGTTCGCGCAGCCATCCTCATTCGCGAACCTGCGCCGGCGGCAGGAAGCGGAACCGGCACACATGGCCGCCCTTCGCCATGCACTCGTGCAGATCGACCTTGCACCCGGTGAAACCCGCCAGCAACGCCAGATCGAACTGGCAGATCGCACCATCGCGCATCGCGATCTCGTGGAAGACGCAGTTGTCGGCCTCGATCGTCGGCGCGCCGCCGACATCCTTCACCTTGCGCGCGTCGTAGCCCAGTTGATCCATGAGCACCGCGAGTGCTTCGACCTTCGCGCGCCGCCCCGACGCAGCGGGCGGGCGCTGCGGCAACTGCGCAACGACGGCCGCGGCGATGCGCCCGAAGCGCGTGCGCAATCCCGCCGCGCCATGCTCCTGCGCCATCGCTTCGAGCAGCAGGTGCGCAAACCAGGAATAGCGGCGCGGGAAAACTTCGCGCCCCTTGTCGGTGAGCACGTAGAGCCGGCCGGGCCGCCCGCCGGATGGCCGCTCCGCGCCCGGCATGACGAACCCGTCGTGCACCAGCGACGCGAGATGCTGGCGCACTGCGGTGCGCGTCACACCGAGCGCCAGCACGAGCTCTTCGATCGTGGCGCCGCTCTTGTGCCGCTGCAGGTGTCGCAGCAACCCCTTGCGTCGCTCGCTGAAGAGATCCGCCATGCTTTCGGCATATTACTATTTCATTAATGACTTTTCCAGCGTACAACGGCTGCCACCTGCCTGGATCAAGGAGATTTCGATGAAGAAGCTGTTGACGACATTCGCGGCGACCGCGCTGGCGATCGCCCTGCCGGGCCTTGCGCCGGCAGCCGTGCACCACGAAGCCGCCGGCGCGACGCCGGGCACGCCTGCCACCGTGTCCGTCAAGCTCGCGGATACGAAGGACGCGCTGCGCGGCCTGTGGTTCGAGCACATTTTCTGGGTGCGCAACGTCGTCGTTGCGCGCCTCGCAGGCAATGCGGGTGCCGCCAGGGCGGCCGAAGCCGAAGTGGTCGCGAACGCGAAGGCGATCGCCGGCGCCGTCGAGCCGTTCTATGGCAAGGCCGCCTCCGATCAGCTTTTCAAGCTGCTCGCCGGCCACTGGGGCGCAATCAGCGAGTATCTCGACGCGACGCGCGCCGGATCGAAGGCGCAGCAGGACGCGGCCTTCACGAAACTCACGGCCAACGCCAATGAGATCGCGGCGTTCCTCGCGGGCGCCAACCCGCATTGGCCCGTCGCGACACTGCGCGGCCTGCTGACCGCGCACGCGGCGCATCACGTGCAGCAGATCCAGCAGTTGCACGCCGGGCAGTACGACGCCGAGGCGCGCACCTGGGCGGCCATGGCGAGTCACATGAACGTGATCGCCGATGCCCTCGCGGAGGGGCTGGCTGCACAGTTCCCCGCGAAGTTCCAGTAGCACACAGCCGGCGGCGGACGGCGGGCGGCGGACAGCCAGAGGGCGGCCAGCGCCTCCGGCAGTCCGCCGCCCGCCTCCCGCTGTTCGCTTCCTCCGGTTCGCCGCGCGCGTGCGCTGGTGTACGATCGGGCCTCGCCACAACCACCAGAGGCCCCTCATGAAGCTGTCGATCATTGCCGCGGCGGTCGCGCTCGCCGTCGTCTGCGGCCCGTCGTACGCCGCCTGCACTTACCCGAAGGCGCCCGAGAAGCTGCCGGATGGCACGGTGGCGGCGAAGGAAGACATGCTCGCGGGCAAGCGGCTCGTCGAGCAGTACAACAAGGACATGGAAGCCTACCTTGCGTGCATCAAGCTCGAGTACGACGCCCAGGTCACGAAGGATGCGGCGACGCTGACGCCCGAGCAGAAGGCCGAACTCGACAAGCGGCAGACGCAGAAGTACAACGCGGCGGTCGATGAACTGCAGGCCGTGGCGGAACGCTTCAACGAGCAGATCCGGGCGTACAACAAGGCGCATCCGAAGTAAGGCCGCGGGCCGCATGCTGACGCCGTCCGAAGCGGAGCGGCTGATCGGCGACCGGCTCGCCTGCCTGCCGATCGAATCACTGCCGCTCGCGCAATGCGCGGGTGCGGTGCTGCGCGAGAACATCTATGCCGAGCGCGACGCGCCGCCGTTCGACCGCGTGGCGATGGATGGCATCGCGTGTGCGGCAGAGCTGCTGCGCGCGGGGCGCCGGGAGTTCCGTGTCCAGGGCATGCAGGCGGCAGGCGACCCGCCGCTTGCGCTCGCCGCACCCGACGCGTGCATCGAGGTGATGACCGGCGCGATGCTGCCGGAAGGTTGCGATCTCGTCGTGCCGATCGAGAGCGTCACGCTCGATGGCGGCATGGCACGCCTCGCCGCCACCTGCGCACCGGCATCCGGCGCCAATGTGCACCGGCGCGGATCCGATTCGCGCCAGGGCGCGCTGCTCCTCGGCGCCGGCACGCGCCTCGGCGCACCGGAGTGCGCGATTGCCGCGTCGGCCGGGATGGCGCGTGTCCGTGTCAGCGGCCAGCCGCGCATCGCCGTGATTTCCACCGGCAATGAACTCGTCGAGCCGGGCGAGCCGATCGCGCCGTGGCAGGTGCGGCGCTCGAATTCCTTCGGCGTGGTGGCGGCGCTGCGCGCGCATGGATTACAGCGCGTCATCGACGATCACCTGCCGGATGATGCCGCGACGCTCGGTGCACGCCTCAGGTTTCATCTCGACACCCATGACGTCCTCATCCTGTCGGGCGGCGTGTCGATGGGCCGCCTCGACCTCGTGCCGCAGGCGCTCGCTCGACTCGGCGTGGAGCAGGTGTTCCACCGGATCGCGCAGCGGCCCGGCAAGCCGATGTGGTTCGGCACGACGCAGGCGGGACGCACGGTGTTCGCCCTGCCCGGCAATCCGGTTTCGACGCTCGTCTGCCTGGCGCGCTATGTGATTCCGGCGCTCGATGCCGCGATGGGCAGCGCGCCGCGAGCGCCGGAGCGGCTGCCGCTCGCGGCGGACCACGAGGTGACGGCGGCGTTGACGACTTTCCTGCCGGTAAAGGTCACGCAGGACGAATGGGGCCGGGGCTGGGCCCAGCCGCAGCCGACCAACGGCTCGGGCGATTTCACCGCGCTCGCGGGCACGCACGGCTTCGTCGAACTGCCCGGCGGTCCGCATCGTTTTGCGCGAGGTCATGTCGCGCGGCTGTATCGCTGGTAATCACTGTACCCGCGGGCGCTTCGGCGCGACAATGCGTACATGCCGTCGAAGGAAAGTGTGGTGCCGATCACGCGCGCGCGCGAACCCCGCGACACGCTCGCCCGCCCGATGCGCGATCTGCGCATTTCGGTGATGGATCGCTGCAATTTCCGCTGCCCGTACTGCATGCCGCGCGAGAAGTACCACGACAGCTATCGCTTCCTGAAGACCGCCGAGCGGCTGTCGTTCGACGAGATCGTGCGCCTCGCGCGGCTGTTCGCTGCGCTCGGCGTACGCAAGCTGCGCATCACCGGCGGCGAGCCGCTGCTGCGCGCCAATCTCGCCGACCTGGTCGGCGAGCTGACCGCGCTCACGGGCATCGACGACGTCGCACTCACCACGAACGGCGTGTTGCTGTCGAAGTACGCGAGCGAGCTGAAGGCCGCGGGACTCGCGCGCGTCACCGTGAGCCTCGACAGCATCGAACCGGCGATTTTCCGCCGCCTCTGCGGCGGCTTCGACGAACTCGAAGCCGTGCTCGACGGCATTGCGCACGCCGGTCGCGCGGGGCTCACGCCGCTCAAGATCAATACCGTGATCCAGCGTGGCATCAACGACGCGGGTGCGCTCGACATCGCGGCACGGTTCCGCGGCACCGGCGTCGTCGTGCGTTACATCGAATACATGGACGTCGGCAACCGCAACGACTGGCGACCGGAACTCGTCGTTCCCTCCGCCGAGCTGCATGCGCGCATCCATGCGCGCTGGCCGCTCGTGCCGCTCGACCGCAACTATGTCGGCGAAGTCGCGCAGCGTTACGCGTATGCCGACGGCGGCGGCGAAATCGGCTTCATTTCCTCGATCTCGCAGCCGTTCTGCGGCGACTGCTCGCGTGCGCGGCTGTCCTCCGACGGCGCGCTCTATACCTGCCTGTTCGCCGCCCACGGCCTCGACCTGCGCGCACCGATGCGGGCCGGCGCGAGCGACGAGGAACTGCTCGACCTCATCCACGGGCGCTGGTCCGCGCGGATCGATCGCTACAGCGAGCTGCGCGCCTCGATCCGCGCGAGCGCCGCGCAGGAGCCCAAGGTCGAGATGAACTACATCGGTGGCTAGGATGGCGCGCACCAGGAGACCGGCCCGCAAACGCGCGCCCACGCTCACGCATGTCGACGCCGCACGCCGGCCGACCATGGTCGACGTCGGTGCCAAGGAAATCACGCTGCGCGTCGCCATCGCGGAAGCCGTCGTGGCACTGCCGCGCGTGGTCGCGCTCGCGCTGCGCCGCAGCGGCGCGCGCACGAAAAAGGGCCCGGTGCTCGACACGGCGATCGTCGCCGGCGTGATGGCGGCAAAGCGCACGCACGAACTGATCCCGTTCTGCCATCCGCTCGCGCTCGAGCGCTGCAAGGTGACCATCGACCCGGTGAGCGCAGGCCGGCTCGTGATCCGCTGCGAAGTGGCGATCCACGGTCGCACCGGGGTCGAGATGGAGGCGTTGACGGGCGCGTCGGTCGCTGCGCTCACGATCTACGACATGGCGAAGGCGCTGTCGCACGACATCGAGATCGGGCCGGTGCGACTGCTCGCCAAGTCAGGTGGCAAGCGCGACTTTCGCCGGGGCGCCCGATGAGCAGCGCGCGGCTCAACGGCCTCGTGCTCGCAGGCGGGCGCAGTTCGCGCATGAAGCGCGACAAGGCGGCGCTCGCCTACCGTGGTGCGACCCAGCTCGAGCGCGCGTGGCGGCTGCTCGAGCCGCATGTCGGGGAGCGTTTCGTCTCCGTGCGCGCCGACCAGGCCGACGAGGCGCTTCGCGGCCGCTATCCACAGGTTCGCGACACGCTGAGTGACGCGGGCCCCGCCGCCGGCATCCTCGCCGCGTTCGATTCCGCGCCACAGGCCGCGTGGCTCGTACTCGCCTGCGACCTGCCCTTCCTCGACCCGGAGACACTCGCGCACCTGGTCGCGCACCGCGAGCCGGCGCGCATCGCGACGGCCTTTCGCAGCGCCCACGACGGCCTGCCCGAGCCGTTGTGCGCCATCTGGGAACCCGCGAGTCGCGCGCCGCTGGCGGCCGCCGTGGCCGCGGGGCGCAGCTGTCCGCGCAAGTTCCTGATCGGCGCCGACACCGCGCTGCTCGATCCGCTCGACCCCGCCGCGCTCGACAACGTGAACGCGACGCACGAGTATTGGGCGGCCATGCAGGATCTCGCCGACGACTCCGGGCCGCTGCGCATCCGCGTCCAGTATTTCGCGCTGCTGCGCGAGCAGGCGGGCCGCAGCGAGGAGGCACTCGAGACCCGGGCGCGCACGCCGCGCGACCTCTACGAGGAGCTGCGCGGCCGCCATCCGTTCACGCTGCCGCCCGACCTGCTGCGCGTCGCCGTGAACGCCGAGTTCGGCGACTGGAGCCAGCCGCTCCTCGACGGCGACGCGGTCGTGTTCATCCCGCCGGTCGCGGGCGGCTGACAGGCGCGCCCGATGGCACGGTTTGCGTTCACGAAGGCGCCGATCGACGTCGCCGGCGCCCGCGCCGCGCTCGCGGATCCCGCAGCCGGCGGTTACGCCTCATTCGAGGGCTGGGTGCGCGACGAGAACGACGGCCGACGTGTCGAACACCTCGAGTACGAGGCATTCGAGGCGCTCGGCGTCATCGAGGGCGAGCGCATCCTCGCCGAAGCCTGCGCAAGATTCGGCGTGCGGCAGGTCGCCTGCGTACATCGGCTGGGTGACCTTGCGATCGGCGATCTCGCGGTCTGGGTCGGCGCCAGCGCCCCCCATCGCGACGAAGCCTTCCGTGCCTGCCGCTACATCATCGACGAAGTGAAGCACCGGCTGCCGATCTGGAAAAAGGAACATTACGTCGACGGGGATTCCGGCTGGGTGAACTGCGAGCGCTGTGCCAGTGCGCCGCGCGCCGGGGAAGACGCGCATGGCCGTCACGGTCATTCGCGTCACGACCACGCGCATCACGATCACACCCGCTACGCGCATGCCCCGACCAGGGCATGGACCCCGGACTACTCGCGCCAGATGGCGCTGCGCGAGGTGGGCGCGGCGGGCCAGGCGAAGTTGCGCTCGGCATCGGTGCTGGTCGTCGGCGCCGGCGGGCTCGGCGTTCCGGCGCTGCAATTCCTGGCCGCCGCCGGCATCGGGCGGCTCGGCATCGTCGATCACGACCTGCTCGAACCCTCGAACCTGCATCGCCAGACTCTGTACGCGCTCGCCGATTGCGGCCAGCCGAAGGCCGCCCTCGCCGCCGCGCGCCTCGCGGCGCTCAATCCCGACGTACGCCTCGACACGCACGTCATGCGCGTCACGGCGACGAATGTCGAGGAGCTGCTCACGCCCTGCGACATCGTGGTCGACTGCACCGACAATTTCGCGACCAAGTTCCTGCTGAACGACACCGCGCTCAGGCTCGGAAAGGTGGCGGTCTTCGCGAGCGTCTACCAGTACGAGGGCCAGTTGCAGGTGGTCGATGCGGCGCGCGGCACCCCTTGCCTGCGCTGCATCTGGCCGGCCGCCACGCGCGACGGCCTCGTCGGCAACTGCGCCGAGGCCGGCGTGCTCGGTCCCGTGCCAGGCACGCTCGGAACGCTGCAGGCGCTCGAAGTCATGAAGATCGTGCTCGACCTGCCGGGCCGGCTCGGCGCGGATATCCTGACGCTCGACCTGCTGTCGCTCGCGACCTCCCGCATCCGCGCGCGACCATCGCCCGACCATGCCGCGCACGGCCGTGCGACGGCGGAGACTCCCGTGGATGAAATCGACCTGGCGTTCGAGTCCCTCGCCACTGCCGAGGCGGCGGGTTACACGATCGTCGACATCCGTGAGCCGGCGGAATGCGCGCGAGCCCCGCTCGAGGCGTGCCGCGCGCAGCTACTGCCGCTCGGCCGCCTGCTCGGCGGCGAAGCGCTCGCACCGGGCGATCGGCATCTGCTCGTGTGCGCGCATGGCGTGCGCAGCCACGCGGCCGCCGAGATGTTGCGCGCGCGCGGCTTGCGCGGGGTGTATTCGCTGACCGGCGGCGCGACCGCGCTCGCCACCCGCGCTCAGGCGCGGACCTGACCCGCGCCGCGCACGACGTACTTGTAACTCGTCAGCTGCTCCACGCCGACCGGGCCGCGCGCATGGAAGCGGTCCGTCGAAATGCCGATCTCGGCGCCCATGCCGAACTCGCCGCCGTCCGCGAACTGCGTCGAGGCGTTGTGCAGCACGATCGCGCTGTCGACCCGCGCGAGGAAATGCTCGGCGGTCGCCGTGTTCGCCGTGACGATGGCATCGGTGTGCGCGGAACCGTAGCGCGCGATATGCGCGATCGCCGCATCGACGCCGTCGACGACCCGCGCGGCAATCACCGCATCGAGGTATTCGGTGCCCCAATCAGCCTCGCTGGCCGCGTTCACACGCGGGTCGATCGCGCGCACCGCGTCGTCCCCGCGCACTTCGCAGCCTGCATCGAGCAGGTCACGCACGATCGGGCCGAGCAATGCCGTCGCGCCGCGATCGACCAGCAGCGTTTCGGCCGCGCCGCAGATGCCCGTGCGCCGCAGCTTCGCGTTGTGCACGATTTCGCGCGCCATCCCGGCGTCGGCATCGCGATCGACATAGACGTGGCATACACCTTCGAGATGGCCGATGACCGGCACGCGCGCCTCGGCCTGCACGCGCGCCACCAGCGCCTTGCCGCCGCGCGGCACGAGCACGTCGAGATACTCGCGCATCGAGGCGAGCATGTAGCCCACCGCATCGCGATCCGTCGTCGGCACGAGCTGGATCGCCTCGCGCGGCAGCCCGGCCGCTTCCAGCCCGGCGATGAGTGCCGAATGGATTGCGCGGCTCGAGGCGAGGCTTTCGGAGCCGCCGCGCAGGATCACGGGATCACCGGCCTTGAGGCAGAGCGCACCGGCATCCGCCGTGACATTCGGCCGGCTCTCGTAAATGATGCCGATCACGCCGAGCGGCACGCGCACACGCTGGATGGCGAGGCCGTTCGGCCGCCGCCACTGCGCGGCGATCGAGCCGACCGGATCGGGCAGCGCCGCGATCGCCTCGATGCCGCGCGCCATCGCCTCGATGCGCCCGGCATCGAGCCCGAGTCGATCGAGCATGGCAGCGCCCAGGCCCTTCGCCCGCGCGCGCGCCATGTCGTCCGCGTTGGCCGCGAGGATCGCCGCCGCCTGCGCGCGAATCGCGCCGGCCGCACCGGCGAGCGCCGCGTTCTTTCGTGCGGTGTCCGCCGTCGCGAGCGCGGGCGCCGCGGCGCGCGCCGCGCGT
>JABAQN010000028.1 GCA_019187495.1 Steroidobacteraceae bacterium
CCTCGGCTTTCGCTGGCATGATGAGCGCGCGCTGCGCCGCCTGGGGGCCGGTTGCTTTCTCGCCGTGTCGGCCGGCAACGCTGCGCGCAACGCCGGCATCGCACACCTCACCTGGCGCCCGCGCGCCGGGCGGCAGCGCAGAGCCCCCGACGTCGCGCTCATCGGCAAGGGCGTGCTGTTCGACACCGGCGGCAACAACCTGAAGCCCCACCGGGGCATGCTCGACATGCATACCGACATGGCGGGCAGCGCCGTCGCGCTCGCGACGCTCATCGCGCTCGCCGAACTGCGCGCGCCATTCGGGGTCGATGCGTGGCTCGCGATCACCGAGAACCGGATCGGGCCCGCGGCCTATCGCCCGCAGGATGTGCTGCGCGCGCTGAACGGCGTCACGGTGCAGGTCATCCATACCGACGCCGAGGGCCGGCTCGTGCTCGCCGACACGCTCGCCCTCGCCGCACGCACGCGGCCGCGCCTGGTGCTCGATTTCGCGACCCTCACCGGCACGTGCGAATACGCGCTCACGGAACGCATGAGTGGCCTGTTCACCAACGCACCGCAGCACCTGCCCGAGTTCATCGGCGCGGGCGAGGCGAGCGGCGAGCGCGTGTGGAATTTTCCGATGGACCCCGACTTCGACAGCGATATCGAGAGCACGGTCGCCGATGTCGCGCAGTGCGCGAGCGAGGCGAAGGGCGACCACATCCTCGGCGCGCGCTTCCTCGCGCGCTTCGTGCCGCAGGGCACGCCATGGGCGCACCTCGACCTCTCGGCAGCGGTGCGCAAGGGCGGTCTCGCGCACGTGCCCGGTGACATCACGGGTTTCGGCGTGCGCTACGCGCTCGAACTGCTGCTCGGCACCCGGATCCTAGCGAAACTCGCCCCATGAGGCTGACGATCCGCCGCCCCGACGACTGGCACCTGCACCTGCGGGATGGCGCCGCGCTCGCCGCGGTGCTGCCGCACACCGCCGCGCGCTTCGCGCGCGCCATCGTGATGCCGAACCTCGCGCCACCGGTCACGACGACCGCGGAAGCGGCGGCCTATCGCGCCCGGATCCTCGCGGCGCTGCCGCCGGGAGCGGCATTCGAACCGCTGATGGCGCTCTACCTGACGGATCGCACCACGCCCGCGGACATCGACCGCGCCCGCGCGAGCGGCATCGTGCACGGCTGCAAGCTCTATCCCGCGGGCGCGACGACGCACTCGGCCGCGGGCGTCACCGACATCCGCCGCCTCGACGATACGCTCGCGCGCATGGCCGAAGCCGGCATGCCGCTGCAGGTCCATGGCGAGGTGACCGCGGCCGACGTCGACATCTTCGATCGTGAGGCGCGCTTCATCGAGGCGGTGCTCGCACCGCTCGTCGCGCGCCTGCCGCGGCTGCGCATCGTGTTCGAGCACATCACGACGCGTGTCGCGGTCGATTTCGTGCGCGGATCGCACGACGGCATCGCCGCGACCATCACGCCGCAGCACCTCTCGCTGTCGCGCAACGCGCTGTTCGCCGGCGGGATACGCCCGCACCTCTACTGCCTGCCGATCCTCAAGACGGAGCCCGACCGGCGCGCGCTGCTCGAAGCCGCCGTGAGCGGCCATCCGCGTTACTTCCTCGGCACGGACAGCGCACCGCACGCACGGCGCACGAAAGAGAACGCCTGCGGTTGCGCCGGCATCTATTCGGCACATGCCGGCATCGAGTTCTACGCGGAGGCGTTCGAGGCCGCCGGTGCGCTGTCGCAGCTCGAGGCGTTTGCGTCGCATCACGGGGCCGACTTCTACGGCCTGCCGCGAAACGCGGGGACGATCACGCTCGTCAGGGAACCCTGGACCGTCCCGGCAGGTTACCCGTTCGGCGACGACACGCTCGTGCCGTGGCGCGCGGGCGAGACGCTCGCGTGGCGACTCGAGGGCGCCGCGCCTTGAGCACGATCACGATGTCGCGGCGATTCCGCGGCTTCCTGCCCGTCGTCGTCGATGTCGAGACGGGCGGCTTCAGCTCGTCCACCGATGCCCTGCTCGAAATCGCCGCCGTGATGATCGGGCTCGATGCCGACGGCAACCTGTGCCGGGGCGAGAGCCACGCCTATCACGTCCAGCCGTTCGAGGGCGCGAACATCGAACCGGCGGCGCTGGCCGTCAACGGCATCGATCCGTTCCACCCGCTGCGCCCGGCGATTGCGGAGCGCGACGCGCTGCAGAGGATATTCCGCGACGTGCGCACGGCGATGCGCGGCGCAGGATGCCGGCGCGCCGTGCTCGTCGGCCACAACGCCGCATTCGATCTCGGCTTCCTGAACGCCGCGGTCGCACGTACCGACATCAAGCGCAACCCGTTCCACCCGTTCTCGTGCTTCGACACCGCGACACTCGCCGGCGTTGCACTCGGGCAGACCGTGCTCGCGAAAGCAACGGTGGTGGCCAACATCGACTGGGATTCATCTTGCGCGCATTCGGCGCGCTACGACGCAGAGCGTACCGCCGACCTTTTCTGCTCGATCGCGAACGCCTCGCGCGACAGCTACCTGCGCGCCGAGGAGCGCGCGCGCCTCCTTGGCTGGATCGAACCCGCACCCGCCGAAGCGGTCCCCGAAGACCCGGAGCCCTGAAGCCCCGGCGCACTCTGGCTACTCGCCGCTGGCCGCCCGCTGTCCGCCGCCCTCGGCGCCGTGCAGCACCTTGGCCAACTCGCCGCTGCGATACATCTCGACGATGATGTCGCAGCCGCCGACCAGTTCGCCGTTCACGTACAGCTGCGGATAGGTCGGCCAGTTCGAATAGCGCTTCAGTTCATCGCGCAGTTCGGGATCCTCGAAAATGTTCACGTAGGCGTACTTCGCGCCGACCGTGCGCAGCACCGTCGCAACCTGGGCGGAGAAACCGCATTGCGGGAAATCGGGCGTGCCTTTCATGAAGAGCACGACGGGGGAAGCCAGGTGATGCTTGATGCGTTCGGCGACGTCCATTCCAGTCCTCTTGCGCGGTGCGCGCGGGTAGCTCGGGCAACATTGAATTATGGGGGCACCGCGCCTATTCTTCAAACGGCCCCGGGGAGGGCCTGCGCCTACACAATAATCAGGGAGCACACGCGCAATGAAGATCCTCTCGAATCACCGTTACGCCCTCGTCACGGGCGTCGTACTCGCCATCATCCTCGCCTTCGCGATCGGCGGCGTCGGCTTCAACCGGCTCGCCGTCGCGCGCTGGATCCATATCGTCGCGGGCGTGTTCTGGATCGGCCTGCTCTACTATTTCAACGCGGTGCAGACCCCCGCCCTCGCGGTGGCTGCCGCGGACAAGGGTGGCCCGGGAGGCGCCGGCATTTCGAAATACGTGGCGCCGCGCGCCCTCTTCTGGTTCCGCTGGTCCGCGCTCGTCACCTGGCTTGCCGGCGCGTGGTACCTGGGTGACAGCCGGAATTTCGTCGGCGCGTTCCTGCTCGGCCTCACGAGCGATCCGGTGAACCACTACCAGCTCGTGATCGGCACGGGCGCCTGGCTCGGCACGATCATGCTGTTCAATGTCTGGGTCCTCATCTGGCCGAACCAGAAGAAGGTGCTCGGCATCGTCAGCGCCACCGATGCGCAGAAGGCCGCCGCGCGCGTCGTCGCCGGCAATGCCTCGAGGGTGAACTTCATCCTCTCGATCCCGATGCTGATGTGCATGGCGAGCGCGTTCCACGGCTTGCCGTTCTGAGCAGCCTGCCGCCCGACATCGACGCCCAGGTGGCCGCCGCGCTGCGTGAAGACGTGGCCGGCGGCGACGTCACCGCGGCGCTCGTTCCGGCGCAGCAGCGGGTCGTCGCCGAAGTGATCGCGCGCGAGGCGGCCGTGCTCTGCGGCGCGCCGTGGTTCGATCGCGTCTTCCGCTCGCTCGATCCGTCGATCCGCATCGAATGGTCGGCGGCCGACGGGGAGCGGATCGCGGCGGATTCCCGCGTATGCCGCCTGTCGGGACGCGCCCGGCCGATCCTCACCGGCGAGCGCACGGCGCTCAATTTCCTGCAGACCCTGTCGGGAACGGCGACGGCGGCGCGGCATTATGTCGATGCGGTCGCGGGCACGGGCTGCACGATCCTCGATACGCGCAAGACCGTGCCCGGGTTGCGCCTCGCGCAGAAGTACGCCGTGCGCTGCGGCGGCGCGCAGAACCATCGTCTCGGCCTGCACGATCGCGTGCTGATCAAGGAGAACCACATCGCGGCCGCGGGTTCGATCGCGGCCGCGGTCGCCGCCGCGCGGCGCCTGTCGCCGGGCATTCCGGTCGAAGTCGAAGTGGAAAGCCTCGCCGAGTTCGAGGAAGCGCTGGCGGCGGCTCCCGAGGTCATCATGCTCGACGAGTTTTCGCTGGCCGACATGCGCACCGCGGTTGCGCGCAACCGCGCCCTCGGCCGGCACGCGAAGCTCGAAGCCTCCGGCAGCGTCACGCTCGGGACGATCCGCACGGTGGCGGATACCGGCGTCGATTTCATCTCCGTGGGCGCGATCACGAAGCACGTGCGCGCGCTCGACCTGTCGCTGCGCATTACGGAAGCTTCATGAACCCGTAACGGGTGCGTCAGCGCCCGTCGCCTACGCTGTCTCCCACGCTGCAGCGTGCAGCATCCCAGGACAGAGACGGAGTACCACGATGAAATTGCTTCCCCTCGGCATGGCGCTGGCCCTGATCACGACCGGCGTCGCGTTTGCCGCCCCCTCGACCCCGCCGACCGCCGCAGCTCCCGCGTCCGCCATGCCCGCCGCGCACAAGTCCGCGAAGGAATGCGCGAAGGAAGCGACGGAGAAGAAGCTGACCGGCAAGGCGCACGGCGAGTTCGTGAAGAAGTGCGAGAAGGGCGAAACCACGAAGTAGCCCTGGGCCGTACGGCGCCCGCCCCCGGCGCCGCACGGCCTTCCTTGCACTAAGCCGGCGGTGCTGCGGGCAGCTCGCACCGCACCCGCAGCCCCCCGCCGGTCCCGTCCTCGAGTTGCACCTTGCCGCCGTGCAGCCGGGCGATCGCCGCGACCAGCGCGAGTCCCAATCCCGATCCAGGCAACTGCGCATCGCGTTCGAGGCGACCGAACGGCGCGAGGGCGCGTTCCCGCTCGCCATCCGCGATGCCGGGCCCGTCGTCGATCACATCGAGCCGGGCCACCTGGCCCTCGAGGGACGTCTCGACCTTGAGCCGCCCGCCACGGGGCACGTACTTGATGGCGTTTTCGAGCAGGTTCGCGATGAGCTGCGCGAGCAGCTGGCGGGTGCCCATGATCCACGCCGGTGCGCAGTGCGCTTCGAGCGCGAGCCCGCTTTCGAGCGCGAGGGGTTCGTACAGCGTCACCACCTCGGCGGCGAGCGCGCCGAGGTCGAGCCGCTCGGTGCGCTCGCCGGCGACGCCGGATTCCGCCTCCGCGATCTGCAGCAGCGTGGCGAGTGTTTCCTGCACGCGGTCGATATCGCCGACGGCGGATTCGATCTCGGCATGCACCGCCGCGGGTACGCCCGGATCGGCGAGGCGTGACTCGAGGCGCATGCGCGCCCGGTGCAGCGGTGCGCGCAGATCGTGCGCGGCGCTGTCGAACGTCGCCTTGACGGCGCGCGTCTGGTGCTCGATGCGCTCGAGCATCGAGTTCACGGCCGTCGCGAGGCGATCGAACTCGTCGTGTGTCCCGCGCGTCGCGAGGCGCCGGGACAGGTCACCATCCATGATCTGCCGGCAGGTCGCGGCCAGCGCGCCCACCCGCGCGGTGACGCGCCGCTCGTAGAGGTAGGCGAGCGCCGCGGCGAGCAGTGCCGCGAGCCCGACGCTCCACGCGGCCGCCATGCGCAGGCTGCCCAGGAAGTGCTGGCGATCGGTCACGTCCGTACCGACGAGCAGCCGATGGGACGCGTCGATCGGCTCGAGCAGCGCACGCACCGGATGCGTCGTCGTCCGGTGGCCTTCGTGCGCGACGATCGCAAATTCGACCCGTGCGGTGGCCGGTTCCGCCGAAAACGGCCAGGCCGTCAGGTTGCCCGCGAGCGGCTCGTCGTTCGGCCCGACGAGGAGATACACGGCGCCGTTGCGACCCCAGCTGCCGGCGCGCCGGTCGAGGGTCGCGGCGAGTGCCGACAAGCCGCCGGTCGCGAAATCGTCGCGCAGGCCGTCGAACTCGGCGTCGATCACGTTGTCGACGTCGCGCGCGAGCACCTGCGCCGTGAGGAAATAGACCGAGGCGATCAGCGCCGCGACGCCGGCTGCGAACAGCAGGCCGTAGATCATCGCGAGCCGCGATGCGGAAGTCGGCATCAGGCCGCGCGCAGCATGTAGCCGGCGCCGCGCACGGTGTGGATCAGCGGCCGCTCGAAATCACGATCCACAGCGCGGCGCAGCCGGCTCACGTGCACGTCGACCACGTTGGTGTGCGGATCGAAATTGAAATCCCATACTTCCTCGAGCAGCATCGTGCGCGTGACGACCTGCCCGGCCCGTCGCAGCAGCACCTCGAGCAGCTGGAATTCCTTGGCGGTGAGTTCGATCCGGCGACCGCCACGGGTCACCTGGCGCGACAGCAGGTCCATTTCGAGGTCGCCGGCCACGAGGCGCGCGCTGTCGGGCGGCGCCTGGCTGCGGCGCAGCCGCACCTCGATTCGCGCGAGCAGTTCCGAGAACGAGAACGGCTTCGTCAGGTAATCGTCACCGCCGGCCTTGAGCCCCGCGACCCGGTCGTCGACGGAGCCGAGCGCCGAGAGGATGAGCACCGGAACCTGGTTGCCGTTCCGTCGCAGCACGGCAACGAGCGACAGGCCATCGAGGAATGGCAGCATCCGGTCGGCGATCACGAGGTCATAGCGCGACTCGGTCGCCTTGAACAGGCCATCGCGCCCGTCGCGCGCGTGGTCGACGGTATAGCCCGCTTCCCGCAGGCCGCGCAGCACGTATTCCGCGGCATCCACGTCATCCTCGACGAGCAGCAATCGCATCGCAGGCCTCCGTCAGGGCTTCGAAATGGCCGGCGGATCGGCGAACCGGCGTATCCCGAGTGCCTCGTGGATTTCGGCCGGAAACCAGGCGACGCCCGCTTTCATGACGAGACTGACACGCCGGATGTCCGAAATGTTCCGCGTCGGATCGCCCTCGACGAGGATCAGGTCGGCCCGCTTGCCACGCGCGATCGAACCGCGGTCCGGCCAGACGCCGAGCACCCGGGCGCCATTGCGCGTGGCGATGCGGATCGCCTCGGCCGGCGGGATGCCCGCCCTCACCTCGAGCTCGAGCTCGCGGTGCAGCGTGAAGCCGCCAATGTCGTCCGTGCCGGCGAGGATCGGGATCCCGGCCTGGTACGCGCGGCCGGCGAACTGCAGCAGCTTCTCGTAGCCGGCGTGGTAGCGCGCGACCCTGGCGCGCGGGATGTCCATGGTATTCGTGGCCCAGGCACGGGCGAGCGCGACCGGCACGTGGTCCGCGACCATCGCAAAGGTGGGGTTCGGCTGGCCCGCGGCCTGCTGGAACATGTACTCGAAGGTCGCGAGCGTGAGGTCGAGCGTGGTGCCGCGCTCCTTCAGCAGCCGCAGGAAGTCCTGCACGGCCGGGGAGTCGAGGTCGACGTCCGCGGCCCGCTCGCCGATCAGGTAGAAGCGTGCGAGCGTGCGTGTGTCGGTATCCGGCGCGACGAAGAAATTGAGCATCATCTGGTTGACGTGCTGCAATTCATCGTACCCCGCGCGCACGGCGTCCTCGGCGCGCGCGAACGCCGGCACGTGCCCGCTGACGCGCAGGCCGCGCTCGTGCGCGTACTGCGCGAGCGGCGCCATCCATTCCGGGCGTATCGAATTGTAGAGCTTCACCTGCGGGTAGCCGCGCTGCGCATACCAGTCGACCGCTGCCTGGGCTTCGGCGAGGTTCTTCACGACGAAATCGGCGCGCGCGGCAAAGGGGCTGTCACCCTCGATGAAACCGGCCGCGATGACTTCGGGCCCCGCGAGGCGGCCGGCGGCGAGGTCGTGCCGCAGCTGCGCGAGCGTGCGGTTGTCGTTGCCCATGTCGCGCACGGTGGTGACGCCGCCGGCGAGATCCAGCAGCACGTTCCACGCATCCTCGTGCGCGTGCATGTCGAAAAGGCCCGGCAGCAGCGCGCGTCCCGCGCCGTCGATGGCCGGCATCGCCCCGGTCGCCTCTGATCCGGCGGGATAGAGTGCCGCGATCCGCCCTTCGTGCACATACACATCCTGCGGGGCCGACAATGCCGCCCGGTCGCTGTCGAACACGCGGACATTGCGGATCACGAACTCGTCGCCGAGCGGATGCGCGAGGCGCGTCGCGAGCGCTTCGAGGAGGCGCTTCTCTGCATCCTTCTGCAACGGCTCGAGCACCGCGGCATCCGTGGTCCAGCCGCGCGGGGCGACGATCATGTAGCCCGGCGCGATCACGGCGAACAGTTGCCGCCCGGCGTCGTCGGTGAGCCAGATGAAGGTCGGCTGCACCGAGGCGCCGCGCACGGCATAGAGCGCGACCGCGCGCCTCTCGGCGCCGTGCGTCACCGTCGCCGCCGCGAGCTTCTCGATCGACAGTTCGCCGGCCGGAAGCGCCGCCATCGCGCGCCCGCCGCCGGCGAGCAGCGCGCGCGCGATGGCGGCATCGGCCTCGAAGCTCGCCTCGACGGGGATGTATTGCGCGGCGCCGTCGAGCCGCCGCTCGCCCCGATCGGCCGTCGAGCGCCAGCTCGCACGCTCCTTCCCGCGGGTGAAACGCTCGTCGATCTTCGAACCGAAGGTCGAGGTGCCCATGACGCGAAAGGATGCGAACGTGCCGTCGCGGGCGACCTCGATCCGCTCCTCGAGGTCCGGCCCGCGGCCGTTATTGCGATACGACAGCGTCGTCGTGATCGCACCATCCGGCCCCACGCGCGTCGCCTGGTGGCCCGAGACCTTGCCTGCGAAGGCGATGTCGTATTCGCTGACCCCGGCGGCCTGCGCGGCACCGGCGCCGCCGAGCACCGCGGCCAGCATGAACAGGATGATTCGCATCGGAGCCCCCCTTGCCCGGCTGCGGGCCGCAAAGGGTGGCAGTGTAGCCCTCCGCGCGGCGCACGGCCGCGCGCGGACACTTCAGGCGTTGACGGCCTTCAGCACGCGCTGCGGCTGCGCGATGCCGTAGCCCTGCGCGTAATCGACGCCGAGGCTCGTCAGCATCTGGATGATCTCCGCGTTCTCGGCGAACTCGGCGATCGTCTGCTTGCCGGTCAGGTGGCCGATCTCGTTGATCGAGCGCACCATCTCGCGGTCGATCGGGTCGTGCAGGATCTCGCGCACGAAGCTGCCGTCGATCTTCAGGAAATCGACCGGGAAGTGCTTCAGGTAGCCGAACGACGACAGGCCGGTGCCGAAATCGTCGAGCGCGAACTTGCAGCCGAGTTCCTTCAGCGCCTGGATGAAGCGGTTCGCCTGCGAGAAGCTCGCGACCGCCGCGGTTTCGGTGATCTCGAAGCAGATCTTCGAGGCGTCGATGCCGCTCTTGCCGAACTGGTCGATCACGAACGGCAGGAACTTGTCGTCGCCGAGGCTCTGGCCCGACAGGTTGATCGAGCACATCGCGAGGCGCTCGCGCTCGTCGGCTTCGGAAACGAGCCAGCGGAACGCGTTCTCGATCACCCAGCGGTCGATGTTCGGCGTGATGCCGTAGCGTTCGGCGGCCACGATGAAGTTGTCGGGCGACACCATGCGGCCGTTCTCGTCGCGCATGCGCAGCAGCAGTTCGTAGTGCGCGCCCTGGATCTGGGTGGCCGGCTGCAGCGGCTGGATCGTCATCCGGTAGAGCTCGAAGCGTCCTTCCTCGAGCGCCGAATTGATGCGCGCGGCCCATTGCATCTCGCGCCGCCGGCGCATCAGCTCGATGTCGTTCTCGGCGAAGCTGTGCACGCGGTTGCGCCCCGATTCCTTGGCCGCCGCGCACGCGCTGTCGGCGGCCGAGAGCACGGATGCCACGTCCTCGTTGTCGGCCGTGATCGGCACGACACCGATGCTCGCGCCGAGGCGGAACACGCGATCTTCCCAGGTGAAGCGGAAATTGCGCAGTGCCTCGCGCAGCGTCTCGGCCGTGCGCATCGCCTCGTCGAGCGAGCAGCTCTCGAGCAGGATGCCGAACTCGTCGCCGCCGAGGCGCGACAGCGTGTCGCGCCAGCGGACCTTCGACTTCAGCAGCGCGCCGACCTGGCCGAGCAGCGCGTCGCCTGCGCTGTGGCCGCAGGTATCGTTGATGATCTTGAACTGGTCGATGTCGAGGTAGCAGAGCGCGTAGGACGCCTCGCGGGCCTTGGCGCTCTTCAGCGCGCGCTCGAGCCGGTTCTCGAACTCGCGGCGATTGACGAGGCCGGTCAGGATGTCGTGGCTCGCGTGGTAGGACAGCCGGCGGTTCAGCTCGCGGGATTCCGACACGTCGTGGAACACGAGCACGCCGCCGCAGACCCTGCCGGCGCCGTCGCGGATCGGCGCTGCGGTGCTCTCTACATAAAGTTCGTTGCCGTCGCGGCGGATCAGCAGCATCGGCCGCACCGACTTGATCGGGCGGATCCGCCTGACCGACATCGTCAGCGGGTTCTCGAGCGGTTCGCAGGTTTCCTCGTGGAACGCCTTGAACACGTCGTCGACCGACCGGCCCATCGCGTCCTCGAGCCGCCAGCCGGTCAGCTCCTCCGCGATCGGGTTGATGTAGTCGATGATCGAATTCTCGTCGCTCGTGATCACGCCGTCGCCGATCGACTGCAGCGTGATCTGCGCGCTCTCCTTCTCGCGAAACAGCGCCTCCTCGTAGAGCTTGCGCTCCGTGATGTCGAACTCCATGCCGACGAGGCGCAGCAGGCGCCCGGCGCTGTCGACGTGGGCTTTCGCGCGGCTGATGACCCAGCGCCACTCGCCGCTCCTGTGGCGCATCCGGTGGATGCTCTCGCAGATCGGCGACTGTCCCTCGACGTGCTCGCGCATCGCGATCTGCACGCGCGACATGTCGTCCGGATGGACGAGCGCACGCCAGTCGGTCGGGCCCACGAGGTCATCGTCGCTGTAGCCGAGCATGTCCTTCCAGCGCTGCGAGAAGGTGACGACATTGGTCTCGGTATCGAAATCCCACATGCCCTCGTTCGCCGCGGCCTGCGCGAGTCCGACGCGCAGTTCGAGGTCCTCGAGGCGCACCGCGAGCCGCACGCGCTCGAGACCGGTGGCGAGGCTCGTGCCGAGCAGTTTCAGCAGCAGCTGGACGTTGACGTCCCACGGCCCGCGCGCCATCGCGTTGGCGAGCCCGAGGATGCCCGCCGGGCGGCCCTGCACCCGGAACGCGACCAGCAGCGTCGAGCCGATTTTCAGCGCCGCGAAGCGGCGCGCTTCCGCCGCGCTGTCCTTGCGCGGCGAACCGGTATCGCGCAGTTCCGAGAGCCGCAGGTGCTCGAGCCGCGAATGCAGCCACGGCAGGTCGGTGAGCGCGGTGCCGCGCAGCTCCTCGAGGCGCGTCTGCGCGAATGCGCCGCGCGCGACGTGGACATCGCCGATGGCATTCTCGCCGAACATCGCGACGAATGCGGCGTCGCAGGCGGTGGCTTCACGCAGCGACTCGAGGCTCTGCGCCACGACCTCCGCGAGCGTCTCGCGCCGCATGTTCTGCAGGTCGACCGCAATCTTCGTGCAGATGACGTCGAGCCCGAGTGCGGGACGCGTGCCGCGCGCGTTGAAAACGCCCGGCGCCAGGATATCGGAGGCGGTGAACTCGGCAGGTCTGTCGGACGTTACGCCGGGCATCGAGGGTCGATCCCCAAAACTGCGAGACGGGATTCTGACAAACCGGCGACCCCCTGCCATGGACTTGCGACACACTACGCGCGCACGCGCCGTGAGTCGGTTACGGCCGGATTGTGTCACACTCAATGAAGATTACAAGCTAAGGGATTGTCTTAGATACAGTTACGGTCGCCCTGCCGACGATGCGACATATTTCGGCGGCGCGTAGCGGATGACGCGACGATCATCGCCGCGCAGCACGCAGTCCGCCGCCGGCGTACCGGACACGAGCGACCACGACTCGCCGGCGGACCGGCCGGCGGCCTGCCGGTTCGCGCCGGTGAAACACGGCGCGAGCATCGAATCCGGCACGAGCAGCACGCGGTCCGGCCTTGCCGCGAGCCAGCGCGCGGCATCGGCGGCCTCATCCTCACCCTTGCGCCAGCGACGATGGCCGAAGTTCACGCTCGCTCGATCGAGGTACAGGAGGAATTGCTCCTTGTAGGCGACGAGTCCGAGTTCGTGGTCGCGCGGCACGGCGGCGAGCACGCCGCGCATGAACGCACTGCCCGAGCGCACCGGATCGATGCGCGGCTCGATGGCCCAGGAAAAGGCGACGGCGAGCGCCGCGAGGACCCATGGCCAGGCGTAGAGCCGGCGCCGCCAGGTGATGAGCCACGCAAGCACACATGCAGCCGCGACGATGCCCACGGGCAGGTCGCCGGGCATGCCCTCCTCCGCCAGCAGCCCGACCACCTTCGGCACCCGCAGCGCGAGCGCGGTGGCGAACAGGACGAACAGCAGCGCGAGCGCGCCGGCTGTGATGGCGCTCGCCCGCGCGACGCCCCGGCGCGTGAACACGGCGGGCAGCGCGCCCGCGGCGGCGACGGCGAGCGCCGGCAGCGCGGGCAGCACGTACACGCCGCGCTTGCCGGGGCTCATCGTGAAGAAAAGCAGCACCAGCGCGATCCAGAGGAGCGGCAGCCACACGCGCGCGTCGCGCGCCCGCCAGGCGTCGCGCCAGCGCGGCACCAGCCAGAATGCGAGCACGGGCCACGGCAGCCACAGGAGTGGTATCACCTCGACGAAGTAGTAGTACCAGGCCTTCACGTGGTGCCATGCGGCCGCATAGCGCGTGACGGTCTGGTGGAAGAGGATCTCGTCGCGATAGGCGGCGTATTCCGGCAGCCCCCGGTGCGCAACGGCGAGCAGCATCGGCACGAGCCACACGGCGATCGCCAGCAGGAATCCGAGCGGCGCGAGCGCCCAGCGCCATCCGCCGCGGTCGAAAACCGCCAGCCCCTGCCAGGCATGGCGCCGCAGGACCGCCCACGGGATCAGGATCAGGAACGGCAGGAAACCCACGCCCTTCGTGATGACCCCGAGCCCCGATGCGACGCCGGCGGCGAAATACCAGCCCCACGCGGGCCCGAGCAGCAGGTGGCGCGCGAAGCCATAGACGCCGAGCGTGATGAGACCGCATACGGTCGCATCGATCTGCGCACCGCGCGCGACCATGACGAATTGCAGCGTGCAGGCGAGGGTCAGCGCGGCGGCGAGCGCCGCCTCCCGGCCGAACAGGCGCCGCGCGAGATCGTACACGGCGAGCAGCGTGCCGCCGGCCGCGACCAGCGACGGCAGCAGGAACGCGAAGCGCAGTGAACCGGTGATCGAGAGCACCGCGGCGATCAGCCACATGTAGAGCGGCGGCTTGTCCTGGTACAGGTCGCCGCCCACGCGCGGAAAGAGCCAGTCACCGCTCGCCACCATGTCGCGCGCCACCGCCGCGAAGCGCGGCTCATCCGCCGGCCAGGGATCGCGCAGCCCGATGCCGCTGCCGACGAGCACAGTGAGCGCGAGCAGCAGCCACGCGAGGTCCTGCCAGGGCAACGCGCGCGTCGAGGTCGACGGCATCGGCTAACCGGGCGCGCCGCCCGCGGGTCGCGAGCGCAGCAGTTGCAGGTTGCGCAGATACACGATGAGTCCGGCGCCCTGGCCGACGATGAACACCGGATCCTTGCGATGGATCGCGTAGGCGAGGAGCAGCGCGCCGCCCGCGACGCTGAAGTACCAGAACATGTGCGGCACGACGCTTTGCTTGCGGCGCTCGCTCGCGATCCATTGCACGAGGAAGCGCGCCGAGAACAGGCCCTGCGCGACGAAGCCGAGCGCCATCCAGATCGTCTGCTCCTGGGTCACGTCCGCTCCCCCGCGGGCGCATCCGCGCCCCGCACTTCGTCCGCCCGCAGGCCGGGCCAATAGCGCCGCCCGAGCCACATCACCCCGAAGAGGTCCACGATCCCGACCCACAGCCGATCGAACATGCCGTACTTCGACTGGCCGCGATGGCGTGGCCGGTGCCGCACCGGCACCGACACGACACGCGCCCCGTGGCGCTGGAAAAGCGCCGGCAGGAAACGGTGCATGTGATCGAACCGGGGCAGCGCCAGGAACACGTCGCGATCGAACAGCTTGATGCCGCAGCCGGTGTCGGGCGTGCCGTCATTCAGCATCCAGCCCCGCACGCCGTTCGCGATGCGCGACTGTAGGTGCCGGCGCCATGTGTCCTTGCGGCTGACGCGGTGGCCCATCACGAGGCGCACGCCATCGGCGTCGCCCAGTTCGCGCGCCGCGAGCAATGCCGGGATGTCGGCCGGATCGTTCTGGCCGTCGCCGTCGAGTGTCGCGATCCGGTCCGCGCGCGCGTGCGCGACGCCGCTGCAGACACCGGCGCTCTGGCCGCTGCGGCGCGAGTGGCGCAGCAGGCGCAGTGGCGCGACGCCCGCAGCGCGCAGCGCGAGCACGGTGTCACCCGTGGCATCGGTGCTGCCGTCGTCGATGAACAGGATTTCGTAGGTGCGGCCGGCCAGCGCGGCGGCAATCTCCCGCACGAGCGGCTCGACATTGTCGGCCTCGTTGAAAACCGGGATGACGACCGAGATTTCGGGTTTCACTCGCAGCAGGCTCCGTGGATATCCGGCGTGGGACTGCGGCGGCGCGCCGGATCAATCGGCGCCACGCAACGCCTCGCGCGCCCGCGCAAACTGCCCCTTCAGTTCCGCCGCCATGTCCTGCTGCCATTGTCGCATGCCCGCCGCGTCGAGCGTGCGCGGCACGCGCCGCGGCGCGCCGATCGCGATCACGATGCGGGCGAACGGCAGCGGGATCACGAAGCGGTCCCAGTGGAAGAGGATGGCGCGGCTCGCGGCATAGGCCATCGGCAGCATCGGCCGGCCGGACATCTGCGCGAGCAGGATCGCGCCGGGCTTGAACTCGAAGCGCGGGCCGCGCGGACCATCCGGCGTGATCAGCGGCGACACGCCGCGCTTGACCAGCGCCTCGTAGTAGTCGCGCAGCGCGCGGGCACCGGTATGCGTCGAGCTGCCGCGCACGGCGACGCCGCCGAAGCGGTCGACCAGCATCGCGCCGATCTCGCCGTCGACCGACGGACTGATCAGGAAGCCCGCGGTCACCCGCGGATGCTGCTCGAGCAGCCACTTCGCGCAGAAAAGCTGATGCTGGTGCCACAGGACCGGTATGAAGGAAGGCGCCATGGCGAGCGCCGCGTCGAGGTGCTCCGCGCCGATCACCCGCGGCCGGCGAGCCATGCGCCACACCGCCCGGATCAGTGCCGCGCCGGGCGGCACGACGAACCAGCGATACACGAAGCGGCGCAGCGGCGTCATGCGCCGGCGCGACGTGGTTTCGGCCGGGCGCCGGACCGGATCGTCGCTCACAGCCGGCACACTTCGAACGGCACGTCCGGCTCGCTCGTCATCAGGCAGGCCGCCCAGCGCCCGTCGATATCGACGTCGCGCGCATGGTAGCGCACGCCACGAAACGAGGCACCGCCGGCATGCACGCGCACCGAGCCGATTTCCTCGATGGTGCCGCCGCCCGCCTTGAGCGCCGCTTCCTTCGCCATCCAGAACCGGCGTGCGCCGATCGCACGCGCGAGCACGAGTTCGTCGGCATCGCAAATGGTCGCGAAGGTGAGGCGCTCGACCGCGTCGTCGCATTCGACGTCGAGCCCGACGTCACCGCGGGTCACCGCCGCGCACGCGATCAGCGGCGCGGAATGCGCGATGCTGAAATCCGGTCCGC
Organism: Steroidobacteraceae bacterium; assembly: GCA_019187495.1. GTDB lineage: Bacteria > Pseudomonadota > Gammaproteobacteria > Steroidobacterales > Steroidobacteraceae > CADEFQ01. The sequence continues at coordinate 15,826 of JABAQN010000028.1, forward strand.
CGGGACAGCGTGGTTTGCCGCGTGGCGCGTTTTCGATGCGCGCCGGATCGGCAGCGGCGAAGACCGGCTCCACGCTGCGCAGCGCATCGATGCAGGCGTGCGCGAGGCGCCTGCCGATCCGCGTTTCGTCACTCGCCGTGTGTCCGTGCCACGCCGAGTAATATAAGATGCCGCGCAGCTTCAATCGTGCCTTCCGCAGTGAACGAAACGAATCCCGCGCCCCGCCTGCCGCCCGCAGCCGCCGAGCAGTTCGACATCGGCGCGAGCGACGATTCGCTGCCGCGCATGTCGCGCCTGTTCGCCGAACTCGGCGACATCTACCGGGTGTATGCCCCGGCGCGCCATGCGCACACCTGGCTCAGCAACCACCCGGACGACATCAAGCGCGTACTCGTTTCGAACCACCGCAACTACACCAAGGGCATCGGCTTCGACCGGGTCAGGATTCTACTCGGTAACGGCATCGTGACGAGCGACGGTGAACTGTGGAAACGGCAACGCTACATGATGCAGCCGATGTTCCACCGCCGCGTGCTGACCCAGTTCGGCCGCATGATCGACGAGGCGAACGACCGCTTCCTCGAGCGCTGGGCCGCGCAGGCGGCGCGCGGCGATCTCATCAACGTCACGAACGAGATGAGCGTGCTCGCGCTCGAGGTGATCCTGCGCTCGCTGTTCGGTACGGACCTCGAGCTGCTCGCGGCGCAGCCGGGCGGCAATCCGTTCGACATCTTCACCGACGAATCGGTGCGCGACCTCAGGTTCGCGTACCGCTTCCGCCAGCTGACGAAGCTGATCCAGCAGCTGATCGAGCGCCGCCGCGGCGAGCCGCCCGAGTCGCATTTCGACTTCCTCGGCATGCTGCTCGCCGCACGCGACCGCGAGACCGGCATGCCGATGACGGATCGCGAAATGATCGACGAGGTGACGACCCTCGTCGTCGCGGGCCACGAGACGACCGCGAACACGCTGAACTGCGTCTGGTACCTGCTGTCGCAGCACCCGCAGGTCGAGGCGAAACTGCACGCCGAGATCGACGCGATGGCGGAGGAACCCGCACCGGCCCTCGCGCGCATGGAAGAACTCGTCTACGCGAAAAGCGTGATCGACGAGACGCTGCGCCTCTACCCGCCCGTATGGGTTTTCTCGCGCCGCGCGATCGGCCCGGACACGCTCTCGGGATACCAACTGCCGGCCGGCACCGACCTGCTGCTGTCGCCCTATCACCTGCATCGTCACCCGCGTTACTGGAAGGATCCGGAGGGCTTCCATCCCGAGCGCTTCGATGCGGCGCACGAGGCCGAACGACCGCGCTTCGCCTACATGCCGTTCTCGGCGGGTCCGCGCCATTGCATCGGCGAGGCGTTCTCGATCTTCGAGATGCTGATCCACCTGGCGAAAGTCGGTCGCCGCTACCGGCTGCGCCTCGAGCACGATGGCCCCGTCGAATTCGAAGCGCAGGTGAACCTGCGCACCCGCCACCCCCTGCACATGAGACTGGAGCGCCGATGAGCCGCGTCGAGACCCTGACCGAACTGATCGAATCGAACCGCAAGGTCGATCGCGCGCTCGTCTACCTCGAGGGCGAGAAGGAGGAGCGCCGCGTCGCCTACGGCGAACTGCACGAACGCGCGCTCGGCATCCTCTTTCACCTGCAGAAGCTCGGCGCGCGACCCGGGGACAAGCTGATCCTGTTCCTCAACAACAACGAGCAGTTCCTCGACGCCTACTGGGCCGGCATCCTCGGCGGCATCGCGCCGGTGCCGGTCGCGATCGGCATCAGCGACGAGCATCGCCACAAGCTGCTGCGCATCGCGCGCAAGCTCGGCAGGCCGTTCCTCTACACGGATCGCAAGACGCTCGATCGCATCGGCCAGTTCGCCGCCGGCGCCGGCGAGGCAGCCGCATTCGAGGCATTGCGCGCCCGCACGTTCCTCGCCGACACGCTCGACGACATTTCGCGCGCCGGCACGGTGCACCGCGCCCGCCCGGACGACACCGCCTTCATCCAGTTCTCCTCGGGTTCGACCAACGAGCCGAAGGGCGTCGTGCTGACCCACGCGAACATCCTCGCCAACGGTCGCGGCGCGGGCGAATCCTGCGGCTTCAATACCGACGACGTGCCGCTGTCGTGGATGCCGCTGACCCACGACATGGGGCTCATCGGCTTCCACATCTTCATGTTCATGCACCGCATGAACGTGCACCTGATGCCGACCGAGCTGTTCATCCGCCGCCCGCTTCTGTGGCTGCAGCTCGCCTCGCGCAAGCGCGCGACCTTGCTCTCCTCGCCGAACTTCGGCTATCGGCATTACCTCAAGGTGCTCGGCGAGCGCAGCTTCGAAGACCTCGACCTCGCATCCGTGCGGCTCATTTTCAATGGCGCCGAGCCCATTTCGGTCGACCTGTGCGAGGAGTTCCTCGCCCGGATGGAGCCCGCGGGCCTCGCCCGCACGGCGATGTTTCCGGTGTATGGCCTCGCGGAAGCCTCGCTCGCGGTGAGCTTTCCGCCGGCCGGGCGGCCGTATCGCGCGATCTGCGTCGACCGCCACAGGATGGGAGTCGGCATGGCGCCGCCGCGCGTCGAGCACACCCACCGCGACGCCATGGAACTGATGGCGGTCGGCGGCGCGATTCCGTACTGCGAACTGCGGCTGGCCGATGACGCCGACCGGGAAGTGGCCGCCGGCCATGTCGGCCACATCCAGATCCGCGGCGAGAACGTGACGCGGGGCTACTACGAAGACCCGGAAGTGAATGCGGCGGCGTTCGCGGCCGACGGCTGGTTGCGCACCGGCGACTTGGGGCTCATCGAGGGCGGCGATCTCTACATCACGGGTCGCGCCAAGGAGATCATTTTCGTCAACGGCCAGAACTACTACCCGCACGATCTCGAGAGCATCGCGCTGCGCGCACCGGGCCTCGAACTCGGCAAGGTCGTCGCCGCCGGCGTGCGCCCGCGCGGCGCGCAGGCCGATCAGCTGGTCGTGTTCGTGCTGCACCGCTCGGACATGGCAGACTTCCTGCCGATCGCGACCGAGATCGCCCGGCTCGTCAACGAGCATGCGGGCCTCGAGGTCGCGGAAGTCGTGCCGGTGAAGCGCATTCCGAAGACCACGAGCGGCAAGATCCAGCGCCACCTGCTCGAGGAAGCCTACATCGACGGCGAGTACGCCGCGGAACTCGCCGAACTCGCGGCGCTGCGCGGCGCACGACGCGCGCCGGCCGCGGCGACCGGCAGCGAAATCGAGGCGAAGATCAAGCTGATCTGCGACACCGAGCTCGGCCGCCCCATCGGCCCAGGCGACAACCTGTTCGAGATCGGCGCGAGCTCGCTCAAGCTGATCGCGATCCACGAGGCGATCGACCGGGAGTACCCCGGACTGGTCGATCTCACGGAACTGTTCGACTACCCGACGATCCGCGAGCTCGCCGCGTTCCTCGCCGGCAAACTGGGCAATGCCGCCTGACGCCTACCCCGCGCCGTACAGCGGCTTTTTCAGCTTCCAGCGCTTGTGCGACCACAGCCAGTCGGTCGGCGCCGCGTGGATCTGCGCTTCGGTGAGGCGCGCGTAACGCTCGGTGAATTCCCCCGGCTCGAGCCGCTCGCCGTGCTCGACGAGCGGCGTGAAGGTCACCTCGTAGTGGCCGCGCGCGAGCCGGCGCATCGCGACGAACAACGCCGCATAACCCGTCGTGCGCGCGATCTCCTCGGCGCCCATGTAGAACGCCGTGTCGCGGTTCAGGAATCGGGTCCAGTGGCGCTTCTCGCTGCTGCGCGGCTCCTGGTCGGCGACCACCGAGATCACGCGCACGATGCGCCGCCGCTTGATGATGTCGGGCAGCAGTTCCTTCGCCGGCACGAGATGCGCGCCGAAGCGCGTGCGCAGCGTCAGCATCTCCTCGTTGGCCCAGCGGTTCTTGAGCGGCTTGTACGCCGCGTCCACGGGGTAGCCCGCCTGGCTCGCCAGCGCGTGCATCAGCCATTCCCAGTTGCACTGGTGGGCTGCGACCACCATCACCGGACGCCCCTTCGCGAGGCGCTCCTGCAGCAGTTCCAGGTTCGTGAAGCGCACGAACCGCGCGATGTCGGCGGGCGTCAGCGCGCCGGATTTCAGGATCTCGACGAAAACCTGCGCGAAGCCGTGGTGATGGCGGCGGCAGATGGCGGCACGGGCGGGGGCGTCGAGTTCGGGGTAGGCAACCGAGAGACTGCGGTCGATGACGTCGCGACGATAACGAAACACGCGAAAGCCGATCTCGGCGAGCGTCCAGGCGAGCGCGTACAGCCACGACAGCGGAATGCGCGACAGCAGCGCAATCCACCACACGGGGCGCCGCGGCGGTGGCGTGTCGGTGTTTACACCGGCATCGGGATGCGACAATTCGGCATTCTCATGCGGCCTCGGTGCGGGTCACGGCGCGATCGCGCAGGTAGAGCCACACCGCCCAGACCGCAATGACGCCGTTCGCGATGCCGACCAGCATGAACGGAGCCGGGGGACCGATGTCGTCGTACAGGCGACCGCCCACCCATGATATCGCGAGAATGCCGAGCCCACCGAAGAACGCCTGCAGGCCGAACACGGAACCGCGCGTGCGCGACTCCGTTTCCTGGCCGAGGAGGATCGTCGCCGCGAGCACCGTGCTGACCTGCCCCATGCCGAGCAGCATCAGCGCCGGAATGGCGCCGGGCCGCACGATGTCGTCCTGCATGCCGACCCAGCAATAACCCGCGAGCGCGAGCCCGAACGCCAGCGCGAAATGCGCGGTACGGCTCATCCGGTCGCCGAGATAGCCGAACAGCGGCGCCCACAGCATCGCGGTGCCCTGCGTGACGCCGATCGTCATGCCGACCTTGCCGGCCGCCTGCGAGGCGCTCAGCCCTTCCGCGATCGCCGACTGGGACGCCCACAGCGCGAGGAACAGCGTGATCAGGCTGAGATCGGCGCGCGAAGTGAAGCCGCCGCCGTAGGCGAGCAGGATGCGCGGGTTGCGCGCCGCGCGCAGCCCCTCCGCGGCGAGTGCGAGCAGCGGCCGGCGTTCGCTCGTTTTCGAGGGCAGTCCGGGCTTGAGCCCGAGCATCACGACCGCGGCGAGCACCGCGATCGCCGCCACGCTGAAGAACGCATAGCGGCCGGCTTCGAGCTCGCTCGCACCCGCCGCCGCGAACCAGCGGGGCAGTTGCGTCAGGCCGACGAGAAACGTGACCGAGCCGAGCGCGTTCAGGAAGAATGCGACGCCGGTCAGCCGGCCGCGCGAGGATTCGGCCGGATAGTCGGCGAGCACCGTCGCGAGCATCGCGCCGAGCGCCGCGACCGCGCAGCCGAACACCAGCCGGTACGCCACGAGCCAGGGCATCGAGTGCGCGAGCGGATAGAGGACGTAGCCGCCCGCGATCAGCAGGAAGCCGGTCACATAGACCGGCCGGCGGCCGATGCGGTCGGACAGCGCTCCCCAGAGGCTGATCACGACGAGGATGACGATCTCCTGCCAGGACTGCAGGATGCCGGTCGCCATCCCCTGCTCGCCCGTCGGCAGCGCGAGATTCACCTTCAGCACGAACGGCGTCATCGCGGGCAGATAGGCGAAGAGCCCGATGCTGACGAACGCCGCGAAGAGATAACAGCGCGCGTGGCGGCGCAGTACGCCTGGCGCGAGAGTGATGAAACCCAGCCGTTCTGGAGCCTGGTCGGTCACGCTGTCTCCTGCCTCGTCGTGCCGGAGGCGCGGGACGCGCTCAGGCCCGCAGCATTCTCATGCCGTTCATGGTCACGAGCAATGTCGCACCCACGTCTGCCGCTACCGCCAACCACAAGGTGGCCCAACCCGGGATCGTGATCGCGAGGAACGCGAGCTTCAGCCCGAGTGACAGCGCGATGTTCTGCTTGACGAGGCGCCGCGAGGCGCGGGCAACGGCGAGCGCGTGCGGCAGCCGGTGCAGATCGTCCTGCATCAGCACGACATCGGCGCTTTCCATGGCCTGCGCGGTGCCGCCGGCGCCCATGGCGATACCCACGTCCGCACCCGCCAGCGCCGGCGCATCGTTGATGCCGTCGCCCACCATCGCGACGACTCCATGGGTCGATCGCAGCCGCCCGATCTCGCGCATCTTGTCGGCCGGCAGCAGCCCCGCATGGACCTCGTCGATCCCCTCGACCGCCCGCGCGATCCGTGCCGCGACCTGCGCATTGTCGCCGGTCAGCATCGCGGTCCTGATCTTCGGGAACGCCGCCCGCAGCGTGCGCAATGCCGCGGTCGTATCCGCGCGCGGTTCGTCCTCGACGCCGATCAGCCCGACGATGCGCTCGCCGCGCGACACGTACATGGTCGTGCGTTCCGCGCCAGGGCGGGCGTCGTCGAACCGCGGCGGCATCGGCCGCGCATGCTCGCCGGAGGCGAAGAGGCCCTCGCTGCCGACGGCGATACGCTCGCCGCTGATGTCGCCCACGATGCCGCGCCCCGCGATCGCGCGCACCGCGCTCGCCGCGGGGAACCGGTGCCCCACCCCGCGCTCGCCGGCCGCCGTGCGTATCGCATGCGAGACGGGATGCTCCGATGCGGACTCCACCGATGCGGCGAGCGCCAGCACGTCATCGCAAGCACCGCAGGCGCTGTCCGCCGCGTCTTCGTGCGTGCAATCGGGCGTCGCGACACGCGTGACGGCGGGGCGGCCCACGGTGAGCGTGCCGGTCTTGTCGAAGGCGATGACGCGCACGTCGGCCAGCGCATCGAGCCGTTCGCCGCCCTTGACGAGCACACCGAGTTGCGCGAGGCGCGTCAGGCTGCTGACGACCGTGACGGGAATGCTGATCACGAGCGCGCAGGGGCAGGCGATGATCAGCAGCGCGAGGCCGCGATAAAGCCAGCCGTGCCGGCCGTCCGCGCTGTCGAGCAGCGGCTGGCCGAAGGCGAGCACCGGCACCAGCACGAGCGCGCAGGCGAGCAACACGACCGCCGGCGTATACCAGCGGGCAAAGCGATCGATGAAGCGCTCCGCGGGCGATCGCGCGGCCTGTGCCGCCTCGACCAGCCGGGCGATGCGCGCAATCGTGGAATCGGCCGCCGTGCGCGTCACTTCGATTTCGATGGCGCCCTCGCCGTTGACGGTGCCGGCGAGCACCGCATCACCCGCCCGTTTCGCGACCGGCACGCTCTCGCCGGTCACCGCGGCCTCATTGAGGCTCGATTCGCCCGCGAGCACATGTCCGTCGACCGGCACGCGCTCACCCGGACGCACGAGCACACGCGCGCCGATCGGAACGGCGTCAGCCGGCATCGTCTCGTGGTGGTAGTGCTCGTGACCGGCGTCGTGCCCGTGACCAGCATGGTGACCGTGATCATGTTCGTGGTCGTGGTCGTGGTCATGCCCGGCGCTGCCCCGATGCGGCGTCATCACCGTGGCGATCCGGGGCTGCAGCGCGAGCAGTCCGCGCAGCGAATCGCGTGCGCGGCTCGCGCTGTACGCCTCGAGCGCCTCGCCGAGCGTGTACAGCAGGATCACGGTCACCGCCTCGCCGCTCGCATCGATCGCGAGCGCGCCGACGGTCGCGATCGCCATCAGCAGGTCGATCGTGATGCGCCGGCTGTAGAGGAGCGCACGCAGCCCCTTCACGAACACAGGCAGCCCGGTCACGACGACCACCGCGAAAAACACGAGCGAGAGACCGCGCGGCGGCAGGACCGCGGGCGCCGCGAACGCGACGAGCACGGCGGCCAGTGCGATGCAGGCGCCGAGGCCCGCGATACGCAGGCGCCGTTCGCGCCACAGGAACGCGACGAAGCTCGCGAGCCCGCGCCGCTCGAGCCCCGCGACCGCCGCGAGCTTGCTGTCCGGCGACTCGCCCGCCGCCGGCTTCAGGCGAAAGCCAAGCTGCGCGAGGCGCTGCTCGACCAGGGGCTCCGCGACGTCGCCGTCGATCAGCATCAGCTCGGTCGTGAAATCGACCCTGACCTCGCGCACACCGGGGAGCTGGCGGATCCCGTCTTCGATCGTGAGGGCACAACTGCCGCAGTCCATGCCGGCAATGCGAAAACGTCGGCGCTGTGATTCCATGCCGGCATCGTGCACCTTGAAGCCGGGTTCAAGGTCAAGTCGTGGCTTCGAGCGACAGGAAGAGCTGGGCGTACAGGAATGCCTGCTCGCCGCGCACCCGCAGCTGCAGCCCGTCGGGCGCCGGCGCGAGGGCCACGTCGACATGCACGCCGCAGCCGGCCTCCGTCGCGATCAGCTGCTCGAGCGCCGCCTGCACGGCCGCACTGCGGTCGCGCACGAGAATCGTGTAACCGTCGGCGTCCTTCCACACGTGCACGTGCCGGCCGCGCAGCGCCGCGAACACCCGCTGCTGGTCCGCCGATGCGAGCGCGCAGCCGAGCCGTCGCATCAGCCGGTGCAGGGCGCCGGGCGCGCTTCGCTCCGGCCCATGACCGCAGACGTGGTCGACGAGCTGGCGATAGAGGCGTGCCGTGCCACCGCCGGCCGCGCGGCCGACCTGCGTCGTCAGGTCGTCGAGGAAGAGCTCGAGTTCGTGTCGCAGCACGAGCAGCTCCGTCAGCCGCCGCTCGATCTCGAGGAAGCGCTGCTCGGCGATGCCGACCACACTGTGGCCGCGGCCACCGCGCGCGCCGCACCCGTCGCCCCGCGCGAGCAGCATCCTGATGTCACCGAGCGAGAAACCGAGCCGCTGGGCGCGATGGATGAACACGAGCGTACGCAGCGCGCTGCGCGGATAGAGCCGATACCCCGACGCGCTGCGCGCCGGCGGCGCGAGCAGATGCTCGCGCTCGTAGTAGCGCAGCATCGAGGTGCTGACGCCGGCCCGCTTCGCGAGCTGGCCGATCGTCAGCGACGCCGCTTCCGGGGCGTCGGTTTTCCGGCGGTGTTTCGTTACCATGGCGGATACCTTGACCTTGAACTCTACTTCAAGGTCTATCGTCCGGTCACGCTTTCAGGGGAGCATCCGTGGCACTCGGGATCGACAGGAAACTGATCGTCGGCGCGACGCGCCGCTGGCTCGCGATCGGCATCGCGGTCGGCATCCTCTCGCTGCTCGCGAGCCTCACGCTCTACTGGTTCATCGGCCGCACGATCGACGCGCTGCGCGCCGGCGACGACCTGCTCGCACGCGCCCTGCCGTGGATCGCGCTGCTGCTCGCCTCGAAGTTCGCGCTCGGCTGGCTCTACCGCACTGCCCAGCACAGGGCGTCGGCACTGACCAAGCTCACGATCCGCGACCTCATCTACGCGCACGCGCTGCGCCTCGGCCCGGCGGTCCTCGACCGCAAGCGCACCGGCGAACTCGTCAATATCGCGGTCGACGGCATGGACTGGATCGAGATGTTCTACGGCATCTATTTCGTCCAGTTCGTCGTCGGCATGGCGACGCCGCTGCTGCTGTGCCTCTTCATTGGCATCAATGACTGGGTCGTCGGCCTCGCGCTCCTCGTCAGCGTGCCGCTGACGCCGCTCTTCCTCGGCATGATGGGGCGCAATTTCAGGAAGGCGAGCGAGCGCTTCGCCGACGTCAATGCGGCGCAGGGCGCACGCTTCCTCGATTCGATCCAGGGCATGGCGACGCTGAAGATGTTCAACCTCGGCAAGGCGCGTGGTGCCGAGATGCACGCGGCGAGCGAGGAGCAGCGGCGCGAGACGATGCGCCTGCTGCTCGTGAACCAGATCATGATCCTGCTGGTCGACTTCGGCTTCGCGCTCGGCACGACACTCGTGCTGACGCTCGTGGCGCTGCTGCGGCTCGACGCCGGCGCACTGACCCCGGGCGCGGTCGTGGCGCTCATCCTCGCGAGCGCGGAGTTTGCCAAGCCGCTGACGCTCGTCGGCCAGTTCTTCTTCGCCGGCGCGATTGGCCGTGCCTACGCGAAAAAGATCGTCGCGTTCCTCGGCGAACGCCCGGGGGTCGAAGACCCGGCCGGCGCGATCGCGCCGCCGCGCGAGTCCCGGCCCACGCTGTCGATGCGCGACATCGTGTTCCGTTATGCCAACGCCGCCGGGCCGGCGATCGACGGCTGCAGCCTCGAACTCGCGCCGGGCGAGACCGTGGCGCTCGTCGGCGCGAGCGGCTCCGGCAAGACGACCCTCACCAACCTGTTGCTGCGCACGCTGCAACCGTCCGCGGGATCGATCACGCTCGGGGCCCACGCGGTCGATGCGGTACCGGCCGACTGGGTGCGCGAACACATCGCGCTCGTGCCGCAGGATCCGTTTCTCTTCCATGGCACGATCGCCGCGAACCTGCGGGTCGCCAAAGCGGATGCCACCGACGACGAACTCATCGCCGCCTGCCGCGCCGCGAACATCCATGAACAGATCGCTGCGCTGCCGACCGGCTACGACACGCTGGTCGGCGAACGCGGCCTGTCGCTCTCCGGCGGCCAGGTGCAGCGCCTCGCCATCGCCCGTGCGCTGCTCAGGGACAGTCCGATCGTGATCCTCGACGAGCCGACCTCGCAGATCGATGTCGAAACGGAGGCTGTCATCCGCGATGCGCTCGGGCACCTGACCCGCGGCAAGAGCGTGCTGCTGATCGCGCATCGGCTGAGCACGGTGGAACACGCGGACCGCATCGTGGTGCTCGACCGCGGCCGGGTGCTCGAGTCCGGCACGCACGCCGACCTGATCGCGCGCGGCGGCGCCTACGCCGGCATGGTCGCGATCGCGCGGGGGGCGGCATGACGAACCTGCAACTCCTCGGTCGCCTCCTCGCCTTCATGCGGCCGCTGAACGGCGTCATGTGCATATCCGTCTGCGCGCGGACCGTGAAGCTCGTGATGCAGACCGTCCTGATCGCCCTCGCCGCGGCCGCCGTCGCGCGCTTTGTCGCCGCGCCGTCCGGCGGCACGCTCGGCGCGATCGCGCTCGGTCTCGTCGGCGCGGCATTCCTGCTCGGGCTTTCGAACTACATCGAAACCTACACCGGCCACTACGTCGCCTTCCGGCTGCTGGCGATGCTGCGCAACGAGTTCTACGATCGGCTCGAGCCGCTCGCGCCCGCCGGCACGGCAACATTGCGATCGGGCGACGCCGTCTCGCGCGTGATCGCGGACTGCGAACGCGTCGAGCCGTTCTATGCCCACACGATCGCGCCGGTGATCACGGCATTCGTCGTGCCCGCGATCCTGCTCACCGCGATCGCGCAGTGGTATCCGCTCGCCTACGTCTGGACGCTGCTGCCGTTTTATTTCGTGATGCTGATCGTGCTGCCCGTCGTCACCGCACTGTCGGGCGGCCGCGGCAGCGCGGGTTCGCGGCGCGCACAGGGCGAGGTGAACGCGTTCCTGACCGACAGCCTGCAGGGCATCCGCGACACCGTCGCGTTCGGCTACGGGACGCGGCGGCGCGGCGAGGCGTGGCGGATCGGCGAGCGGCTGAAGAAGGACCAGGACATGCTGATGCGCGCCGATGCGCTCCAGCGCGGCGTTTCGGAAGGCGTCGTCGCGAGCGCCGCCATCGCGGTGCTGTGGGTCAGCGGGAACCTGTACCTTGCCGGCGCGATCGAGCCGCTGCGCGACATACCCGTGCTCGTCGCCGTCGCGATCACGGGGTTCAACGCCGCCCAGGGCCTCAACAACGTCGTCGGCGACTTCCAGGTCTCGATGGTCTCCGCGCGGCGGCTCTTCGAACTGATGGACCAGCGGCCGACGGTTGCGAATGTCGTCGCGACCTCGGCGCCGTTCACGGATTCATCCCTGCAGTTGCGTGACGTGAGCTTCGGCTATCGCGCGGATGCCCCGCCGGTGCTCAGGAACATCAGCCTCGAAATCCCCGCCGGCCGGCACATTGCCCTCGTCGGTGCGAGCGGCAGCGGCAAGAGCACGATCGCCAACCTGTTGCTGCGCTTCTGGGACGCGGATGCGGGCGAGGTGCGCATCGGCGGGCGCTCCGTCCGCGACTACACGCTCGAGGACCTGCGCGACCGCATCGCCGTCGTCTCGCAACGCAACTACACGTTCAACTCGACGATCGGCGAGAACATCCGCATGGGACGCCCCGGCGCGAGCGCCGCGCAGGTCGACGAGGCCGCGCGCCGCGCGCAGCTGAAGGACTGGATCGACAGCCTCCCGCTCCGTTACGACACGCCGGTCGGCGAAATGGGCGGCAAGATCTCCGGCGGCCAGCGCCAGCGGATCGCGATCGCGCGTGCACTGCTGAAGGATGCGCCGATCCTGATCCTCGACGAGGCGACTTCGAGCCTCGACGTCGAATCCGAGCGCGAGGTGAATGCGGCGATCCGCGAACTGGCGCGAGGGCGCACCACGCTCACGATCGCGCATCGCCTCTCGGCCGTGCGCAATGCCGACGAGATCCACGTACTCGACCAGGGCCGGATCGTCGAGCGCGGCAGCCATGCCGAACTGCTCGCGCGCGGCGGCGTCTACGCGCGCCTGTTTGCGCTGCAGCAGGATGAGGTGGACGCGAGCGCCGAAGTTGCGTCACCATCGATGGCATGAAGACATTCCCGACCGCTATCGCCTGCGCCGTTCTGTCAGGCCTCGCCACGCTCGCCGTGGCCGACGAGGCGTGGAAGGCACCCGAAGTCTCCCGCGCCGAAGTGCGCGCGCTCGCTGCCGCGGGCGCGACGACCACCGTGGTCCTCGATGTCCGCACGCCGGAAGAATTCGCCGCGGGCCATGTGCCCGGCGCGATCAACATCCCGCACGACCAGGTGAAGGATCGTCTCGCGGAACTCGGGGCCTCGAAGGACCGGCCGATCGTCGTCTACTGCAGGAGCGGCAAGCGTGCCGCGAAGGCGCTCGCGATCCTGCACGATGCGGGATACCGGCGCCTCTCGCACATGACGGGCGACATGCTCGGGTGGAAGGAAGACGAGGAGAAGGGCGAACAGCGGGAGGCGGACAGCGCGAAGCCGGAAACGTAACGTTTTCTGGCTGTCAGCCGCTTGCTGCTCGCCGTCCGCCGGATTTCATGGTGCCGCTTGTCTGATTCGAACAGACGACCCCATCATTACGAATGATGTGCTCTACCAGCTGAGCTAAAGCGGCACGGGGGCGCGAATTCTAATGAACGGCCCGGGATGAGGCAAACCGGGCGCAGCCGGCGAACCCTACTCCGGCTGCCCGCCCCTCGCCACGCGCTGTGCACCTTCGTCATTCGCCTGTGCCGTGCGGCGCAACCGGATGACGAGATCGATTCCGGCCACTTCCATGCCTTCCGGCGTCGGCGGCAGGCGGCTGAATTCGACCTCGGGCACCGCCACATCGGTCAGCGTGCCGCTGTCCACATCCTGGAAATGGTAGTGCGCCTCGACGTTCGAATCGAACCAGGCACGCGTTCCGTCGACCGCCAGCGAACGGATGAGCCCGCGGCTCGCGAAAAGGTTGAGCGTGTTGTAGACGGTGGCCTTCGAGACGCACGCGCCTCCCGCTTCGAGGTGCGCGAGCAGCTGCTCGGCCGACATGTGCTGCGGCGCGGAGAGCAGGATCGCGGCGATGCGCAGGCGCTGCGCCGTCGGCTGGATGCCGTGGGCTGTGAGGCGCTCCGGGAGCGGTGGCTGGCTCATCGGCCCATTATATGAATCGGGGGAATCACACCGCAAATGCGGCGGGTGCCCGAGGCCGGGTGCGCGCATGCTCGATGCATGAACCGCCATCGGTGCGCACGGCCTCCCGCTCGCGGCCACACGCTGTGGGAGCTCGCGACTGTCCTCGCCATCGTCGCCGCGCTTGCCGCCGCGGCGGTGCCGGGTTTCTCGCGCATCCGGGCGTCCTCCGCACTCGCCGCTGGCGCCGACCGGTTGCTCGGCACCCTGCATTTCGCGCGCAGCCACGCGATCCTCGTCGGGCAGCCGACGGTCGTCTGCCTGACCGCGGACGGCGCCAGTTGTGTCGGTCGCGGCGTGGCGCGGGCACGCGCGTGGATCGTGTTCGAGAACTCCCGCGCCGAATTCACGCCGGTGCGCGATCCCGATGAGGCCATCCTGCGCAGCCACGCCCTGGGCAGCGACACCGAAGTGCGCGCCTCGCGCGGTGCGGTCACCTTCTGGCCCACGGCGAGGGCGGGCATGACCAGCACCTTCGAGTTCTGCAGCGCGATCGCCGGCATCACCGCGCGCGCGGTGATCGTGAGCCAGACCGGTCGACCGAGGCTGCGTGTCGGTGTGCCGCGCGGCGCCGTTTCGCGGTGCACGGGCTGAGGTCCCGGGCGTCATTAAGTCAAGTCGCAGGCGCCACGAAGCCGCGCAGAAACCGCTCGTCCTCGCGCGAAAGCCGATCGTCGGAATCCGTGATCGGCGTCCACGCAAGCGGCTATAGTCGACCGTTATGGGGGGCAAGTCCGTTCGCAAGCAGGGGTTCACGCTGCTCGAGCTGATGATCGTCATCGCGCTCGCGGCGGTCATCCTCGCCATCGGCGCGCCGAGCTTCAGCGAGTTTCGCCGCAATGCCCGCCTCACCGCCGACGCCAACGATTTGCTGACCGCCGCGCAGGTCGCGCGCACGGAAGCGGTCAAGCAGCAGCGCGCCATGTCGCTGTGCGCCTCGGACGATCCACTCGACAGCGCGCCGGCCTGCTCGGGCAATGCGGACTTCTCGGGCTGGGTGGTCTTCGCCGACGCGAACGGCGATTGCGCCATCGATGCGGGCGAGGCCGTGACGCAGGCCGGTGGCCACGCTGCCGCCGATCGCGGCGCCGTCGAGTCGATCGCCGATGGCGCGTGCGTATCCTTCGGCGCGAATGGCTTCCTGCGCGAAACGCCCGCCGCCACCGCACGCCGCTTCGTCTATTGCGACGAGCGCGGCTATGCGCTGCAGGGCGGCACCAATCAATCGGCGGCACGCGGCATCGAAGTGTCGCGCACCGGTCGCGGTGAAGTGGTCCGCGATCCCGCTCGCCTGTCCGCCTGGGGGCTCGCATGCGGATGAAGTTCCCGCAACGTGGCGTCACGATGGTCGAGGCATTGGTCGCGCTCGTCGTGCTGTCGGTCGGCCTGCTCGGCATCGCCGGCCTCTTCGTCGAAAGCCTGCGCAGCAGCCGCACGGCATTGCTGCGCACGCACGCCGTGAATCTCGCGGGCGACATTGCCGACCGGATCCGCGCCAATGCCGATGCACGCGACGCCTACGACACAGCAAGTTACGCCGCGGCGCCCGCGCTGCACGGTTGCGCGCCCACGGCCGCGCAGGCCGGCGTCAACTGCAGTGTCGCGGATCTTGCGGAAGACGACCTCGCGCGCTGGCAGGGCGCCGTGCGCGAGGCGCTGCCTGCGCCGAACGATCCGGCGACCGCGGCGGTCGTGCAGTTCGTGCGGGCGCCGAATCCCGGCCGGCCCGACCGCTATCTGATCAGCGTCTCGTGGCAGGAACAGGGCGCACCGCTGCTCAGTTACACCTCCGAGCTCGTCATGATGCCGAGGCCGCCGATCTCATGAGGCACACTTTGCGACATCGGGGCCTCAGCCTCATCGAACTGCTCGTCGCACTGGCCATCGGCTCGGTGCTGATCGTCGGCGCGGTCTACGTGTTCTCGCGCGGGCGGTCGACCTACGCCGTGAACGAAAGCGTCGCGCGATTGCAGGAGAACGCCCGCTTCGTGCTGTCGGTGCTCGAACCGGATATCGAGCTCGCAGGCTTCTACGGCTTCACCAATTCGCCGGACACGATCCGCTTCGTGAGCGGCGCCTCGCCCGGCATTGTCTATGCGATGGCATCGCAGATGCGCCAGCGCCCGGTGCCCGACGCACCGCCGGTCGCGGTGGCGAACCTGCCCGGCGGCGCGCACGACTGCGGCACGAATTTCGCGGTCGACCTGCTGACTCCGGTCCAGGGATCGAACGAGGCGTTCCTGCTCGGTCCGGGCGCGGGCGCAGCCTGCGCGCCCTACGGCGCGGGCGCCGTCGCGACCGCCGATACGCTGACGATACGTCGCGCCGACACCCGCATCGCCGCACCGGAAGCCGGCCGGCTGCAGATCTATGCATCGCGCCTTCGCAGCCGCTCGACGCAGCAGCTCTTCGTCGACGGCAACGCACCGGGCCCGGTCGATGCGGACAACGAAATCCATGACCTCGTGGTGCGCGCATACTATCTCTCGCAGGACGCCGTCGACCGTCCGGGTCTGCCGTCGCTGCGTGTCAAGTCACTCGGCGGCGGGGCGCAGTTCGTCGAAGCCGAGGTGATGCCGGGCGTCGAGGACCTGCAGGTGCAGTTCGGCATCGATACCGGCGATTACGACGCCGACGGCGTGATCGACGCGGCCGCCGACGTCAACGGCGACGGCATCCCCGAGGCCGACGGTCGCGCGACGCGTTACGTGAACCCCGACTTCGCGGGTCTCGACCGGGCGCAGGTCGTGTCGGTGCGCATCTGGGTCCGTGTGCGCGCCGATCGGCCGGAACAGGGCTTCCAGGACAATCGTCGCTACCAGTACGCGGACGTCGACTACACGCCCTCTGGCGACGACGCGCATTTTCGCCGCGTCCTCATGTCGCGGACCATCTCGCTACGGAACGCACGCATCCTATGAACACGCAACGTGGCGCCGCGCTCGTCATCGGCCTCGTGCTGCTGCTGGTCCTCACCCTGCTCGCGATCACCGGCATGAACACCGCGACGACCGAACTCGTGATGGCGGGCAATGAACAGTACCGGCGCGCCGCCTCGATGGCGGCCACGGCCGGCATCGAAGAGGCGATCGCCGACTTGGGCACGGTACCGGCCGTGCCCGGTGCGGCACCGACTCTCGTCGCGGACGTGCCGGTCGGATCGGCCGGTACCGATTCCTTCTCGACTTCCACCCGGTATGTCGGCGAGGAAACGGGCCTGCCGCAATCGAGCGTCGACCGTTTCGTGGGCCTGCATTACGAGATCGACAGCACCGGCGTTTCGGCACGCAACGCACGCGACCGGCAGGTGCAGGGCGTGTTCGTGATCGCCGGAAGCGGCGGCGGCGCGGGTGGCTATCGCCAGATCGGGACCGGCCTCGGCGCCCTCGGAGAATGAACATGCCGTCACGTACCGCGGGCCTCCTGGTGGCGATCTCGCTCATCGCACTGCCGCTCGCCGCCGCGGATCACCCCTACCGCATCCTCGAGCAGGCGATCGAAGCGCGCGCCTCGGCAGTCGTCCTGCCGTCGGGCGAGCGGGGCATTCTCGTCGTCACGCGCTGCGCCGGCTGCGCGCCCGAATCCTTCGCGACCGGCACGGGCACGCGCTATCTGGCCGCGTCGTTGCCTGTGGCACTGGCCGACCTGCGCGCTGCCGCGCGCGCCGCACCGAAGGCCGGTCTCACCGTGTTTTATGACGCGCAGTCGCGGCAGGTGACGAGGGTCGTCGCCGGCGGTGATCTCGCCCGGCATCTCGCGCCGGATCGGTCGCATCGCCCGGGAGCGCCGCGATGAACGCACATCGCACACGCGCCACGGTCGCGCTCGCCGGTGCGGCGCTGTCGCTCGCCGCGGGCGCCGCGGCGTTCGCCGACGACACGGAAATCTTCGTCAACCAGGCGGCGCTGCGGAACGTCAGACCGAACATCCTCTTCATCATCGACACGTCCGGGAGCATGGACAGCGCGGTCGAGGCGCAGCGGCCCCCGTACGACCCGAACCAGGTCTACGCCGGCCGCTGCGCGGCGGGCACGGTCTATTGGGTCGAGAGCGGCACCGGCAATGTCAATCCGCCCGCCTGCAGCTCGGCGCAGCAATTCCCGGCGACCGCCAATCGCTGCGCGGCGGCGGGCAGCAGTCTCGCGGGACTCGCCGGCATGTGGACCGGCGACCTGCTCCGCTTCGATCTCGCCACGGCGCGGTGGGTCAGGCTCGCGGGCTCGGTGGCGAGCGCCGACCTGCTCGAATGCCGCGCCGACAGCGGCGTGCACGGCTTCAACGACACGTCGCTGCTGCGCTATGCGCAGGACGGCACTGCGACCGCGCCCTGGACCGGCACGCCGGCGCGCGAGATCGACTGGGGCACCGCGCCGGCCTACACGCTCTACAGCGCGAACTGGCTCAACTGGTATTACTCGCCGCCCGCTCCGACTTCGATGAGCCGCCTGCAGGTCGTGCAGTCGGTCGCCACCTCGCTCGTCGGCTCGATCGACGACGTGAACCTCGGGTTGATGCGCTTCAGCAACAACGACGAAGGCGGCATGGTGATCCGCGAGATTGCCGACATCGCGACTTCGCGCGACGCCCTCATCAGCGACATCAATGCCCTGACGGCCGATGGATTCACGCCGCTCGCGGAAACGATGTACGAGGCCGGGCAATACTTCGCGGGCCGCGCCGTCGACTTCGGCCTGGATTCGGGCCCCATCCCGAGCGTCCCCGCCTCACGCGACCCGCGGGACACGTCGCGCTATCAGTCGCCGATCGCCTACCAGTGCCAGCGCAATTTCGCGATCCTGCTGACAGACGGTGAACCCACCCGGGACACCAGTGCGAACACGCTGATCCCGGCGCTGCCGAACTATGCATCGCTGGTCGGAGGCGGTTGCAGCGGCACCGGCGACGGCGCCTGCCTGCCCGACATGGCCGCCTATTTGCACGCGGCCGATCTGTCGACGCTGCCCGGCCAGCAGAACGTGACCACCTACACCGTCGGCTTCGGCCCGGACGTCGCAGGCTCCACGCTGCTCACGCAGACCGCCACGCGGGGCGGTGGCGAGGCGTACGCGGCGAACGACGTCACGAATCTCACCACCACGCTACAGGCCATCGTCGGAAACATCCTGCAGACGAGCTCCACTTTCACGACCCCTTCGGTCTCCATCAACGCGTTCAATCGCGCGCAAACACTGAACGACCTGTACGTGTCGGTCTTCAGTCCGGAATCCACGGTGCATTGGCCCGGCAACCTGAAGAAATACGCCTTCCAGGGCGGCCGCATCGTCGATGCCACGGGCACCGACGCCGTCGATCCCGCGACCGGCTTCTTCAGGCAGGGCACGCAGAGCTATTGGTCGACGACCGCCGACGGTCCGAATGTCGAGGCGGGCGGCGCCGTCAGCCGTCTGCCGGCCGAGACCGAGCGGCGCATGTACACCTATCTCGCATCCACGGGAACACGCGATCTCACCGCCGTGGGCAACCGGTTCGAGCGGGCCAATACCGCGCTCACGCCGGCGCTGCTCGGGCTGACAGGCGCCGTCCCGACCCGCGACCAGCTGATCGACTGGACGCGCGGGGTCGACGTGCAGGATGAAGATGCCGACGGCGACACCACCGAGACGAACCGCTTCATGGGCGATCCGCTGCACGCGCGCCCCGCGCTCGTGACTTACGGCGGCTCGCCCGCATCCCCCGATGTCGACGACGCCGTCGTATTCGTGCCGACGAATGACGGCTTCCTGCACGCGATCGATGCGCGCAGCGGCCGCGAGCTGTGGTCGTTCGTGCCGCCGGAACTGCTGGCGCGCCTGCCCGACCTGTACCGCAATTCGGGCGTTGCCGCGCGCACCTACGGGCTCGACGGCGATGTGCGGGTCCTCAAGTTCGACATCAACGAGGACGGCATCGTCGATGCGGCGGCGGGCGACCGGGTCTGGATTTTCTTCGGCATGCGCCGCGGCGGCAGCACCTATTACGCGCTCGATGTCACTGAACGTGCGCAGCCGCGATTGCGCTGGAAGATCGGTCCGGCGGAGCTTCCAGGCATCGGCGAGACCTGGTCTGCGCCCACCATCGCGCGCGTCCAGGTCCGCGGCGCCAGCCAGAACGGCGAGCACCTGGTGCTGATATTCGGCGGCGGCTACGACGGCGCGCAGGAAAACGGCCCCTACGTCGCCGACACGATGGGCAACCGCATCTACATGGTCGACGCGGCGAGCGGCGCGCTCCTCTGGTACGCGGGCGGCCCCGGCAGCCCCGGTACGCCGGACCTTGCGCTCGGTCGCATGACGAACTCGATCCCCGGGCGCGTCGTCGCAGTCGACATCGACGGCGACCAGTTCGCCGACCGCCTGTACGCCGCCGACATGGGCGGGCGCGTGTTCCGCTTCGACATCTTCAACGGCAACGACCGCTCGAGCCTCGTCACGGGCGGCGTCTTCGCGAGCCTCGGCGCGGGCGACATGGCGACCCCGACCGTCGTCGACAACCGCCGCTTCTACTACGCGCCTGACGTCGCATTGATCCAGCGCCGCGCCGCCGAGCCCTATTACAACCTCGCGATCGGCTCGGGCTATCGCGGCCACCCGCTCAGCACTGCGACGCGCGATCACTTCTATTCGCTGCGCGACAAGGCGCCCTTCGCGAAGCTCACCCAGGCCGAATACGACGCCTTCCAGCCGATCGTCGGCACGGACCTGGTCGACATCACGGACAATCCGGGCGTCACGCCGGTGCCCACCCAGGCGCGCGGCTGGACCCTCGACCTGCGCCTGAATGGCGACCTCACCGGCGAGAAAGTGCTCGCCGAGGCGCTCACCGTGAACGGCGCGATCCTGTTCCCGACCTACCAGCCGACGCCGGCGTCCGCCATGAACCCGTGCCTGCCGGCCTCCGGCCAGAACCGCGTCTATGCGCTCGGTGTCGATTCCGGGCGTGCGGTCATCGACTTCAACGACGACGAGGCGCTCACTGCCGACGATCTCTTCACCGACCTCGCGCAGGCCGGCATCGCGGGCGAAGTGAGCTTCGCCTACGAATCGGTCGCCGGGTCGCAGGGCGGTGGAGGTGGTGGCGGCGGCGGCCAGGGCGGCGGTGGCGGCCTCGACGAACTCGGGCGTCGCGCGCTGTGCGTGGTCGGCGTCGAAGTGCTGCGCAAGTGCGTGCAGCCGGGCGGCGTCGTGCGCACCTACTGGGAGCGGCCGGGAACCGACGGCGCGGATTAGGCGCGCGGGCACGGCTGCGGCGGCGCGAGGCCCGGCTCCTCTCGGGTCGAGCGCAGCGCCTGCGGCGCTGTCCCCTCGCGACGGCGGCGCTCGGCGCATTGTGTCGTCAGTAGCAGGATACTTGGCGGTCGCCTCGCTTCTTCCGCCGCCGCTCGGCGCTCTCCACGTTCGTCACCGGGCCTCGCGCCGCCGCAGCCGTGCGGGCGCGCGGGCGTCAGGTTTTGCTACACCGAATCGCCGTACGGTACGATGCCGTACAGGAGCACCCGTATGGCCAACACGCCCGATCGCCTCGACCTGCGCCTGAGTACTGCAGAAAAGAATCGCATCCGCCGCGCTGCAGCTCTCCACGAAATGCCCGTGGCGTCTTTCGTGCGCAACGCAGCGCTGCGCGAAGCGGAGGCGACTATCGCGGCGCCCCCCCGGGCTCGTCGTCGCGGTTTGGCCGCACGGCTGCGAGGCCGCGCCACCGCGCGCTTGACCACCGACGAAATCATGCAGCACACCCGTGGCACATGAATCGCGTCCTCGTGGATGCCAATGTCCTGCTGGACGTGCTGACCGACGATCGACGCTGGTACACGTGGTCGGCTGCGCAGCTCGATGCCTGCGCGGCGCGGGCCGAACTGTGCATCAACGCCATCGTCTACGCCGAGGTCTCGGTCGGCTTCATGCGTATCGAGGAACTCGACAAGGCGCTCTCGCCCCAGGTATTCAGCCGCCTGGAGTTGCCCTGGGAAGCGGCATTCCTGGCTGGCAAGGCGTTTCTCGATTATCGCCGCGGTAGAGGCACCCGGACCTCACCCTTGCCGGATTTCTACATCGGCGCGCACGCTGCCATTTCGGGCATGCCGCTGCTGACCCGCGATGAGCAGCGCTATCGCACCTATTTCCCGAAGCTGGACCTGATCTGCCCGTGACCTGAACGTGGGGCACGGTACGCACCCGCGAGACTGCCCGCTCACCCGCACGGCTGCGGCGGCGCGAGGCCCGGTGACGAACGTGGAGAGCGCCGAGCGGCGGCGGAAGAAGCGAGGCGACTACCAGCGGTTCTGCTGCCACCGACACCATGCGCCGAGCGCCGCCGTCGCGAGGGCACAGCGCCGCAGGCGCTGCGCTCGACCCGAGAGGAGCCGGGCCTCGCGCCGCCGCAGCCGTGCGGGAGTGCCACGGAACGCGTAACCGCGCGCACGACCGCGTTCCGGCTACCCGCCGCCCTCCCCCCGCAGCGCCTTCGGCAACGCGAACACGACATGCTCCGCGCGACCGCGCATCTCGACCGGCACGTTGCCGCCCCATTCCCGCAACCGGTCGATCACCCGCTGCACGAGGATCTCCGGCGCCGAGGCGCCGGCGGTCACGCCGACGGTGTTTCGCCCCTCGAACCATTCGGCGCGCAGGTCGTCGGGCCCGTCGACGAGATAGCCGGGCACGCCCGCGCGATCCGCGAGCTCGCGCAGCCGGTTCGAGTTCGAACTCGTCACCGAGCCGACGACGATCAGTACCTCGCACTCCGCGAGCAGCTGCTTGACCGCGTTCTGGCGGTTCTGCGTCGCATAGCAGATGTCCTCCTTGCGCGGGCTCGCGAGATCCGGGAACCGCCGCCGCAGCACCGCGACGATCTGCGCGGTATCGTCGACCGACAGCGTCGTCTGGGTCACGAATGCGAGCTGTGCCGGCGCGCGGATTTCCACGTTCTCGGCGTCCCTCACCGACTGGATCAGCACGATGCGCCCGCCGTGCGAGCTGTCGAAGCGGCCCATCGTGCCTTCTACCTCCGGGTGTCCCTCGTGGCCGATCAGGATCACCTCTCGCGCCTCGCGCGCAAAGCGCGCCACCTCCATGTGCACCTTGGTCACGAGCGGACAGGTGGCGTTGAACACCGAGAGTCCGCGCCTCGCGGCCTCGTCTTCGACCGCGCGCGAGACTCCGTGCGCGGAGAAGATCACGGTCGCGCCGTCCGGCACTTCATCGAGTTCGTCGACGAACACGGCACCGAGGTCGCGCAGCCGGTCGACGACGTGGCGGTTGTGCACGACTTCATGGCGCACGTAGATCGGCGCGCCGAACAGGCTGATGGCGCGCTCGACGATGTCGATCGCGCGGTCGACGCCGGCGCAGAATCCGCGCGGGTTGGCGAGCAGGATTTTCATCGCGCGACACTCATCGCGGCAGCCGCGACGCCTTCGCGCGCCGCGCCTCGATCAGCGCATCGATGATCAGGCACGCCGCACCGACCGTGATCGCGGAATCCGCCACATTGAACGCGGGGAACCATGCTTCGTTCCAGTGCGCGTGCACGAAGTCGATCACGAAGCCGTGGCGCAGCCGGTCGATCACATTGCCGAGGGCGCCGCCCAGGATCAGCGCGAGGCCCGCGGCGAGCCACGCCTGCGCGCGCGCGTGCACGCTGCGCAGCCACACGACGATGCCGATGCTCACGGCGAGCGCGAGCAGCGTGAAGAACCAGCGCTGCCAGCCGCCGGCGCCGGCGAGGAAGCTGAAGGCCGCGCCCGGATTGTGCAGCCGGGTGATGTCGAGCACCGGCAGCAGCGTGACGCTCTCGTAGAGCGCGAAATGCCGTTCGATCCACGCCTTGCTCGCCTGGTCGAGCAGGACGATCAGCGCCGACAGCGGCAACCAGCGCCAGCCGCTCATGCGAATCGCCTCGTCTCGCCCGCGCCCGCCACGTTGGTGACACAGCGCCCGCAGAGTTCAGGGTGCTCCGCATGCGTGCCGACATCGTCGAGCCGGTGCCAGCAGCGCACGCACTTCCGCGCCTTCGTCGGCGTGATGCGGATGGCGACGCCCTCGCCCACCGGCACGCTGTCCGCGGGCGGCGCACCCTCGTGCACGCGCGCCGCGGACGTGATCAGCAGGAAGCGCAGTTCGTCACCGAGCGCCGCGAGGCGCGGATGCACGGCCGACGGGCACCACACGTCCACCTCTGCCTCGAGCGGCGCGCCGATTGCGCCCGTGTCGCGCAGCTTCTCGAGCTCACGGGTCACCGCGGCGCGCAGCGCGAGTAGCGCCGTCCAGTCGATCGCGCCCGCCGGCGCTTCGGGCAGCGCATGCCAGGTCTCGAATTGCACCGACTCGCCACGATTGCCCGGCATGAACTGCCAGATCTCCTCGGCGGTGAACGACAGGATCGGCGCGAGCCAGCGCACCATCGCCTCGGCGATGTGGAACATCGCGGTCTGCGCCGAGCGGCGCGCGTGGCTCTTCGCCGGTGTCGTGTAGAGCCGGTCTTTCAGGACATCGAGATACAGGCCGCCGAGGTCGACGATGCAGAAGTTGTGCACCTTCTGGTAGATCAGATGAAACGCATAGTCGCGATATGCCTGCACGACCTCGGCCTGCAGCGCGCGCGTGCGCCCGATCGCCCACGCGTCGAGCGCGACGAGGTCGGCGGCCGGCACCGCGTCGGTCGCCGGGTCGAACCCCGCGAGGTTACCGAGAAGGAAACGCACGGTATTGCGGATCCGGCGGTAGGAATCCGCCATGCGCTTGAGGATCTCGTCCGAGACGCCGATCTCGTTGGCGTAGTCGGTGGACGCGACCCAGAGTCGCAGCACGTCGGCGCCGAGCGAGGCGACCACCTTCTGCGGCAGGACCACGTTGCCGAGCGATTTCGACATCTTGCGGCCCTTCTCGTCCACGGTGAAGCCGTGGGTGAGCACGCCCTTGTACGGCGCGCGCGCATACAGGGCCTCCGACATCAGCAATGAACTGTGGAACCAGCCGCGATGCTGGTCGGAACCCTCGAGATAGAGATCGACCGGCGCGGCGATCTCCGGACGCGCGGCGCCGACACACTCGAACGACAGGCCCGAGTCCGCCCACACGTCCATCACGTCGGTGACTTTCTCGTAGGTCGCGCTGTCCTCGCCGATGAGGTCCGCCGCCTCGAGCGCGAACCACGCCTCGATGCCGCCCTGCGCCACGTGCGCGGCGGCCTTGTCGATCAGCGCGAGCGTATCCGGATGCAGCGCGCCGGTTTCCTTGTGCGTGAAGAGCGTGATCGGCACGCCCCAGGTGCGCTGGCGCGAAATGCACCAGTCGGGGCGATTCTCGATCATGCCGGTGATGCGCTGCTCGCCCCACGCAGGCGTCCACTTGACACCCTTGATGTCGCGCAGTGCATGCGCTCGCAGGTTGCGCTGCTCCATGCTGATGAACCACTGCGGCGTCGCGCGGAAAATCACCGGCGTCTTGTGCCGCCAGCAGTGCGGATAGCTGTGCTCGAAGGGCACATGGTGCAGCAGCCGCCCCGCCTCCGCGAGCGCCTGCACGATCACGGGGTTCGCGGCCTCGACGCGCAACCCGCCGACGAGCGGCGTGCTCGCGAAAAAGCGTCCGTCGGGGCCGACGGGATTGACGACCGGCAACCCGTACTGGCGCCCCACGATGAAATCTTCCTGGCCGTGCGCGGGCGCCGTGTGCACCGCGCCGGTGCCCGCCTCGAGCGTCACATGCTCGCCGAGGATCACCGGCACGCGCTTGGGCAAAAACGGGTGGGCGAGCTCGAGCCGCTCGAGCGCGACGCCATCGAATTCGGCCAGCAGCTCGAGGGAGGCGAGCCCGTAGCGCGCGAGGCACGCGTCGCGCAGCTCGCTCGCGAGGACGAGCCGCTCGCGGCCCGCGGCCGTTTCCACCTCGACGAGGCTGTAACGGAAGCTCGCCCGCAGCGCCACGGCTTCGTTGGCCGGCAGCGTCCACGGCGTCGTCGTCCAGATCACGAGCGAGACCGGGATCTCGTCGAGCGCGCCCGCGGGCTGGCCGATGCGACGCTCGAAGTCGCGCAGGTCGACGACCCGGAACGCGACATCGATCGCGGGCGAGACATGCGTTTCGTACTCGACTTCGGCCTCGGCGAGTGCCGAGCGGCAATCGAGGCACCAGTGCACGGGCTTCGCGCCGCGGTACAGGTGACCGTTCTTCACGATGCGGCCGAAGGCGCGGATCTGCTCGGCCTCATAGGCCGCATCCATCGTCAGATACGGACGGCCCCAGTCGCCCAGCACGCCGAGACGGATGAAATCCGCACGCTGCAGGTCGATCTGCGCGCGCGCGAACGCGCGACATGCGGCGCGGAACGCATTCGCATCGAGCTTCTGGCCGGGCTTGCCATGCTTTTTCTCGACCGCGTGTTCGATCGGCAGGCCGTGGCAATCCCAGCCGGGAATGTAGGGCGCGTCATAGCCGTCGAGCGAACGCGACTTGACGATGATGTCCTTCAGGATCTTGTTGACCGCATGGCCGATGTGGATCGCGCCGTTGGCGTACGGTGGTCCGTCGTGCAGCACGAAACGCGGGCGCCCGCGCGCCGCGGCGCGCAGCTTCCCGTAGAGGTCGCGCGCCTGCCAGTCCGCGAGCATTTTCGGCTCGCGCTGCGCGAGATCGGCCTTCATCGGAAAGCCGGTCTGCGGCAGGTTTATCGTGTGCTTGTAATCGGCCACTCTCGTTCCTTCATACACCGAGGAGGCGCCTCGCCTCGCTCACGTCGTCGTGCATCCGCCCGACCATCGCCTCGAGCGTCGCAAAGTGCGCTTCGTCGCGGATCTTCGCGACGAACTCCACCTCGATCTCGCGGCCATAGATGTCCGCGGCAAAATCGAACAGGTACGTTTCGAGCCACGGCTCGACACCGCCCACCGTCGGCCGCGTCCCGAGGCTCGCGACACCGGGCCAGGCCCCGCGCGCGATGCCGTGCACCCGCACGGCGAAAATGCCCCCGAGCGGCGAGCGGCGGCGGCGCAATCGCAGGTTCGCCGTCGGAAAGCCGAGCGTGCGCCCGAGTTGCTCGCCGCGCGCCACGCGGCCGCGCATCGTGTAGCGCCGCCCGAGGAGACGGGCGGCGTCGTCGAATTCGCCGCGCGCGAGGTGCCCCCGCACCGCCGTGCTGCTGACGCGCTCGCCGCCACCGATCACCGGCTCGATGATCTCGACGCCAAAGCCGATGCGGCGCCCGGATTCCACGAGCCGCTCGGCCGTTCCCGCGCCGCCGCGGCCATAGCGGAAATCGTGGCCGACGACGGCGAGCGATGCGTCGAAGGCGCGCGCCAGGCGCCGGGCGAACTCCTCGTCCGACCATTCGCGCAACTGCGCATCGAAGCGCAGCACGCACACCGCGTCGAGCCCGCTCGCCTCGGCGAGACGCCAGCGCTCGCGGAAATTCGTCAGCCGTGCGGGCGGCGATCCGGGCGACAGGTACTCGCGCGGCATCGGCTCGAACGTCAGCATCAGCGAGCACGCACCGCGCGCCCGCGCCCGCTCGCAGGTGCGCGCGATCAGCGCCTGGTGGCCGAGGTGCAGGCCGTCGAAGGTGCCGAGCGCGATCACCGCGCCGCGATACGCACCAGGGACCACCGGCAATCCGCGAATCAGCTTCATGATTATATTGGCCGGTTGCGCAGGTGGCCATAACGCAGGCCACCCGCGAACAGCACCGCGAAGTAGATGGCGGCGCCCGCCGCGATGCCGATGCCGCAGCGGATCGCCCGCTCGAGCGCGCCGAGCGCCGTCCAGTCCGCGAGCTCACCCGCGAACCAGGCGAGCCACGCCGCCATGGCGGCGTTCGCGGCCAGCACCCGCCACAGGAAGGCGCGCCATCCCGGCGCGGCCCGATACACGCCGCCGCGTCGCAAGCCACGCCAGAGCAGGAATGCATTCACCGCCGCGCCCGCGCAGGTCGAGGTCGCGAGCAGGATGTGCGGCACCGGAAATCCGAGCCACTTGGCCGGCAGCACGACGACGACGTTGAGCGTCATCGTCACCGCGAGCGCGAGGATGCCGACGCGCACCGGCGTGCGCGTATCCTGGCGCGCGAAGTAACCGGGCGCGAGCACTTTCACGAGGCTGAACATCAAGAGGCCCCACGAATACGCCATCAGTGCGTAGGATGCCATCTCGATGTCGCGCAACCCGAAGCGGCCGTAGCCGAAGATCGTCGCCGTGAGCGGGCCGGCGAACACCAGCAGGCCCACGGCCGCGGGGGTCGCGAGCAGCACCGTGAGACGCAGCGCCCAATCGAGCGTACCGGCGAAGCGGTCCATCGACTGCTCGGCGTGGTGCGCCGACAGCCCCGGCAGGATCACCGTGGCGAGCGCGATGCTGAACACCCCGAGCGGGAACTCCATCAGGCGATCGGCGAAATAGAGCCACGAGATGCTGCCCGACATCAGGAAAGACGCGATGATCGTGTCGAGGAGCAGGCTCACCTGCGCCATCGAGGAGCCGAGGATTCCGGGCAGCATCAGCCGCCCGATGCGGCGCACGCCTTCCGCGCGCGGCTGCCAGCGCGGCCGGCCGAGCAGGCCGAGCCGGGCCACGGCCGGCAACTGGAACAGGACCTGCAGCACCCCGCTCACGAACACGCCGATCGCGAGCACGACGCCGGGGTTCGGCGCATTCGCCGCGAGCACGATCGCGAAGAAAATCATCACGACGTTCATGATGACTTGCGTGAATGCCGGCACCGCGAAGCGCCCGTAGCTGTTCAGCACGCCGCTGAACAGCGCCGTCAGCGACACGAAGAAGAGATAGGGGAAGGTCCAGCGCAGCATCTCGACCGCGAGGTCGTACTTGTCTCCTTCCTGCGTGAAGCCGGGCGCAAACAGCAGAATCAGGAGCGGCGCCCCGATCACGCCGGCGATCGTCACGAAGAGGAGCACGGTGCCGAGCGTGCCCGCGGTGCCGCCCACGAGGCCCCGCACCTGCGGCGCCGTCCGCTTGACCCGATACTCCGAAATCACCGGCACGAACGACTGCGAGAAGGCGCCCTCGGCAAAGAGCCTGCGCAGGAAGTTCGGGATCTTGTAGGCGACCAGGAAGGCGTCCATCAGCAGGCCCGCGCCGAAGACCTGCGACAGCGCCATGTCCCGCAGGAGCCCCGTGATCCGCGAAATGAGCGTCGTGACGCCGACGACACTGGTGCTTCGGAGCAGCGCGCGGCTCATGCGGTAAGCGTTGGAAATCCCACGGTTTGCGACTATACCGGACGCCCTCGTCCACGCGCCGGTCCGGATTGACACGGCGGAGGGCGCTCCGCACACTACGCGCCCTCAAAAATGCTGCCGAACCGCCTTCGGAGAGTCCGTGGCCAATACGAAATCCGCTGAAAAATCCGCCCGCCAGGCCGAGAAGCACCGCACCCGCAACGTCGCGCTGCGCTCGCGCGCCCGTTCGGGGCTGCGCAAGGTCACCGCCGCGATCGGCGCGGGCGACAAGGCCGCCGCGGGGGCGGCATACCGCGAGGCCTCGTCCGGCATCGACTCGCTCGCCTCGAAGGGCAAGATCCATCGCAACAAGGCCGCCCGGCACAAGAGCCGCCTCGCCGCCCGCATCAAGAAGATGAAGTAACGGCGCGCCCCGACCGGGGCCGCCCGTCATCCGGGGGCGTTGCGCTGCGCCTCGAGGAATTGCATCACGGCCTCGTTCAGCGCCTTCGTGCCCTCACCCGTGACACCGGAGACCAGGAAGGTCGGCCCCTTGTGCCTGAGCCGCCGCGCGATCTCCTTCGCCCTGGCTTCGGCCTCCGCAGTCGGCAGCAGGTCGCGCTTGTTCAGCACGAGCCAGCGTGGCTTCGTCGCGAGATCGGGGCTGAATTTCTTCAGCTCCGCGATGATCGCCCGCGCGTCCTTCACCGGATCGGCATGCGGATCGAGGGGCGCGATGTCGACCAGGTGCAGCAGCAGGCGCGTGCGCTGCAGGTGCTTGAGAAACCGGATGCCGAGGCCGGCACCTTCCGCCGCCCCCTCGATGAGGCCCGGGATATCGGCCATCACGAAGCTGCGGTGCTCGCCGACGTACACGACACCGAGGTTCGGATAGAGCGTCGTGAACGGATAATCGGCCACTTTCGGGCGCGCGGCCGACACGGCGCGGATCAGCGTCGACTTGCCGGCGTTCGGCAGGCCGAGCAGGCCGACATCGGCGATGACCTTGAGCTCGAGTTCGAGCGCGCGCTTCTCGCCCGGCAGCCCCGGGCCGAACTGCCGCGGCGTGCGATTGGTGCTCGACTTGAAGCGCGTGTTGCCCCACCCGCCCTTGCCGCCCTGCGCGACCAGCAGTTCCTGCCCGGCGCGCGTCAGGTCGCCGAGTGTTTCCTGCGTATCGCTTTCGCGCACGATCGTGCCGACGGGCACGGTGACGAAAAGATCCTCGCCGCCGCGTCCCGTGCAACCGTTGCCGCTGCCCGGCGCGCCGTGCTGCGCCCGGAAAGTGCGCTCGATCCGGAAATCGGCGAGCGTGTTGATGCCCTCCGCCGCGCGCAGCCAGACGCTGCCGCCGTGGCCGCCGTCGCCGCCGTCCGGGCCGCCGAACGGCACGAACTTCTCGCGGCGAAAGCTCGTGCTGCCGCGACCGCCGTTGCCGGCCTGCACCTTGATCCGCGCTTCGTCGACGAACTTCATGCTGGCTGTTCCGCGTCGTCCGGCACACAAACAAAAACCCCGGCGCGCGGCCGGGGCTCTCGATGCGTGCGCGGCGCGCCCGCGATCATTCCGCCTCGATGCTCACCATGCGGCGCTGCTCGGCACCCTTCACCGCGAAGCGCACCTTGCCGTTCTTCAGCGCGAACAGCGTGTGGTCGGTGCCCATGCCGACATTGGCGCCCGCGTGGTACTGCGTGCCGCGCTGGCGCACGAGGATGTTGCCGGCGAGCACGGCCTCGCCGCCGAAGCGCTTCACGCCGAGCCGCTTGCTGTGCGACTCGCGGCCGTTGCGCGTGCTGCCGCCTGCTTTCTTGTGTGCCATCTCAGACGATCTCCGTAACCTTGACTTCGGTGAAGGGCTGGCGGTGGTTCTTCATCCGCAGGTAGTGCTTGCGGCGGCGGAACTTGACGATGCTCACCTTGTCGCCCTTGCCGTGCCGCTCCACCGTTCCGGTCACCTTCGCGCCCGCGAGCAGCGGCGCGCCGACCTTCACGTCGCCGCCCTGGCCGACGAGGAGCACCTGGTCGAACGTGACGGTCGCGCCCGGCTCCGCGTCGAGCTTCTCGATGCGCAGCACCTGGCCCTTCTCCACCCGATACTGCTTGCCGCCCGTGGCGATGACCGCGTACATGTTCACAAAGCTCCTGAAAAAGGCCGCGTAGTGTACTCAGCGGCCGGGGCGCGGTCAAACCCCTGATTCACCAATAAAAACAGCATCTTGACACGGTCCTGATAGGCTAGCCGGATGACCCTCGAGCAAATCCGGACACTGGTGCGCGCCGACCTCGCCGCCGTCGACGACGTGGTGCGCGCGAGCCTGAAGAGCACCGTGCCGCTCGTCGACCAGGTCGCCGAACACATCATCGCGGGCGGCGGCAAGCGGCTGCGCCCGCTCCTCGTCGTGCTCGCGGGTCGCGCCTGCGGCGCGGGCGGGCGTCGCCACACCGAGGCCGCCGCCTTCATCGAGTTCATCCACACGGCGACGCTGCTGCACGACGACGTCGTCGACAGCTCCTCGAAGCGCCGCGGCCGCGACACCGCGAACGCCGTCTTCGGCAACCAGGCGAGCGTGCTGGTCGGGGATTTCGTCTACTCGCGCGCGTTCCAGATGATGGCCGCGATCGGCTCGCAGCAGGTCATGGAGATCATGGCGGATGCGACCAACGTGATCGCCGAGGGCGAAGTGCTGCAGCTGATGAACGCGCACGACCCGGAAACGACCGAACAGCGCTACCACGAAGTGATCTACCGCAAGACCGCGCGGCTCTTCGAAGCGGGCGCCCAGGTGGCGGCGGTGCTCGCGAATGCCCCGAGCGACGTGCAGGACGCGCTGCGCCGCTTCGGGCGCCACCTCGGCACCGCCTACCAGCTGATCGACGACGTGCTCGACTACCGATCCGATCCGGCCGCGCGCGGCAAGAACGTTGGCGATGATCTCGCGGAAGGCAAGCCGACGCTGCCACTCATCCATGCGCTGCGCATGGGCAACGAGACGCAGCAGCAGCAGATCCGCGCCGCAATCGAGCATGGCGGCCTCGAGCACCTCGAGGCGATCATCGCCGCGATCGAGGCGACCGGCGGCATCGACTACGCGGAAGGCCTCGCGCGGCGCGAGGCGAAGCAGGCGATCAATGCCCTGCAGGTGGTGCCGGCCTCACCGTACCGGGAAGCGCTCGCCTCGCTCGCCGATTTCGCCGTCGCGCATCAGACCTGACGCATCAGTGGACGCGCAATAGCGCCGTCAATCCCGCCTCCTGGAAGTGCCGGTCACTGGTGAGCGCCTCGTTCAGTCGCAACTCGCGCATCACGACAAAACTGCTGCAATCCGTGAACGAGTAACCGTGATCGGCATGTCTGCGAAAGAATGCCTTGGTTGCCGTGAAGCGCTCGGGCCCGATCCATTCCACCCGCAAGCCGCCCGTCTGGTCGACGAGGTCGAGCACCCTGCTGGCCATCACCATTCCAGCCCGGACCTTGGCCAGCGTCACGGTTTCATCGATGACGTAATCGGTCACGACGAGCCGGCGGCCACCCCGTAGCAGCTTGCCTACGGCTTCACGCGCCGCCGAATGATTCGCATCGTTCCGGTCGATCAGGGCGTAGAGGCCCGAGGTGTCCGCGAAAACCTCACGACTTGCCATAGAGCACGCGATCGATCTCTTCGTTCGCCAGCTCTCCGCCCGGGCCATCCACCGCGAACCGATCCAGGTTCAACAGGGGATCCTCCGGCGAGATCGTGGCCCGCCGCGGCCGACGCACCGGCCCGAGTTCCGCCACCGGCTTGCCCGCTCGCGCGATCAGGATGCGCTCGCCCTTCTCCGCGCGCGCAACGAGCTGTGACAGCCGTGTCTTGGCCGCGTGCATGTTGACGATCTTTTCATCCATCGGCGCATGTTAGCTAACCAAGGTAAGCTAATCAATGGAGTGCGAGCAGCATTGCGGCGGGAAACTCCCATGTTTCCCCGCCACGCGCGCCGCTCACGCAGCGCACGCGCTCGCGCGATGCGGCGATGAACCAGCCGTGCGCCGCGCGCGGCTGGGCGCGGCCGAACACGGCCTCG
>JABAQN010000039.1 GCA_019187495.1 Steroidobacteraceae bacterium
ACTTCGATCTCGGCGTCGCCCGACTGGTCGATGCGGCGGATGATGCGCACGATGCGGTTCACGTTGTTCGCGCGGTCCGAAATGATCAGCATGTTCGACGCCGGATAGGCCGCGAGATGCCCGTACTGCGGAATCAGCGGCCGCAGGATCGGCACGAGTTGCGCGGCGCTGACGTTTCGCACCGCGATGACCTGCGTCACGATTTCGTCCGAGGTTGCGCTGACGTGGTCCGGGAGGTCGATCGAGGGGAACTGGCGCGCGTTCGCATCCGGGATGATCTTGATGATGTTGCCGGTCTGCACGGCGACGAAGCCGTACACCTGCAGGATCGACAGGAACGCCTGGTAGAACGCGTCGGGCGTCATCGGTGTCGACGACAGCATCGTGACCTGCTGGCGGCCGACCCGCGGGTCGATGATGAAATTCTTGCCGGTCGCCGCGCTGACGGCCTCGACGATCTGCGTGATGTCGGCGTCCTTGAAATTCGGCGTGATCCGCGCGCCCGCCTCCTTCTGCGCCTGCGCGGTGGATGCCATGGCAAGCAGCGCGGCAGCGGCCGCGACGGCGAGGCGGCCTGCGCGGGCGCGCGGCGGCCGGCAATCTGTGTCGTTCATTGTCCCTGGTCCCCCCGGTCGTCGGTCGGCGATTCGACCGGTTGTGGTTCCGTCTCGTCGGCATCCTCACCCGGGATTCCGGGGGCATTCTGCCCGGCATCGGGAGAGGGCGCCGGATTGCCGAGCTTTTCCGCCTCGTTCGCGATCTGCGCCATGTTCAACGTGAGTTCCTGCTGGCGGCCGCTGCGCATCACGGTCACGCGCGCCTCCGCGGAACTGCCGAGCGTGCGAAATATCTCGTTGCTGCGCGCGGGATCGTCGAGCGGCGTGCCGTTGATGGCCGTGACGAGGTCTCCGGGGCGCAGCCCGAGCCGGGAAAATGCGGCGCGATTGCGTCCCGGATAGACGCGAAAGCCGCGCTGCTTGCCTTCGGCGAATACCGGCTGCGGGCGCATCACGTCGCTCACGATGCCGGGGTCGCTTTCGATGAGCTTGCGCATCCGGTCGAGGATCTGCGCGTCGCCCGCGGTCGGTGCCCGGGCCGGCTGCGCGGACAGCGACGCGGCCGGCGCCGCTGCCGCGAGCGTCGACTGCTGCGGCAGCAGCAGCGATTCGAGTGCGCCCGCGCGTTCGAGCACGACCCGGTCGGGGTAGACGGCGTGGAGCTTCGCGCCGCCCGGCACGGTATCGCCGACCATCGCGACTTTCGCGGTGGCGGCGGTCTCGCCGATGATCGCGATGCCGGTTTGCGGATCGGTGTTCGCGATGACGCCCGCGAGGACGAGCGCGAGGTTGGTGACCGGTGCTGAAGTGGCATCGCCACGCGACGCGACCGCGGCTTCGCCGAACAGGTGGGCCCCGATCAGCGCGCCGAGATCGAGCTGGGTGGGCGCGGCCACCGCCGTCGCGGGCACCGGCGCCGCGAGATCCGGGCCGGCCAGCCCGGTCACGGTGAGGGCGGCCTGCGCCGCGAGCGCGACGCCGAGCACCCAGGTCGCGACCTGTGGCCCGCGCGCAGCGAGCAGCCCTTTCCAGGCGTCCGGCGAGGGCAGGCCGTGCAGCACGGAAGTCGTCATCCGCCCAATCATACGGGGCTGTCGATGGCGCTCACAAGCGACTGTTTCGACAAGAAATCGGGGCGTCGGCGGCCGGCGACTTGTGTTGCCATCCGGCGACCCCTATAAAAGCCCTGATGGCAGGCAATGAACCGGTACAGCCGGACCACGGCATCGTCGTCGAGGAAGCAGCGCCGAAGCTGAAACGCCCGCCGCTGTTTCAGGTCATATTGTTGAACGACGACTACACCCCGATGGAGTTCGTCGTGGACGTGCTCGAGCGGTTCTTCGGCATGAACCGCCCGCAGGCGACGCGCGTGATGCTCGAGGTCCACATGAAGGGCAAAGGTGTGTGCGGAGTGTTCAGTTACGAGATCGCGGAAACCAAGGTCGCGCAGGTCACCACCTATGCGCGCGACAACCAGCACCCGCTGATGTGCACGCTGGAGGAGACCTGATGCTGTCGTCCGAGCTCGAACTGTGCCTGAACGAGGCGTTCCGCGAGGCGCGCACGGCGCGCCACGAGTTCCTGACGGTCGAGCACCTGCTGGTCGCGATCCTCGCGACGGCACGCGTCCGCGAGGTGCTCCGGGCCTGCGGGGCCGACCTCGCGAAGCTGAAACCCGAACTCGAGGCCCATATCGCCGAGGCGACGCCGCGCCTGCCGGAAGGTGACGATCGCGAAGTGCAACCGACCCTCGGCTTCCAGCGCGTGCTGCAGCGGGCGGTGTTCCACGTGCAGTCGAGCGGCCGCAAGGAAGTCGGCGTCGGGAACGTGCTGGTCGCGATCTTCAGCGAGAAGCAGAGCCACGCGGTCTATCTCCTCAACCGGCAGGGCGTCACGCGGCTCGATGTCGTCAACTATGTGTCGCACGGACTGTCGAAGATCGCCGAGGAAAAGACCGACAAGGACGCCGAGGCCGTCGAAGGCGAGCGCGAGGCGGAAGGCGGCGGTGCGCTCGAGAAGTACACGACCAATCTCAACCGCGAGGCGCAGGCGGGCCGGATCGATCCGCTGATCGGCCGCCGGTTCGAGGTCGAGCGCACGATCGAGATCCTCTGCCGGCGGCGCAAGAACAACCCGCTGTACGTCGGCGAGGCGGGCGTCGGCAAGACGGCGATCGCCGAGGGGCTCGCGCGGCTCATCGTCGAGGGCAAGGTGCCCGAAGTGCTCGCGGGCAGCACGATCCATGCGCTCGACATGGGCGCGCTGATCGCCGGCACCAAGTACCGGGGCGACTTCGAGAAACGGCTGAAGGGCGTGATCGGCGAACTGAAGAAGCAGCCGGGCGCGATCCTCTTCATCGACGAGATCCACACGGTGATCGGCGCGGGCGCCGCCTCGGGCGGGGTGATGGACGCCTCGAACCTGATCAAGCCCGTGCTGACGAGCGGCGAAATCCGCTGCATCGGCTCGACGACCTACCAGGAATACCGCGGCATCTTCGAGAAGGACCACGCGCTCGCGCGGCGCTTCCAGAAGATCGACGTGGTGGAGCCGAGCGTCGCGGAGACGCTCGATATCCTGCGCGGACTGAAATCGCGCTTCGAGGAGCATCACGCCGTCAAGTACACCGACGACGCGCTGCGCGCGGCCGCGGAACTCTCCGCCCGGCACATCAACGAGCGCCAGCTGCCCGACAAGGCGATCGACGTCGTGGACGAGGCCGGCGCGCGGCTGCGCCTCAAGCCCGCGGCCGAGCGCGAGGAGACGGTCGAGGTGCGCCACATCGAGGACGTGGTGGCGCGCATCGCCCGGATACCCGCGAAGAACGTCACGACGACCGACCGCGAGGTGCTGCGCAATCTCGAGCGCAACCTGAAGCTCGTGATCTTCGGGCAGGACCCGGCGATCGAGTCGCTCGCCGCCGCGATCAAGATGGCGCGCTCCGGACTCGGCGACCAGCGCAAGCCGACCGGCAGTTTCCTGTTCGCGGGTCCGACCGGCGTCGGCAAGACCGAAGTCACGCGCCAGCTCGCGATCGTGCTCGGCGTCGAGTTCATCCGCTTCGACATGTCGGAATACATGGAGCGGCACACGGTGTCGCGCCTGATCGGCGCGCCGCCGGGTTATGTGGGCTTCGACCAGGGTGGCCTCCTCACCGAGGCGATCGCGAAGCACCCGCACTGCGTGCTGCTGCTCGATGAAATCGAGAAGGCGCACCCGGATGTCTTCAACCTGCTGCTGCAGGTGATGGACCACGGCACGCTGACCGACAACAACGGCCGCAAGGCGGATTTCCGCCACGTCACGATCGTCATGACGACGAACGCCGGCGCGCAGGAAATGAGCCGGCCCTCGATCGGCTTCACGCAGCAGGACAATTCGAGCGACGGCATGGAGGCCGTGCGGCGCCTGTTCTCGCCCGAGTTCAGGAACCGGCTCGATGCGATCATCCAGTTCGCGCCGCTCGACGCCGCGACCATCGAGCGCGTCGCCGAGAAGCTGCTCGTGGAAGTGGAAGCGCAGCTCGAGGACAAGCGCGTGCTGCTCACCGTCGATGAACCCGCGCGTCGCTGGATCGCGCAGAAGGGCTACGATCCGAAGATGGGCGCGCGCCCGATGGCGCGGGTGATCCAGGAACACATCAAGCGGCCGCTTGCCGAGGAGCTGCTGTTCGGCAGGCTCGTCAATGGCGGGCAGGTGCGGGTGACGCTCGCAGCCGGCGGCGAGGGACTCGCTCTCGAATTTAGCCCGGGCGAGGAGGTCGTGCCGGCCTGAAGCGCCGGCAGGGCCGGCCTCGCCGGTCAGCGACCGCGGTAGACGATGCGCCCCTTGCTGAGATCGTAGGGTGTCAGCTCGACGGTGACCTGGTCGCCCGTCAGGATACGGATGTAGTTCTTGCGCATCTTGCCCGAGATGTGCGCAGTGACCACATGCCCGTTCTTGAGCTGGACCCGGAAGGTCGTGTTCGGCAAAGTCTCGACGACTTCGCCTTCCATCTGGATGGCATCTTCTTTGGACATGCGAGTTCCGTGACGAGGGCGCGCGGATTCTGCATAAATGCCCGCCTCAGGTCCAGTGCTGCGCGCGCTCGGCGGTCCCGAAGCGCGCGAGCAGCGCGGTGAATTCCCGGCGCGGGACCGGCCGGCTGCCGAGGCTGCGCAGGTGCGCGGAGGCGATCTGGCAGTCGATCAGCCCGATGCCGCGCTCCGCCGCGTGGTCGACGAGATGGGCCAGCGCGATCTTCGACGCATCCCGCTCGCGCGCGAACATCGATTCGCCGAAGAAGAGGCCGCCGAGCGCCACCCCGTAGAGGCCGCCCACGAGCGCGCCGCCACGCCGCGCCTCGATGCTGTGCGCATGGCCGAGCGCGTGCAGTTCGAGATAGGCCGCGCGCATCTCTGGCGTGATCCAGGTGCCCGCGCCCGTGTCGGCGCGCGTGGCACAGGCGTCGATCACGGCGGCGAAGTCGCGGTCCACCGTGACGTCGATGCCTCTGTTCCGGATTGCCTTGCCGAGGCTGCGGCTGCGGCGGAATTCCTGCGGGAACAGCACTTCGCGCGGATCGGGTGACCACCAGAGCACGGGTTGGCCGGGTGAATACCAGGGAAAGATGCCGCGACGATAGGCCGAGAGCAGACGATGCGCCGTCAGCTCGCCTCCCGCGGCGAGGAGTCCGGGAGGCTCGTCGAGCGCGTGCTCCGGGTCAGGAAACCAGTCGGGCGCGTCGGCGTCCGAGAGCCATGTGATCCGCTTCATTCGCCGGCCCCGTGATGCTTGTCGCGATAGGGCACATGGGCGCGCACGGCCTCGGCATAGGCATCGATCGAGTGACCTTCGCGCGCGAGGTAGTGCGCGATCGCGTGGCGAAAGCGCGGCTCGGCGATGAAGTGCGCGGACCGCGTGAGCACCGGCTCGAACCCGCGCGCGACCTTGTGCTCGCCCTGCGTGCCCGGCTCGAACCTCGCGAGCCCCGCCTCGATGCAGTACTCGATGCCCTGGTGGTAGCAGGTCTCGAAATGCAGGCTGTGGAAGTCGGCGGCGGCGCCCCAGTAGCGGCCATAGAGCGTATCGCTCGAACGAAAGAACACGGCGCACGCCACGAGCGCATCGCGCCACAGCGCCGCCTTGACGAGCAGCGCCGTGCCGAGATGGCGCGCGGCGTAAGTGAAGAACGCGCGCGTGAGATACGGTTCGTGCCCGTGGCGCAGGAACGTATCCCGATGCAGCGCGTGGATCGCATCGAGCCGCGGCTCATCGAGGGTCTCGCCGCTCCAGGTTTCGAAGCGGATGCCGGCCTCCGCGACGCGCCGGCGCTCGCGCTTCGTTTTCTTGCGCTTCTCCGCGGTGAACCCCGCGAGATAATGATCGAACGAGCGGTAGCCGCGGTTCATCCAGTGGAACTGGCAGTCGCGGCGGCCGAGCCAGCCGGCCGCCTCGAGCGTGCTCGCGTCCGCTTCGTCCGGGAAGAGCACATGGATCGATGATGCGCCGCGCTCCGCGGCGAGCGCTTCGAGCGTCGCGATGAGCTGTCGTGTCACGCCTGCACGGTCGAGATCCGGCCGCACGAGGAGGCGCGGGCCGGTTGCCGGCGTGAACGGCACGGTGACGACGAGTTTCGGGTACCAGGCGAGCCCGGCGCGGGCATAGGCCTGCGCCCAGGCGAAGTCGAACACGAATTCGCCCCAGGAATGCCGCTTGAGGTAGACAGGCGCGGCCGCGGCGAGCCCGGCCGCGTCCTCGAGCACGACATGCGCGCTCTCCCATCCCGTCGAGCCGTCGACGCAGCCGCTCTGCTCGAGCCCGGCGAGGAAGGCGTGGCTCGTGAATGGCGCACCGCCGGGTGCCAGCGCGTCCCACTCGCGCGCCGCGATCGACTCGAGGCTGGCGACGACGCGGCTTTCCATCGCTCCGTTCAGCCGGCCGGCGCGTCGAAACGCTCGAGGTATTTGTCGGCGTCGAGGGCCGCCATGCAGCCTGAGCCGGCAGACGTGATGGCCTGGCGGTAGACATGGTCGGCGACATCACCGGCGGCGAACACGCCCTCGATGCTGGTCGCGGTGGCATTGCCCTGCGCACCGCCGCGCACCGATATGTAGCCGCCCTGCATCGCGAGCTGCCCGTCGAAGAGCGCGGTGTTCGGCGTATGGCCGATGGCGATGAAGACACCCGTGACGTCGATCCGGCGTGTCGCGCCGCCTTCCGTCGGGCGGATCGCGACGCCGTTCACGCCCTGTTCGTTGCCCTCGATGGACTCGACTTCGTGGTTCCACACGATCGCGATCCTGCCGGCCCGTTCGCGCTCGAAGAGCCGGTCCTGCAGGATCTTCTCGGCGCGCAGTCGATCGCGCCGGTGCACCAGCGTGACATGGGCGGCGAGATTCGAGAGGTACAGCGCTTCCTCGACCGCGGTATTGCCGCCGCCGATCACCGCGACGCGATGGCCACGAAAGAAAAAGCCGTCGCAGGTCGCGCAGGCCGACACACCACGACCGCGGAAAGCTTCCTCGGAGGGCAGGCCGAGGTAGCGTGCGGACGCGCCTGTCGCGATGATCAGCGCGTCGCATTGGTACCCGGCCCGCTCACCCGTGAGGCGAAACGGGCGCTGCGACAGATCGGCCTTCACGATGTGGTCGTTCACGATCTCGGTCGCGAAACGCGCGGCGTGCTCGCGCAGGTTTTCCATCAGCGCCGGGCCCTGCAGCCCTTCGGCACCGCCCGGCCAGTTGTCGACATCGGTCGTCGTCATGAGCTGGCCGCCCTGTTCGAGGCCGGTGATCAGCAGTGGCTTGCGGTTGGCGCGCGCCGCATAGACGGCGGCGGAATAACCGGCGGGGCCGGAGCCGAGGATGATGAGGCGGCGATGTGTCGGAGTGCTCATGTATAATTTCGGTTGCGCGAGTCAGATGATCCGTGGGCGCGCCCTGCGCCCGCGACGGGGCAGCGGAGTGTACAGTATCCGCGTTGCCGGGCAGTCATCTTCCATTTAAAATCAACCGATTGGTGTTCTTAATTCAACGGAATTCTTGATTTGGCCGACGCCCGTCCCACCCGGCAGCCCTCACGCTTCAACGCCGTCGTATCACGCGGCCTGCGCGAAAGCGCCGTCATCATCGTCGCGGCGGTTGCGCTCGTGCTGCTCGCCGCGCTCGCGTCCTATGCGCCGAGCGACCCCGGATTTTCATACACGGGCACTTCGGGCGTCGTGCAGAATCGCATCGGCCCCTTCGGCGCCTGGCTTGCGGACGTGCTCTTCTTCCTGTTTGGCCGCCCGGCGTTCCTCTTCCCGCTGATGCTCGGTGTTGCCGCGGTCGCGCTGCACCGCGCGCCGCGGGGCGAGGAACGCGAGTCGCGTGCGAACGCCGTGGTGCGCCTCGCGGGCTTCCTGCTCGTGCTCGCGACGAGCTGTGCGCTCGCGACGCTGCATTGGGCGCCCCGCTCGCTGCCGCAGACGGCGGGGGGCGTCGTCGGCAGTCTCGTCGGCGGCGGCCTCGGCGGGGCGCTCGGGCTCCTCGGCAGCACGCTTGCGCTGCTAGCGGGCTTCATGGCGGGCGTGTCGCTCGCGTTCGGCGTTTCGTGGTTCACGATTATGGATCGCATCGGCGCCGCGGCCTGGAGTGCCGTTGCCTGGGTGCGCGCGCGCGGCCTCGCCGCACGTGACGCCGCCGAAGGGCGCGAGCGCAGGCAGGCGCGCAAGGAGACGATCGAGACCGACCAGAAGAAGGCGGCGACGCGCGTGAAGCCGCGCATCGAAGCGCCGGCCGTGCGCGTCGAGAAGAGCGAGCGCGTCGAGAAGGAGCGCCAGGTGCCGCTCTTCGAGCCGGTGAAGTCCGGCGAACTGCCGCCGCTCAAGCTGCTCGATGATCCGCCGCCGCAGCGCGAATCCTATTCGCCCGAGGCGCTCGAGGCGATGTCGCGGCTCGTCGAGCTGAAGCTGAAGGACTTCGGCGTCGAGGTCGAAGTCGTCGCGGTGCAGCCTGGGCCGGTGGTCACGCGCTTCGAGCTGCGGCCGGCGCCCGGCGTCAAGGTGAGCCAGATCTCGAGCCTCGCGAAGGACCTCGCGCGTGCGCTGTCGGCGATCAGCGTGCGCGTCGTCGAGGTGATTCCCGGCAAGTCGGTGATGGGCCTCGAGATCCCGAACGAGAAGCGTGAACTCGTCACGCTCGGGGAAATCATCAAGTCGAAGGCGTACGACGAACTCGGCTCGCCGCTCGCGCTCGCGCTCGGCAAGGACATCGGCGGGCAGGCGGTGGTGGCCGATCTCGCGCGCATGCCGCACCTGCTGATCGCGGGCACGACCGGCTCGGGCAAGTCGGTCGCGATCAATGCGATGGTGCTGTCGCTGCTGTACAAGTCCACGGCCGAGCACGTGCGGCTCGTCATGATCGATCCGAAGATGCTCGAGCTGTCGGTGTACGAGGGCATCCCGCACCTGCTCGCGCCGGTGGTCACCGACATGAAGCAGGCGGCGAACGCGCTGCGCTGGTCGGTCGCCGAGATGGAGCGGCGCTACCAGCTGATGGCCGCGCTCGGCGTGCGCAACATCGCGGGCTTCAACAAGCGCGTGAAGGAGGCGACGGCGTCCGGCAAGCCGATCCGCGATCCGGTGATGCTGACCAAGGCGGCGAACGATCCGACGATCGACCAGGGCCAGATC
Source organism: Steroidobacteraceae bacterium (assembly GCA_019187495.1). Taxonomy (GTDB): domain Bacteria; phylum Pseudomonadota; class Gammaproteobacteria; order Steroidobacterales; family Steroidobacteraceae; genus CADEFQ01. The sequence continues at coordinate 9,211 of JABAQN010000039.1, forward strand.
CAGGATCTCGTGCCGTTGCCGTACATCGTCGTGATCATCGATGAACTCGCCGACCTGATGCTGATCGTCGGCAAGAAGGTCGAGGAACTGATCACGCGGCTCGCGCAGAAGGCGCGCGCGTCGGGCATCCATCTCGTGCTCGCGACGCAGCGGCCGTCGGTCGACGTGATCACGGGCCTGATCAAGGCGAATATCCCGTGCCGCATCGCGTTCCAGGTATCGGCGAAAGTCGATTCGCGCACGATCCTCGACCAGAGCGGCGCGGAGTCGCTGCTCGGGCATGGCGACATGCTGTATCTGCCGTCGGGCACGGCGGTGCCGACGCGCGTGCACGGCGCGTTCGTTTCCGACCAGGAAGTGCAGCGTGTCGTCGAGGCGCTGAAGCAGAGCGCGCCGCCCGTGTACGTGGACGAAGTGCTGTCGGGGCCGAGTACGCCGATCCCGGGCCTGCCGGGCGAGGAGGGCGCGGGTGAGGGGGGCGAGCAGGATGCCGAGTCCGATCCGCTCTACGACGAGGCGGTGAAGATCGTGACGACCGAACGCAAGCCATCGATCTCGTACGTGCAGCGGCGGCTCAAGATCGGCTACAACCGCGCCGCGCGGCTGCTCGAGGCGATGGAGTCGGCCGGCATCGTCGGCCCGCTGCAGTCGAACGGTGCGCGCGAGGTGCTCGCGCCGGCGCCGCCGGAGTCGTGATGGCGAGGGGAATCGCCGCCGCGGGTCTGGCGCTCGCGTTCATCGCGCCGCTGTTTGCCGCCGATGCCTCGACGGCGCTCGACCGCTATCTTGCAGGCCTCACGACACTGCGCGCGGAGTTCTCGCAGCGGCTCGTCGATGCGCGCGGCGTGACCGTGCAGCAGGCGAGCGGCCGGCTCGTCGTGCAGCGCCCCGGGCGCTTTCGCTGGGAATTGCGCCCGGACGGCGCCGAGGGCGGCCAGCTGCTGGTGGCCGACGGTCGCAATCTCTGGTTCTTCGACCGCGACCTCGACCAGGTCACCGTGAAACCGGCCGATGCCAGCCTGACCGCAACGCCTGCGATGCTGCTGTCGGGAACCGGCGATATCCGCGCCGCGTTCGTCGTCGAGGCGCTGCCGCGCGCCGACGGCCTCGACTGGGTGGCCGTCACGCCACGCGCAAACGACGCGGACTTCCGCGCTGCGCGGCTCGGCTTCGCCGGTCGCGAGCTGAAGCGGATGGTGTTGCACGACAAGCTCGGCCAGACCGCCACGCTCGTCTTCGACCGGACCGTGCGCAACGGACCCGTCGATCCGGCCGAGTTCAGGTTCACGCCGCCGCCGGGTGCCGACGTCATCGGCACGCCATCGCCTTGAGCCGCATGCAACCGCTGCGCTGGCGGACCTGGTGGTTCGCGGGGGGTGTCCTGATCGCGCTCCTGATCGCCGTGCTGTCATTGCTGCCCTCGGCGGACCTGCCGCGCGTGCAGCTGTGGGACAAGTTCGAGCACAGCTTCGCGTATTTCGCGCTCGCCGCCTGGTTCGGCGGCGTCGTGCGCCCGGGTCGCTATGGGCGGCTCGCGCTCGTGCTGCTCGCGTTCGGCATCGCGATCGAAATCGCGCAGGGCGCGATGGGCATCGGGCGCACCGCCGATCCCGCGGACGTGTTCGCGAATGCCGTGGGCATCGCGATCGGCCTCGTGGTCGCGTGGCTCGGAGTCAGCGGCTGGATGCGCGGCATCGAGCGGCTGTGCGGCGCGGCGCTGCCGACCGCGGACTGACGATGGGGCGCGCGGCACCTGACCGCCTGCGGCCGCTCGCCGACCGCATGCGCCCGCGCTCGCTCGACGAGGTGTTCGGGCAGGGGCAGCTCCTGGCCGCCGGCAAGCCGCTGCGCCTCGCGCTCGAGGGTGGCCAGCTGCACTCGATGATCCTCTGGGGACCGCCGGGCACCGGCAAGACGACGCTCGCGCGTCTCGTTGCGCGCCGCGCCGACGCCGATTTCCTCGCGCTCTCGGCGGTGCTGGCGGGCGTGAAGGACGTGCGCGCGGCGGTCGAGCAGGCGAAGGCGACGCGCGCCTCGTCGGGTCGCGCGACGGTGCTGTTCCTCGACGAGGTGCATCGCTTCAACAAGGCGCAGCAGGACACCTTCCTGCCATTCCTCGAGGACGGCACGCTCACCTTCATCGGAGCGACGACCGAGAATCCGTCGTTCGAGGTCGTGTCGGCGCTGCTGTCGCGTGCGCGTGTCTATGTGCTGCGGCCGCTCGTTCCCGATGCCATCGCGCAGCTGCTGCGCACGGCGCTCGGCGATCGGGAACGCGGCCTCGGCGAGCTCGGCCTCGCGATCGACGACGAGGCACTCGTGCTGATTTCGCAGGCGAGCGACGGCGACGCGCGGCGCGGGCTCAACATGCTCGAGGTTGCCGCCGACCTCGCCGCGGACCGGCGCATCACGCCGGCGGTGGCACGCGAGGTCGCGAGCGGCGGGAGGCGCCGCTTCGACAAGGGCGGCGAGCAGTTCTACGACCAGATCTCCGCGCTCCACAAGGCGGTGCGGGGCACGGACCCGGATGCGGCGCTCTACTGGTTCTGCCGGATGATCGACGGCGGTTGCGATCCGCTCTACATCGCGCGCCGTGCGCTGCGCATGGCGGTGGAGGATATCGGGCTCGCCGACCCGCGCGCCTTCGCGATCGCGCGCGACGCGTGGGATACCTATGACCGGCTCGGCAGCCCCGAAGGGGAACTCGCGCTCGCGACCGCGATCGTGTATCTCGCCTGCGCGCCCAAAAGCAATGCGGTCTACGTCGCGATGGGCGAGGCGATGGCCGATGTCGAAGCCTTCGGCACGCTCGATGTGCCGCTCAGGTTGCGCAATGCGCCGACGCGGCTGATGAAGGATCTCGACTACGGCAAGGGTTACCGCTACCCGCACGACGAGCCGGAAGGCCATGCGCGCGGCGAGCGATACCTGCCCGAGGGGCTGCCCGATCGTCGATACTATCGCCCCGTGCCGCGCGGCCTCGAAATCAAGATCGCCGAGGCGCTCGCGCGGCTGCGCAAATCCTGAGGAGTTCCCGTGCTCGATCCGAAGCTGCTTCGCACCGACCCCGAGGCCGTCGCCCGCAATCTCGCGCGGCGCGGCCATGTGCTCGATGTGGCCTCCTTCCGCCGGATCGAGGAGCGTCGCAAGGCGCTCGCGATCGAGACTGATCGCCTGCGCGCCGAGCGCAACCTGCATTCGAAAGCGATCGGCGCCGCCAAGGGGCGAGGCGAGGACATTGCGCCGCTGATGGCGCGCGGGGAAGCGCTCGCGGGCGAGGTGGCGCGGGTCGATGCCGAATTGACCGCCGTGCAGGACGAACTCGATGCATGGCTGCTCGGCATTCCGAACCTGCTCGATGCGTCGGTGCCGGATGGCGCCGACGAGAGCGCGAATGTCCTGGTGCGCAGGGTCGGCGAGCCACGGCGCTTCGATTTCGAGCCGAAGGATCACGTCGCGGTGGGCGAGGGCCTCGACGGCTTCGATTTCGACACGGCGAGCCGGCTGTCCGGCGCCCGATTCGCCGTGATGCGCGGTGGAGTTGCCCGGCTGCACCGGGCGCTCGCGCAGTTCATGCTCGACCTGCACACGCGCGAGCACGGCTACACGGAAGTGCACGTCCCGTATCTCGTGTCGCGAGCGACGCTGACAGGCACCGGGCAGCTGCCGAAGTTCGAGCCGGACCTGTTCGCCGTGCCGCACGATCCGGCGCTTTTCCTGATTCCGACCGCCGAAGTGCCCGTCACCAATCTCGTGCGCGACCGGGTCGTCGCCGCCGGCGATCTGCCGTTGCGCTTCGTGGCGCACACGCCTTGTTTCCGTTCGGAGGCGGGCGCGCACGGCAAGGACACGCGCGGTCTCATCCGCCAGCACCAGTTCGACAAGGTGGAACTCGTGCAGATCGTCCGGCCCGCGGATTCTCCACAGGCGCTCGAAGCGCTGACGTCGCACGCCGAGGCGGTGCTCGCCGCGCTCGAACTGCCGTACCGCGTCGTGGCGCTGTGCGCCGGCGACATCGGCTTTGCGAGCACGAAGACCTACGACCTCGAGGTCTGGCTGCCGGGGCAGGGCAAATATCGCGAGATCTCCTCCTGCAGCAACTGCGATGCATTCCAGGCGCGGCGCATGCAGGCGCGCTGGCGCAATCCCGAAACGGCGAAGCCCGAGCCGCTGCACACGCTGAATGGTTCCGGCGTGGCGGTGGGGCGCGCGCTCGTGGCGGTGCTCGAGAACTACCAGCGCCAGGATGGCGCCGTCACGATTCCCGATGTCCTGCGTCCCTACATGGGCGGCGCAAAGGAGCTCCGATGAACGCTGACCTCGGCAAGCTCGTGCTGCGCGTGGTGCTCGGCGCGCTCATCCTGCTGCACGGCATCGCGAAGCTGCGCGGCGGCATCGGCTTCGTCGAGCACAGCGTCGAGGCGGCCGGGCTGCCGGCTTTCGTCGCACACGGTGTGTATGCCGGTGAGGTGCTCGCGCCCCTCGCCGTGATCCCGGGCTGGTACGCGCGGATCGGCGCGGCCGTGATCGCGGTGAACATGCTGTTCGCGTTCGGACTCGTGCATCGCGGGCAATTGCTTGCGCTCAACGGGCAGGGTGGCTGGGCGCTCGAGTTGCAGGGAATGTTCTTCGTGGCCGCGCTCGCGCTCGCGCTGCTCGGCCCGGGGCGGTACAGCCTGAACGGGCGGTAGCAGCGCGTTGACACGAAGAGAATGATCGTTCATTCTACGCGGCTCCCGCGCTGCCGCTTGCTTCGAGGCCTGCATGTCATTTCGTCCTGCTTTTCGGGTCGCCACCTTCTGGGTCGCGACGGGCCTCCTGCTCGGCGCATGCGGTGGCGGCGCACCCTCGCACGGTCCCGCGGCCCAGCCGGTCACGGTCGTCACGCTGAAAAGCCAGCCCGTCACGCTCACCCGTGAACTGCCGGCGCGCGCCAATCCCTGGCTGATCGCCGAAGTGCGGCCGCAGGTGAGCGGCATCGTCAAGCAGCGGCTGTTCACCGAAGGCGGTACGGTCAAGGCCGGCCAGCCGCTGTACCAGCTGGACGATGCCACCTATCGGGCGGACTTCGCGAGTGCGCGCGCAACGCTCGCGCGCGCCGAAGCCACGCTCCATTCCGCGAGGCTGAATGCCACGCGCTCCGCCGAGCTCGCGAAGGTCGACGCCGTGAGCCGGCAGGACGACGAGAATGCGACGGCGGCGCTCCTGCAGGCGGAAGCGGACGTCAAGCTCGCCGAGGCGAACGTGCGAGCGAGCGGCATCCTGCTCGACTACGCACGGATCACCTCGCCGATTTCGGGACGCATCGGCAAATCGTCGGTCACGCAGGGCGCGCTCGTCACCGCGAACCAGGCGGCGGCGCTCGCGACGGTGCAGCAGCTCGACCCGATGTACGTGGATGCGACCGCCTCGAGCACGGAGCTCCTCGCGCTGCGCCGTGAACTGGCGGCGGGCACGCTGACGAGCGCCGCGCTGACCGTGCCCGTTCAGGTCGTGCTCGAGGATGGCAGCGTCTATGAACATCCCGGCAAGCTGGCGTTCGCCGATGTCACGGTCGATCCATCGACCGGGACCTTCCTGCTGCGCGCGGCGGTGCCGAATCCCGATCGGCTCCTGATGCCGGGCATGTATGTCCGGGCGGTCATCAGTGTCGGCACGCGCCCGGAGGCCATCCTCGTGCCGCAGCAGGCGATACAGCGCGACCCGAAGGGCCGCACCACCGCCCTGGTCGTCGGTGCCGACAGCAAGGTCGAGCAGCGCGAGGTGCAGGTGTCGCGCACGATCGGTGCTCAATGGCTGGTCGAGAGCGGCCTCGCGGCCGGCGATCGGGTGATCGTCGAAGGGCTGCAGAAGGTCCGGCCGGGCATGGCGGTCGAGGCCACCGAAGCGCGGGGCTGAGCACATGGCGCGCTTCTTCATCGACCGGCCGATCTTCGCCTGGGTGATCGCGATCATCATCATGATCGCGGGCGCGCTGTCGATCACCCGGCTCCCGATCGAACAGTATCCTTCGATCGCGCCGCCGACCGTCACGGTGAATGCGACCTACCCCGGCGCGTCGGCCAAGGTGGTCGAGGATTCGGTGACGCAGATCATCGAGCAGAACATGAAGGGCCTGGACGGCCTTCTCTACATGTCCGCGACCAGCGAATCGAGCGGGCGCGGTTCGGTCACGCTGACATTCGACAACGCCACCGACCCCGACATCGCGCAGGTGCAGGTGCAGAACAAGCTGCAGCTCGCGATGCCGCTGCTGCCGCAGGAAGTGCAGCGGCAGGGCGTGGTCGTGACCAAGGGGCGCACGGGCTTCCTGATGGTGCTCGCGTTCATTTCGACCGATGGCTCGATGGACCGCGTCGACATCTCGGACTACGTCGCGTCGAACCTCGTCGATCCGCTGAGCCGCGTGCCGGGTGTCGGCAGCGTGCAGGTGTTCGGCGCAAAGTACTCGATGCGGATCTGGCTCGATCCGAACAAGCTGTACACCTACCGCCTCACGGTCAGCGACATCACCGCCGCCATCAAGGCGCAGAACGCGCAGGTCGCGGTCGGGCAGATCGGCGGCACGCCGGCGGTCCCCGGCCAGCAGCTGAACGCGACCATCGCCGCGCAGGACCGCTTGCAGACCCCGGAGCAGTTCCGCGCGATCGTCGTGCGCAGCAATCCCGACGGTTCGCAACTCACGCTCGGGGACGTGGCGCGTGTCGAGATGGGCTCTGAAAGCTACGACACGATTTCGCGCTACAACGGCAAACCCGCGACCGGCGCCGCGATTTCGCTCGCGACGGGCGCCAATGCGCTCGAGACGGCGCGGGCCATCGAGGCCGCGATCGCCGAAATGCGGCCCTTCTTTCCGCCGGGGCTCACGACGACCACCGCGGTCGATACGACGCCCTTCATCCGCATCTCGATCGTCGGGGTGATCGAGACGCTGCTCTCGGCGGTCGTGCTCGTGTTCCTCGTGATGTTCCTCTTCCTGCAGAACATCCGCGCGACGCTGATCCCGACGATCGCCGTGCCGGTGGTGCTGCTCGGGACCTTCGCCGTGCTCGCGGCGCTCGGCTATTCGGTCAACATGCTGACGATGTTCGCGATGGTGCTCGCGATCGGGCTGCTGGTCGATGACGCGATCGTCGTCGTCGAGAACGTCGAGCGGTTGATGTCGGAGGAGGGACTGTCGCCGCTCGAGGCTGCCCGCAAGTCGATGGACCAGATCACCGGCGCGCTGGTCGGCATCGCGATGGTGATCGCGGCCGTGTTCGTGCCGATGGCGTTCCTCGCGGGCGCGACCGGCATCATCTACCGGCAGTTCACCGCGACGATCGTCACGGCGATGGCGCTGTCGGTGTTCATCGCGAACGTGCTGACGCCGGCGCTCTGCGCGACGATGCTGCGGCCGGTCGAGCCCGGCCACGCCCGTTCGGAGCGGGGGTTTTTCGGCTGGTTCAACCGCGCCTTCCGGCGCACGAGTTCGGGCGTCGAGGGCGGCGTGCGCAGGGTCCTGTCGCGCGCCGGACGATACCTGGCGGCGTTCGGCGTGCTGGTCGCGCTGATGGCCGTGCTGTTCCTGCGGCTGCCGAGTTCGTTCCTGCCGGATGAGGACCAGGGCGCGCTCTTCGCGCAGGTGATCGCGCCGGTCGGCGCGACACAGCAACGCACGCTCGCCGTGATGGAAGAGCTCGAGAAGTATTTCCTCGAGAACGAAAAGGCGACGGTGAGCTCCGTGTTTGCGGTCCAGGGATTCGGCTTTGGCGGCAGCGGCCAGAACAACGGCACCGCCTTCGTGCATCTGAAGCCGTGGGATGAACGGCCGGATGCCGCGATGAGCGTGCAGGCGGTGGCCCGGCGGGCCGCGGCGGGCCTCGGCCGGATCAAGGATGCGATGGCGTTTGCGTTTGCGCCTCCGCCAATGCCCGAACTCGGCAGGGCGGCGGGTTTCGCGTTCTACCTGAAGGACAACGGCAGCCGGGGCCACGCGGCGCTGGTCGCGGCGCGCAACCAGTTGCTCGGCGCCGCGGCGCAGAGCCGGTTGCTCGTGAACGTGCGCCCGAACGGCCAGGAAGATGCGCCGCAACTGCGCGTCGTGGTCGATGCCGAGAAGGCGCGTGCACTCGGGCTCTCGATCGCGGATGTCAACCAGACGCTGAGCGCGGCCTGGGGCGGCCAGTATGTCGACGATTTCCTCGATCGCGGTCGCGTCAAGCGTGTTTACGTGCAGGCGGATGCGCCGTTCCGGATGGCGCCCGAGAATTTCAAGCTCTGGTCCGTTCGCAACGACGCCGGCGACATGGTGCCGTTCGCCTCGTTCGCGAGTTCGCACTGGGAGTACGGCTCGCCGCGGCTCGAGCGCTACAACGGCGTGCCGGCCGTCGAGATCGACGGGGAGGGCGCGCCGGGCGTGAGTACCGGCGAGGCGATGGCCGAGATCGAGCGCCTCGTCGCGCAGCTGCCGCAGGGTTTCGGAGTGGAGTGGACGGGGCTTTCCTACCAGGAGCGGCAGGCGGGCGCGCAAACGCCGCTGCTTTACACCCTGTCGCTGATGATCGTGTTCCTGAGCCTCGCGGCGCTCTACGAAAGCTGGTCGGTGCCCACCGCGATCCTGCTCGCCGCGCCGCTCGGCATCCTGGGCGCTGTGCTCGCCAACACATTGCGCGGCATGGAGCGCGACATCTACTTCCAGGTCGCGATGCTGACGGCGGTGGGTCTGTCGAGCAAGAACGGCATCCTGATCGTCGAGTTCGCGAAGGCGAACCACGAGCGAGGCATGGACCTCGTCGCGGCGACACTCGACGCCGTGCGCATCCGCCTGCGGCCGATCCTGATGACTTCGTTCGCATTCGGACTCGGCGTGCTGCCACTGGCCGTGGCCACGGGCGCGGGTTCCGGCGCGCAGCGCGCGATCGGCACGGGTGTCGTGGGCGGCATGCTCACCGGCACCTTCCTCGGGCTCTTCTTCATTCCGCTGTTCTATGTGCTGGTGCGGCGCCTGTTCGGAGGCAAGCGCGATGCGAAGATCTAGATGGACCGTCCTGTGCGCGGCATCGGCGGCGGCGCTGCTCGCCGGCTGCGGCGTGCTCGTGCCGAAGCTGCCGCCGGAGAAGTCCGGCATTCCGGTCGAGTGGCCGCTGCCGCCCACGACCGGCGCGGGGCTCGAAGGAGCCGCTTCGCCGTCGATCGACACGACCCTGGCAAGCGGGCATGCCGTCGCTGATATCGGCTGGCGCGACTTCTTCGTCGATCCGGATCTCGAAACGCTCATCGGGCTTGCGCTCGCAAACAACCGCGACCTGCGCGTTGCCGTGCTCAACGTGGAACGCGCCCGCGCGCAGTACCGCATCCAGCGTGCTGCGCGAGTGCCATCCATTGCAGCGAGTGGGACGCTGACCCGCTCCGGTGGCGAGACGCTCCCGGTCACCGAGGCCGTGGGTGTTGCCGCCGGCGTCGTCGACTTCGAGTTCGATCTGTTCGGCAGGGTGCGAAACCTGAGCCAGGCGCAACTGCAGCGCTACTTCGCCCAGGAGGAGGCGCGGCGTGCCGCCCAGCTGTCGCTGATCGCGGAAGTCGCGAACGCGTGGCTCACGCTCGGTGCCGACCGCGAGCTGCAGCGCGTCGCGCGCGAGACGCTCGGGAATCGCGAGCAGGCGCTCGTGTTGACGAAAAAGCGTCACGACCTCGGCGCGGTCTCCGAACTCGACGTGGCGCAGGCCGAGACCTCCGTCGAGACGGCCCGCGCCGACCTCGCGCGCTACAGCGGACTCGTCGCGACCGACATCAACGCGCTGACGCTGCTCGCCGGTGCGCCGATCGACCCGGCATTGCTTGCGGCGAAGGTCGATCCCGAGGTGAGCGGGCTCGGCGCATTGCCCGCGGGATTGCCGTCCGAGGTGCTGCTGCGACGGCCCGACATCCGGCAGGCGGAGCGGCTGCTGCGGGCCGCCAATGCGAACATCGGCGCGGCGCGCGCGGCCTTCTTTCCATCGATCAGCCTCACAGGGAGTGTCGGTTACGCGAGCGATGAGCTCTCCGGCGTGTTCGACAGCGGTAATCGCGTCTGGAGCTTCGCGCCGCGCGTGACCCTGCCGCTGTTCACGGGCGGCCGCAACATCGCGAACCTGAAATCCGCGACCGCCGATCGGGACATCGCGCTGGCGCAGTACGAGAAGGCCATCCAGGCGGGCTTTCGCGACGTGGCCGATGCGCTCGCGCTGACGCATACGCTCGCCGAGCAGAAGGCGTCGCAGATGGCGCTGCTCGCCGCGGCGACGCGCGCCGATGAGCTCTCGCGCGTGCGGTACGAAAGCGGGCGCGACAGCTATCTCGTGCTGCTCGATTCGCAGCGTACGCTCTACGGCGCGCAGCAGGCGCTGATCGCGGTGCAGCTCGCCGAGCAGTCGAACCGGATACGCCTGTACCAGGTGCTCGGCGGCGGCTGGAACGAGAACACGCGATGACCGGCACGCAGGCACACACCGGAGCGGGCAGGGCGGGCGCGCGGGCGGCGGCACAGCGCACGCGGATCCTGTGCGCGGCGCAGAAGTGCTTCGTCGAGCACGGCTTCCACGCCGCGAGCATGGCGACGATCGCGCAGACGGCCGCGATGAGCCCCGGTCTCATCTACCGCTATTTCCGCAGCAAGAACGAGATCATCCTCGCGATCATCGACCAGCAGCTCGAGTTCGCGCGCGAGCGGATCGGCGCGATGCATGCGGCGAGCGACCTCGCGGCCGCGATGACGGACTCCTACGAGGCGGCCGGCGACTGCGACCACGACCGGATCAGCGCGCCGCTTTTCCTCGAGATGTGCGCCGAGGCGACCCGCGATGCACAGATCGCCGCGGCGATGCGGGCCTCGGATGGCGTCGTGCGCGCCGCCCTCGTGCGGATGCTGATGGGCGCCAGGGCCGAGGGCGGGTACGGACTGCCGAAGGCGGTCGCGACGGAGCGGACGCTCCTCCTGATGTGCCTGTTCGAGGGACTGCGGGTTCGCGAGGCGCGCGACCCGAAGCTCGATCGCAAGCTGCTGAAATCCGCGCTGACGCGGATCCTCACCGCGATCCTCGAGCCGCCGCGGCGATCCGCGTAGCGCCCGGTGCCGCGCCGTGCGCATGCGCGGCGCTGGCGTTCCCGGCCGTGGATTTGCGACCATACCGGCCGCGCCGGAAGGGTGGCGGAGCGGTTGAACGCACCGGTCTTGAAAACCGGCATCCCCGCGAGGGGATCGTGGGTTCGAATCCCACCCCTTCCGCCAAACGCACGGTCGATTACTGCTGGCGGTTCGTCACCGCGGCAGAAGGATCGAGCAGCCCGAGCACCGCTTGCCTGCCGACTTCACCCGACCACAGGCTCTGCAGCAGCAGCACGGTGCGCGCGGCGGCGCCGCCGACCGTGAACTCGAGCGTGTCGAAGCGGATGCGCTCGATGTTGAACTCGCCGCCGTGGTACTGGAACTTGCAGTTGCGGAAGGTGCAATCGATGTATTCGTTGTCGTCGAGGACGATCGTCTGGGCGTCGAATTCCTGCTTCTCGAAGCGCATGAGTGAGCCTTCGGTCGTGGAGAAGGACGGCAAAATACCACGGCGGGGTGGCTGCGCGCCGGGCGCTGCTATGATGCGCGGCCATGGACGCGCCCAAGGTTGCCCGTCGTCGCAGCACGTTTCTCGCGCCCGTGTGGATCGCGCTGCTCGCGCTCGCGGTGCTCGTCGCCGCGAGCGTCATGTTCTGGACGCGGGCAACGACCACCACGATCGTGGTCGTGCGCCATGCCGAGAAGCAGCTCGGCACGATCGAGGATCCGCCGCTCACGCCGGAAGGTGACGAGCGCGCGCAGCGTCTCGCTGGCCTGTTCGGCGACCGCACGCCGGTGGGCGCGGTACGCGCCATCTATGCGACATCGACTCGCCGGGCGGAGGCGACGGCCTCGCCGCTGGCCGCGCGGCTCGGCCTCAGGATCATCGCCACCGACGATGCGCCGGCCGCGCTCGCCCGACGTTTGCGCCGCGAGCAGCGCGGCAGCGTGGCGCTCGTCGTGGCACACAGCAACACGGTGCCGCAGATCGTTGCGGCGCTCTCGGGACGCGGAGACATTCCGCCGATCGCCGACGACGACTTCGGCACGATCTACGTGGTCACGATTCCCGATGTCGGGCGGGCCTCGGTGCTCCGCCTGCATTACTGAGGATCAGTCGCCCGACAGCGCGATCGCGCGGCTCACGAAGGCTTCGTGCTCGCCGATCCTGAAATCGGCGCGCACCGCATCGCGGATGTAGCGCGCCTGGTCGATCAGGAACGTGGCGCGCCGCACGCCGAAGCCGAGCGGGCCGTCGACGTCGTACATGCGGATCACCGACTTGTCGGCGTCAGAAAGCAGCGTGAACGGCAGCCGGTGCTGTTCGCGAAAGCGCCGGTGGCTGTCGGCATCCTGCGGGCTGACGCCCACGACGGTGAGGCCGACTTTCTGGATGTCGGCGTGCAGGTCGCGGATCGCGCAGGCTTCCCGGGTGCATCCGGGGGTGAAATCCGCCGGGTAGAAATAGAGAATGAGGGCGCCGCGGCGCAGTAGCGAGGTGAGCGAAGTGTCGCGACCCTCATGGTCGGGCAGCGCGAACTCGGGCGCGCGTTCACCGGGTGAGAGCATCCTTACCCTCCTTTGAAGCCATCTTATCGAAAGGTCGCGAGGTCACCAATGGATATTTCGAGGATACCGGCCGGACGCAATCCGCCGCGGGAAATCTACGCCCTCATCGAGATTCCGCAGGGTGGCGTGCCGGTGAAGTACGAGCTTCACAAGGAATCCGGGGCGCTGTTCGTCGATCGCTTCCTGCATACCGCGATGTACTACCCGGGCAACTACGGATTCATCCCGCAGACGCTCGGCGACGACGGCGATCCGCTCGACATCATCGTTGTCGGGCAGGTGCCGGTGGTGCCCGCGGCGGTCATTGCGTGCCGGCCGATCGGCGTGCTCATCATGCAGGACGAGAAAGGCGGCGACGAGAAGATCCTCGCCGTGCCGGCGGACGATCTGCACCCTTTCTACAAGGGCGTGCGCAGCTACACCGATCTGCCGCCCATCCTCTACGAGCAGGTCGCGCACTTTTTCGCGCACTACAAGGATCTGGAGCAGGGCAAGTGGGTCACGGTCGCGAAATGGGACGGGCCGGAGCGCGCCGAGGAGCTGATCGTACAGGCGATCGACCGCTATCCCGACTGAGCCGCAGCGGCCGGGGCGGCGGCGCTCAGTCGGCCGTGCCCACCTGCGCGAACTCGCCTGCGATGCGCGCATAGAAGAGATTCAGCTTCTCGTCCGCGAGGACCTTGAGCAGCGCTTCCGCCTGCGGCTCCGTGACGACGAACTCGACCAGCACCGGCAGCTCGCCTGCAAGCTCGTAGAAGTGCTGTTCGTGCAGCTGTCCGTGGCGGCCGAATCCCGCGATCGCCCTGAACGCGGACCCGCCCGCGATGCCGAGGTGCTTCGCGCGGCCGAGCAGCCACTCGTGGACCGGCACGCCGTGTGCCTTGCGATTCTCGTAAGTGTAAAAGCGCAGGTGGACACCCTTCATGGCGCGGCTCCCAGTGTTTTCAGCACGCCGCGTATGAGCGCCATGCCGGCGAGAGTGGCAACGAGCGAGGCGACGACGTGCAATGCGGCGTGGATGCACATCCATCGATACTCTCCGCGCAGCAGCAGCGTCACCGACTCGGCGGAGAAGGTCGAGAAGGTCGTGAGCCCCCCGAGAAAGCCTGTCGTCATCGCGAGGCGCATCGTCGGCGAGATCGCCTCGAACTGGGCGAAGGCGCCGAGCGCGAGGCCCATCAGGAGGCCGCCGAGCATGTTCGCGGCGAGCGTGCCGAGCGGGAGGGTCGGGAAGAGCGGATTCAGCAAGTGTCCCAGCGCCCAGCGAAGGAGCGCGCCGAACCCGGCCCCCGAAAATACTGCGATGCCTGCGGCCATGCTCGAGCCTTTCGATTCCGTTGGCGGCCGGAGCCCGGTGTGCGATGCGGGGAATTGCCGGATTTCGACGACACCCGCGCGCACCCGGTATCCGGGTGGGCAGGCATCATCAGCCGCGAGCGGCGGTTTGCCCCGGAGCCGGGACAGGAGGTATGCCATCTCCAAGTGCCATCGTCGCCCGGCCGGCTCGCGGTCGTCAAGGCAGGCCCGGCGGCGCGGCGCCGGCAGCGCGGCAGAGGCTGCGACTTGCAGCGCGCCGCCGCGATGCTAGAATCGCGCGCCTTTCGAGGTCTTGTGGGGCGGTAGCTCAGCTGGGAGAGCGCGTCGTTCGCAATGACGAGGTCGCGGGTTCGATCCCCGCTCGCTCCACCACCAGACAACGCCCAACCCTTGCGGGTTGGGCGTTTTTGCATGTGGATTCCCCGCGTGATGCGCAATTTCCGGCTGGCGACGGAGGACAGCGGCGCGGGAGCGGAGTCAGTTCGCCGGCAGGGGTGCCAGTGACGCAGGGAGAGGTCCCGGGCTCAACATCGGCTTCTTGCGGGTTGCGGCGGCTGTCGTTTCGTTGACGATCTGCTGGACCCGGGCCTCGGCGTCGCTCTTCTTCCCGTCGAGCTGCGACTGCAACTGCTTGTCGACTGCATTTCTGGCCTTGCTGCCTCGGGCTGCTTGCCTCTTTTCCAGGCTGTCATCGATAAGCCACTGCATCTGATTTTCCGCCTCGCGCACGGTTGCCATGATCCCTGTCCTGCAGAACGCGCCAATGTTGCGGTCACGCGTCGTGCAGCGCGTGGTTCCCTTTTTCAGGAGTCCCTCCGACCATTTCCGCACCTGGGATTCCCAAGGGTTGCTTGCGGTCGTGCTCTGTGCCCGTCCCGTCTCCCGTCCTCCAGCGGAATAGGTGAAATGGTACCCGCGCGAACAGATGGTATCGGTGTGGCAGCCGAATTCGACGCCCCCGGGCGGCAACTCGACAGACAGTTCCGGGAACCAGACGGGCAGCTTCCAGTGCCGCGACCACACCGAAACGTCGACGAACAAGTCGGCGGTGATCCCGGGCGTCAAGGCAAAGCCGAGCTGATACACGGGGTCTCCGAGCGTGAACCGTGAGCTGCTGTCCTTCGCATCCACCGCAAGCCGGAATGAAGCTCCCGATTGGTCGATGACCAGGGTCGTGTTGGCGACCTGGTCCCGCAGCTTGAAGGTGATCTTCCTCGAGATCAGGTCGATCTTCACGGCCGGCATGACCCTGGCGCCGGCCACCCCGAAATTGGCCCTTTCGCCGAGCAGATCGACGTGTTCCAGCACAACCGGCACCGATAACGCCTGAGCGGCTCCGGGTGGCGTGAATTGGCCGCCGGTGAGCGGCGGCGGCAGATATCCAGTGAAATCAACGCCGGGGTCGAAGGTGATCCGGTCGCTGCCCAGGAACGGCACCTTGTACGCGAACCCGGCTGTCGCGCCCAACTCGGCCACCAGTTCCTGGCCGTTGAACAGCCTGTCGTCGGTGACGCCGGCTTCCCTGTATTGGCTGGCATCGGCGTCGACGGTGATGAATTCGGGTTTCAGTTGCGCGTATTCCATCCTGCCCTGTCGCACGTGGGTCCATGTCCCCCTGAGCAGCAGTGGCCGGCGCAATCCCATGCCGAAGTGGAAACCCGCGAACGCCTCCAGATAGTAAGTTTCGGAGCAGCCAAACAGGCACCAGTCGATCGTCACCGAGACGCGCTCCCGCCATTCGTACCTGTTCGCGAGCGTGAAGCCCGTCAGGTACAGGCGCGCCTCCAGCTGGTATGTCCTCGGTACCCTGATGGCTTCGGGCCTGAGGGCAGCGATTGGGCTCGGCCGTCGCGTGAAAATCGCTGTCGAAGCGGGCTGCGATGCGGACGGGTCACGCACCGAGAGACTTCCGGTCCCGGGCGGGAGCCATTCCGTGAATGCCGTCTGTGCAGGAACGAACATGGTCTGCTCGATCTGCACCTTCGCCGCATTGATCAGTTCGGCTGCGAGATCTCCATCCTTCATGGCCGCAAGGCGCTGCACTTCGGACCTGCCGATGGTACGTATGAACTCCCGGCGCCTCGCCGGATCGGCCAGCTGTCTGCGAAATTCGGCGAGATGTCCGGCGATACGGGCCTCGCTTGCGGCCGTGGCCTTTTCCGCTGCGTCGATGACCCGCCTGCGCTCGCGCGGATCCGCGACAAAGCGTGCGCTGGCGGGGTCGGAGAAGGCCGCACGCCGTTGCGCTGCGGGCAGTCGCGTGAAGCAATCGACACCGCCTTGTTGCACCTGTTGGCGCTGCCTCGCGCTGGAACAGGCACCGAGGCTCAACTGGTAGGAGAGGTGCTGTTGCAGGATCAGGCCCTGTTCGATCTCGAGCACCTCGAGGGAATCGGCGGTTACTTTTGCCAGTCGAGGTGACTTCCTGAGGGACGCGGCGACATTTGTCAATGTCGACGGATTCATGAAAACCGGTCGCAGATCCACGCGACCGTTGCCGAGGGCGATCACCGGCCTGCTGCGCAGCGCATCGATGCGGTGGCGCTGCCTGATCGTGACCGAACGCAGCGTCTGGCTCATCGGCCCGGGCCTGAGCGTGGCCGTGCCTGGTACGGCGACACCGAGCGAGGCATCGGGAGGGATGATCTCGGTGCCCGGCTGCGTGAGTTGCATCGAGCGCTGTTGCGCCATCGTTGTCGGAGTGCTTGCCAATGCAATCAGGCTTGCGGCCAGCAGGCGCCATCGCACGCGTATCATGGTGGCTCCCCTATACCCCGGGACAATCGGACGGACCACTTTTCAGGCGAATGTTGTGAACGCCGTCAATGTCTGGCGCGCGATGTCGTGGATTCATGGCCGCCCGCGGCACGCTTGCGGCCGGTGAACATCGCACGCACGAGGTTCTCGCGGTGGCGCAGGCTGCTGAAGATGACCCCTGCCACGTGCAGTCCGATCAGCGCGAGCGTTGCGTTGACGAGCCCTTCATGCAGGTCCTCCAGTGCCTCGCTGCCCCAGAAAGCATCCGTCGTCTGCAGCCAGCCGGTGACCCCGATGCCGGTGAGCGCGAGCAGCAGGGCGATGATCATGACCGCCCCGGCCGGGTTGTGGCCGAGGTGGCGCGCCTCGCGGCGCGCCACCACATCCTTCGCATAGGCCATGAGCCGACCGGGCGCCGGCACGAACCCGGCGAATCGCGCGTGAGGCGTACCGACCACGCCCCACACCAGGCGCACGGCAATCAGCCCGAGTACCGTGTAGCCGAGCGCCTGGTGCAAAGTTCCGCCGTCCTCTCCGAGCGCGTAGGCGCCAAAGAAGGCCAGCACGAGCGACCAGTGGAAGATCCGCACCAGCGGATCCCACACCTTTACCGGACCCGCTTCCTGCGCGCTGCCTTCGATGGCGCCCGGGATCATTTCGCGCCTGCCTGGCCGACCACGGCCGCGTTGACCGGATTGACGAACAACTCGACCTTCTTTCCGTCCTTGTCCTTCGCATAGACTTCATAGCAACTGCCGTCGACCTTGATCTTGCCGACGCGGTAGCCCTTGGCCTCGAAATTCGCCTTGACGGCGTCCGTGCTCATCCACTCGGATTTCGGCCTGTCCGTGCATTCCCCGTCATATGTGGATGCGTAGGCGCCGAGTGACAGTGCCGACAGCGCCAGTGCGACGGTGGATCTGATGGAAAACGATTTCATGATGGAACCTCTCGATGGACCGCGTTGATCCGGCTGCTGCCGGTGTGCCACCTGGCACGCCCGCAGAGTGCTGCGCGGTCCTTAAGCGAGTCTTAACGCAGCACGGGATTTTTCCCGTCGGCTTAAGATCCGCTTAAGCCCGGTCGACGATACGAAGGGCCGCACGCGGCGGAAACGGGACCATGCGCTTGTTACTGGTGGAAGATGATCCGATTCTCGGCAACGGAATCGAAGCCGGCCTGCGGCAGGCCGGCTTCGCTGTCGACTGGGTGCGCGACGGCGCCAGCGCCCGGCTCGCCATGGAGACGAACGATTACGAGCTGCTGGTCCTCGATCTCGGCCTGCCGCGCGTGAGCGGCATGGATGTGCTGCGACAATTGCGGATGAAGGGCAGCGACCTGCCCGTGCTGATTCTGACAGCGCGCGATACCGTGCGCGACCGCGTCTCGGGTCTCGAGAGTGGCGCCGATGACTACCTGGTGAAGCCGTTCGATCTCTCGGAACTCGTCGCCCGGATCCGTGCGCTGCTGCGACGCGCGCACGGTCGCAGCAGCGAAATCATTCGCTACCGCGACATGGAGCTCGCACCCCGGAGCCTGACAGTGACGCGGGGCGAGGAGACGATTGCATTGTCGGGGCGCGAATGCGCGATCCTGGTCGACCTGCTCGAGCATCGGGGCACGGCATTGTCGCGCGCACGACTGGAGGAAGGCCTGTACGGATGGAATGAAGAGGTCGACAGCAACGCGGTCGAGGTGCACATCCACAATCTGCGCAGGAAGCTCGGCGGCGACCTGATCAGGACCCTGCGCGGCGTCGGCTACATGATTCCGAAGGACTGCGCGTGAAGCGACTCTCGCTGCGCCGTCGCCTGCTGCTCCTCCTGATCGGCAGTCTCGTGCTGGTCTGGGGTGCGATGCTCCTCGTGGGCTACGGGGAAGCGCGCGAGGAGATCCACGAGCTGGCCGATGCCCGCCTCCAGCAGGGCGCGGAGACCTTGCTGGTGCTCGACCTGAAACGGCTCGCGCGACTTGCACAAGTCGGCACGGACCGGGAGGCTGGTCGCGGCGTCGATGTCGAGCACGGCGTTGGCGTGCGGCCGCTCGCGTTCCAGGTCTGGAGCAGCGACGGCCGGATGTTGCTGGCGAGCGCTGGTGCGCCGGCGGCCCCACAGCGTCGGGAGGAGGGCTTTCTCACCCTTGTCGTCGATGGACGCGAGTGGCGCAGTTACAGCGCGTACGATCGCAAGCACGACTACCAGGTGACCGTGCTGGAACCGCTCGCCGTCCGCGACCATCCCGTGCGCGAAGTGACCGGACACATGGGCCAGGTGTTGCTGTGGGCGTTGCCGCTGCTCGCGCTGCTGGTGTGGATCAGCATCCGTCGTGCCCTCGGGCCGCTGGCGCAGCTGTCGCAGGCCGTGGGCGCACGCGATGCCGGCAACCTGGAACCGATCCGCCCGCCGCGAGTGGTCGCCGAGGTCGAGACCCTGATCGCGGCGCTGAATCGGCTGCTCGAGCGCCTGGCGCGTTCGCTCGACAGCGAGCGCGCCTTCACCGCCGATGCCGCACACGAACTTCGCACGCCGCTCGCGGCGATCAAGGTGCAGGCGGAAGTCGCCCTGGCCGCGAAAGACGAAATGAGCCGCCGCCACGCGATCGAGCAGGTCATCGCCGGCGTCAATCGCGCGACCCATCTCGCGCAGCAGCTCCTGCTGCTTGCGCGGCTCGAACATGAGGAGGCGGGTTCGCGACAGGTGGTCGATCTCGGCTGTCTCGCGGCCGAGCGCGTGGCACAGCGGGCCGGTGATGCCGCGGGGCGCTCGATGGACATCGAATTGTCCGCCGAACCTGGATGCACGCTGAGCGGGGATCCGGCGACGCTCGCGATCCTGCTCGACAATCTGCTCGACAATGCCATCAAGTACGGCAACTCGGGGGGCCATATTGCAGTCACGGTGCGGCACGACGCAGGCGCGCCGGTGCTCGAAGTGGCCGATGATGGCGAGGGCGTCGCCGAAGCGGATCGTGCGCGGCTGCGGAATCGCTTTTTCCGCGTCGAGGGTTCTGCCTCTTCCGGCAGCGGGCTCGGGCTGTCGATCGTCGAGAAGATTGCCGCCGCACATGGCGGACGCATTTCGATCGGCACGGGCTTGTCGGGGCGAGGGCTCGGTGTCACGGTTCGCTTCGGGAGCGACCGCCCGACGTCGTAATCGGCACGCAGGCGGAGCGTCAGCTCTTCACGGCTCCCGCAACGGGCCCCGTTCTCGACGCCCCTGCCCCGACTGGAACGCGCCGCCGTCGCGCGGCCGCACCTGCGCCGGCGCATCTTGGCGCTCGGGAGGCCGGGCCTGCGGTTGCGGCCGTGCCGGCTGTGCCGGAACCCGCATGTTGCCGCCATAGGGGCGCGGCTCGTATGAACGGCGTTCGATCTGGGGCTCCGGTCGGGCCGCCGGCTGCGCCGGCCGCACGGGTGGCGCTTGTCGATAGCCCGGACGATAGGTGGGACGACTGCTGCTCGCCGGTGCCGCCGGGCGCCATGCGTCGCGCTCGTCCGTTGACCGCCACTCGTTGCTGCGTCCGCGGCGCACGTTCTCGTCGCGATCCGCGAAGGTTTCGTTCGGCGGGCTCGAAGGCCGCAGCATGCGGCGATCTGTCGGGCGGTCGGCCGGGCGGTCGGCCGGCCGATGTTCTGTTGCGGGCCGTGTCCGGATCGTCTCGGGGCGCTGCCCGTTTGACGGGCGCAGGAGCCGGCCGCCCGACGGGTCGTTCCAATAGCGCGCCGCGGGTCGCGTCGTCGCGAAATTCGCATTGTGCGGACGCGTGTAGAGATTGTCGGCCCAGCGCTGCGGCGCCGCGTAGTGCCCACCCGGACCTTTCACCGGACGTGCGTCGGGTCGATAGTGCGGCCGGCGTGGCGCATAGACGGGCGGGCGATAGCCCCCGGGGCCGAACCAGCCACCCGAATGCACGCCGTCCCAGTAACCGTGCCGGTAGCCTCGGTCGTAGCCGTTCCAGTAGCCGCGGCGATAGCCTCGCCACTGGCCCCAGCTGTCACCCCACGCCCAGGAGAGGCCGATCCAGCCGGCGTTCCAGCTCATGCCATAGTTCCAGCCGAACCAGGGCGAATAGTGGACGCTGAAGCCCCAGGTCCAGGGGCGCGGGTAGTACCAGTCCGGGCCATACCAGGGCCGGTAGCGATAGCCCGTTCCATAGACGACCGCGCCGCCGTACGGGAAGGCCCATAGATAGCCCGGCGTGTAACCCATGTAGATGACGTCGGGCTGCACGTCGTAGATGTACACATAGCGGGTGTTGTACGCGGGGCTGCTTGGCGGGATGTCGTCGATGCCGACGGGGCGCGTTTCGGACACTTCCCACGGGCCGTACGGCGAGTCGGCGACGTACCAGATGCCCTGTTCGACCGCATAGTAACGGCCGTCCGCGAGGAAGACTTGCGAGGCGGTATTCACCGCATAGCGCAGGTCGGTGCGCGGAATCGGCTCGAAGCGCGGCGCGCCGTCGTAGGTCGCGTTGAAGTGCGCATCGCGGCGATCAACCGCTGCCACTTGCGGGACGGCCGAGTCCATCACGGCGTCGTTCGCAGCCTCGGTACCGGCGACATACGCGAGCGCGTCCGCCTTGGGCGAGGAGGGCGGGATTCTCGCGAAGCTCGCGGGCAGGCGGTCCGAGTCGACGAACGACCATGAGCCCGTGAGCGAGGGTGCGCGATACCAGCGGCCCGAGACGACGATGTACCAGGTCTGGCCGGGCACATCGAAGAAGAGATCACTGTCGGTGTTGGTGACAGTCAGCAGTTCGCTGCCGACGATCGGCTGCATCGCCGGCTGCCCGTCGGTCGAGATCAGCTCCGTGGGCTCGGTCGCGACAAAAATGCGCGCGCGACGCAGCTGCTCGGCGGAGAGTGGGGGCGTGTTTCGGCCGCCATCGGCGGCGGTGCGCTGCCGGTCGGCGGGTTGCGCGCCTTCCGTGAAGAACGCGACGACATTCGCGGGCGGGCGCGAAACCTGTGACCAGCGGCCTCTCGTCAGGTCGCTCGTCGCGAACCACACACTGCTGCCGTAGAAGTAGTAGCGCTTCGAGGCCCGGTCGAAGACGACCGGGAACGGCGTATTGACGACGCGTTCGAGCCCCGTGCCGCCGACCGCGCGCAGGCGCGGCTCGCCGTCGATCGAGATCAGGATTGCCGGCTCATCAACATAAATGAACTTCGGCGGCGTGTTGCGCAGGTCCTGCGCGCTCGCCTGCGATTCGATCCGCGCCTCGAGGTCGGCCATCGACAGGTCGAGATTCCAGCGCGGCACTTCGCGTTCGAGCGCGGCGGCGAGTTCGCGCGCCTCGTCGCTGTCCGCGCGCATGCCCGGAAGGCGCACGCGATCGACGGTGAGATCGACGATGCGGGCGTGGTCGCCGTCGATGTCGAGCTTTGCGGTCGTCTCGACGGCGCCGAACAGGGGGCTCTTGTCGCCGGGGCGTTTGATCGACACGGCGCTGCGCGACAGGAGCGTGTCGCCATCCAGGGAGTCGTACTCCGGCGCGTAGATGGCGATGGCCGTCCCGTCGCCGCGGGTGATCTCGCGCGGCCAGTTGGCGTCGGCGGCCCGCAGGGGGCTGGCGATCGTCGCGAGGCTGGCGAGCAGCAGCGTGGCAGACGCAATTCTGATCATGGCCGCTATCGTACTCCGCCTACCTTGAACGCATCCTGAACGGCGGGATTCGGGCGCCTGCTGTTAAGATGCGCGCCGCGCGCCCCCGTAGCTCAGTGGATAGAGCGACCGCCTCCTAAGCGGTAGGTCGTCGGTTCAACTCCGGCCGGGGGCGCCAGTTGAGACTTGGTGCCGGGTTTTCGGTTGTTCGGTTATTGGCGCGCGAAGCGCCGCCAATAACCGAACAACCGAAAACCCGGCACCATTCGATTGTGTGCGCGGCCTCACACTGCGCGCCCTCAGGTGAGCGGCCTCCTCGCCGATAGCGGACAGGCTGGCCGGTTCTCCGAGGGCTGTCTTGACCAAACTGGATGCGGCGGTCTCCGGGCGGCCTGCGGTGCAGGCGCTCGTTGCGCGCCAACCGATCGTCGATGCGCAGATGGGCGTGGTTGCCTACGAGCTGCTGTATCGCGGCGTCTACGGCGCGGCCATGGCGACCGACATCGATCCGCCCGCGGCCACGGCGTCGGTGCTCGTCGATGCCATCCTCGAACTCGGGCTCGAACAGCTGGTCGGCGATCGACCCATGTACGTGAACTTTCCCGAGGGCCTGCTCGAGGGCGACGCGCCACTCGCAGCGCCGCCGGATCGCCTGGTGATCGAGGTGCTCGAGTCGGTGCGCGGCACGCCAGTCGTGATCGAGGCACTCGCCGCGTATCGCGCCCGCGGCTACCGCATCGCGATCGACGATTACGTGCCGGGGCGCGGCGATCCGCTGCTGCTCGAGCATGCCGATATCGTCAAGCTCGATCTCGACGGCATGTCGGCGGAGGAGGCGGCGCAGTGCGCACAGCCGATGCTCGCGCGCGGCCTCACCTGCATCGCCGAGAAAGTCGAGTCGCGCGCCCAGTTCGTGACCTGCCGAGATGCCGGCATCCAGCTCTTCCAGGGCTTCTTCCTGCACCGGCCGGAGAACTTCTACGGGCGGCGAATCGCGGTCGACGGGTTCGCCGCATTCCAGCTGCTCGCGGCACTCCAGGGCATGGACTGGAAGCGACGCGAAGTCGAGCAGCTGATCGCCTCGGATGCGGGCCTCAGCTACCGGTTGTTGCGCGCGGTGCAAACCGCATCGTTCTATGCGACGCATCGCGTTTCGACCCTTTCGCAGGCGATCGTTGCCCTCGGGCGCGATGCCCTGGTCCGCATCGTTTCGCTGATCACGCTGTCCCGGCTTCGCGGCCGGCCGGTCGAGCTGATCCGCAGCGCCCTGCACCGCGCGCGCATGTGCGAGCTGCTCGCGGAGCAGGCCCGGCTCGCCGAGGGCGGCGCGTTCTTCATGGTCGGGCTCCTGTCGCTGATGCCCGCGATGCTCGGCGAAGACCTCGGTGCGACAGTCGAGTCGCTGCCACTCGGCGCGGATGTGCGCGGCGCGCTCCTCGACCGTTCGGGCGACCTTGGCGCGGCGCTCGATTGCATCGATGCGGTCGAGCAGGCGGCATGGAGCCGCGCGCACTTCCGTGACCTGTCGCTCGCGGCGATCAACGCAGCCTATGTCGAGGCGTGCGGCTGGATGGAGGAGTCGCTCGCGAAGATCGAATCGTTCTGAGGCCCGCCCGCCGCGCGTGAAGGGCGCGCCCGCGCCCGGATTCCGATTAAGCTTCAGGCCGGATCCTTGTCACCACGGGAGCCCGGATGCCGAGGCGGTTTGCGGTGAGCCTTTTATGGCCTGCCTGCGTGCTCGCGGGGAGTGCGCCGGTCGACGAAGGGGCGCGCGCCGTCGCGGACGCGGAGGCGACCTTCGCGGACGCCCGGGATGCATTCGGCGTGCTCGGTGCGATCGATTCGGGCCTCTTTCCGGGTTACCGCGGACGTGATCGCGCCGAGTGGCAGGGCGAGTTCGACCGCGCGCACCGCCGCCTGGTCGATGAACTTGCGGCGTTGCCGGAGGCCGGGCTGTCGCCCGGCGATGCGCGCGTCGTTGCGCGCATGCGCGAGGGCCTCGCGGCATTCGAGGCGCCGTCGGCGCCCGGTCCCGGCGCGGCTCGTTGCCGGGACGCGAGACGCGGCGATTCCGCTTACGCCGCGCTCGCGCAGGCACTGGTGGCGTGCTTCACCGAAATCGGCAACCGCCTCGAGTTCGAAGGCGGCACCATCGATCGCGCCTCCGCACTCTCGCAACTGCACGTGATCGCAGATCCCGGGCGCCGCGAGGCGCTCTTCCGCGCGTTCGTGCCGTTGTGGCGAGCGGTCAATGACGACGGCTCGGCGGACAGTCCCTACCGGCGCCTGGTTGCGCTCGCGGCCGCTCGCACGCAGGAGTCGCCGATCGATGCGGCGGCGCGCACGGTCGGCACCGATCGTGCGACGGCCGAGGCCTGGCTCGTGCGGATCCTCGACGCCTGGCGCGCCGTGAACGACGGGCCGATGGTCGAGCCCTGGGACTATCGCTTCACGATCGGCGCCGCGGACCGGGCGCTGTCGCCGCACATTCCGCTCGCATCCCTGCTGCCGATCGATCTGCGCTTCTTCCGTGATCTCGGTGTCGATCTCGATACACCCGGTGTTTATTACGACCTCGTGCCGCGGAGCGGCAAGTCGTCGGTCGCATATACCGACTTCCTCGTGCACGGCCGCTCACGCAATGGCCGCTGGGAACCCACCGTCGCGCGGGTGCTCGCGAGCTACCAACAGGGTTCCCTCGGCGCATTGAACGAGCTCGTCCACGAGAGCGGCCACGCCGCACAACTCCTCGCGATGCGCAATCGTCCCGTCTACGTCGACTGGAACGACACGCTGTTCGTCGAGGCGTTCGCCGACGTGCCGTCCTGGAGCCTCTTCGAGCCGGCGTGGCAGCGGCGCTATCTCGGCGCGGCGGCGCCGGTGCGTGATTCGCTGCGATCGCTTTACGGCACGGTGATGCTCGATGTGGCGTGGGCGCTGTTCGAGTGCCGGATGCTGCGCGAGCCACGTCAGGATCCGAATGTCGTGTGGACCGCGATCACGAGCCATTACCTGCGAATCGCGCCGCATCCGGAGCTGGCGTGGTGGTCGATGCGTGTGCAGCTCGTGGACGAGCCGGGGTACATGGTGAATTACGGGCTCGGCGCCATCGTCACCGCGGCGCTGCGGGCGCGCACGCGTGCGTCGATCGGGTCGTTCGATGCCGGCAACCCACGCTGGTACGGCTGGCTGTCGGACGCGCTGCTGCGTAGCGGCTCCGAGCGCGATACACCCTCGCTGCTGCGGGAGTTCCTCGGCGAACCCGTGTCGCCCGATGCGCTGCTCGCGCAGCTGCGACGCCTCGCGCCGCCGCGCCCGCGCTAACGCGTGGCGCCGATGCGCGGGCAGAAGCGAATCCTCTCGCGCTGGTCGGTGTGATACTCGAGCTCCTCGCCGCCCGCCACGACGATCACGCGATAGCCAGGTGTCAGCACCTGGATGGCCATTTCACCGCTCGTACGACAGCCGAGCGCGCCATCGGACCAGGTGACGGCTTCGACACTTCCGATCGTGACGCTCGCCGGATCGACGCCGCGCCGCCTGGCCGCGTCGGCCTTCACGAGGTCACCGAGCTTTGGCGGCAGCGCTTCGACACCTTCAGATGCTGCGCCGTCGCGCAGGGACGCTTCGGCGCGCGCCGCAGGCCGCTCGCGTTCGACGGCAACGGCCGATTTCCTGGCGGCGAGGGGTGCGGCGTTCGGCGCCGGCGCGACGACCGCGGCCGGCGTGGTGCGTGCGGCATCGATGCGCGCGCGCCCCGCGGGTGGCGCTTCGGTCTGCTGCGCGGGTTGCGCAACAGGCGCCGCCGCGGGCGTCATCGCGGGCGCGACCGCCTCGGCAGCGGGGGCAGCGATCGGTGCCGCGACTGGAGCCGCGACCGGAGTCGCGACAGGGGCGGCAACTGGCGCGGCGATCGGCGCGGGCGACGGGCTCTGACGCGCGACCAGGAATGCGATCACGCCGACTGAAGCAGCCGCCGCAAGCGGCGCATAGCGCTGCCACAACGGGCGATGCCGAACGCGCCGCGCCGCCGCGCGAATGGAATCGTCGGTGGCAGGCGAGGGCAGTTCCGACGACAACTCGCGCCAGCGCCGGTCGAGTCGGGGGTCGATGTCCGGCGTGCTCACTCGAGGTCTCCCAGCAATTCGCGCAGGCGCGCGTAGGCATAGCGCAGGCGGCTCTTGACGGTTTCGGGCAGCGTGCCGGTGAGACGCGCGATCTCGCCGAGTGCGAGGCCGCCCTCGACGTGCAGCAGGAAGGCGTCGCGCTGCACCTCCGGCAATGCGCCGAGTGCGGCGGCGAGCCGCGCATGCTGCTGCGCATCGGCCGCGTTCGCCTGTGGATCGAAGGCCGCCGGGGCGGCGTGTTCCGCCTCGTCCAGCGCCTCGAGTCGGTGCGGCGCGTTGGCACGCCAGTGATCGATCAGCCGGTGGCGGGCGATGGTAAAAAGCCAGGTCGAGACGCGCGCCTCGGGACGCCAGCGATCGCGTGCGGCGATCGCCTTGAGCCAGACGTCGTGGTGCAGTTCCTCGGCGACGGCGTGCACGCCGCATTGCCGGAGGAAATAGCGGAAGACGCCGCCGCGATGCCGCTCGTACAGCCGATCGAAGGCTGCCATGTCGCCGGACTGCCACGCGTGCATCATCGCTTCGTCCGAGTCCGGGGCGTGACGGTCGCGTCCCTGCATGCGCGGGGCAGTATGGGACCGGGTAGTCGCCGCGACAATGGCCGCCGCAATTGACATCGAGGTTGATCCTGGCGCCCGGTTACGGATCCGGCACGAAGCCGAAGGCCGCCGGAAAGGGATCCGGTCTGTCGCGCCGCGGCACGCGCTCCCGCGGCAATACGCCCATTGCCATCAGCGAGTCGCGGCTCTCGTAACGCAGGACGACGACCTGCGACGGCGTGTCGCTCTCCCGTTCGAAGGCGGTCCACTGCGCCGGCGAGTACTCGCTGCGACCGTGCCCGGTGCCGAGCGAGGGCGCGGCGGGGCCGGCGGACTTCGCGGCGCTGCGCTGTGCCGCCTGCGCATCGCCCGTTTCCGCCGCCGGTGCGGCGACCCGGTAGCGCTCGCGTTCGCGAAACAGGGCAACGCCGATCACGCCGATGTTGTCCGGGCGATGGGTGCGCGCAGCGTACGCCCGGGAAGGTGTCGTGAACACGAACGCGGCGGTGCGCTCGAGGCTCTTGCGCCAGCCTTCGACCGTGACGTATTCGCCGGGTTCGATCACGTATCCGGACTGCGAGGGCGAGGCGGTCTGGCCAGTGACCGCGTTCACGCCGTCCACGCTGATCACGGCGAGCACGCGCGCATTCGAGTCGTTGCGCACGCGGATGGTGTACTCGTGGCCGCGTTCGCCGACGATCCAGCGTTCGCCGAACTTGCGGTAGACGGCCAGGGGCTCGCCGGCCGTGCGATCGTGGACTTCGACTTGCGCGACGCGGCTGCCTGCGTGCGCAGTGGCGGCACAGGCCGCCGCGATACACCACAGCAGGATTGCGGTGCATCGGAAGCGAGGCATTGGGCGCGGGTGCATGATGGGCTCCGGGATCGTGTGGTCACTGTCACCCTGAAACGGGGAGGCGCCCCGGGCGGGGTTAGAATCCGGTCATGTCATTGAAAATGCTGCTGACCCTCGGTGCCACGGCGATGCTCCTCGCGGGCGCAGGCCACGCCGCGCCGCAAGCCGGCTCGCCGGTCATCGAACCTGCGCGGCTGTCCAGCATCGTGCAGCAACTCGCCTCCGACGAATTCCAGGGCCGGGCTCCCGGTACTGCCGGTGAATCGAAGACTGTCGACTACCTCATCGACTCGTTTCGCAAGCTCGGCCTCGAACCGGCCGGCGAGCGTGGTGGCTGGACCCAGGCGGTGCCGCTCATCCGCACGCAACTCGGCTCGGCGCGCGCGATCAGGTTCACGGTCGGCGGCCATGCGCGAGCGCTGCAACAGGCGGCCGGGATCTACCTGACCACCGTGCGGGACGCGCCGCGGATCGATGTGCGTGAAGTGCCGCTGGTGTTCGTCGGCTACGGCGTCACGGCGCCCGAGCGGCAGTGGGACGATTACAAGGGCGTCGACCTGCACGGCAAGGTGGCGGTGATGCTGGTGAATGATCCCGACTTCCACGCGGCGGCGGGCGAAGCGGTCGCCGGGGTCTTCGGCGGCCGGCGCATGACGTACTACGGTCGCTGGATCTACAAATATGAAGAGGCCGCGCGACGCGGCGCGATCGGCGCACTGATCGTGCACGACACCGACGGCGCCGGCTACGGCTGGCAGACCGTGATTGCATCGGCGGGGGAAAGCTACGATCTCGCAAGCCGCGATCCCGCCTCGCAGCTCGCGCTGCGCGGCTGGCTCGCGCACGACTTCGCGAATGCGCTGTTTAGCGATGCGGGGCTCGATCTCGATGCGCTGCGGGTGAAGGCGCGCCGGAGCGATTTCCGGCCCGTCGCAATGCACGCGGCGCTCACGGTCGATGCGCCGGTCTCGATCGTGAAGACCGTGAGCCGGAACGTGCTCGCGAAGCTCACCGGCACGGCGCATCCGGACGAGGTCGTGATGTTCGCCGCGCACTGGGATGCGTATGGGGTCGGTGCGCCGGATGCAGCGGGGCGCAAGGTCCGGTCGGGTGCCAACGACGACGCGCTCGGCACGGCCGGCGTGCTCGAGCTCGCACGCGTGTTCGCTGCCGCGCCGCGACCGCAGCGTACGCTCGTGTTTGCGCTCTGGACCGCGGAGGAGCGCGGGCTCCTCGGATCGATGGCGTATGCCGAGCATCCCCTGTTTCCGCTCGCGAAGACCGTCGCGAACCTGACGCTCGATATCCTGCAGACCGCAGGTCCTGCGCGCGACGTGCTGCTGGTCGGCGAGGGGCAGAGCGATCTCGAGGACGATCTCGCGCGCGCGGCCGCGGCGCAGGGGCGCGTCGTGACGCCCGAGGCGCTGCCGGAGCGCGGGCTTTTCTACCGCGCCGACCACTTCCCGCTCGCGAAGCAGGGCGTGCCGGTACTGCTGCTGATGGCGATGAGCGGCGGCGCCGACCTCGTCGATGGCGGCCGTGAGGCGGGCAACCGCTGGCTCGAGGGTTACATGAAGTGCTATCACCAGCCCTGCGACCGCTGGAGCGCGGACTGGGACCTGCGCGGCGCGGCGCAGGACGTCGAGCTCTTCCACACGATCGGTGCGGCGCTCGCGAATTCCAGGCGCTGGCCCGAATGGCGCCCGGGTTCAGAGTTCAAGGCGATCCGCGACGCGTCGCGCGCCCGCTGAGTCTCGTCTCAGCGAGGCGGGACGAGCTGGTCGTAGACGACCCACCAGCCGTCGCGTCGCAACTGCCAGATGCGCGCATAAGAGCCGACACGATCGCCGTCATCGTTCCAGTCGGCACGGCCGTAAGCGAAGACGAGATCGCCCGCCTGCGACGCAACCAGGTTCGCGGGCGCGAAGCGTATTGCCGACGTATGCCTCGCGAGCAGGACCTTCGCCGCCTGCCGGCCTTCGGCCCGCGTCGACGCCGCGCGGTTGACTCGCGCATCCACCGCAATACGCGGTAACAGGGCGCTTGCGGCATCCGTCCCCGCGGCCGCGGCGAGTTCCGCTTCGAGGCTGCGCACGACCGTGAGCGCGGTGGTTCCATCGCCGGCCGGCGATGAGGGCGGCAGTGATGTCACCGCGGCGTCCGCTGCCTGCGGCGCGTCATCGCGCACGTTCACGCCACCGTCGAAGATCCATTTCCAGCGGCCGTCCGGATCGCGCCTCCACACGGTGAAGTAGTGGCCGACGTAGCCCTTGTCACGCAGGAAATACGGCCCGCTCGTGAACCCGAGGTCACCGGAGCGCGCCATTCCTGCGAACGCGGGGCGCCATTGCAGTGGCGAGCCTGCCGGCGTGTCTTGCGCGGGGTCGAGGCTCGCGAGCGCGCTGACGGGCAGCGGGTTCGCGATCACGGCGTCGCTGGCCGCGAACGCGCGTACGCCTGCGTTCCAGCCATGCGCGGCCGTCTCCGCCGCAAAGGCACGCTCGGCGCGCACCAGCGGCGTGATGTCGTTCACGGTTTGCAGGGCCGGTCTGGATGTGCAGGCAAGGAGCAGGGCCGCCCCTGTCATAACGAAGCTTCGCATCCGGGCAGTCTACGGTCCGGGCCGGTCAACCGCGCCCGGCCCGTCGCGTTGTTCGTCGCAGAGACCACGAAGGAGCCTGTCCATGTCGAAACGAACCACTGTCATTTCAGCCGCCGCGGTCGCGCTGTCGATGCTGCTCTCCGGCGTCGCGCTGGCCGATGGGACCCCGCGGCTCGACAAGCGCGAGCACCATCAGCGCGAGCGCATCGAGCAGGGCATGAAGTCGGGTGAGCTCACGCGTCCCGAAGCGCACCGCCTCGTGCACGGCCAGGTGCAGCTGCGGAAAATGGAACGGCACGCGAAGGCCGATGGGGACGTGACCGCGCGCGAGCGCGCGCGGCTCGAGTGGAAGGCCGACAAGCAGAGCGCGCGGATCTATCGCCAGAAGCACGATGCGCAGACGCGCAACTGACAGTGGCTTCCCCGTGCCGCGGAGCGTGACGCCCGCGGCACGGGGCGCGTCGTTGCGGGATGAGCCGCCCGCCTAGCGTCGCTCACCCGCGGTCGCATCGCGCGCCGCACGAAATTCGGAGCCTGGCGCCCAGTTGGGCCATTGATCCGAACGCGCGAGATCGGAGCCGACTTTGTAGATCAACTCGAGGTCCCGCACCATGCCCGTGAACGGCCACTTGGCGTTCCATTCATCCGCCGGCTGGTGATAGCGATGCTCGGTGTAATCCTCCGCCGCGGCCTTCCCGGCCGCGAGACCACCGTCGACCCAGTTCTCGCCGGAATCGAACGACACCGCGGGCACGCCCCGCTTCGCGAACGGGAAGTGGTCGGAGCGGAAGAAGAGGCCCGCCTCGGGCTTCGCATCCGGTGAGTAGGTGCGGTTCCACGCCCTGGCGTCCGTGACCAGCATGTCGAGCAGGTCGAGTTTCGCGCTGCCCGAAATCGAGAAGTCGCGCGTCGGACCCCAGGGGCTCAGCGCGTCCACGTTGATCACGGCCACGGTCGTTGCGAGCGGATAGAGCGGATTCGCGGCGTAGTACTCCGAGCCGAGCAGACCTTTCTCTTCGGCGGTCAGCGCCAGGAACACGACGGAGCGGTCCGGGCGTTTCGCGTGCGCGAATGCGCGGCCGAGTTCGATCAGCGCGGCGATGCCGGTGGCGTTGTCGACGGCACCGTTGTTGATGCGGTCGCCGCGCGCATCGGGTGCGCCGATGCCGAGGTGGTCCCAATGGCCGCTGAAGATCACCGTTTCATTCGGGCGCTTCGTGCCTTCGATCCGGCCGACCACGTTGTGTGACGTGATCACCTGCGAAGACACGGCGTAGTCCGCGTTGAAACCCTCGCCCTTCAGTTCGACCGGCTTGAAGTCCCGGGTCTGCGCCTCCTTCTTCAATGCCTCGAAATCGAGGCCCGCGCGGCGGAACAGGTCGACCGCGACGTCGCGCTGGATCCAGCCCTCGATCTGCGGGTGTGCTTCGGCGGGGTTCGCGCGCACGATGTCGAACATCGTGTTGGTGTTCGAGTTCCTGACGGTTTCCCATCCATAGGAGGCCGGCCCGGTCTCGTGCACGACCAGCATGCCGACGGCGCCGCGACGCGCCGCTTCTTCGTACTTGTAGGTCCAGCGGCCGTAATACGTCATGGCCTTGCCGCCAAAATCGCCCTGGCCGGTCTCGAAGTCCGGATCATTGACGAGCACGATGCCGATCTTGCCCTTGAGGTCGACGCCCTTGTAATCGTCCCACTGCCTCTCGGGCGCCGTGACACCGTAGCCGACGAAGACGAGCGGCACGTTGTCGACCTTGACGGCCGTCGCGCCGGTCATCGCCGCGCGCACGGCGATTTGCTCGCCCTGGGCGAGCGGCAGGGATTCCTTGCCGATCGAAACGGAGATTTTCACGGGACCCGTGATTTCGAAGCGCCCGAGCGGCACGGCCTGCGTCCAGGTACGTTGGCCGTCCTTCAAATCGCCGCCCGGCGAGAGGCCCGCATCCGTGAACTCGCGCGTGATGTACTCGACCGTCTTGATCTCGCCGGGTGTGTCCGGTGCGCGCCCTTCAAAGGCGTCGGACGAGAGCGCCTTCACTTCCGTGGAAAGGCGGTAGGGGTCGAAGGTGGGGGACTTCTGCGCGCAGGCGGCCAGCAGCAGCGCAGCACCGAGGGACAGGTATGCGACGGGTTTCATCCGCGCATAGTAGAACAGGAATGGTGCCGGGTTTTCGGTTGTTCGGTTATTTTCCATCAGAAAATAACCGAACAACCGAAAACCCGGCACCAGGTTTCCTTCAGAAGCCGTAGCGGGCCGACAGCGACCACATGCGCGGCGGATACAGGTAGCCATCCGAAAATCCGAGCGAGCGGCCGAAGTCGAAGCCGCCATTGAACACTTCGGAGTCGGTCAGGTTCGTCCCCGCGAGCGTGACGAGGAGCTTCCCGGACGCGCTTTCCCAGCGCAGCTGCGCATTCAGGAATTCGTAATCCTGCACCGCGATCCCCGGGCTGGCACACACGTTGTTGTAGTGCTTGTCCTTGGCCGAGTAGTCAGCGCCGAGCGACACCACGCCGCGCCCGCCCAGGTCGTGGGAATAATTGGCGCCGAGGCGATAGCTCCACTTCGGCGACTGCTTGAGCGGCAGCTTGAGGTATTGATCGACGGTGGTGAGGCCCTGCGCCGCGCAGGTCGAGAGCGCCGCGGTCCACTTCGTGTACTCGCTGTCCTGCAGCCCGAGCGCGCCGTTCAGTTCGAGGCCCTCCACCGGTACGGCCGTGACCTCGAGCTCGAGGCCCTCGATCGTCGCATTGCCCGCATTGATGCGGCCGAAGCCGCCGTCCGGTGCCGTGACGCCATATTGCAGGCCGTCGTATTCGTTGTGGAACACGGCCGCGTTGGTGCGCAGGCGCCGGCCCAGCCAGTCGGCCTTGAGGCCCGCTTCGTAACTCCAGTTGGTCTCGGGATCGCCGACGATGCGGTTCAGGTTGCGCAGCGCCGCGGTGTCGCGCCCCGATGTCGTACCGCCCTTGAAGCCCTTTGCGGCCGAGAGGTACACGAGCGCCGAGTCCGTGAGGTGGTAGTCGAGCACGACGCGTGGCGTCACGTCGTCCCAGGTTTTGTCGAACGCGCTCTGGTTCGTGAACGTGAAATAGCCGAGCGCGAGCTGCGCCGGCGTGCAGGGCGCCGCGGCAGCCTGTACCGGGGCCGCGCCGGTCCCGTTGATGCACACCACTTGCTGGGTGCCGTTCGGCAGCAGCACGTGGTTCGTGAAGTCCTTGCTCTCCCGGGTGTACCGCAGGCCGGCCGTCAGCGACAGCCGGTCCGTGATGCCGTAAGTGCCGCTCGCGAACGCGGCGTACGAGTCCGTCGTCATCTCCTCGCGCGCGATGCTGGTCAGGTCGAAGCGCCCGGAGAGCGAGATCGGCACGTTGATGAAGGCCGGCAGGCCAACCACGGAACGTGTGTCCTGCTGGTTGTTTTCCCGGAAATAATAGAGGCCGGCGACGTACTGCAGGCGGCCGTCCAACAGGCTGCCGAGCGCCTGCAGTTCCTGGCTCGCCTGGTATTGCTCCTGGTCCTGGAACAGGTGGAAACGGCCGGTGATCGACGGCGGCGGCAGCAATGTATCGCCGTCGGCATCCAGGTACAGGAGGTTGTCGAGCGTGCGATACGCGCTGATCGACTTCAGCGTCAGGTTGTCCGCCACCCTGAACTCGAGCGTGGCCGCGAGGCCCCACTGGTCGAGGTCGTTCTTCGGATCGACGATGTCCGAATTCGTCGTCCAGAAGCTGCCGGTGCGGGGGACGGGATTGCGCAGCGGATCACGCAGCGCATCGAGGGTGAGCGGCACGGCGTAGCCCGGCGTCGAGCGCTCGCGGATGTAGTCCGCGGTCAGCAGCGCGTGGAAGCGATCGCCCGGTTCGGCGAGCAGCGACAGGCGTGCACCCTTCACGTCCTGGTCGTTGACGAACTTCCCGTCGACTGCGTTGCGCGTGTAGCCGTCGCGCGTGCGCATGAGCGCCGCGCCCTGCAGCGCGACCTTGTCGCCGAGCGGCACGTTGCCGGTGGCGCGCACGTCGAACCGCTCGTAGCTGCCGATCGTCAGCTCCGCCTGGCCGCGATACTCGCCGAGTTCCGGTTTCTTGGAGATCAGCTTGAGCGCGCCGGCCGAGGTATTCCTGCCGTACAGCGTGCCCTGCGGGCCGCGCAGCACTTCGAGGCGCTCGATGTCGAACAGGTCGAACATCGCACCGGTCTGGCGGGCGATGTACACATCGTCGATGTAGATGCCGACCGGCGTGTCGGCCGTGAAGAACGACTCGTCCTCGCCGACGCCGCGCAGGAAGATCTTGGAAGCGCTGCTCGTGCCGGTGTTCGGGTTCATCACGATATTCGGCACGACCTGGTCGAGCTGCGCGATGTTGCGGATCTGCTGGCGCTCGAGCATGTCGGCGGAGAGCGCGGTGATCGCGAGCGGAACGGATTGTTCGCTCTCTTCGCGTCGCTGCGCCGTGACGGTGACCTCTTCCAGTCCCTGGACGACCTTGCCGCCCTCGGCCTGGGTCTGCGCGGCGGCGAGCGCCCCGTAGCCTGCCGCGGCGAGGCCCGCCCATGCGATCGCGGCGAGATGAAGACCCCTGTATGCGCTTCTCATGGTCGCTCCCCCCCCCCCCGGCATTGGTTGTGGCATGCGCCGGTCGTCGGCGACAAATATACAACTTGAAGACAGCTTCGGCGCGTCAGAT
Source organism: Steroidobacteraceae bacterium (assembly GCA_019187495.1). GTDB lineage: Bacteria > Pseudomonadota > Gammaproteobacteria > Steroidobacterales > Steroidobacteraceae > CADEFQ01. Next base: position 44,338 of record JABAQN010000039.1, read on the forward strand.
GCTTTTCAGCAACAGTCCCGCCCAGCCTGCGGCCACCATCAGGACGAGGCCCGGGATGAGTTTCAGGGCAAAAGGCCAGCCGCCCACCCAGATCGAGATGCCACCCTTGGTGAGCGTGTTCGCGGTAAAGGTCGCGAGCACGGCGAGGCCCGCGATGTGCAGGTCGATGTCGCCGTTCAGGTAGAGGGCGCCGGCCGAAACGACGCCGGCCTGGGCGTTGGCGAAGCCGGCGAGCGTCGCGCCGACGAGCGCCCCCGCGGGACCGAGGCCGTGCACGAGCAGCGCGGACCCCGCGATCACGACGGCCATCACGAGCGCGAAACCGGCGGCGCTCTTCAGGCTGAAGGCATGGCCGGGCGCGATGGCGTGGTCGGAGCCTACGCTTTGGCGAAGGAAGAATGCGCCATAGAGCACCGCCACGCCTCCCGCGAGCGCGAGTGGCAGCGCCATCGCCTGAAGCAGCGGCAGGCTCGTGAGCGCGAGCACGGCGACGAGCTTCAGGACCGTGGCGATCGAGGAGAGCGCGGCGCCGGCGACGGCGGCGTGGGCGGTAGCCGGCGCGCTGCGGGCGCGCGCGGCCATCGCGTTGTGGGTCGCGGCGCTCGAGACGAAGCCGCCGAGGAAGCCGGCGAGCGGCAACCCGCGGCGCGGGCCGAGCATGCGAAGCGCGATGTAGCCGACCGCATCGATCGCCATGACCAGCACCGCGAGCATGAACACGAGCCGAAGGTTCAGCGTGTCCCAGGGATCAATGGTCCGGTCCGGAAGGAGCGGCAGGACGATCAGCGCGGCGGCAGCCAGCGTCAGGCCGTCGGCCACTTCCTGCTCGCTGAGGCGGTGTCGCACGAACTCGTGCAGGCGCGATCTCGACAGCAGCAGGATCGTGACCAGCACCGCGAGCGCGGCGGCGAGTTCGGCACGGCTCATGGCGAGCGCGCCGAGCACGTAGGTCACGATGAGTGCAATCTCGGTCGTGAGGCCCGGGTGCTCGTCATCCAGCCTGCGAAACGCGATCGCCGCGAAGGCCGCGACGATCGCGGCGAAGACCAGCAGCGTCGGCAGCGATTCGTACATCGCCGCCAGCGCGCCGAGCAGCGCGACCAGCGCGAAGGTGCGCACACCCGCCGGCGTGCTGAAACCGGCGTGCGCGCGCTCGCGTTCGACACCGATCAGGAGGCCGATGCCGAGCGCCGCCGCGAGACCCGTGAGATCGATCGCGCCCATGGTGCCACCATCTTACTAAGGTGCCGTTTTGCAGTGTGATCGCGCTCACAGTCTGGCCGAAGCGGCCAAGTGCCGGCGCCGCTAGAATCGGCAGTTCATGAGCAACGACGGGCCGCACGCCGCCGAACGCCGTCGCAACGGCACCGATCGCAGGCAACGCACGCTGCACGGCCTGTTCGCGGGCAGCCAGCGCTCGTCGCGGCGCCAGGGTCCAAGGCGGCGGGACGACCGCGCGCTCGCGGCCGTCGACCGCCATCACCCGCAGTGGCTCGCGGTGGCGCTCGTGATCCTGCTGCTGTCGTGTGCCGATGCGTTCCTCACGCTCACGCTCGTGCAGCACGGCGCGACCGAAATGAATCCCGTGATGGCGCCACTCGTGCGGGGGTCGGGACGCGCGTTCGCGTTCTGGAAGCTCCTGTGCACGGCCTGCGGCGTGATCGTGCTCACGATCCTCGTGCGCATCCGCGCATTCGGCGTCTTCCCGGCCGGCGCGCTGCTCTACGTGGCCGCGGCGGGGTATGCGGCGCTGGTCGGCTACGAGCTGTGGCTGCTCGACCGTCTGGGGTCGATCGGCTAAACTGATCTGCTCTTTTGGCAGCCATTTTCGCCGAGTGAACAAGAGCCTGTCGGACCAGCTCGCTACCACCCCGTTGTATGGCGGCAATGCCGCGTACGTCGAGGCCCTGTACGACCAGTACCTGCGTGATCCCGCGAGCGTCGAGGCGCACTGGCGCGACTGGTTCGCGCAGCTCGGCCCCGGGAGGCACGGCGAGCAGTCGCACACGGCGATCGTCGCCGCGATCGCGCAGCGTGCGCGCGAGCCGGCCCTCGCCGCGGCGCCCGTCGAAGGCGCGAGCCTCGAGAGCGCGAAGCAGGGCGCGGTGGCGCGCCTCGTGCAGGTCTGGGCGAACCGCGGCCACCTGGTCGCGGCGCTCGATCCGCTCGGGCTCGTGCAGCGGCCGTTGCCGCGCGTACTCGAGCTCGGCTACTTCGGCCTGTCGGATGCCGACCTCGACACCGAATTCTTCACGGGCAGCCGCAGCGGGTCGATCGCCGCGCGCCTGCCGCTGCGCGAAATCGTCGCGCAGCTGCGCCACATCTACGGCGGCCCGATCGGTGCGGAGTTCGCGCACGTATCGGATACCGAACAGCGCCTGTGGCTGCAGGACGAATTCCAGTCGGGGCGCATGCTCGGCAGGTTCAGCACCGGGGAGAAAAAGAACATCCTCTGGCAGCTGACGGCGGCCGAAGGCCTCGAGCGCTACCTGCACACCAAGTACGTCGGCCAGAAGCGCTTCTCGCTCGAGGGCGGCGATGCTCTGATCCCGTTGCTCGACGACCTGATCCGCAACTGCGGCAGCTCGGGAGTCGAAGAGTGCGTCATCGGCATGGCGCATCGCGGCCGCCTGAACGTGCCCGTCAACGTGCTCGGCAAGTCTCCCTCGGTGCTGTTC